>DATKPM010000085.1:0-18954 GCA_035524135.1 Candidatus Acidiferrum sp. | reverse complement strand
ACGGAAACGCGGCCTTCCTCCGCCTTTCCTACCTCCCTTCGAACGCCAGGATCTTCGATGCCATGCGCGACGGCGTTGCGGACGAGATGGATGAGCGGATCGGAAATGTGCTGAATGATGTTGTTGTCGAGCTCGGTTTCGGCGCCTTCGAGCTGCAATTGGACGGGCTTGCCGACCGCCTTCGAAGCGTCGCGAACCGTGCGCGAGAGACGCGTATAGAGGTTGCCGATGGGCACCATGCGCGCGGCGGTGATTTCGTCCTGCAGATGATGGGCGAGCTTGCTGAATTCGTCGATGTCGGCTTCGACGCGGCCCATGAAACCTTCAAGCTGCGTGAGGACTTCGGTGACGTCGGCGGAAATTTCGGTGAGCGAGCGGGAAAGGATGTTGAAATCGTCGTAACGATCCATTTCGAGCTCGCTGAATTCCAGCAAATCGCCGGAAGTGAGCGGCGTCAGCGAGGGCATGTGGCTACGGAAGGTGTCCATCTGCGGCGGCTGGCTGCCAGGGACGAGAGACACCTGCAAGCGATTGAATTCGTGCTTGTCCTGAAAGTCCGAAACTTTCCCCGTGAGACGGCTCTTGGAGAAATTGAGGACCTCGACCAGCTTGGCAAGCTCGGAAAGGCGGCCGATCATGCGCGTGCGGTTGATAACGAGCTCTCCGACCGCGTTCATCATGCGATCGAGACGTTCGAGAGAAATGCGGACGGATTTTGCCTGAGGCACAGGCTGCGCGGGGCGAGAAGATGAAGAGGCGCGAGCCGCAGAGGGCGCCGCGCCGTCTGCGGCGGATTCACGTGCTGATTCGCCCGCAGGAGACGCCACACCAACCGCATCTTCAGAAGCCTCTTCGGGCACAAGCTCGGCGATGCGCCCGAGAAGCGGGTCCACGGCAGCGTGCATTTCCGCTTCGCCCGACCACTGGCGATGCAGAAATTTCTTGAGGATGTCGACCGACTGCAAGCAGATGTCGATAATTTCTGGCGAAGGCCGCAGCACACCGTCGCGAAGTTGGCCGATGAGGTCCTCGACGCGATGCGCGACCGCGGAAAGACGGTGCAAACCGACTTGCGCCGCCGAGCCCTTGATGGTGTGCATCGAACGGAACAGGCGATGAATCTCGTCGGGATTCGGCGCCGATTCGATGGAAAGTAGGCATTCCGTGACCACCTGCAAATGCTCTTCGGCCTCCGGGACGAAAAATTCGAGAACTTCGTCTGGAACTTCGGCGTCTTCGGGCAGGTTTGACACGTACGCCGGCGCGGACGGCTCTTCCCCGCCCTGCGACACGCTTTCGGGATAAGGCTGCGATTGCGGCTCAGCGCGCGGAGGAGCGGGGAAGGCAAACGCATAGCGCTGCTTGAAAACGGCGATATCGTCCGCTGTCTCCAGGGCCGACTCGCTGATTTCGAGAAGATCGAATTCGAGCACGGAGATTGCGTCGGAAATGAATTCCGTGAGCGGGCCGTGCATTTCCGGCGTGAGTGTGGCGTGCATCGTGTAATGAAAAATGTGCGCCATCTTCGCGGCGACTTCGGAGAAAAGCGGAAATCCGTAGCTGGCGGAAGTTCCCGCAAGCGTGTGCGCGGCGATATAGAGCTTTTCGAGTTCCTCAGGCTTCGTTTGCGCCTCCTGCAGCAGGCCGGAGTACTCCCGCAGATACTGGAGGTGCTCGGAAGCCTCCTGGAGGAAGAGTTCGACCGATTCCTGGTTTGGCCCGTTCATACGTTGGCCTCCAGAGGAACGGCGAGACCGGCCGGAGCCGACGGCTTGCGGTACAAGCGGCATTCGCCCAAGACTACGGGCTCGAATTTTACGGGGACGTTAGTAAGCGTCTCGGCATGGCCGAGAAGAAAATAGCCGCCAGGCTCGAGTGCGTCATAGAAGCGCCGAAGAATCGAAAGACGACGCTCTTCGGAGAAATACATGAGCACGTTCATGCAGAAAATGCAGTCGAATTTCCCGACGTAAACGGACTCCGCGAGATTCATCTGCGCGAAGGAAACCATCTTGCGGATTCGCGGGCGAATCTGAAGACCTTGCTTGGCGGGCGCGAAATAAGTGTCAGCCTGCCGAACCGAGGCATTCTGGACACTGCGCTTCGCGTAGAGGCCACGCTCGGCGTGGCGAAGCGCGCGGCGGCTGATGTCCGTAGCAAGAATTTCGATCTCCCAGGCCTCGGCAAATTTCAAGGCGTCGCAGAGCGTGATGGCGATGGAATACGGCTCCTCGCCCGTCGAACAGCCCGCGCTCCAGATGCGCAGGGTGCGCGGCGATTGCCAGAACTTGCGCTCCTGCACTTCGGGAAGAATCTTCGATTCGAGAGCTTCGAAGACCGCGGGATAGCGGAAGAAAGAAGTCTCCTGAGTGAGAAGCGTTTCGAGAAACGCCTCATATTCAACGCTCGACGCGCGAAGGCGATTGAGGAGCTCGGAGCCGCCGGGCAAACCCTTTTCCTCGAGATATTCGCGGACGCGCGTGGAGAAGAAGCGCTCGCGCGAAGAATCGAGAAAGATCGCCGAGCGTTGCTCGATCAGCGCACGAATGTGGTCGAGCTCAGACTCGCTGAGCCTCGCCGTCGTAATGGGATGCGCTCTCATAGGCGGCACGTTTCACCGGCCGGGCCATTTTGCGGAACGGCGCCGGCGCGTGAGACAGGCGCAGCGCGTCAGCGGGCGGCACCGACGGGCGCTGCCGGATGCGACACCTCCAAGGGCTCCTGCGTCCGGGAACCGGACGAGCGGAACTGCGCCAGCGCCTCGTTGAGCTGCTCGGAGAGCTTCACCATGTTGCCGACGGTGGATGCGGTCTGGCGAGCGCCCGTCGTGGTCTGGCGCGTGATGCCGGAAATAATTTGCATCGCGTTGGCGACGCCTTCTGTGCCGCGCACCTGCTGTTTGGAAGCGAGCGAAATTTCCTGAACCAGCTCGGCCGACTGGCGGACGACGCTCGAAATCGCTTCGAGAGCTTTTCCGGCCTGATCGGCAAGGCTCGCGCCGCCTTCCACTTCGCGCGTGCCTTCTTCCATGACGACCACCGCCTCGTTTGTTTCCGCCTGAATGGCCTTGATGAGGGCGGCGATGTCTTTCGTGGCGCTGCGGGAGTGTTCGGCGAGCTTGCGGACCTCGTCGGCGACGACGGCGAAACCGCGGCCGGCATCACCAGCGCGCGCAGCCTCAATGGCGGCGTTGAGCGCGAGGAGGTTGGTCTGCTCGGTGATGTCGTTAATCACGTTGATGATTTCGGAAATTTCGAGCGAACGGTCGCCGAGGGATTTAATTTTCTTCGAGGAGGCCTGCACGGAAGCGCGGATGCGCTGCATGCCTTCGAGAGTGTCGCGAACGGCGCGGTTGCCCTGTTCGGCGGCGTCGAGAGCGCGGCGAGCGGCTTCGGCGCTCGCTTCGGCATTGTTCGACACCTGCTTCATCGAGACGGTGAGCTCTTCCACGGCGGACGAGGTGTTGGTGATTTCCTGGTCCTGCTGCGTGGCGCCGGCAGCCATGTCGTCGGCGGCTTCCAGAATGCCCCCGGCGCTGGTGTTGACGTCAACGGCGGCCTTGCGGACGCGTTCGAGGAGCTTCACGAAGTTGTCGAGCATGAAGTTGACGGAATCGACGACGTTGCCGAGCGCGTCATTGGTGACTTTGCCGCGAACGGTCAAATCGCCGCGGGCCACCTGGTTGATCATGTTCAACAGGTCGGTGATGCTGCGTTGGAGCGATTCCTGCGCCTGCTGATTCGTGACCGCCTGCGCGACTTTGGCGGCGCTGCGGTTGAAATTTTCGGCGATGAAGCCGAACTCGTCTGTCGAACCGATTTCGGCACGGGCACGGGCGTCGCCGGCGACAAGCCGCTCGGAAAATTTCGCGAGCTCATCGACGGGAGTCAGAACCCGCTTGCTCAACACGAAGATGAGGAGCAGCGCGACAAACACGGCGAGGCCGATCGCGCCGAGCAGCGCGGGGCTTGCGCCGCCGGGCAGCGCGCCCGATTCGGAAGCTCCGGCCGCAGCGGCGGCTTTGCCGCCTTGATAGGCGAGCCAGACCACGCCGGCGAGAGCGGCGCTCGTGGCGAAGAGGAGCGACCAGATTGCAGAACTCAAGCGAGATTTCATGACTTCCTCCCAAAAGCTTGTGCGCTCAGCGGCGCGTGTTGCCGACCCCCGAAAAACGACTCAAATCACCGGAACCGGATACACATCCACGAGGCGGCGAAGATCGACGACGAGCGCGAGACGATCCTCATGCCGCAACAAACCGCGGCAATGCGGCACGTCATTGGGCGCCTGGTCGAGCAACGCATCCTCGGTGGCAGAAAATGTGCCGATCACTTCGTCGGCAGCGATGCCGATGCGCAAGTCCTCCCGCGACAGATCTTCCTTCAGGCGCGCGACGACGACGTGCTTGGGCAAAAGGCCCGGGCGACGGCCCTCCGTGAAGGCGATGTCGATCAGCGGGACGATGGTGCCTCGCAAATTGAACACGCCCATCAAAAATGCCGGCGCGAGCGGAATGCGCGTCACGAGCGGCCAATCGACAACCTCCTCAACTTCCAACACGGAAAGGCAGAAGCGTTCGCGTCCGGCGCGGAAGACGCAATACTGCCGCTCCGGAAGACGGAGATCCGCGGGCGCTTCGCCCTCGATGAACTCGGCGCCGTCAAAATCCGGAGGCAGCATCGAATTTTGGACTTCACCCACCATCAAGAGAACCTCTTTACGGCGCTAACCAGCTCGTCGGGTGTGAAAGGCTTGGCAACGTAGCCGTTGGCCCCCTGCTGTTCGCCCCAGTAGCGGTCGCTTGGCGCCGTCTTCGAAGTGACGAGAATGACGGGGATACCCGAGTGCGTCGGCTGCGCCTTCAAATCGCGGCACACCTGAAAACCGTTGCGCTGCGGCATCACGACATCGAGAAGGATTACATTCGGGCGCTCCTCGTCGATCGCTTCTTCGACCCGCGTAGGGTCAGAGATGCCGACGGAGTGATAGCCCGCCTGCTGGAGAAAATTCTGCATGAGCCGGACTTCGGCCTGTGAATCGTCGACGATCAGGACTTTCGTAACCACAACATCACCTCCCCAGATTGATCCGCAAGAGAGAATGCAAATTCAACGCCACCCGCGGACCGGATTCGCGCTTTGCGACCGAACTGCAAAGCCCTTTGCCGACAGCAACTTGGCGAGGCGCGCGGGGCACTTAGGAGCGCATGGCCAAGCCGTGAGACGCCAGAGGCGTCTCAGACTGAGACTCTTTCTCAGCGATGCGCAGTTCGCTTGAAAGCGATGAGAATCGCTGCATGATTTCGTGCAGTCGCAAAGCCATGGAATGAATGGTCTGGATCTGCTCGTGAGATTCCGCCGTTGTGCTGCCGGGGTCGAGCAGCAACAGGTCCGCGTTGCCCAGGACGGAAGTAAGCGCGTTGCTGATGCTGGGGCGCATTTCCTGGATGTAGCGGCAGAGCAGCGCCTGACCCTGGCATTCGGCAGCGAGGCGTTCGGCGCGGTGCGCCCGGGAGACCGCCTCTGCGCGGCGGAGTGCTTCGGAGGCAAGCAATACAAGAGTGTTTGCCCAGCCGTCCTGGCGCGCGATGGCAAGGACGCTCGGATAATCCGCACGAATGGCCAGCGCCTCGCGCTCCTCAGCGGCGACATAGACAACGGCCAAGGTTGCGTTCGAACGCAAGGGAGCGAGAAAGTTGTTTGGAGTTCCTTTCTCGGTGGGACCGAGAATGACCAGGCTATTGGCCGAGGAGACTCCGCGATTCCAGACATCGCTGGTAAGGATGGTGATTTCGGGGACGTGGCGCTCGGCCTGCCAGCGCGCCACGACGGCGCGCGCAAATTCGTTATCGTCTGAAACGATGAGAACGCCTTGCTGGCTCACAAATCCCCCATGGGTTGACTCACATGACCCAAAACACCGAATAGGCAGCACGAGCAGCCGCGCCGCCACAATCGCCGCAAAAACGAAAAGGGCCGGACATTGACCTGAACAAGAACCTGAAAGCTCGGACCGCGGTGCACCCTGTCGAGATCAGGGCTCGAGCTTTTCTGCTTCCTCAAGAAAGGAAAGCAGACGTTTCGTACTGATACCGAGGTTGACCGCCGCTTCGGTGTTTTTCGAACGCTTCGCGGCCTCCACACGGCCCTGGAAATAGGAAACTTCCGTCCGTGCCAGATTCATCGAGACGGTCAGCTCGCCCATTTCGCCGGACCGCTTGCGCTCGTCCATCGCGACGGCAAGAAGCGCGCGGGCCACAACGGCGCGGCGCAGATCTTCGGCCTCCTGGCCCCCTTCGGTGACAAACGCTGCGACTTCCCAGGAAGACAGCAAAACCTTTGTATCGCGAAGGACGACGGTCGACATCGAGCGCCCACGCGACGGCGGGGCGGCGATCAACTGTTCCCAAATCGTCTCCATGCACTTGTCGGCATCGAGTGCAGGCGCTGCCTGCGAATCGCCAGCCGGCTTTAGCGGTTTTGCAGACGAAGCGGAAGGCGCTGCGGAAGAGGCGCGCGACGTGGATTTCTCAGATTGTCTTTCGGACGCGGGCGAATCGGCAAAGAACGATTCAGCGCCTGGAAACGAGGGAGCCGCAGGAACCGGGCCGTGAGAGGCGTCGCGCTCGCGAGCACGAGAAGCCGATTCTTCCAGCAGAGACGCAGCAAGAGATGTATCCATGCTGGCGGGAAGCGCGTGAGCAACGGCGTCTTCCAGGTCGGCACGCAGGGCGAGCAATTGCTCGAAAGCGCGATTGACGGAATTCTCCGTGTAGTCCTTGTGAAAAGGCTGGCGCCAGTTTTCCGCGTAGTAGCGGAGCTGCGCGGTGGTCTCGGCGGCGGAAAAGCCGGCCCGGCGGCAGTCAGCTGTCTTGAAGCCTGCAGCGTCGAGCGTGTCGATTGCATGCAACACCGCCGCGAGGTCGGCGTGCAGCAGACGAATGAAGGCGCGGCGAACGAGAAAATTGAAACGGCAGAAGGCAACGAGCGCCGCGGGGTCGTAAAACATGGCGCCGGCGGAATCTTTCAGCATCCGGCCTTTTTCCAGCACTCCTTGTTCAAGAAGATCGCGAAGGCTCTGGCAATGATCGACCGTGGCAAGGATCGCATCGAGAGGCGCGCACCATTCAAGGGGAGTGGGGTCCGCTTCGGATAAGACAGGCTGCAAAACCCGTGCAACGTCCGCGAGCGCGATTTCGCTGCGGTAGAGCGTCTCCGGGGCGCACAGAGCGAAATATTGCACGAGCAGGAAGTCGATTTTGTCGCGGTCGGCGTTGGTCTTGTCTGACTTGCGCAACTGCCTGTGGGCAAAGGCGCGAAGAGCATCGGAGCTGGCATTGAGCACTTCCGAGGGGAGCTGGCGAATCTGGTAGGCGCGCACCACATCGTCAATGGACGCAAGCCACTTCAGGTCCTTGTCGAAGGCTTCGCGCGTGGGACGTTCCGGCGGCAACTGGCCCTCCGGATAAGGCGGCGCCGCGAAGCTAAACTGCAGTGCGAGCCCGGCGTAAAGAGGGTATGCAAGCCGGGCTTCGGCCCATACGTTGGCATGATCCTGCGAACCGGCGGCAGACGATGGCGCCGGAGAGGACAGCTTGATCGGTATCGGAGTCTTTGTGGTCATGGTTTGATGATCCAGTTGCCGACTTCTCCAGAAAACCTCGCGGCGATGGCTTTTCGCCCTTCGTGATAGCGGACGGCAACGACAGTTGCTTGCGCGTCGAGAGAGCCATCCGAATTGGACAACTGAATGCGATCCTCGAATTCAAGCGGGAGAGTTGAACTGAAGAGAACTTCCGCCGCCGTTCCGAACTCGATGACGGCCTGTTCGTGAAGACGCGAATGACCGTTGCCGAGCGTTGCGATTTTCACGGGAATGCGCACCGGAGTTGCGCCGGGAAACAATTCAGCGAGACGCTCGACGCACGTCCGCGGCGAAACCGGCGCGATTTGCGTTTCCGTTGGCACAGCCCCTTCGTCTCCCCGTTTGCCGGCGCCCATCGATACAAAAATGGCGCCGTAAATCCCAAGTAAGGATGGACGCAAGATAGTCCACGAATGGGATTGCACGGAAAGAGCCAAAGGGATTGGGCGAGAGAGTGGATTTTAAGTGTTTGAAAGGGAGGAGGTTGCGGCAGCGATGGGCGAAACCAATCTCAGAAGCGTCTCAGTGTGAAACGAATCCGTCTCAACGCGTGTCTCGGGCTCTTCGAATATTCAACTGGCAATCGGGACGGTTTCTCTTTCCTTCATTTTGTGAATGGGGCGCAACGGAATCTGATAGAGCTTGAGCTTGCGGTAGAGAGTGGCGCGGCTGATGCCGAGCATTTTCCCCGCGAGTGCCTTGTCGCCGCCGGCCTGCTCGAAGACCCGCAGAATGGTGATCCGCTCGAGATCGGCGAGGGCCGTGGTCGAAAGCGAAGCCGATTCGGCTGTGGGGGGAAGCGCTTCGCGACTGGCTTGAATTGTCGGAGGCAGGTCGGAGGCATCGATTGTGCGGTGGTCACCGAGAGCGACGGCGCGAGCGATGCAATTTTCAAGTTCCCGGACGTTTCCAGGCCAATCGTATTGCAGGAAGCCCTTCATCGCGGCGGGCGTCACCTGAATGTGCTCGCCGGGTGCGTGACGATCGAGAAAGAAATGGACGAGCTGGGGAATATCGGAGCGGCGGTCGCGGAGGCTAGGCAGATGCACGGTGACGACATTGAGGCGAAAGAACAGATCCTTGCGAAAGGCACCCGCGCGGTAGGCGGCTTCCAGGTCGCGGTTCGTGGCGGCAATCACGCGCACATCGACGGGAATTTTTTCGTTACTTCCCACCGGACGGACTTCCTTCTCCTGCAGCACGCGGAGAAGCTTCGCCTGCATTTCAAGCGGGAGTTCGCCGATTTCGTCGAGGAAGATCGTTCCGCCGTTGGCGGCCTGAAACAATCCAGACTTCGACTTCAGAGCTCCAGTAAAGGAACCTTTTTCATGGCCGAATAGTTCGCTTTCCATCAACGTGGGAACCAGCGCGCCACAATCGACGGCGATAAACGGCATCTGCGCCAGCGGGCCGCCGAAATGAATCGCCCGCGCGACCAATTCCTTGCCGGTGCCGCTCTCTCCCGTAACGAGCACAGGCGTGCGGGCCTCTTTCAAGCGGGAAATCATCCGCAGGACATCCTGAATTTTTGGCGATCCACCGACGATGCCGAACAGGTTTTCACCGGCGTCGACGCGCTCGCGAAGGAACTGGTTTTCTGCGACGAGACGGAATTTTTCAGCCATGCGCTGGAGAAGCTGGCGGAGTTTTTCGACTCGAAACGGCTTTTCAATATAGTCGTATGCGCCAAGGCGCATGGCTTCCACAGCGGATTCGACGGAGCCGTGGCCGGTCATGATGGCCACTTCCGCGCGCGGCGCGAGTTCCTTGATCTTGCGCAGCAAATCGACGCCGGAAAGGCTGGGCAATTTCAGATCGGTCACAATCAGGTCGGGCGGAGCGGAATCAAAGGATTCAAGCGCTGCTTCAGCCGAAGCAGCCTCGGCGCAATCGAGACCAAGGCCTTGTCCGACCGTGACACAAAGACGGCGGATGCTTTGCTCGTCGTCGACAATCAGAAAGCGAAGGCGGGGTTCCGGTTTCATGGTTGTCCTATTGTTTTCTCGACCACGGCCAAAAGGTCGTGGACGCGGAAGGGTTTTGTGACGCACGGCGTGCCCGCGCGAGCGAGAAGCGTGAGCGTTTCGTCGCTGGCGGTATCCCCGGTGATAAAAACGATGCGTGATGCAAGCTCAGGACGATGACGCGTAAGCCAATCGTGAACATCCGCGCCCGTGATTCCACCGGGAGTGCGGAAGTCGGAGACAATTCCGGCGAAATCATAAGAAGCGAGGCGTTCGAGCCCCTCCGAGGCGGAGGCGGTATGGACGACTTCGTATCCTCGCCGTTCCAGCGCAATGCGAAGGAACGCAGAGACCGACGGCTCATCCTCGATGAGGAGAATGCGGGCGCGCGACAGAACCGGTGCGGCAGCTGGAGCGTTCAAGAGAGCACCTCGTCAGGCTTTTCCACGCCGCTGGATACAACGGGAAGGCGGACTTTAAAGGTGCAGCCGGGACCACCATCGTTGTTCTGCGCAGAGATGTCTCCGGCGTGGGCGCGCACGATGCCATAGCAGATGCTGAGCCCAAGCCCGGTTCCCTTCCCCACTCCTTTAGTGGTAAAGAAAGGATCAAAGATGCGGTCGGGCTGAGCGATGCCCGGCCCGTTGTCGCGGAAGAGAATTTCGAGAAAAGCGTCGCGCAACCCCGCGCGAATTTCGATTTTCCCCGGCCGGCGCGTGTCCTGAACGGCGTCATAGGCATTATTGAGAATGTTGAGGAAGACCTGCTGCAACTGGTGTGGATCGCCGACGACGAGCGGAAGATTCTCAGGATATCGTTCGGTGACTTCGACGCCATGGTTTGAGAAGTCGTAGGCGCGGAGCTTAAGCGTCTGGCGGATGATGTCGCTGACTTGAATCGGTTCGCGCTGTGGGGGCATCTGACGCGCAAAGCTGAGGAGATTCTGAACGATCAGGCGCGTTCGCTGCGCCTCCTGGAGAATGACGCGGAGATCCTCCTTTGCGGCGCCCGGGACCTCAGAATTTTCAAGCAACAAATCCGTGAAACCGACAATCGCCGCAAGCGGGTTATTCACTTCGTGAGCGACGCCGGAGACGAGCTGTCCGAGCGCGGCCATTTTCTCGGTATGCATCAGCCGGGATTGCAACTCGGCAGCGTCAGTGACGTCCGTCATCACGACGACGATGCTGATGATCTCTCCAAGGTCGTCGCGCATGGGACTGAGGCTGACGGAAAACTGCCGCGAGGCGCCTGAAGGATTCGCGAGCGGAACTTCCAGGTTGTCGGCGGGAGTACCGTCGAGAGCGCGCTTGAGTGCCTCAAGAAAAATCGGGCGTCGTGCGGGAGGAACCTTGTCCGCCAAAGGAAGGCCAAGGAGGTCCTGCTCAGAATAGCCCGCCTCAAAGCAGCGGCGGTTGGCGTAGCTCACAAGGCCCGCCGTATCGAGCACGAGAATCATGCTCTGCGTGTTGTTCAGAATGTTCTTGTTGAAGTCACGCTCGCGGCGAAAGCGGCGCTCGGCTTCGCGCCGGTCGGTGATGTCTTTCAAGATATGTACCGTCCGCGGGCCCTCCTCGCCGCGGGTCCGGATTCTCGATGCCGAGACAAGGAAAAAGCGGTCGCGAGTCTCGTGAACGAACTCTTCGCGCTCAGCCTCGGAATCGCGGCAGAAGGCGCACCGGCCGGGGAGGGAACGTGCGCCCAGAATTTCGAGCGAATGCATCGGTCGGCCGGCGGCGTCGACCAGCCGGACTTTCAAATGATCGGCCAGCGCGCGATTGAGACGCAGAACGCGGTTTTCCGTATCGTGAACGACGATGTAGTCGGTAATCGCATCGAAATCCTCCACCCACTGCTTGCGCGATTGCTCGATACGTGAAAAGAGGCGGGCGTTCTCGAGCGCCACGGAAGCGTGACCCACGAGCGCTTCCAGAAGCTGCACCTCAATCGTCGAAAGCGGCTCCGGCAAGTCGATGAGCCCTAAAACACCCAGAACAGACGCGTCGCTACCCTTGAGCTTCACGGACAGGAGTGATCGCCATCCAAGCGTTTCCGCTAACTCAGGGCCCAAGACTTGAGACGCAGAAGCAGGCCGAGACCCTGCTGACGGAATTTCAGATTGAAAAGCGAGCACCCGCGCGAGGGCATCCTTAATGCGCGTGTCCCAGCGAGTAGCAGGCCCGGAAAGAGAAGCTATCTCCCACGCGGGCCCTCGAGAGATCGCGAGAATTGCCGCCTTTGCTGCGAACATTTCCGAGGCGCGGCTTGTGAGGCGCTGGGCAAATTCCGAAGCGCCGAGAGATGGATTGATTTCGAGAGTGGCAGAGGAGAAAAGAGCCAGGAGCGTCTCAAAAGAATCATCGAGGCGCGCAGCGAATGCACGGTTTGGCTTTAGAGCACGCATGGAGGATCGGGGCCCGCGCGCAAATCTGGATTTTTCACCTACGACGGTACGGTCTCATCTCAAGTTGAGTCAATCGAAGCGGAGGAGAAGGTGCTGAAAGGAGCACTCGCGAGATGTCGCAAGCTGAGACGCGATGACGGACGGAACGAAACGATTGAGACAACCAAGACGGCTCTATGACGAGCGCTGGGGAACCAGGACGATTGCTATCTAGTTGCTTTATCGAATCTTAGCGTACTTCTTGCCTCGATCGAACGTTCGCGATCAGCAGTCCAACCGCATGGCAACGACCGTGCAATCTTCTCGAAGGGGAGTTTTGTCAATCCTGAGGAGGGCCTCGCAATGAAACTCGGGAAGGGATGGGCAACAGCGATCGTCGGGCTGGCGCTGCTTTTGGGGACCGCAGCCGCCATGCCGCATACGACGGCTGCGCAAGATGCGGCGACCGACGCGGCAAAGCGAAAAGTGCGGACGCGCATTGTGCCTGAGTATCCACCGCTTGCCAAGCAAATGAACGTGACGGGCAAGGTGAAAATCGAGGCCACGATTGCCGCTGACGGGCATGTGATGTCAACCAAAGCGGTCGGCGGAAGCCCACTGCTAGTCAATGCCGCTTCCGACGCCCTGAAGAAGTGGCGGTTTGAACCAGCTCCCAAAGAATCCATCGAAATTATCGAGTTCGACTTCAACGGCCAGTAACTGGCGCATGCTCCTAGGGGCGGGGATGAGAAGGAAATTGGGGGAGGCTTGAGACATGACGATTAGCAAGCAATTGAACTGGGGCTTCGGCACAATTTTGGCGACGATGCTGCTGCTCCTGATCATCAATTTGTTCACGGCACTCCGCGAAAGCAGCGCGCGAGCAGCGGCGCAAGCGACGCTTCAGGACGTGCAGACCATCGAGGACCTGCGATTCCAGATGATGCAGAACCGAGTGAATCTTGGAAATTACCTGCTCAGCGGAAACTCGCGGGACGAAGACAAAGCCAATCGCGGCATCAGCGATCTACTGGACGCCCTGAAAGCGGCAGAGAACAAGACGGCGAACTCGGATTTCCGGAACGCTCTTTCGCAAGTGTCCGACAACGAGCAGAACTGGTCCGACAATTTCGCGAAGCCAATGATCGCCAAAAGACACCAGGTAGATTCGGGTGACGTCACCGTCTCCGATCTGCAGATCTTCTACTTGCAGCATGATCCGGTCTCCTGGACAAACAAATCGGCGGAAGTGCTGGACGGCGCCGACCATGAAGTTCGCATGGCGCTTGACACTTCCACGGCATCGGCAGAAGCGGTGACTCACTGGAGCACGATCATAACCACGCTGGGAACAATTGTGGGAATTCTTCTTGGCGGATTTATTGCCTACAAGACCGCATCCTCCATCAAAGGCCCGCTGAATCATCTGATCGAAGTGGCTCGCCGCATCGGCGAATCCGGAGACCTCGATCAGTCGATCGACATTCATCGCAACGATGAAGTGGGGGTGCTGGCGGACAATTTCGGGAAGATGGTGATCCATCTGAAGGAGATGGCGGACGTCTCAGCGGCAATTGCCGAAGGCCAACTGCAGGTGACCGTGCATCCGCGGTCGGCGCAAGACACGATGGCTCGGGCGTTCGCGCGGATGACGCAAGGATTGCGCGACATCGTCCGGCAGGTGCGCGACAGCGCTTCGCAGGTGGCAAGCGGCGCCGGTCAGATGGCGACCGCTTCGGACGAATCCGCGAAGGTGAGCGTGCAGGCGGCGAGCGCCATCGACGAAGTGACCAGCACGATGCACGAGATGAGCATCAACGTGCAAAACGTCGTGAAAAACACGCAGGTGCAAGCATCGAGCGTTGCCGAGACTTCGGCCTCGATCGATCAGATGGTGACGTCGATCCAGCGCGTGGCGGATACCGCCAAGCTGCTGGTCGATATTTCCCACCGCTCGCGCGAGGAAGTGCAAGCCGGCACGTCCACGATGAATAAGGCGACCGAAGGCCTCAACCGGACCAGCCATGCGATCTCGGCCTCGGCCGAAATCATCGACGTGCTCGGGCGCCGCGCGGACGACATCGGAAAAATCATCGAAGTGATCGACGATCTGGCCGAACAGACCAACCTGCTCGCGTTGAATGCGGCCATCGAAGCGGCGCGCGCCGGAGAGCACGGGCTCGGTTTTGCCGTCGTCGCGGAGGAAGTCCGGAAGCTGGCCGAAAAATCGACGCAATCCACAAAGGAAATTTCGGAGTTGATTCAGGGCATTCAGAAGGAAGCGCGCGAAGCCGTCGAGAACATGGAGAAGAGCACCTCGATGGTACAGGAAGGGTTGGTGCTGAACAAAGACCTGACCGAAGCGCTTTCAAAAATCTCAGAGGTGGTCGCGGAAGTCTACAAGTTCTCGCAGGAGATCGGCGCCGCAACCACCGAGCAATCGAACGGCTCGTCGCAAATCGCCAAGGCCACAAATCGCTTGACGGAAATCACGCAGGAAATCACGTCGTCGGTGGAAGAGCAGGCATCCGGAGCCCAAGCCGTCGTCAGAGCGATGGAAAAGATGCGCGAGCTGGTGCAGCAGTCCACGTCGAGCTCGACGCAACTGGCCGCCGCCGCCGAGCAAATGACGAAGCTTTCGCGCGGTCTGGTCGATTCCATGGATCGCTTCGTTTTGGAAGATGGTATCGGCGCAGGCCGCCGCGCCGCCGCACGCCGTTCCAGCGGCGCCGGAGACCGGTCGTTCGAGTCGCAAGAATACGCGGAGCTGGTTCGCTCCTAAGGGTACGGCGAGCAAATGAACAAGGAGCAACAGATCGTCGGTTTACGCGTCGGGCGCGAAACGTTCGGGCTGCCGATATCGATTGTCCGGGAAATCGTGCGGGTGCCGGAGATCACTTCGGTGCCGAACGCGCCCAGCTACATCGAAGGCGTGATCAACCTCCGCGGCCGCATCATTCCCGTCGTGGACCTGCGCAAGCGATTCGGGGAAAAAGTTCCCGAGCCAAGCAAGAAAAACCGGATCGTGGTCGCGGAAGTGGAAGGGCGCATGATCGGGCTTCTGGTGAACTCCGCCTCGGAGGTTCTGCGAATCGCCCCCTCGCAGATCGAACCGCCGAACAACGTCTTCCGCGAAGGCGAACTCGACTACATCACCGGCGTGGGGAAATTGAACGGGCGCCTTGTGATTCTTCTTGAGCTGAGCCGCGTCCTTCAGCAGGGCGAACTGGGCCAATTGCAGGAAGCGGCAGAGAACGCCGCCGTACCCGCCGGAGTCACGGCCCGAGAGTTCTGAGCCGAGTCCGGTGACGCAAACGACGGGGGATGAATGTCCACACTCACGACGCAGGTCCCGCTGACCGAAGCCGAACTCAAGCTGCTCCAGACGCTGGTCTATCAGGAATGCGGAATGTATTTCGACGAGCGGCGCACGCATTTTCTGCGCGACCGTCTGCAACGGCGGTTGAAAGCCTGCCAGCTCGACTCGTTCTACAGTTACTACCGACTGCTCACGAGCCGCGAGGGAAAACAGGAACTCTCCGCACTGCTCGAAAATCTGACGGTGAACGAAACAAGTTTCTTCCGCATCCGCCCGCAACTGGAACTGTTTCAGAAATTCGTGCTCGAAGACCTGCTGAAGCGGAAACAGGAAAGGCGTGATTGGTCGCTGCGAATCTGGAGCGCAGGTTGTTCGACAGGGCAGGAGCCTTACACACTTGCAATCCTGATTTGCGATGCGCTGGCGTATTACTATTTGCGGAATCCGCTGCCGTTCGAAATGCCCACGCCGAAACCCCTGATTCCGCCTCCGTGGAAGGTGGAAATCCTCGCTTCGGATATCAATTACTCCGCACTACTGGCCGCGCAGCAAGGCGTTTACACGGAATCGCAGATGGAGACGGTGGATTACACCTGCCGGCTGCGTTATTTCGACAAAATCGGCGACAAGTACGCGGTAAAACCTGCGCTGAAGAGCCTGGTGCAATTCGACTTTCACAACCTGAAGACGGAATACCTGCCGCAGCGCAACGACGCAATTTTTTGCCGCAACGTGATGATCTATTTCGACGAAGCCGAGCAAAAAAGGCTGATCGAAAAATTCTATCGCTGCCTGAATCCCGAGGGCTTTCTCTTCGTCGGCCACGCGGAGAGTCTCTTCGGCCTGACGACGAAGTTCCACATGATTCATCAGAACAATGCCACGGTGTATCAGCGAATCGAGGGGGCGCAGTGAGCTTGACGCCCGACGAACGCAGTTCCGAGCTTCGCGAACTGTTTTTCGAAAGCTCGGCGGAGATTCTCCAGTCCATGAACGAAGCAGGGCTGGCGCTCGAAGTGCGTCCGGGCGACTTGGAGAAGTTGCGCAGCGTCCGCAGGGCCGTACACACGCTGAAGGGCGATTCGGCAGCGTGCGGCTTCCGGGCGTTGAGCGAATTGGCGCATGAACTTGAAGATGTGTTGACGCCAGAACTGGCGACGGAGAATGCAGGGCTGCTGCCGGACGTCGTTCTCGCCGCAGCGGACACATTTCACGAAATGCTTGCTGCCTACCGTAGCAACCTTCAGCCTCCCGACGGCGGAGCGCTTCGCGAACACATCCGCAGACTGCTTCGGCAACCCACGGCTGGCGCAAAGCCGCAGGCAGCGAAGCAAGAAGCGAAATTTGCGTGGACCGAATACGAACGACTGCTAATTAACCAGGCGCTTGCGGAAGGGACCAAAGTGTTTCAAGTGGCGCTCCATCTTGACCAGGACGCGCTGCTGCCTGCGGCGGCGCACGAACTGGTGAAAAAGGCTCTCGAAGCCTGCGGCAAGCTTCTGGCAATCCACCCGGAAGCAGCGGCCCCGCTCGAACCGGGCGGCTTGATCGAAGCGGTGATTGCAAGCAGCAAGGGCGCGGAGACGATTCGCAAACGCTGCCACGTCCCGTCGGTTGTCGGCAAGGTTTCTGTGGAAGCCGTGACGGCAAAGCCGGAAGCGCCGCGCGATTTGCTGGAAATCCTTCTGGAATCCGAAGCGGCGGCTGTGGCTGCGGGCGTAACACCGGCTCGCGGCGAAAACGCCAGCACGCAAGCGGACGAGCATGGAAGTACGACGGCGGGCAGCTCACCCGTCCACCTCAACGAGAACACGCTGCGAGTGGATGCAGGGCGCATCGATACCGTCATGAATCTTGTGGGAGAGCTCATCATCGGCAAATCGATGCTGCAAAGAACGATTGCGGAGTTTGACCGCCAGCATCCAAGAGACCTTCTCCGGGCCAAATTCTCGGACGCTTTGTCCTTCCAATCGCGCGTGCTGGGCGAGCTGCAAAAGTCGGTGATGAAAATCCGCATGGTGCCCGTTGAGCAGCTTTTCCGCCGCTTTCCGCGCGTCGTCCGCGATGTGGCGAAGCTAAGGAACAAGGACATCGCCCTTGAAATCGCCGGCCAGAACACCGATCTCGACAAAGGAATTCTCGACTCGCTGGCCGAACCTCTGGCGCATCTGGTCCGCAATGCCGCGGATCATGGAATCGAATCGCAAGCCGAACGCGAAGCCGCAGGAAAACCAGCAAGAGGAATGATCCGGTTAAATGCCTACCATGAAGGCGATCAAGTGGTGATCGAAATTTCTGACGACGGCCGAGGGCTCGATCGCGAAAAGATCGTGCGCAAGGCAATCGAACGCAACATTGTGACGCCGCTTGAAGCCTCGCGCCTCAACGAGATGGAAGGCTTGCAATTGATTTTTACGCCCGGATTGAGCACGGCGGACGAGATCACAGAGATTTCCGGGCGCGGCGTCGGATTGGACGTAGTGAAGACCGCGCTCGAATATCTGAAAGGCACGGTCGATCTCCGAAGCGAGCCCGGAAAGGGAACAACCTTCCGGCTGATGATGCCGCTAACTCTTGCCAGCATTCAGGCGCTCCTCTTTCGCGTGGGCGAACGGTTATACGCCGTGCCGCTGGCCTCCGTGGTGGAAATCACACGAGTCACAGAAGAGGAAATTCACCGCGTGAACGAGCGCGAAGTCTTCCAGTTGCGCGATGAGGTGCTCAATCTGGTGCGTCTAGCCCATCTGGATCCAACCGGGCCAAAGCAGCGAGCGCGTCGGCTGTTTGTCATCGTGATTGGTGCGGGAACACGGAAATTCGGGTTGGCTGTGGACAGCCTGATGGGCGAAGAAGAACTAGTCATCAAGGCTCTTGAAGACCATTTGGTGACGTCGCCTCTTGTGAGCGGCGCATCGATTCTGGGAGACGGAACGGTGGTGCTGATCTTGAACGTTCCGGTAGTTCTCGCGCATCTTTCACGAATTCCGGCAGTGGGAGCCACGGCATGAGCGAAAAAATCCGCGTGTTGGTGGTCGACGATTCTGCGCTCATGCGGAAGCTGATCCCCCAGGTGCTGCAACGGGATGGGTCGATTGAAGTGGTGGGCACGGCGATGGACGGTTCGATCGGGCTGAAAAAAATCGAGGAGCTTCGCCCGCATGTGGTGACGCTCGATCTGGACATGCCGCGGATGGACGGCATCGAGATGCTTCGACAGATTATGCGGAAGCACCACACGCCGGTGATTGTCTTCAGCGCGCACACGAAGCAGAGCGCCTCCGTCACGCTGAAAGCTCTTGCGCTTGGAGCCTTTGATTTTGTGACCAAGCCGGAGGAAGCGGCTTCGGGGCGGATCGAGGAGATCGCCGAAGAGCTGGCAATCAAGATCAAGGTCGCCGCCGCGTCGGGTGCCCCGAAGATGATCATTACGGTCCCGCTAGGCAGAAGGAAGCCGCCGCGGCCGCTCTCGCAACAGCGCAAGCCAACGAAAGTGGTGGCCATCGGCGTTTCCACGGGAGGGCCCAACGCACTGCAATATCTGCTTTCGCAGATTCCTGAAGATTTTCCAGGAGTGATCCTGGTAGTGCAGCACATGCCGGAAGGATTCACGGAAATGTTCGCGCAGCGGCTCAACGAATCCTCGG
>DATKPM010000084.1:0-19740 GCA_035524135.1 Candidatus Acidiferrum sp. | reverse complement strand
TTTTCCTCAACGCCCTGTTGCCGGATGGCAGAGAAAGTCCGACAATGTCGTGGGTCCAGCCGGGGGAGCCGAACATGAAGGTCGAAATCTTCAATCAGACATACAATGTCGCCGCCGGCGATGACGAAGAGCACGTCCGCCAGTTGGCCGAATACGTCGACGCAAGGATGCGCGAAGTCTCTGAAGCCACGCGCACGGTCGATTCCGTGAAGGTCGCCGTTCTCGCCGCGCTGAACATTGCCGACGAGATGTTCTCTCTGCGCCAGAAGCAGGAAGAGATGCAGGGGCCGCTGCGCAAGCGCGTCGAGAAATGCGTGCAGATGGTCGAGCGCGCGCTCGAACAGACCAACTGATTCGCTTCGTCCTTCCGCGGCCCCCGGATCGCATTCACCGGCTTTCGGCGCCGCCATTACAGGTTAAGATGAGGCCGGGGGACTTGTCTCCGCGTACGATGCCTTTGGGTTCCGCTCCTAATCACCCCCAATTCTCTTCGTTCAAGGATCAACATCTATGCGCGCACACCGTGTTTGGATTTTCAGGTCCTTGGCGGCGCTCTTTTGG
The DNA here is from genome assembly GCA_035524135.1 of Candidatus Acidiferrum sp. GTDB lineage: Bacteria > Acidobacteriota > Terriglobia > Acidiferrales > UBA7541 > Palsa-295. Next base: position 19,179 of record DATKPM010000084.1, on the reverse strand, counting down.
GCCGCGCTTCCCGGCGTATTGGCCGCCCAGACGCAAGGCCCGGTGCGCATCACGCTCGATGAAGCCGTCCAACTCGCGCTCCAGCACAATCACACTTTGCAAGCTGCCCGCACCACCATCCTGCAAAGCCAGGCCGAGGAAACGACTGCGAATTTGCGGCCGAATCCTGTTCTGACGTTGGATTCCCAGTACCTTCCCATCTTCTCGCCAAATGAATTCACCGCCGACTATCTCGATAACACGGCGGAATTCGATGCGGGAATCAGCTACCTCTTCGAGCGCGGCAAAAAGCGGCAGCACCGCCTCCAGGCGGCGCAAGACATCACGGCCGTTACGCGCTCGACCGTGGCGGATAACGAGCGCAGCCTCACCTTTCTTGTCGCCTCGCAATTCATCGGCGTACAACTCGCCGAATCCACGCTCGCCTTGGCGCAGCAGGACCTGAAAAGCTTCGAAAACACGGTGAACATCAGCGAGGAGCGCGTGAAAGCCGGAGATATGAGCGAAGGCGATTATCTGAAGATCAAGCTGCAGCTACTGCAGTTTCAGACGGACGTGTCGCAAGCCGAAGTGGCGCGCGTGCAGGCGCTCGTCGGTCTCCGCCAGCTGCTCGGCTACGAATCCGTACCCGAGGATTTCGACGTCGCCGGCGATTTCCAGTATCAGCCCGTGACGCTGAAGCTCGAGGACTTGCAATCCAAGGCGCTCGCCAACCGCCCCGATTTCCGCGCCGCGCAGCAGGGCATCACCGCCGCGAAAAGCCAGTACGCGCTCGCCAAGGCCAACGGAAAAGTGGATGTCACCGGTACGTTCAGCTATAACCACGTCAACGCCGTGAATGCGGGCTCTTTTTTCGGCAGCTTCCAGTTGCCCATCTTCGACCGCAATCAGGGCGAAATCGCGCGCACGCAAATCGTCATCACACAGGCGCAACAGCAGGAACTCGCCGCGAGCGACCAGGTGATGAGCGACGTCCGTGATGCCTACGAAGGCGTGCGCTCGAACGACCAAATCGTGAAGCTCTATCTCTCCGGCTATCTCGACGAAGCCAAACAGTCGCTCGACATCAGCTCCTACGCCTATAAGCGCGGCGCCGCCAGCCTCCTCGACTTTCTCGACGCTGAGCGCAGCTTCCGGTCGACCGAGCTTTCCTATCGCGAATCGCTCGCGGCCTATCTCACAGCCGTCGAGCAGTTGCGCGAGGCAGTCGGCGTGAGGAACCTGCCATGAAGCTTCTGAGCAAAGGCAATCCGGGGCGATGGGCTGTCGCCGCAGCCGCAGGGATCCTCCTGGCAGGGTGCGGCTCGGGGCCGAGCGAGCAGGCCGGCAGGATGACTTCGTTTTCCGGGCGCGAATCGAAGAGCGAGACACCGCAACTCTTCAACGTGCCAGCGGACCAGATGTCACATGTGCAGGTGATCACCGTGGAGCCGGCGGCGCTTACGCGCACACTGCGCTTGACGGGAAACGTGGCGTACAACGCGTTCAAGACAACCCCCGTGATCACGCAGGTCGGCGGCCCCGTGAGCCGCATCCTTGCCGTACCGGGCGAATATGTGAAGGAGGGGCAAACCCTGCTGACCATCAGCAGCCCGGATTATTCGCAGATGCTGGCGGCTTACCTGAAAGCCAAGGACACCTTCCGCGTCGCCGACAAAAACTACGCCCGTGCCAAGGACCTTTACCAGCATCAAGCCATCGCCGAACGCGATCTGCTCCAGGCAGAATCAGATCGCAATCAGGCGCAGGCCGATTACACGGCTGCCGAACAGGCGCTGCGCATCCTGGGAATTCCGAAACCTGATGAACTCGAAAAGCAGCCTTCATCGGCGGAAGTTCCGTTGCTCGCGCCCATCGGCGGAGAAATCGTCGAGCGGGACGTCTCGCCGGGCCAATTGCTGCAGGCCGGGTCGACACAGGCGTTCCTCATCTCCGACATGAGCACGGTGTGGATACTCGCCAACGTCTATCAAAACGACCTCGCCTATGTGCATGAAGGCGACAGCGTCGCGGTCACAACGGATTCCTATCCGGACACTTTCCACGGAAAAATTTCTTACATTTCACCCGCGCTCGATCCCAACACGCGCACGCTGCAGGCTCGCCTGGTAATCGACAATCCAGGCGAAAAGCTGAAAAAGGATATGTATTGCGTTGCAACAGTCACGGCGGGAACGATTCCCAACGCGCTTCTGGTTCCAGACGCCGCCGTGCTTCGGGACGACGTGAACCAGCCTTTCGTTTACATCGAATCCAGCGAGCGGCAATTCGGAAAGCGTTCTGTGGAAATCGGCCAGAGCCAGGATGGACGGACGCAAGTCCTGAAGGGCCTGGCGGCAGGTGAAAGAGTGGTGGGGGACGGCAGCTTGTTTCTGCAGTTCGCAAACTCGCTGCAACACTAAAGATCGCAACGGATGATACATCGCCTCGTACAATTTTCTCTGCGGCAGCGGTTCTTGATCGTCATGCTGACCGTCTTCATTGCCGCTGCCGGAGGCGTTTCCTTCCAGCGCATGCCCGTCGATGCATACCCGGATCTATCGCCTCCGATGGTGGAAGTGATCACGCAGTGGCCGGGGCATGCGGCGGAAGAAGTCGAGCGGCTCGTCACGCTGCCTACGGAAATCGAAATGAACGGCGTGCCGAAGCTTTCCGTGCAGCGTTCGATTTCGCTCTACGGCCTCTCCGATGTGATTCTCACCTTCGATGAGGGCACGGACGATTATTTCGCCCGCGAAGTCGTTTTCCAGCGTTTGAGCGAAGTGCAGTATCCGGCGGGCGTCGAGCCCACACTTGCGCCGCTCGCCAGCCCTTCCGGCCTCGTCTATCGCTATGTGATCGTCAGCCCCGACCGAACACCGCAGGAACTGAAGACCATCGAAGATTGGGTGCTCGAGCGCGAGTACAAACAGGTCCGGGGCGTTGCCGACGATTCCGGCTTCGGCGGCACCGTAATGCAATATCAGGTCCTGCTCGATCCCGCGCGGCTCTACGGTTATCACATCACCGTTCCGCAGGTTCTCCAGCAGCTTTCGATCAACAACGCAAACACCGGCGGCGGTTTCTACTCGCAAGGCAGCCAGTTTTATTACGTTCGTGGCCTTGGCCTGGTGCGCGACACGGCGGACATCGGCTCCGTCATCATCGGCTCGCAGAACGGCGTTCCCGTGCGCGTGCGCGACGTCGGCGAGGTGGTCATCGGCCACGCCCCGCGCCTTGGCGAGTTTGGCTTCAATCGCACCGACGATGCTGTCGAGGGCGTCATCATGATGCGCCGCGGCGAGCAGACGCAGACAGTGCTCAAGGGTGTGGAAGCAAAAACCCGCGAACTCAACGAGCGCATTCTTCCGCCGGACGTGAAGGTGCTTCCCTACTACGACCGCAGCGATCTGGTGCGCCTGACGACGGACACCGTCGAAGGAAATCTGATTCGCGGCATGATCCTGGTGCTGATCGTGCTCATCTTCTTCCTGGTGAGCTTCCGCGCGGCCGTCATCGTGGCGCTCACTATTCCGCTCGCGCTTCTTTTTTCCTTCATTTTTCTGCATGCGCACGACGTGGCGGCGAATCTTCTCTCTATCGGGGCGATCGATTTCGGCATCATCATCGACGGCACGCTGGTCATGGTCGAAAACGTCTTTCGCGAACTCGGGCTTCGCGAAGGTCAATCCTACGACCTGCACGAAGTGATTCTCGCCGCCGCCAAAGACGTCGACCGCCCCATTTTCTATTCCGTTGCGGTCATCATCGCCGGATACATTCCCATCTACGCGCTCAGCGGCCCTTCGGGAAAGCTCTTCCACCCGATGGCGGACACGATGTCCATCGCTCTGGTCGGCGCGCTAATTCTTACGCTGACGTTCGTTCCGGTGATGTGCTCCTACTGGTTCCGCAAAGGGGTGCGCGAGCGCGAAAACAAGCCGTTCGAGTGGGTGAAGCGGCACTATGCGGGAAATCTGGAGTGGTGCCTGAACCATCCGAAGACCACGCTGGGCGTCTCCGCACTGATTTTCGGCGCTACGCTGCTTCTGGTTCCGTTCATCGGCGGCGAGTTCATGCCGCATCTCGACGAAGGGGCGCTGTGGGTGCGCGCCACAATGCCGTACACAATCTCCTACGAAGAGGCCAGCAAGTTCGCGCCGCAGGTGCGCGCACTGCTCGCGAAGTATCCGATGGTTACCGATGTGGGGTCAGAGCTTGGCCGCCCCGACGACGGCACCGACCCCACAGGCTTTTTCAACTGCGAGTTTTATGTGGGACTGAAGCCGTATAACGACATTTCCTGGAAGACCACATCGATCCACACGAAGCCGGAACTCGTCGAGGATCTCCAGAAAAAGCTCGCATCCTTCCCCGGCGTGATTTTCAACTACACGCAGCCGGCCGAAGACGCCGTGGACGAGGCGCTGACGGGCCTGAAGAGCGCGCTCGCCGTGAAAATCTACGGCCCGGATCTGAACGTGCTCGAAAATCGCGCCTTGGAAATCAAACGGCGCCTTTCGCATGTGCCTGGATTCACGGAATTGACCGTCGTGCGCGAACTCGGCCAGCCGAGCCTGCTCATCGACGTGGACCGCGAGAAAATCGCGCGCTACGGCGTCAACGTCGCCGACGTCGAGGCTGTGGTGCAGACGGCCATCGGCGGCCAGGCCGCCACGCAGGTGATCCAGGGCGAGAAACTGTTTGATCTCGTCGTGCGCATGAAGCCGCAGTTCCGCGACAACGCCCAGCAGATCGGCAATCTGCTCGTCGGCACTCCCTCCGGCCAGCAGATTCCGCTCAGCGAGCTCGCCGACATCCGCGAAGCCAGCGGCGCTTCCTTCATTTATCGCGAAAACAACTCGCGCTATATCGGCGTGCAGTACAGCATCGAGGGGCGCGACCTGGCAGGAGCGGTGGCGGATGGGCAGCGAGCCATCGCCGACATTCAGAGGTCGCTGCCTCCGGGCTACCGCCTGGAATGGGGCGGCGAGTACAGCGAATTCCTCGAAGCGCGGCGGCAGATGATGGTCATCGGGCCTCTCGCTGTCTTGCTGATTTTCCTGATTCTCTTCGCGCTCTACGGAAATTTCAAATTCCCGGTCACAATCGCCCTCGGCGTCGTGATGACGGAGCCGGTCGGTGCGCTCATCGCCCTCAAGTTGACGGACACTCCCTTCAGCGTTTCTTCCGTTCTAGGCTTGCTTGCGTTGATGGGAGTTTCCGTGGAGACGGCGGTGATTCTGGTTTCCTACATCAACAAACTCCGCCTGGAAAACAAAGATATTCGCACGGCCACGCGCGAGGCTTCTTTACTTCGCCTGCGTCCCATCATGATGACGGCTCTCGTAGCTTGCCTTGGGTTGCTGCCCGCAGCCCTTTCCACCGGTATCGGCTCAGACACCCAGAAGCCCTTTGCGATTGTGATCGTCGCCGGACTGATTTCGCGTCTCTTCCTTGGATTTTTCGTGAACCCGGTTCTTTACGAAGTTGTGGCGCGCGAAGGCGATGTTCTGCAGGTTTGATTGGCGCCGAATTTATCCGGAGAACCACCGGTTCCTCAGACAAAGAGTTGCGTTTTCGCACAAAATTTCCAGTGACCATTGCCACATCAGGCGCATCAAACGTATTCTACTTACGGGGTAATCCCCAGCTAACTAACCCAATGTCGCGGGCAAATCAAAAGCGCCTGATGTCCCTGGTGCTCATCCTCGTCGTGAGCGCCTTGGGGATGCACGCGCTGATCCACTGGCACGGTCAGTCGTTCGACGATCAGCATTGCCAGGTCTGCCACATCGGCCACGTTTCGATTCCGGTTCCCGCGGCCTATCTGACGTTCCACGCGCCTTTGGCGGTCGCCCGCGTTTCTCCCGGCACAGCGTCTTTCTTCCTGGCTGAGCAATTTTCGGAGCATTGCTCTCCCCGCGCACCACCCGCCTAGCCTCTTCTCCACTCCCATTTCCGGCACTGCTTGTGGCTCGCTTTTCTGAGGCTGCAGGCGGAAATTCACTTTTACTCATCGCGGCCGCGCCGCCGGCGCCGGGCCGCCATTCATAAGGAGAGGCTTTTCATATGGCATTGAAGAGGTCTTTTTCAGGGGTACGTCTACTCGTCGCAAGCTTGCTGGCTTTTGCGCTTGCGAATTTCACCACGCTTGCCGCTGCTCCGAAGGCGCAAGAAGCGGGCAACGCCGGAACAATTTCCGGAGTTGTCACGGATCCTTCGGGCGGAGTCGTTGCGGGCGCCATCGTCGAAATCCAAAATCCGGTGAGCCAATACGACCGCACGGCAACAACGGATGCAAAAGGGGAGTTTCGATTCACAAACATCCCTTTCAATCCCTACCACTTCACGGTTGTTGCCACGGGATTCGCCGCCTACGTGCAGGATGTGGATGTCCGGTCGTCCGTGCCTATCAACCTGCAGCTCGCGCTCAAATTGGCCAGCTCGAGCAATACAGTGACCGTGCAAGCAGAAGCGGGCGATCTGATTGAGAATGATTCCTCATTTCACACCGACGTAGACCGTGGACTGATCAATAAGCTGCCGCTCGAAAGCCAGTCTTCCTCGCTGAGCTCTCTCGTCACGCTTTCGACGCCAGGAATCGCGGCGGATTCCAATGGCTTGTTCCACGGGCTCGGCGACCACGCGGAAAACTCCTTTTCACTGGACGGCCAGCCCATCACCGACCAGCAAAGCAAGGTCTTCTCGAACCAGATTCCTCTCGACGCCGTACAGTCGATCCAGGTAATTTCTGGTGCGCCTCCGGCCGAGTATGGCGACAAGACCAGCGTGGTGATCGATGTCACCACGCGCTCAGGTCTTGGCGTCACAACTCCGCACGGAAGCGCCACCGCCTCCTATGGCTCCTTTGGTTCTTCGACCGCCGGATTCGACTTGGAGTACGGCGGCCAAAAATGGGGCAACTTCGTCTCCGCAAACTTCCTGAACAGCGGCCGGTTTCTCGACCCTCCTGAATTTACCGTCCTGAACGACAAGGGCAATCAGGAAAACGTGTTCGACCGCGTCGACTATCAAATCTCTTCGAACGACTCACTCCACTTCAACCTCGGCTATACGCGCTCCTGGTTCCAAACGCCGAATTCGTTCGACTCTCAAAACGCGACTCCGTGGTCCGGAGTCGTGGTCGATAACGCCGGCCTGGATCCGAACGGCAATATCGTCGGCCCAACCGATCAGCGCTCCAAGATCGGGACTTTCAACATTGCGCCTTCGTGGACGCGCGTTGTGAACCAGGACACGGTGCTCACCCTGGGAGCTTTTGTCCGTCACGACGGCTACAACTATTACCCAAGCGACAATCCCTTCGCCGATCTCGGCCCCACGAGCCTCCAGCGCGAAACTGTGGGGCAGAACCGCACGCTCACCAATGCGGGCGCGCGCGGAAGCGTTTCCTATGTGAAGGGAATCAACAACATCAAGGCGGGCGTGGACTACATGCAGACATTCCTCAACGAAGACGATTCGTTGGGAATCGTCGATCCCACGCTCAACGCGCCGTGCCTGGACGCTCTCGGCAACCCGGTGTGGGTCGGGAACAAAACCGTCAACAATCCGGCCGCGTGCGCGACAGCGCCCACCTCAAACCCGGCGGTGAATCCCGCGCCGTTCACGGCGAATCCAGATTTCATCCCGATTCTTGGCTGCTACGACCTGACGCGCACCGCGACGCTTCCCGCGTCCGACGGCTGCCCGGCGGGCCTTGCGACGAGCACCAACTTCGTTTTCAACGGCCACACCGACGTGAAGGAACTAGCCATGTATATCCAGGATACGATCACCTGGAAAAACTGGAACTTCAACCTAGGCATCCGCGGGGACCTCTACAATGGGCTCACGCGCGCGCAGCAGGCCGAACCTCGCCTCGGCGTCGCCTACAACATCAAACAGACCAACACCGTGCTGCGTGTTTCTTATGCGCGGACGCTCGAAACTCCCTTCAACGAAAACCTGGTCCTTTCCAGTATCGGGTGCTCATCTCCCGTTCTCAACCCTCTGCTCTTGTGCTCCTCGCCGGCCCTCACGCCGCTCAGCCCCGGCTTCCGGAATGAGTTTCACGCGGGGCTCGAGCAGGCGTTCGGGAAGCACGTGGTCTTTGACGGCGAGTACATCTGGAAGTACACGCACAACGGCTACGACTTCAGCGTGCTCGGCAACACGCCGATCACCTTTCCCATCGAGTGGCACAACTCGAAGATTCCGGGGTTCGCGGGCCGGTTGAACGTAACAAACGTTCACGGCTTCAATGCTTACACTGTGTTTTCAAGCGTCGCAGCACGGTTCTTCACGCCACAAATCGGCGGCGCGGGCGCGGTGCCGTCGGCCATTGGCCCGTTCCGCATCGACCACGACGAACATTTCAACCAGACCACGCACCTGCAATACCAGCCCTGGAAGCGGGGGCCGTGGTTCGGCTTCAACTGGCGATACGACAGCGGCTTGGTCGCCGGGCCCGTCCCCTGCGCCGGCGGCAATTGCGCCAATGGACCGCTCGGCACGAGCGGCTTCGGCGGCAACGACATCATTGACGCCTCCATCATCAGCCCCGACCAGCAATTTCAGGCCGGACTTTATTGCGGCTCCGTACATGCCACGCCGACCACGCCCATCAGCTCCAGCCTGGGACCGAATCTCTGCCTGGCGTCGAACTATGGTTCGTCGCTGGTGAAGATTCCCGCACCAGACAAGGAAGATGACGACCACAATCCTCCGCGCATCGCCCCGCGAAATTTGTTTGATATCGCCATCGGCGACGACAACATTTTCCACGGCGATCGCTTCAAATGGAGCGCGCAGGTGACGGTGATCAACATCGCAAACGAGTATGCTCTCTACAACTTCCTCTCCACGTTCAGCGGCACGCACTACGTCACTCCACGCGCCATCACAGGGGAGATCGGTTTCCACTTTTAGCCCTCTCAGGCAGCCACCTCGGCGGTGCGAGCCAAGCTCGCACCGCCGTTTTTTTTGCTGCCGCGCCGTTAGCGTCACACGGTGTCTATCCGGGGCGTAACCGAACGTTCATCGAAGTCTTACAAAACTCTTCTTGACACTGTCTAACAACTAGAATAATGTCCTTGCTGTTGTAAATCATTTTCAACTGGGGGATTTCTGCTCCGCACGCTGCGCCATTCCCGTGTCCGCTTCGCTCTTTTCGCGCCCTTTTTCGCTCTCGCGGTTTCTTTCTTTCTCCTGCCGGGGCGCTCGGCCGCGCAGGAACCTCCCTACTTCGTCACCTACTCGCACGATCTCGAGGAGCCCGACAATCTGGAAATCGCCTGGAAAGGCAACGTCGCCACTCCCAAAGATGGCAACCGTTTTTCCGGAGTCGCACTCGAAATGGAGTACGGGGTAAAGGCCTGGTGGACGACCGAGGTATACCTTGACGGTCAGACCACCGCAAACGACAGCACCATCTTCACCGGCTTCCGCTGGGAGAATCGCATCCGCCCGCTCATGCACGATCACATCATCAATCCGGTGCTGTACGTCGAGTACGAGAACCTCAATCAAGCCGATCGCGCTCTTCTCGAAATCACAGGGCACGACAACGTGTCCCTCTACCGCGTTCCCAACGGTATCGGCCGCTCGCTGATTGAGCGCAGCCTGGAGACAAAGCTGATTCTTTCCAGCAACACCCACGGCTGGAACATTTCCGAGAATTTCATCGCCGAAAAGGACTTGAACGAATCCGACCCGTGGGAGTTTGGTTACGCTCTCGGCGTAAGCCGTCCGCTCTCTCTCACCGTCAGCCCGAATGAATGCGTGTTCTGCCGCGAAAATTTTGCTGCAGGGCTCGAACTCTACGGCGGCCTCGGCGATGCGAACGGGTTCGGCTGGCACGCCACGTCGCAATACATCGGCCCGACCATCGGCTTCACCATTCCGAAGGGCCCCACGATCAGCTTCTCTCCAAACTTTGGTCTCAACGACAACAGCATCGGAGTGATCTACCGCTTCAAGGTTTCCTACGAGGTTCAACAACTGTTTTCGCGTCTTCATAATAAGGCATTCCAATGAGATCCGCAGGAAAGACCAGCCTGTCTCCGATGTCGCCCGAACGTTCGCTCCGCCTCGCTGTCGGCGCTCTTGCGCTTCTGCTTTGTGCGGCTACCGACAACTCCTGGATTCAGAAAGTTCCGCAAGCCGACCGCGAGCGCGTGAATCCCTATGCGGGAAATCGCGACGCGATTGCCGGAGGCGCAAAGGTCTTTGCGGACCATTGCGCCAAGTGCCACGGCTCGGATGCCCTCGGCCGGGGCAAGAAACCGAGCCTGCGCACCGACGTCGTTCAAAACGCAACCGACGGTGAACTCTTCTGGATCCTCAAGAACGGCTATCTTTCGCACGGAATGCCCACGTGGAGTTCCCTCCCTGAGCCGGTCCGTTGGGAAGTGATCGCCTATGTAAAGAGCCTCGGCATCAACTCTCCGAGCGCCTCCGCAAAGGATCCGACACCCGCCACGAGCCCTGGAGAGCACCCATGATCCGCGTTCCCTCGAAAGTGGAGCGGCTCTTCGCCTCTCTGCTGGTTCTTTCCATCACTCTACCCGTTCTCTCCAGTTGTGGCTCCGGCGCGGCGCCAAATCCTCCCGCGGAAGTTGAAAACACTCCCGCGGAGCAAACCATCGGTGAACGCCTGTTTGTCGAGACTCGGTTCGCCGAGTACTTCGCGGCGCACATGACTGGCGTCAACGATCCTCTCGCCGTCGGCGATCCCGTCGTACAGCAGGTGCAGACCGTCAACGGTCCGCTGCCCGGTCCTTTCGCGGGCGAGTCCATCAATTGCCGCTCATGCCATTTCGTCGTCGAGTTCGAAGGCGTTCCCGGCGCCGGCAACCGCACTTACTCGGACTTCACCACCCGCAGCCCCTTGCCGCTTCCCATGAATGGCTTCACCACCACGCCTCGCAACGCCATGCAAATGGTCGGCTCGCTCGAGCCGCATGCGGGCCCGACGTTTCTCCACTTCGACGGCGAATTCAGCGATCCCGTCGATCTGGTCCGTACGACGCTCACCGGCCGCAATTTCGGCTGGGGCGCGACGGAGGGCCAGCAGGCGATTGCTCACATCGCGCAAGTAATCCGCCAGGACGACGGCAACAACGTTCCCGCTCAGGAATACGGCGCAAACCTTCCCTACTCGGTTCTCTTTCTCGGCACGAGTTCCAATATCCCAAACGGTTACCGCCTCTCGCCGCCGTACCGGATCGATGTCTCAACCGCCACCGACGACCAGATCGTCACAGAAGTTTCCGAGCTGATCGCCCAATACATGGAAGGCTTGCTCTTCAAGCAGGACGAAGAGGGCCGCTACTATGCATCTCCCTACGACGTCTTCATCCGCGTCAACCATCTTCCGCAGCAGCCGATTGCGGGACAAACGCCCCAGCAATACGCGCAGCAGCTCTATCAGCAGGTTCTTGCGCTGACCAATCCGATCTTCGTCGACGGCACATACGGAAAATTCAAATATCACGCGCAACCGTTTCAGTTTGGTCCTACGGAACTCGCCGGCCTGGAGATTTTTCTGAAGGCCGCCACAAACGCCACCGACGGCTCGCAGCACGCCGGCAATTGCGCAGATTGCCACATTCCGCCCAATTTCACTGATTACCGTTTCCACAACACGGGCGCATCGCAGGAGGAATACGACGCGGCCAACGGCTCGGGCGCGTTCATGAAGCTCGCGATCCCCGATCTCGCCACGCGGAGCGCCGATTACGACGCCTATCTGCCTGTCTCGCAGAATCACCCGAACGCCACCGAGCGCTTCCGCCATCCGGCCGTTGCCGGAAGCCCGCAGTACGCGGATCTGGGTTTGTGGAATATGTATTTGAACCCAGATATTCCCAACCCCCAAGCCGATCTCACAACCGTCGTCTGCGCCAATATTCAGAACTGCCAGGTCGACCAGGGGCTTGAGACGACCATCGCACAGTTCAAGACTCCGACGCTTCGCGATCTCGAAGATTCTTTCCCCTACTTCCACAACGGCAGCAAGCTTACGTTCAATGACGTCGTCAATTTCTACATCAACTCTTCGAACCTGGCCCGCACCGGGCTCCTGCGCAATGCGCCTCCGGAATTTCAAGGCATGTCCATCAGCCAGAGCGACATTCCCGCGCTGGTGGCTTTTCTGCAATCGCTCACCGAGGATTACGACGACACGTAATTCGCTCGGCGTTCCCTGCGCCTTTTCTTCACACTTCGCAATGGAGGCTCGGGCGCTGTCGGCGCCGGGCCTTCCGCCGTCCCACATCTTTCCTGCTACAATTTATGCTGGAGTTGGCCTGCGACGCAGGTGACGTTGCGAAAGCCTATTTGAACCAACACTGAATCCCCGGGAGCCCGCGTCGTCCTGCCCTTGTGCACGCCCCGGCGAAAGCCTGGGAAGCCTGAAAGCAGGCGCTAGGCACCCACTTATTCGTGGGGTTCAGGGCCTAGCAGCGCACGGCGAAGCGGACCTGCTCCGACTATCCGACCGGGAGAGTTGTCCTGCTTGCGTGAACGAAATGGCTACAACAGAATGATCGAAACGACCATTTTAACGACGTCTCGCTCGCACTTTGAAAGGTTCCCTTCTTGAAAATCCTCTTTATCGGTGACATCGTTGGCTCGCCCGGCCGCAAGATCGTGCACGACCGCCTTGCGGACATCCTTTCGCAGCGTCAGGTCGATCTCTGCATCGCCAACGGCGAGAATTCCGCTTCCGGCTTTGGCATCACCCCGCGCATCACTCAGGAGTTGCTTTCCGAAGGCATCGAAGTGCTCACCGGGGGGAATCACATCTGGGACCGCAAGGAGATCATCGAATACTTCCCGCACGAGCCGCGCTTGCTGCGGCCAGCTAATTTTCCGAAAGGCTCCCCCGGCAGCGGCCTCTACGTCGGAGCCAAGAACGGCGTCCCCTTTGCCGTGCTGAATCTCCAGGGCCGAACCTTCATGACTCCTATCGACGACCCTTTCCGTACGGCCGAATGCGAGCTCGCCAGGATCCCCCGAGAGGCCAAAGTCATCCTTGTCGATATGCATGCCGAGACCACTTCGGAAAAGCAGGCGATGGGCTGGTTTCTCGACGGCAAGGTTTCCGCCGTCCTCGGGACGCATACGCATGTGCCAACCGCCGATAATCACGTGCTTCCGAAAGGCACCGCCTATATCACCGACGTCGGCATGACCGGCCCGCACGATTCCGTAATCGGCATGGATAAACAGGGCATCCTCCAGCGCTTTCTCGATGCCATGCCCGCCCGCTTCACCGTCGCCGAAGGCGATGTGCAGATGAACACCGTCCTCCTCGATGTCGACGAATCCTCCGGCCGCGCCCGCTCCATCGAGCGCCTCAACTTCCGCCTCGATTAGAATGACTCTGGCACGGTAAACCTTTCGGGAACTTTCCGCGTCCAATGCAGCAATAAAGGACGGAATCGAATGGCACCTTTGTCTTTGCAGGGGGCGTGGGATGTCTCGCGGTTCGGGCCGTTGCGTTTCGTGTGCTCTTGTTGCGTCTCTTCTGGTCCTCGGCTTCTCTCTTCCCGTTCCCGCCCAAGGTCTTGGTAGCGTCATTCAGCCAAACGGGAAATTGTTCCCGTCCGTCGGCCCGGGTGTCTCCACCATCAAGCAGGATTCCCAGGGGCGCTTCTACATTCTTGCCAAGCCCGCTACGCACGTCTCCATTTACTCGGCTGATGGGCGTCTCCTCGGCGAAATTCCTCCCACAGGTTCCTCCGCGAAGATCGTCTTCGCGATGGATTTTGACTTGGGCGCCGACGGCAGCGTTCTCGTCGCCGACCGCGGCGGCAACGCCGTTTTCGCGTTCCGCCCCGATGGCTCGTTGGCAGCGCGCATTCCCGTCTTCGCGCCAACGTCCGTCGTGGCGCTTTCAAATCATCAATTCGCCGTCGCCTCTTTCCACGCGCGCCGCCTGGTTGATATCTTCAACGACCGTGGCGAGCTCATCCGCAGCTTCGGCGATCCTGCCGATTCCGCTGCTCCTGCGCCAGGCGACGATTCGCAGACGCCCAAAAATCCTCCCATGTATCTCGGCCGCATCTTTGGCGACCCCGACGGCCAGATTTTCTTTGCCTTCACCTCGATGCCCGATCCGACCTTCCGCCGCTACGACCGTTACGGCTACGTTGCCTATGAAGCTTCCGTCCCGGAAAGCGATCTCGTTCCGCCGGATTACGACCGCTTCGACCGCCTGCAATTCAGTTTTGGATTCACGCGTTTCGATCTCTCGGATCAGTTCGTCGGCTCCGCCACGCTCGGCTCCTCCGGCGACCTTCGCTTCGGCGGCGGAGTCGGCGCAGGGCTCGGCGCACACTTGAACCGCGAGCCCGGCGGCGGTGGCGGCTTCGGAGGGCCTCCCGGAGGCGGCTTTGGGGGGTTGGCTGGGGGAGGACCCACGGCAGGAATGTTGACGGCCCAAGGAACGCTTAGTGCCAACTCTTTTCACGTTACCGTCGGCGGAAATCCAGGAGTAGGCGGAGCCGGAGGGCGCCCCGGTCCAAATTCTGCAACAAACTCCAATTCCTCTGCTACAACATCGGACGCTCCCGGAGCCATCCTTCAATTCGCAGGAATCGGTACTTCCTCGGGAACGCGGATTTCTTCCGAGGACGTCAACTTTGCCGAACTCGAGTCTACGGATATTCTGAATAATTCTTCGTCCGCCTCTTCTTCCCCCAGCACGGATTCTTCCGCCGCCCTCTCTTCGCCGGACGATTCCGCTCTCGGCTCCTCCGTCGCGATCCCCGGCGATTTTGGACTGGGAGGCGGATTTGGAGGACCTCTTGGTGGCCCCAGCGGCTTCGGCGAGCATTTCCTCTATAACCGCTTCTTCGGCGGCGGATTTGGCGGAGGCTCGCCCGGGACTTTCAATCGCGGCGCCACCGGGGGCACGGCCGCACCAGGCGAAGGCTCTCGCACGTTTGCTGGCGGAGGCTCGAGCGAGCCGTTTCCGCGATTCGGGCCTCACGGACATTTCGGTGGAGGGATGACGGGGTTCACCGGCGGCGTGCACATCAATCTCGACAAGCCGGTTCACGATCCCAGCGAGAAGCCGGTTTTCACCGCACTCGCCGTCGATCCGCGCACGGAGAATGTCTGGGCGGCCATTGGCGATTCGCTCGTCGTGTTCGACAAATCGGGCAGCCGCCTCGCGGTTTTCACGCTCGTCAATGACGGCAACGTGCCTCTACGTCCCTCCGCGCTGCTGATCGAGCCCGATCGCTTGATCGTCGCCGTCGATCCGTGGGGAATTTTTCAGTTCGCGCGCCCCGATACATATTTGTCATCTACCGTGCGCGCCGCTGGCGCGAACCCTCACGCGGCTCCCACGCCATATTGACTCACAGATGCATAGAATATTTTTCCGCAGGCTCGGCATCGCCACTTGGCAGCGACATCGAAAGAAATTTTTGTTTCGCAATAGAAATGTTCAAAATTTTGGCCTGTGGAAAAACTGTGGATGCTGTGTGAAAGCTGTGCGCGAAATTCGCTCAGTTTTCTCTTGCCAGTCACTCCTCGTTTAGGCAGAATCCCCCATCGCGTCTCCTGAATTTTTCGAGACGCCGACACTCATCGAACGGCGTGGGCGCGGACATTGGGTGCGCCGCTCGATTCGAAAGGCCTGACCAACAGCTTCCCTTGAATTGTAATTGGATGTTTTCCACAGCATTTCCACACCAGTGGAAATCGCGATAGGACTTATTTTGGCATGAATCTTTGGGACAAAATCCTTCAGCATACCGAGCGGCGCGTCAATCCTCACAGCTTCGCCACCTGGTTTCGTCCCACGCGCCAAGAGCGCGCGGAAGACGACCGCCTGGTTATTCGCGTTCCTGCGCGGCTTTTCTGCAAACGCCTGACGGAAACTTACGGCCAGCTCCTGCAAGCGGTTCTCGTCGAAATCGGCAAGCCGGATCTGCATTTGGAATTCGTTTGTGTCGAACCCGAACAGTCCGCAGCCGCGCCGCCCGTGGTGTCCCAGCAGACGCGCCTCGACTTCGACTCGGCCAATCATCAGTTGAACCCGCGCTATACGTTCGACACGTTTATCGTGGGCGCGTCGAACCAGTTCGCACACGCGGCAGCGCAAGCCGTGGCCGAACAGCCCTCGAAATCGTACAACCCGCTTTTCCTTTATGGCGGTGTGGGGCTTGGCAAGACGCACCTGATGCAGGCCATCGGCCACGCACTCAAGAAACGCAATCCCGCGCTTCGCCTCACCTACATCAGCGCCGAAAAGTTCACCAACGAGGTCATCTCCTCGATCCGCTTTGAGCGTATGCCGGCGTTCCGCGAGCGTTTCCGCAATATGGACGTGCTTATGGTCGACGACATCCAGTTTATCGCGCGCGCCGAGCGTACGCAGGAGGAGTTCTTCCACACCTTCAACGCGCTCTACGACCAGCAGAAGCAGATCGTCATCTCCTCCGATTGCCCGCCGAAGGAAATCTCGGCCATCGAGGAACGCCTGCGCTCGCGTTTCGAATGGGGGCTTATCGCCGATATCCAGCCGCCCGATCTCGAAACCAAGATTGCGATTCTTCAGAAGAAGGCCGATAGCGAACGCGTTCAACTCACCGACGATGTGGCCGAGTACATCGCCCGCTCCATCAAATCCAACATTCGCGAGCTCGAAGGCGCTCTAATCCGGCTGATGGCTTACGCGTCACTCACCGGCGCCGAAGCCAATCTCGCCACGGCTCAGCAGGTGTTGCGCAATATCATCGACACGCAGGAAAAGAAAATCACCATCGAGCAGATCCAGAAGCGCGTCGGCGAGCATTTCGGCCTGCGCGCCCAGGATTTGAAAATGAAGAGCAACTCGAAGGTGATCGCCTTCCCGCGCCAGGTGGCGATGTTCCTGGTCAAACAGCTCACGTCCGCGTCGCTGCCGGAAATCGGCCGCCAGTTCGGCGACAAGCACCACACCACCGTACTTCACTCGATCAAGAAGATCGAGGCGCTTCGCCAGACCGACAAAGAACTCAATAAGACGATCAACCGCCTCCTCGACTCCTTCGGATGAGTTTCACGCAAACCCGCACTGTTCCTGGGGCACAGTATCTCGTGTCCGTAATTTCGAGCGGAGGAGCGCCCGTTCTTGTTGTTCGTCCAGCGCAGACGAACACGGCGCTCTGCAGTCGAGAGATCTCTCTTGCTGTGACGGAACCGCCCCGCGGTTGCCGATGGGAAACCGTTGCACCGCCCGCGCACGCTGTGATTTTTCTGTCGAAGGCCTGTGCATGAATTGTGAATTGCATCGCACAACTTTTTGCATCGAGCCGGCGGGCCGCTTTTTTCCTCGGCGTGACGCGCGCGTCCACAGCCTTGTGCGGAGTGCAAACCCATGGCGCGATTCCGCTTCCCGCGTTATCCTCAGAATTCACAGCTCCGGCGGCTACGACGGTCTATATCTTTCATCTTTAAGTTTGGTATAAGGAGTAGAGAATCCTGTGCAAACCGCCACTCAAACAACGCAAGGAACGGCCGAGATGGAATTCAGCGTCAAGAAATTCGATCTGCTCGAGGAACTCGAATTGACGCAAGGCGTCGTCGAGCGGAAGACCACCATCCCCATCCTCTCGAATCTTCTGTTCGTCGCCAAAGGCGGCCGCCTCTCCATCACCGCCACCGACCTCGAGCTCAGCATCCGCACCTCCTGCGAAGCTAAGGTGAAAAAGGACGGCGCCGGCACCATCCCCGCCAAGAAACTTCTCGAACTCGTCCGCCTGCTTCCCGACGATGACGATATCCGCTTCAAGCTGCTCGAAAACCACTGGGTCCAGGTCCAGTCCGGCCGCCGCAATTACAAAATGGTCGGCATGTCCAAGGACAATTTCCCAGCGCTTCCCGAATTTCCTCACGCGCTCGTCAAAATTCCCGCGCGCATCCTGGCCGATTCGATCGCCAAGACCATCTTTGCCATCTCGCTCGAAGAGTCGCGCTATACCCTCAATGGAGCGCTCCTCGTCCTCAAGCCTGGTTCGCTCACTATGGTCGCTACAGACGGCCACCGCCTCGCCCTGGTCGAGACCGATCACAAATTCGAGGGTTTTTCTTCAGAGACGCGCGTGCTGGTTCCCAAGAAAGCCATGGCGGAAATTCAGCGCCTTGCCGTTGAAGCCGGAGAGGAAGCCACCGTCGACTTTGGCCAGGACGAAAGCCATCTTTTCTTCCAGTTCGGCGGACGTCTGCTCACCGCGCGAAAGCTTACCGGCCAGTTCCCCAATTACGAAGCCGTCCTGCCTCGCGACGCCAATAAGACCGTCGCTATCGAGCGCGACGAGCTCCAGACGGCTCTGCGGCGCGTCTCCAGCCTAGCTGACGCGCGCTCCCATGCAATCAAGTTCACTCTCGCCAAGGAAGGCATCGAAATCTCCGCCTCCAGCCCTGAATACGGCGAGGCCAAGGAAGCCATCGAGAAGGAGTTCAAGGGTGATCCCGTCTCAATCGGCTTCAACGCGCAGTATCTGCTCGATTTCCTCGCCGCGGCGCCCGACGGCCCCATCGGCTTCGAGCTGAAGGACGAGCAATCCGCCGGCCAGCTCCGTCCCCTCGTTGGCGACTCGCTCCGCTACCGCTACGTCGTCATGCCCATGCGCATTTGATCGCGCTCCGGGCCGTGGACCCTTCCAGACAGCCAATTCTGCCTCTTGGGAAGCTCTTTCCGGCCCGTAAGATAACTCATAAAATAATAAATCAACTAGTTACAACGCGAATTGGCACACAACGATCATCTTAGCTCGCTTTTGTGCCTGAAGACAGTCGCAAAAAGACTGTAACTTTATGTAAATGCTTAAGATAAGATACGACCTTTTCCTCAATACTCCTTGCC
This sequence comes from Candidatus Acidiferrum sp., assembly GCA_035524135.1. Lineage (GTDB taxonomy): Bacteria > Acidobacteriota > Terriglobia > Acidiferrales > UBA7541 > Palsa-295. The sequence continues at coordinate 329 of DATKPM010000084.1, read as the reverse complement.
TTTCGCCCCTCCTTCCGGTACAATTTCCTAGTAATTGCTTTCTCCTAGACAGCACCGGTTCCGCGCTTTTTGAGGCTCTTGTTTTACTGCCTGCGCCAGGGCGGAAAGAGCACGCGAAAGCGGCGGCCGCTCCCCGCAATGGGGAAAAACAGCTTCGCCGCGCCCCTCCGAATCGTTCGGTGTGGGGCGGGATGGAGCCAAGAAGAACCCTTCGAGTCCCAGCGCGCACCCGCCCAGCGGCCGCTCTGAGACCAATGGGCAAGGCCCTTGCTGGCTTCCTCCGCCAACGAGCCTTCCCGAACGCAACGAAACGCATCACTGCGCGTGCG
>DATKPM010000083.1:0-19471 GCA_035524135.1 Candidatus Acidiferrum sp. | reverse complement strand
CCTCCGCCTTGCGTCCCGCTTCCAGCTGCTTCAGCGCAGCGATCATCTGCGCCTCGGTGTGCTTGCTCCTCGACATGCTCCTCCCCCTTTCCGCGACGTGAAATCATACTCAGCTTTGTGCGGATTCAGGGGAGCAGGTCACTGCCGTCTGGGGCCGTATAGCCCACCCGGTTGGAGTTCGCGTCGTAGGCGTACGCGTTCGTGAAATTCGTACCCGGCAGGAACGAGTACTGCGTAGTCGTGCCGATCAGCCGTCCCATGTTGTCGTAGGCAAACCCGTATGTCCCCGTTGGGTCGTTCACGGAGACGAAGCAAAAACGTCGATCCGTTTAAGGCTGGCTGCTCACGTTAGTCCGGTAATCTGAATGAGGTGGTTAAAGGCTGCTTGGCTAGGTCGCTGCATTGCTGCTGAACGAATGCCCGTGCGGGCGAAGGACTTCTGGCAGTCGCTCGACGAGGGACCCCGCATATCGCCTTCCATGTAGGCGAGACCCGGGCAACGAGAGCAATAAGCAGTGTGGCTGCACTGTGAGCAGGTGTGCAAATCGCGGACGTGCACGGAGCGCAGCTCAGCAAGAGCCGGCGAATGGTGCCATATGTCGCGGAATTTTTGCTTGCGAACGCTGCCACAGGGCATAGGGAACGATACGCAGGGGAAGACGTCGCCGAACGGGGAGATGTAAGCCAGCGTGTGGCCGGCGCTGCAGCTGTAGCCACCAAGAATATCGTCCCCGACGTTTGTGGTAGGCGAGCAAAACTCGCCAACGTCCCCGACGAACTCCTCGTCGTGCATGACCGAGTACAGTTCATCCTGCGTGATGTTCAGCTTGGTAATTGCCCTGTCTCCATTGATCATCGGCGTAATGGTTGGGTCGATTGTGAATTCAACGCCGAGTTCTCCGGCCAACCGCTTCACAGCCTTGGCATGGGTGCTATTGAACTGCATGAGCACATTGGTGACAGAAACATTGACGTGGTTCTCTTTCAGAAACTTGATGGCATCGATTGTCCGGCGGAACGAACCCGGCAATTTGGTGATGGCATCGTGAACCTCCGGGCGGTGCGAGTAGAGGCTGATCTGAACCTTCTCGATGCCCATCTTCTTGAGTCGGGCGGCCTCTTTGGAGCCGATCATGACCGCGTTAGTCTTGAGCTTTGTTTGGAAACGCAGGGAACGGGCATATTCGAGGATCTCAAAGCAATCGCGGCGCAGAAGAGGCTCACCACCACTGATGCTCAGAAAAAACGTGCCCGCATCTGCTAACTGGCCGACGACGTCCTTGATCTCTTCCGTACTCATCTCGCCTTCTGCGTCGTGGTCGAGATAACAATGAACGCAGCGCTCATTACAACGCCAAGTGATATCCAGATGCGCGCTGAGCGGAATGCCCAGGCTCGTTGCCTTTTGGTTGAACTCTTCCAGCAGACTCACTGGGCCTCCGCAGGAGAAACCGGTGCATCGGAGATACGAAGAATTCCATGCTCAGCCAGTTGCACAACGAATTCTTTCGCGTCCGCGTATGCTGCGGCGTCGCTGACGTCAAATACAGAACAAACTCGATCGCGCACAATCTGCGAAAGCGGCGTTTTGCCGTCTGTGGCATTCCAGATAATGGTGCCGACGGAGTTCAGCATGAAAACGGTCGCATCCTGGGTCGACATGATGATCGTTTCGTCGCCGAGTGTCCGTGCTGCGATGTTGGCGCTTTGGCATGGGTATATCTCGACAGATGGCATGGTCACCCTATCACCTCCCACACCCGCTGGTCCGGAAAGAACGACAGTTGATAAATCGGTACAGATGCTACAAACGCGCAGGCCGCATCGAACACCTGCCGAACCAACTCGTCCTGTTGCGCGAAAAAAAGAATATTGCGGAGCAGGCGCTGTGTCGCATCGGTAGGATTGATCTTCTCAATACTGTTTTCCGGCGCCTTCTTCAGCAGGTAAAGGGCTGCAATCGGCGCCCGAATATTCTTGCCAGGTTCGCCAAACTCTCCGGCGAACGGGGTGCCGTAGGCAACGTATCGACCATCAATCTTGCGGATATACGACGCTTCGTCCGTCAATACCTCCGCGTCAGGAGGCGCAAGGCGAGCTATTGTGGTCTTGCCAGCTTCAGATATACCCGAAAAAAGAAACGCCTTGCCATTGCGAACCACGCTGGACGCGTGCAATAAAAATCCGCCATCCGGCGCAAGCATCAACGTGTGAATGATGCGCAGCACCGAATCGATCGAATATGGGTTTGCGCATTGCTGAATTTGCCCCCACCGCTCAGCCGGATTCCACGAGGCACGGAAGTCGCCACGCGCCATCCTCCACTCGTGACCCTCTACAAGCCAAACTTCAACGTCGGCGTCCGGATCCATCAGGTCCGGTGCCACTATTTGCACGCTGAGAGCGAACTGTGGAACGCTCGACGGCCGAATATAATCGCAATACCGCTGGCGCAAGAGGCGTTCAAACTCCGGATCGGTCGTCTGCACCGCGATGGGCAGCCCTCCGATTTCAATCACAATGTCGTGCTCGCCGGCGGCCTGAGGAATTGGCATCGTCAGGGACATATCCATCTATGGACAATCAGCTTTTGCTTTTGCCGGAATACGATCATCAAGTCCGGCAGCAACTCGGAAGGAACACAACTGTGGACGCTCAGCAAATCCCCCAGCCAAAGGGCTGGAACCATACTGGCCCCTGTGACTTTGAGCTGGACTTTACACGAGGAGCACACAAGGTCAGCCACCAGATCGCAACAAGCTTCTTGCAGGAGCGCCTTCCCCATCTACCCGTTCCATTACGATGCCCTGCGGTTGAAGTGACAGGAGCCCTGGGTGGATTGCACCTTACCGCAGGACAACGCCATCGTCTCAAACACGCGTTCGTGCCGCACCGTTGGCTTCTCGTAGGGCTTCTTCCGGGTGCCCTTCGCCTCATCCTCCGGCGTTTCCGGCTGCTTCCGATCGGCAGAATCCGTATTCAATAAGCACCTCTATCAATATGGGAATTTATGTGCCGCTCCACGTCCCGCCCTAGGATAGCAGACGCGTAATGTCTCCACCGATCGAAAATTCGTAAAAATCACTGCAACCCCGATTGTGTTGCCTGAACAGCGCAACTGCCAGTGCCGCTTCCAACAGATCCGTTGCCGCCACAGGTCTCGTTGCTTTGGGAAGTGAAATATATTTCTGACCCGCCGCCCGATGCCGAATTATCGATGACGATACCACTCGTCCCGCCGGGCGCGGCAAGTCCATCTGTTGGTGAGCCGGTCGTGGCGGTGCTGGTCGTGACGTTGTAGTTGTAGACACACGCGCCAGAGCATGAAGGAGTGACCGTGGCGTTGCCGTTGGCCGCTACGCTCATGAAAATATAATCGGTGGTACCGTTGTAGAACTCGGTGACGGGCGAGCAATTAGTAGCGGCGCTGGTCGGAGTGCTAAAGGCGCGCACCGTAGGAGTGGCGTTGCCGATGTTGGCGAGAGGAACTTGATACAAGACACCGCCTGCACAGGTGTAAATGTTTCCGGTCTGTCCTGTCCCCGTGAAGTACGCATTATCGAACGTGCCGGCATACTGAAGCGTTGAGGTTCCCGCGGGCCGGGTGGTAGTTGAATCGTTGGGGAACCACACGCTGGTGCCGAAGGTGCCGCTCAGTGCTGTTTCAGCGGGGAACACGTTAATGTAGCTAGGGCGATTATGCGTCGTATCATCGCTGTACCCCACAAACTGGTAGGCATAATCTGTCCCGCTGGTGTCGTCGACGATGGGAGGATCAGTGAGCCCGCCCGTGTTGTACCCCAAACGCCCTGAGACATTCACCGTGCCCGGCGCGGCAGGGGCGAATTGATGCAGGTAGCCGCCCGTGTCGCCTACGAAAATGTATCCCGACACAGTGTCATAAACGGGCGAATTTAGAGCTACGCCTCCTGCCTCTGTGCTTGCTCTCGCCGGCCAGCCCGTGGTGGTTACTTCAGCGGGCGTTCCTTCGAACACACCGCTAAAGTTGTGGACGTAACCAAGGTCATCACCCACGTACAAGGTATCCGGGTTGGAGCTGCCACTGGGATAGACATAAAACGGCGCCGAGTTGGAATCCAAGACATCGGTCCCGGCAGTCGCGTTGTAGAAATTGAAGGTCGTGTAGCATGGGGCGGTGCAAGCGCGATAGTTCGCATGTGTAGTAACCCCGGGGGAGGATGGGATGCTCACCGAGGTTCCTCCCGCAGCGATCTTTAGCAGGACGAGCTGGGCTACCCCAGTGATGGTGAGAACATGGCTGCCGCCGCCAGAAGCAGCGGTGGTCAAGGTGCCAGTGGTCGAGCTGGTCACCGTCGCGATCGTATCACCCGTAGGAATATTCGTCCCTGCAACAAGCGAGCCGACGTTACTTGAACTGAGAGTTCCTGCTGTCACGGTAAAGTTGACCGACCCATTCGTCAACATTGCAGTCACACTGCCGCTGCTGCTCGTCTGGACGTAGGCCACCTGCGTTCCATCCAGGGAGAGTACCGGGGATTTGTTGGCCAGACCGCCAGTATTGATCGAGAGGAGAACACCCGGGACAGTGGAGCCGCAGGTGGTTTTATAGAGATTGTTATAGGCGATCACGGTGGCTTGCGTGGCACTTCCGACAATTCCGGTGGGGAAAACGATGAAATCGCTGCAGCTCTCCGTGTTCGTAGCAGAAAAAACATACTTGGCAGGGAAATGATTCGGCAAAAGACCTCCGGTACCCCCAGAGGTCATACTCCAATCTCTCTGGATTTCGGAGTGTCCGATAGGCCATGGAAGAGGCCTGTCGCGCGGCCGCCAGAAGCCGAATGGATTGATCGGCTCAGGAGCTTTCGTGAATTGAGAGACCCACCAGGCCCGATACTCCGCGTAAGGGGCGGCCGGTCCTTGCACAGGCAGATTTTTCTTTATTTGCTGGATCACGTAGCGAGGTTCATTGGTGATTTTCTGCCACTGCGCATCGTGACCGCTCTGGAGAGCCTGCTCCTCTGTGCCTGGATTGGCGAATACGATGTGGTGATGGGTCCAGTCATCCGGGAGGCCGGTGATCTTAACGTCGCCAACATACACGGCAGGGACGCTTTGCCCTCGCGCCTGGACACCGAAACCGGCAACTGCAGAAAAAACAGCACTGATCGTCAACCACTTCGAAAAGCGAAAGCTCCGAACCGTCGACATCGACAACCTCCAGAGAACCGAGGCTGTTCTGGGTTCCTCAAGCGAGCCCGGTCTTTTGGTCTCACATATTGATGTGCCAAGTCTATTGGAAGCACTTCTATTGTCAAATAAAAAGTGCCTTCAAGTTTGGCTTAGGATTGCTATATGTGCTAGTAAAGTAACGGGGTTAGCGCCGTAAGATATTTAAAAACGGCATTCGCGCATGGCCAGATCCTCCGTCACGCCGGCGCAATACCGGCCGGTAGAGGAACTGTAAAGGATGTAAAGGAACATCTTCCCGGGAACGAAATTCAGGAGTGGTGAGCCGCCCAGGACTCGAACCTGGAACCCGCTGATTAAGAGTCAGCTGCTCTACCAATTGAGCTAGCGGCCCACAGAATTTCTTATTGTATCACGGAGGGAATTCCTTCCAAGCGGCCGCGCGCTTCGCCAGTCGCCTCGCGCATCCCCCCACGCCGTCCGAGCGCCTCCTACTTCTCTTTTCGCAATTGCGCCGCGATCTCTTTCGCCACTTGCCGTGCCTTCACCAAATCGCCGGGGCCAAACGAAATCGCGGCCACGCGCGCATGCCCGCCGCCGCCATATTTTTCGCACAGCGAAGCCAGATTCACTTCCGCATCCACTTCCTTCCACGGGCTCGTTCCCACAGAGACTTTCGCGCGCGTCGGCGACGCGCTCACACCCACGGAATACAACGCGTCGGGATACAGATAATAAGGAATGAACTTGTTGTAGCCTTCAAGGTCCAGGTCGCTCACATCGAAATAAATCACTCCCCGCCGGCAATCGGCTCGTTCGCGCAAAATATCCATCGACTTCCGGTGCCGTTCGAGCAGCGGCCCCAGGTGCTTTTTCACCGCCGGAAGCTCGACCATTTCCTTCAGTGAAATATAGGCGAGATGCGGAATCAGCTTCGGAACCAGGTTCGCTTCCGGTGCGGCTTCGATCACCAGCGCCAGTTGCGTGGCCGGCTCCGCCAGCCCCACGGCCACTTCCGGCGAAGCGAACTGTGCACCGTCGATAATGTCGCCCCAGTGAATCAACTCAGCCAGTGGTCGCGCGTCGAACCCGAATTTTTCTGAAGCAATCGTCGCCAGAAATTTCGTGCAGGATTTGTAGGTGGGATCGTAAAACTTCTTCCCCGAATGGTCCTCGCGGAAATGCTTCGCATCTTCAGGTGTCAGAAAAGCGCTCTGGTGGTGATCGAACCACCAGGTAAGCTGCGGCGAGCTCGAATACTTGAAGTCCACGATGGCATTTTCGTCCCCGTCGAATAAACCGTCCTCGAACGGCTGCGACGCCTTGTGCGTCATTCCCGTGTACAGGAATTCAGCCTCCGGATTGATCCTTTCGCGATAGAAGCGCGAAAAGATTGCTGCAGACGATGCGCCGTCGAAGCATCTGTCGTGGAAACAAACACGAACTTTCAATCCCCGCTCCTGACTCGTTCTTACAGATTCCAACGCCAACCTGAGGAAAGTAGAGAAGAATGGCTGGACACAACTGTATTGTCAAGAGGCAAGCCCGCGGCGGCACACCTGTCCTGCGCTCAACGAGACACAAACAGAGAGTCTCCGCCTGGCGGCGGGACTCACCCAAACGGCGGCGTCACACTTTCCCGAAAATCTTATCCGACAGATCTGCCGCAAGCGGCACGCGGAACCGCTGCCCCTGGTAGGCCTTGATCATGCAAACGATCCAGAGCACGAATCCCACGATGTCGATCAGGAAGGCGATCATCCCAAAGATACCCCAACCAGCCAGCGTGCTGATCCCCCACACAGGCATCACAAAAATGTGAATAATGGTGAGCCCGCCAAAAACCACAATCGATTGCCGTGCGTGGAATTGCACGTTCGGCCGCTTGTCGATCAGGAAAAATACCAGCCCCGTCAGCCAGCCCAGCAAATAGCTCAGCAAGCCCGCTACATTTTCTTCGATTCCCGTCTGCGCCGGCGCAACCGCGGCCGGCGCCGCGCTCGCCGCAGTAGTTGGCGGTCCTGCAGGCGCGCCGCTCGCTTGTGGCGTGCCGCACGACGTGCAGAATGCAGCGTTCTCCGCCACGGCAGCACCGCACTTTGTGCAATGTGGCATCTCGACCTCCTCTGGGACACTCTTAGGCTGGAACTGCTTGTTTGCCGCGCAATCTATCAAATGCGGTCGCCACCGGCAAGCTGTATCGAAGTGGGGAGTGGAAAAACGGAAACGCGTGTACCGGCCGCTTCAGGAATCTGTCAACGCCGCCTTGGCTTCGCATCATGCTAGAATTCTTTCCGGATCCGTGCGGAAGTGGCGGAACTGGCAGACGCGCAAGACTTAGGATCTTGTGGCCGAAAGGCCGTGGGGGTTCAACTCCCTCCTTCCGCACCATTTTTCCTTGCATTCACTTGCCCCGCCTCCCCCGATCTTTCTCCCCGAACCCCTGCATCCAGTTGACGCCGCCCGCATCCTTTCCTATACTGTTCTTTCATGAGCAGTGCAGCCGGGCCGCACTTCTCTGCCCTCCTCCTTCTCGGATTCCGGACAGGTGATCGGCAGATAGACTTGCAAGGCGTCGCCTGCTTTGCCATTCAAAAATATGACTGAAGCCACGTGCAAGCGCGAACTCGAGCTGGAAATCCCGGCCGAAAACGTTCAAAAAGCCTCTGAGAAAATTGCCCGCGATATCGCCCGCGTCGCCCGGATTCCTGGCTTTCGCCCGGGCAAGGCGCCGGTGACGCTCATCCGCCGTCGCTTCGCCGACGACATTCAAGGCGAAGTTCTACAATCCCTCGTTCCCGAATATCTCGAAAAGGCTCTCGACGAAAAGAATCTGATTCCTGTCGGCCGCCCCGAAGTCGATCAGGTCCATTTCCACGACGGCGAGCCGCTCAAATTCCGCGCCGTCTTCGAGGTCCTGCCCGAATTCGAGCTCGCCGATTACAAAAATCTCGATGTGCAGGTCGACCCGGTCGAAACCGGCGACGCGCAGGTCGACAAAGCCATCGAAGAGCTTCGCGACCGCGCGGCCACCTACGTCCCCATCGAGGGTCAGCCTGCGAAGGACGGCGACTACGTGCTGATGAAACTCGCGGGCACCCCTGTCGGCGACGGCGAGCCCGTCCAGGCGGACAACATCCTTTGCCACGTCGGCGCCGAAGAAACCCTCGAAAGCTTCACGGAGAATCTTCGCGGCGCATCATCCGGCGAAACCAAGAAATTCCGCACCGCTTATCCCGAAAATTTCCCGGATACGAAGCTTGCCGGAAAAACCTACGACTACTCTGCCGAAATCCAGGGCATCAAGGAAAAGAAGCTGCCCGAATTGAACGATGAATTTGCGAAGGAGGCGCTCGGAGAAAATTCCGGCGTCGAGACCGTGGCGCAACTCCGCACGAAGATTCAGGCGGACCTGGAGCACGCAAAGGAGCACCAGCAGACAGCCCAGGCGCGTGAGAAAATTCTCGAAACGCTCGTCAAGCGCCACGATTTCCCAGTTCCCGAAACCCTTATCGAGCATCAAATGGATGTAAGGTTGGAGCGTCTCGTTCGCACCTTTGCCGCGCAGGGCGTCGACCCACGGGCTGTGAATGTTGACTGGGTCTCGCTGCGCAATCGCCAGCGCGACCGCGCCATCGACGATGTGAAGGCCGAAATCCTTCTGGATCGCATCGCGACGGCTGAAAAGATCGACGCGACCGACGAAGACGTCGAAAAAGAGATTGCAGCGCTGGCAGAACAGAGTGGTGAGTCCGCAACGGCGGTTCGCGCTCGCTTGACAAAGCAGGGAGCGCTCGATAGGATGAAATCGAAGTTGCGAAGCGACAAAACGCTTGATTGGCTCTACCGTTCGGCCCGAATCGAGACGACAGCCACCAGTGAAAAGTAACGTCCGATTCGAGTTCCTCTGCGCGCCAAAAGATTCCCAATGAGAAAAACAGACGACGAAATGCCTCGCGCCACGACTCTGGTTCCCATGGTGGTCGAACAGACCAACCGGGGCGAGCGGGCCTACGACATCTATTCCCGGCTCCTCAAGGACCACATCATCTTTATCGGTACGCCGATTGACGACCACGTCGCCAATCTCGTCACCGCACAGCTCCTCTTTCTCGCCTCCGAGGATCCGGAAAAAGACATTTCCGTCTACATCAATTCTCCTGGCGGCTCGATTTCCGCTGGCATGGCAATTTACGACACGATGCAGTTCGTCAAGCCCGATGTCGTCACCTATTGCATCGGCCAGTCCGCTTCCATCGCCGCTGTGTTGCTCGCTTCCGGCACGCCCAAGAAACGCTACGCGCTGCCAAACTCGCGCGTCCTGATTCACCAGCCCTGGATGTCCGGACTTTCCGGCCAGGCCACCGATATCGACATTCACGCCAAGGAAATCATTCGCACGCGCGAAGCGCTCAACAAACTTCTTGCGGGCCATACGGGCCAGCCGCTCGAGAAAATCGAGCGCGACGTGGAGCGCGATTTCATCATGACTGCGGAGCAGGCCAAGGCCTATGGCATCGTCGATGAGATCATCACCAAGCACCGGTGAGTGTGTTCCAAAGGGTTAGTATCCAAAGCGATGATTCTCCTCCGCGTTCTCGACTTCCGATTTACAATGGGTGATACTGCAATCCGGGGTGGCGCTTCCAGTTTCCGAAAGGGGCAAATTCAGTGAAACGGTTCACACCAGAAGAGCCGTTGCGCTGTTCCTTCTGCCATAAAACGCAGGAGCAGGTGGAGAAGCTGATCAGCTCTCCCTCCGAGTACCCGCGTTCGTACATCTGCAACGAGTGCGTCGGCGTGTGCCAGCAGATCCTCGAGGACGAGAAGCGCGAGCAGGCCAGTCCCGTCAATCGCCGCCTTCCGCGTCCGCCCGAAATCAAATCGTTTCTCGATGGCTACGTCATCGGGCAGGACAAAACGAAAAAGAAATTGGCCGTGGCCGTCTACAACCATTACAAGCGCATCTTCCTCAACCGCCAGCCGGGCGATGTCGAGCTGACGAAGTCCAATATCATGCTCATCGGCCCCACCGGCACGGGGAAGACGCTTCTCGCGCAGACGCTTTCGCGCATGTTGGACGTTCCTTTCGCCATCGTCGATGCCACCACGCTCACCGAAGCCGGCTACGTCGGCGAGGACGTTGAGAACATCATTTTGAAGCTCCTGCAAGCCGCCGATGGCGATGTCCAGCGTGCCCAGCAGGGCATCATTTACATCGACGAAATCGACAAGATTTCGAAGAAGGACGAAAATCCTTCCATCACGCGCGATGTCTCCGGCGAGGGCGTGCAGCAGGCCCTTCTGAAAATTCTCGAAGGCACTGTCGCCAATGTTCCTCCCCAGGGCGGCCGCAAGCATCCGCACCAGGAATTTACGCCCGTCGACACCACGAACATCCTGTTCATCTGCGGCGGCGCCTTCGTCGGCCTGGAAAAGATCATCGAGCGGCGCGTTGGCCAGAAATCTCTCGGCTTCAACGCCGATACGCAGCCGAGCACGGCCACGCGGCGCAATATCGAAGTCCTTGAACAGGTCCAGCCCACCGACTTGATCCGCTACGGCTTGATTCCCGAATTCGTCGGCCGCCTGCCGGTTGTCGGCGTGCTCAGCGACCTCGACAAATCGGCCCTCGTGCGCATCCTGACGGAACCCAAAAATGCGCTTGTCCGTCAGTATCAGCGGCTCTTTGAATTTGAAAATGTCCGCCTGCGCTTCACCGACGACGCTCTCGAAACCGTCGCCGAACTTGCCTTGCAGCGCAAAGTCGGCGCGCGCGGCCTGCGCATGATTCTCGAAGATCTCATGCTGGAAATGATGTACCACCTCCCCGCCCAGCGGAAACTCCGCGACTTTGTCGTCACTGCGGACATGGTCAAAGGGCGTGAAATCAACTGGAGCTTGCTTGAAAAAGCCGGCTGAGGACCCAACGGACCCTATGTTCAACCGCGAAAAACAGGAAACGCGCCGCGTGCCGATGATGCCCGTGCGCGAAATGGTGATCTTTCCCGAGATGATGCACCCCTTCATCGTCGGGCGCGAAGCTTCCGTTCGCGCTCTCGAAGAGGCGCTCGCCGGAGACAAGAAGATTTTCCTAGTCACGCAGCACGACGCTTCGGTCGATGATCCCAAGCCCGAGGAAATCTATCAGGTCGGCACCCTTGCCAATATCGTCCAGAGCGTGAAGCTTCCCGACGGCAATATCAAAGTCCTCGTGGAGGGCACCGAGCGTGCCCGCATCGTTTCCGTCTCGACGGAAGAAGGCTTCTTCCGCGCCACGATTAAGGTCGTCTCTGCCAAAGTCGAAGTCGGCCCGCCCGTCACCGAGGCGCAAACGCGCGTCACCGGCCTCTTCGAGCAGTACGTCAAGCTCTCGCAGAGCCTGAATTACGACACGATGATTGCCGCAGTGCGCGTCGAGGATCCCAGCAAGCTCAGCGACGCCATCGCCGCCAATCTTCAGATTCCCGTCGAGGAAAAGCAGGAGCTTCTTGAAATCTTCGACCCGCTCGAGCGGCTGCACCGCGTCGCGGACATCCTCGAAGTGGAAATCGAAAAGCTCAACGTCGATCGCTCGATCAACTCCCGCGTCAAGCGCCAGATGGAGCGCGCCCAGAAGGAGTATTACCTCAACGAAAAGTTGAAGGCGATCCAGAAAGAGCTCGGCCGCGGCGAAGCCAGCGAAATCGAGCAGTTGAAGAAAAAGATCGAAACCTCCGGTATGCCCGAAGGCCCGATGGAAAAGGCCATGCAGGAACTGAAGCGTCTCGAGATGATGCCGCCGATGTCGGCGGAATCCACCGTCTCGCGCAACTATCTCGATTGGCTCCTCGCCGTGCCGTGGAAGAAAAAATCCAAAGAGCTGCGCGATATCAAGCGCGCCGAACAGATTCTTTCCGAGGATCACTACGGCCTCGAAAAAGTCAAAGAGCGCATCCTCGAATACCTCGCCGTCCGCCAGCTTGTGAAGAATCCGAAAGGCTCGATTCTCTGTTTCCTCGGGCCTCCGGGCGTCGGCAAGACTTCGCTCGCCATGTCCATCGGCCGCGCCACAGGGCGCAAGTTTGTCCGCGTTTCCCTGGGTGGCGTGCGCGATGAAGCCGAAATTCGCGGCCATCGCCGCACCTACATCGGCGCTCTGCCCGGCCAGATTATCCAGATGATGCGCAAGGCCGGCACCGTGAATCCCGTTTTCGTCCTCGATGAAGTCGACAAGATGTCCATGGATTTTCGCGGCGATCCGTCTGCGGCCTTGATGGAAGTGCTCGATCCCGAGCTCAATCACGCATTCACCGATCACTATCTCGATGTCGAGTACGACCTCTCCAAGGTCATGTTCATCTGTACCGCCAACGTCCTGCACACCATTCCGCAACCCTTACAGGACCGAATGGAAGTGCTGCGCATTCCCGGATACACCGAGCAGGAGAAGCACCAGATCGCCTCGCGTTTCCTGGTGCCCAAGCAGCTCGAAGCCACCGGCTTGACCAAAGACAACATTCAGTTCGCCGATCCGTCTCTCTCGCACATCATTCGCCACTACACCCGCGAAGCCGGCGTCCGCAACCTGAACCGCGAGCTTGCCAACATCTGCCGCAAAGTGGCCCGCAAGGTGGTCGAAGAGGGCAACAAGTCCTCTGTCGAAATCACCCCCGAGAATGTGAAGGATTATCTCGGCATCCTGAAGTTCCGCGATTTCTTCGACGAGAAGAAGAACGAAGTCGGCCTGGCTGTCGGCCTCGCCTGGACCGAAGTTGGTGGTGAAGTTCTATCCACCGAGACGACGCTGATGCAGGGCAAGGGCCGCCTGACGCTCACTGGAAAACTCGGCGACGTCATGCAGGAATCGGCGCAGGCCGGCATGAGCTACGTTCGCTCCCGCGCATATCTCTTCAGTCTGCCCAAAGATTTCTATCGCCACCTCGATATTCACGTCCATGTGCCTGAGGGCGCCATCCCCAAGGACGGCCCTTCCGCCGGCATCACGATCTGCACTTCGATCGTCAGCGCGCTCACGAATATTCCCGTACGTTGCGACGTGGCCATGACCGGCGAAATCACGCTTCGCGGCAAGGTGCTGCCGATCGGCGGCGTCAAGGAAAAGCTCCTGGCCGCCCACCGCTTGGGCCTCCGCACCGTGATTTTGCCGAAAGACAATGAAAAAGATCTGGCGGACATCCCGCCCGAGATCCAGGCGCAAATGACGATTCATTTCGTCGAATCGATGGACAATGTCCTCGAAATTGCCCTGGAAAAGCCGCTTCCCGTCCCCGGACATCCCCCCGTGGGCGGTGTCGAACAGAAGTTCGCCGCGGATGTCGCACAGGACGAATTGACCAATTGATTTTCTCCGGCTGTTGTTCGCGTAGTTTCGCCGTGCCGCGCCCCCGCCGGAGAACTCTGGTGTTTCGACCCTGACTGATTTCGATTCCTGGACGCAGTGGCTGGTTCTGCCGTACCCGCCCGGAGTCCACAGTGCAAACATTTCAACATGCGCCTGATTTTTTCAGGCTTGAGAAGGAAATAATTCCATGAGCGTTAGCCTTGCAGAACTGAAAGACAAAAACATCACCGATCTCTCCAAGATCGCCAAGGAGCTGAACATCCCCGGCTTCTCCGGCATGCGCAAGCAGGAGCTGATCTTCCAAATCCTCCGCGCGCAGACCGAGAAGAACGGCCTCATCTTCTCCGAAGGCGTTCTCGAATGCCTCCCCGACGGTTTCGGATTCCTCCGCGCCCCCGAGTACAACTATCTCCCCGGCCCGGACGACATCTACGTCTCCCCGTCTCAAATCCGCAAATTCGACCTGCGTACCGGCGACACCGTCTCGGGGCAAGTCCGCCCGCCCAAAGACGGCGAGCGCTACTTCGCGCTGATTAAAGTCGAAGCCATCAACTTCGAAGATCCTGAAGTCGCGCGCAACAAGATCTTTTTTGACAACCTGACACCGCTCTATCCGCAGGAGCGCATCCGCCTCGAGACCACCAAGGAAAATCTCACCGGCCGCGTTCTCGACATGCTTTGCCCCATCGGCAAGGGCCAGCGCGGATTGATCGTCGCGCCCCCGCGCACCGGCAAGACGATGATGCTGCAATCCGTCGCTAACTCCATCACCGCCAATCATCCTGAGATTTCGCTCATCGTGCTGCTCATCGACGAGCGCCCGGAAGAAGTCACGGATATGCAGCGCACCGTCAAGGGTGAAGTCATCAGCTCCACCTTCGACGAACCGCCCCAGCGCCACATCCAGGTCGCCGAAATGGTGCTCGAAAAAGCCAAGCGCTTGGTCGAGCACAAGCGCGACGTCGTCATTCTTCTCGACTCGCTCACTCGTCTCGGTCGCGCCTACAACGCCGTCACGCCGCCCTCCGGCAAAGTCCTCTCCGGCGGTATCGACGCCAACGCGCTCCAGCGTCCGCGCCGCTTCTTCGCTGCCGCGCGCAACGTCGAAGAGGGCGGTTCGCTCACCATCATCGCCACGGCTCTTGTCGACACCGGCAGCCGCATGGACGACGTCATCTTCGAAGAGTTCAAGGGCACCGGTAACATGGAAATCAACCTCGACCGGCGCCTCGTCGATAAGCGCGTCTTCCCGACCATCGACATCAATCGCTCCGGCACGCGCAAGGACGAACTCCTGCTTCCGCCCGACGAGCTCAATCGCGTCTGGGTCCTTCGCAAAGTTCTGAGCCCACTCTCGACCGTCGAAGCCATGGAGCTTCTCCTCGGCCGCCTTTCGAAGACCAAGACCAACGGCGAGTTTCTCGCTTCCATGTCCAGCCCGGCATAGCGGTCTCTTTTCTTCTTCGGGCCGGTGCTTATCCTCCGGCCCGGAGTGGCAGTCCTCTTGCTCGCCTTCCCCCAGTCTCTTCTTGCATAGACGCCTGCACGCAACTCCGTCATTCACTTGCGGGAACTGTCGGAGCATCGTCCCTTCCATTTCATCCCGCACGTGACCCATTTCGGGACGGAGGCTCTTCTTTGGAGAAATTTCTTGCCCGCCAGCCCATCTTCAACACCCAGCGTATCGTCTACGGCTACGAGCTCCTGTTCCGTTCCGGGCCGGAAAATTCCTATCAATCTTCCCAGCCCGATTTCGCCGCTGCTTCCTCCACCGACAGTCTTCTTCTCTTCGGCATCGAGCGTTTCACCGACGGCCGCCGCGCCTTCATCAATTGCACCCGCGAATTCCTGATTCGCGACTATCCCCTCCTCCTCCCCCGCGACCGCATCGTCGTCGAAGTTCTCGAAACCGTGCGCATCGACGACGAAGTCATCGCCGCCTGCCGCCGCCTCAAGCTAGCCGGCTATCTCATCGCTCTCGACGATTTCGTCGACCGCCCCGACTGGCGCCCCGCGATTCCCTTCGCCGATTTTCTCAAGATCGATCTCTCCATCACCCCCACGGAAGAGCAGCGCCGCCTGGTCGAGTGCTACCACCGCTCCGGCATCGCCCTTCTCGCCGAGCGCGTCGAGACCTACGAAGATTTCCAGCGCACTCTTGATTGGGGCTATTCCTTCTTCCAGGGATTTTTCTTCAGCCGCCCCCAGATGCTCCGCCGTCACGATATTCCTGCTTACAAGCTCCAGTATCTCCGCGTCCTTCAGGCCGCGAATCAGCCGCAAATGGATATCCACCTGATCGCCGGGCGCATCAAGGCCGAATCCTCCCTCAGCTACCGTCTCCTCCGTTATCTCAACTCCCCCGCCTTCCCGCTTCTTACGGAAGTCCGTTCCATTCCGCACGCCCTTTCGCTTCTCGGCGAACTCGGCATCCGCCGTTGGGTATCGCTCGTCGCCATCGCCTGCATGGGCGAAGGCAAGCCGGTCGAGCTCGTCCTGCTTCCGCTCATCCGCGCCCACTTTCTCGAGCTTCTCGCCTCGCCCGCCGGCATGCACTCTTCCGCGAACGACCTTTTTCTCCTCGGCCTTCTCTCGGTCCTCGACGCGATTCTTGACATGAAAATGGACGATATTCTCCGCGAAGTCGCCATCGGCGGGGAAATCCGCCGCGCTCTGCTTGGCGAGCCGAATCGTTTCCATCAATTGTTTGAGATTGCCCTGCTCTATGAAAGGGGAGAGTGGGAAGAAGTGCGCGCCGCCGCTGCGCGCCTGGCCATTCCCGTTGGACTCGTTCCCGAACTTTTCATCCAGTCCGTCGAATGGGCCCGCGGCATCCTCTCCGGCCAGCCCGCCGGGGCAGGTCAGCCAACCCCGTCTCGCTAGCGTCCTTGTACGCCTCGCAGGGGCACGGCATGCCGTGCCCCTATCGCATCCGAAGACACCGTCGGGTGCCCCATCCTTTGCGTACTTCGCAAAGGATGGGCTTGCTACCGTCCCGATCGAAATTCGCGAACCCTTCTTTCGCGCCGTCCCACGCGCGATTTACAGCCGAATAAAATCCAGTCACCCGTTCGACGTTTCCGCCGCCGCCCGTTCCCGCGCCAGCATTGTCACCAGCCGCGCCACTTCTTCCGCTTCCATCGCCGTGCTGTCCACCACCACGGCGTCCACCGCCCGCACCAGCGGAGACGTCGTCCGCTCCCGGTCCCTCCGGTCTCGCTCGCGAATCTCATCGAGCGTCTGCTCGAACCCCAAAGACTCGCCCTTCAGTTGGTGCTCCCGCCAGCGTCTCGCTGCCCGCGCTTCCGGCGACGCTGTCAGAAAAATCTTCAGCTCCGCGTCGGGGAAAACCACCGTCCCGATGTCACGCCCCTCCATCACCACGCCGCCGCGATGCCCCGCCCTCCTCTGCTCCGCCACCAGCACGTGCCGCACTCCGGGCAGCACCGCGATCTTCGACGCCGATTGCGACACATCCGGTGTCCGGATCGCTCCCGTCACATCCTCCCCATCGAGCAGCACTTGCTGCGTCCCATCCGTCGCCCGCAAGTCGATTCTCGTCTCCGCTGCCAGCGCGTCCAACGCGTCGCTTGCGTCCAGCCCGATTCCCCGCTGCAGCGCCTTCAGCGCCAGTGCTCGGTACATCGCTCCCGTGTCGATGTAGACGTACCCCAGCATCGCCGCCACTCGCCTTGCCAGCGTGCTCTTCCCCGAGCCCACCGGCCCGTCAATCGCTATAATCAGTTTTCGCAAGTTGAATTTTTGTACCCCCGCCGTTTCTTGGCTGGCACGCGCCCCAAGTTGTCGCAAGCCTTTTATGGAGTGCGGCGGCTTGACGCCGCTTTCTCGACACCACCCCTCGCCGCATTGGGATAACAACCATGAGCGATCAACCTCAAAGTACGGGACGTGTTTGTATCTTCGCTCCGCTCGGCCCGCTCGCGGGCTCCCTCAGATCCTCTTGAACGCCCTCGCAATATCCTGCACCGAATACCTCAGCACCACCGGCCTCCCATGCGGGCAGCTCATCGGATACTCCGTCTTCGCCAGCTCCCCCAGGAGCCATTCCATCTTTGTCGCATCGAGCGGCGTGTTCACCTTGATCGCCGCATGGCACGCTGTCGAAGCCGCGATCTTCGCCTGCAGAGTCTCAATCGAGATCGCCGCGTTCTCCCGCGCAATCCCGTCCAGAATCTCAAACAGCAGCTTCTCCGCATCGCCCGCGCTCACGCCCGCCGGCGTCGCCTGAATCGCCACGCTTCTCGCGCCCATCATCTCCGCTTCGAATCCGTTCGCCCGCAGCTCTTCGCCGATCTGCTCGAACGTCGCCAGTTGCCTCGGCGACAGCTCCACGATCAAAGGCGTCAGCAATCTCTGCCCGCCAACTTCTCCCTCCCGCCGCGCCCGCAAGTGCTGCTCGAACAGCACGCGTTCGTGCGCCACGTGCTGATCTACAATCCACAATCCCTCGCCGTTCACTGCAACAATGAAACTGCTGCTCACCTGCCCCAGCGGCTTTAAATCGGCAATCGCTTCCGGCCCCGGCAGCGCTCCCGGACTTGCCGCAACCGCAGCCATCGCCGAATCCGAGCACGCCGAGCCCGCTTCCTCCGCTTGCCGCAGCGGAAACGCCATTTCGCTTCCCACTTCAAACGAAAATCTCTGCGGCGCAGGTTTGTCCGGCACACCGCTTAATTCGAACGAATCTGATCCTCCCACAGCCGGCGTCGGGCTCGCCAAAAACGCCGTAGGAATTTCCGCTCTCGGCGGCCCGATGTATTCGCTCCCCGCCGTCGCGGCAGACGCTGCGGCCGCAGCCACCACCGCGGTTGTTCCAGCGCTTTCGCCCATCGGAATCTGTGCAGCCATCGCCCGCGCAGCTGGAAATCCCGGGATCGGCCGCGCGTTTGCCAGTGCCTGCTTCAGCGCATCGCGCGTGAAATCATGAATGAACTGTGGATGCCGGAACCGCACTTCGATCTTCGCTGGATGGACGTTCACGTCCACTTCCTGCGCCGGCAAATCCAGAAACAGCAGCACTACCGGATACACGCCCGGCGGCGTGATGTTTCGGTATGCTTCGCCGATCGCGTGCAGCAAGAGGCGATCGCGCACCAGCCGCCGATTCACGAAGGCGTAAATCCCGTTGCGGTTCGTCCGCTGCACTTCTGGCCGCGACGCAAATCCCGTCACGCGCAGCGTCGCCGCCTGTTCGTCCGCCTCCATCGCCGGCTCGGTGATCGCGCTCCGCACCGGCGCTTCCACCGCCGGAATTTCCATCAATTCTTCGAGCGCCTGCCGCCCGAAAATCTGATACACGCGGTCCGCCATCCGCTCCACCGGCGCGCAGTTCAAAATCTCCTGCGTCGGCGTCTTCAGCAGAAATTGTTTGTCGGGATTGGCCAGCGCGTAGTGCGTCGCAAGCGACGCGATGTGCCCCAGTTCCGTCGTCTCGGATTTCAGGAATTTTCGCCGCGCCGGCACGCAGTAAAACAAATCCGCCACGCTGATCGACGTTCCCGCCGGCAGTCCCGCCGGCTTCACGCTGATCAGCTTCCCGCCGGCGAACTCCACCCGCGTTCCCTGCTCGTTTTCGCTTGCCGGCTCGGCCGCGCGCGTTTCGAGCACCAGCCGCGACACCGCCGCAATCGAAGGCAGCGCTTCTCCGCGAAATCCCAGCGTCGCGATGGACAGTAGATCATCCGCTGTGCGCAGCTTCGACGTCGCATGACGCTCGAACGCCAGCAGCGCGTCGTCGTGATTCATCCCCGCGCCGTCGTCGGTTACGCGGATCAGCCGCTTCCCGCCCGATTCTGCCTCGATCCGTACGGATCTCGCGCCCGCATCGAGCGCGTTTTCCAGCAGCTCCTTCACGACGGAAGCCGGGCGCTCCACCACCTCACCCGCCGCTATCTTGTTCGCGACATCTTCCGCCAGTATCCGTATCCGGCTCAT
>DATKPM010000082.1:0-13964 GCA_035524135.1 Candidatus Acidiferrum sp. | reverse complement strand
GGGAGGTTGTACCCAGTGTTGACGATTCGTCTTGCCCGCATCGGCAAGAAAAAACATCCGTTCTACCGTATTGTGGTCACCGAAAAGACGCGCCCGCGCAACGGCCGCTTCGTCGAGATCATCGGGACCTACAATCCGCAAACCAAGCCTCACGCTGTCGTCCTCAAACAGGACCGCGTGCAGTACTGGCTCGGCAAGGGCGCTCAGCCCAGCGACACTGTCCGGAGCTTTTTGCGTAACCAGAAACTTGCCTGAAACGTCTCACCTCCCAGCCGGGTTATTCATACATGAGCGTGCTCCCGCTCGAGCGGCCATACGCCGCCGTGCTCGACTTGCTGCGGAGGAATTCATGAAGGAACTGGTGGAGGAAATCGCAAAGGCTCTCGTCGATCATCCCGAACAGGTTCAGGTCCGGTCGGTCGAAGGTGAACAGGTCACGGTATTGGAATTGCGTGTACACCCCGAGGATCTCGGCAAGGTCATCGGCCGTCAGGGTCGAACGGCAAAATCCATCCGCACCCTGCTCGGCGCCGCCGGGATGAAATTGCACAAACGATTTACTCTCGAAATTCTCGAGTAACTGCCACGCCAAAATTCGAACGAGTGACGCTGGCGCGCGTCCTTCGTCCGCACGGACGCCGCGGGGAAATCGCTGCGGAAATTCTCACCGATTTTCCCGAGCGACTCGCTCGGCTTTCGTCCGTAGAATTGTGGGACGGCCGCAACGAGCCGCGGCGGACTGCCGTGCGCAACTGCTGGCTTTCGCAGAGCCGCGGCGGGCAGGCGATCTTTCACTTCGAAGGATCGGACTCCATTAGCGACGCGGAAAAATTGGCCGGCCTCGAAGTGCAAATCCCTCTCTCGCAACGCGTCGCGCTTCCCGCGGGAAGCTACTTCACGACGGACTTGATTGGGTGCGAGGTCTTCCAGCGCGGCGAAGCAATCGGGCACGTCCGCGACGTGCAATTTACGGGCGAAGAAGTCGCAGGAACGCCGAACCTTGTTGTCGATTCCGCGCGCGGAGAACTCCTGATTCCTCTTGCCCAAGAGATCTGCGTGTCGGTCGATACGCAGTCGCAGCGCATCGAAGTGGCGCTTCCCGAAGGCCTGCGCGAAATCAACGATTGAGCCATCTCACAACCGCCCGGCGCTCGCAGCGATTCCTTGGTTTGCGCTACCATCGACGAAATGCGCTTTGACCTGATCACCATTTTCCCGGAGTTTTTCGCCGGGCCGCTCGATTACGGCATCGTGCGGCGCGCGCGCAAAGCGCGCCTAATCGAAACGCACGTGCATGATCTGCGGCAATTCACGCACGACAAGCACCGCACGGTGGACGATCGCACATTCGGAGGCGGCGAAGGAATGGTGATGAAACCCGAGCCGATTTTCGAAGCGGTCGAATCGCTACTCGGCCCTGCGGAAAACATCGCGCAGGAAAGGACTGCCGTCGTGCTGCTGTCGGCTGCGGGAAAACTGTTCGACCAAGAAACCGCGCGCCGTTTTTCCAAGCTCGAAAGAATCGTGCTTATCTGCGGACGTTACGAAGGTGTCGACGAACGTGTGGCCGAGCATCTGGCAACGGACGAAATTTCCATTGGCGACTTCGTTCTATCCGGCGGCGAATTACCTGCTGCGATGATCCTGGATGCCGTGACGCGGTTGATTCCGGGCGCGCTTGGGAACGAAGACTCGACGGTGAACGAATCGTTCAGCGAGACAAGTGAAATTGCGCCGCCTCGCGCGAAAGCGGGAGGCGAAGATGCGCGCGCCGTGGTGCGACGCGCTCTCCTGGACTATCCGCACTACACGCGGCCGCAATCCTTTCGGGGCTGGGAAATCCCGGAAGTCCTTATGAGTGGAAATCATGCGGAAATTCTCCGTTGGCGCCATGAAAAAGCTCTCGAAAAGACACTTCGTAATCGGCCAGACCTGCTGGGCGAGCGCACCCCCAAGAAAGCACGCCACACATAGCTTGGGAAGCGAATTTGTTAGAACATCCGGGCAAATTTGGGTATAATTAGGGATTGTCTAAAGTACGCTGGCCCCACCTGAGCGGGTCTGCAGGGAAAAACTGTCATGAAGCCGACATTGGCAAAATTGCAGGAGTTGCAAGTACGCAAAGACATCCCGAAATTCAACCCGGGCGATACCGTGCGCGTAAACGTGCGCTTGAAGGAAGGCGAGGGCGACAAGGAACGCATTCAGGCGTTTGAAGGCGTGGTGATGGGTCGCCGCGGGGAATTGCTGGGCGCCAGCTTCACGGTGCGCCGCGTGAGCTTCGGAATCGGCGTCGAGAGAATCTTTCCGCTGCATTCGCCAATGATCAGCTCGATCGAAGTCGTAAGCCAGGGCCAGGTGCGGCGCGCCAAGCTGAATTATCTGCGTTCGCGCAAGGGCAAGGCCGCGCGCATCAAGCGCGTCGAGAAGTTCGAGACCGTGGCCGCCAGCGCCAACTAATTTTTCTCACACCAAGAAGTTCATGAAAGGCCCGCGTCGATTGTTCGGTGCGGGCCTTTTGTTTTTCTCCCGATGATTTCCACAGCCATAGAAAAAATCGCGAGAGCAAAAACGTAGAGAATCGCAACAGCGCGCGAGGCGTGTGCTAAGATTTTCAGCCGATGGGGCGGCTATGTTCGGCCAGATATGAACGCGAAGCGCGGCAATGCGGCTGGCAGCGCATCGCTGGAATTGACGAAGCGGGACGAGGCTCTCTCTTCGGCCCGGTGGTAGCCGCAGCAGTGATCTTGAATCCGCGGCGGCGAATTGTCGGATTGGACGATTCGAAAAAGCTGGTTCCCGAGCGCCGCGAAGAGCTGTATGAAAAAATCCACGAACACGCGCTGGCGTGGGCCGTGGCGGAAGTGGCAGCGTCGCGCATCGACGCGTGGAATATCTATCAGGCCAGCCGGCAGGCAATGTTGGCCGCTGTCTCGCAGCTTCATCCTCTTCCCGATTATCTTCTCCTCGACGCGATGGAAATTGATCTTCCTATCGAACAAAAGGCCCTGATCCACGGCGACGCGCGATCCGTCTCGATCGCAGCAGCCTCTATCCTGGCCAAAGTGGAGCGGGACCGGCGAATGGTGGAGTTCGACCAGCTCTATCCGCAGTACGGGCTCGCGCAAAACAAGGGCTATTGCACTCCGGATCATTTGGAAGCTTTGCGCTTGCACGGACCTTGCCCGCTGCACCGGTTTTCCTACGCCCCGGTGCGGGAAGCGGCGTGCTGGGCGTCCGGGGCAAAGCAAACCGATTTGCCTCTCGGCACGGGAGGTGCAGTCACCGTGACGGACCCGGCAACCCTGGAATCATAGTTCGCATTCGCCCTGCTTTGTCCCAGGACCTTCGCTTCTGTTAGTGTCCCTGACATCAATCCTTCAGGCAGGAGCCTAAAGGCTCATTTGCCTGGCACGAGCAGCGTGAAGCAGCCACCTGTTGGAAAGCTTGTTGGAGTGCCAAAGGGCTGGCGCGGCCAGGCGCCTTGGATGGCCTGTTATCCCCTTCGTCACCATCCCCGTTACCGCTCGTAGACCCTTGTTTTTCCCGCATGCTAACCTTCGTTGCTGAGCCGCGAGTGTGCCCCCGCACACGGCCCGCGGCCGGGGGAAGATCGCACCAGGCGAAATCGTCCATGGCCTTCAACAAAAGCAAAGCGCTCGAAAACGCGCTGAAATATTTGAACCAAGGCAAGCCCGCACAGGCCATCGCCGAATACCAGCAGATTCTCCGCGCCGATCCCAAAGACCAAGCCACGTTGATGACGGTCGGGGACCTGTTCGCGCGGCAGGGCGATATGACGCAGGCCGTGGAGTATTTCGAGCGGCTCGCGCAGGTCTACCTCAGCGACGGGTTCAACAGCAAAGCCATCGCGATCTACAAGAAGATTGCCAAGCTGGCGCCGAACGAGCTGGCGCCGCTCGAACGACTGGCGGACCTTTACGTGCAGCAGGGAGTGTTAAGCGAAGCGCGGCCGCTCTTCCTGCAGATCGCCGAAGCCCATCTGAAAGCCAACCACGCTCCGAAGGCTGTCGAGGTGCTGCATCGCCTCCTGGAAGTGGAGCCGGAAAATCTGCGCGTGCAGATGCGGCTGGCGGAGCTTTACAACGTGATGGGCCAGAAGAAGGAGGCGGCGCAGACGTACCTAGCCTATGCGCAGCGCCTGTACGATCACGGCGAGCTGAGCGAAGCCCAAAAGCTGGCGGACCGGGCTCTCGAAGTCGACCCGGGCAACGCCCAGGCCTCCCTGATGCGCGCCAAGGTGCTGAGCTCGGGCGACAACGCGACCGACGCGATTGCTGCGCTCGCGCAGCATCCCGACGCGGAATCGGGCGGCGAAGTAACAAGCCTGCTGGTGGACCTGGAATTGCGCAAGGGGCAGGCGGACGAGGCGATCGACCTGGCGCGAAAGCACCTGGCGAAGGGACATCAGAATTTCGGACTGCTCCTGCACGTTGCCGAATCGCTGGTAGAAAGCGGGCAGACGGCGAGCGCGTTCCCCCTGATGACGGAATTACGCGATCCGATGATCGAGGCGGGCGAACAAGACCGCTTCATGAAGATTCTGAGCACGACGGCCGAGCGGATGCCGGGGCGAACCGAGCCGCTCGAAATGCTCGCGGATTTCTGCCGGACGACGAGCAATCCTTTCCATCTCAACACCGCTTTGGGGCAGCTTGCGGACGCTTACTCTGCGACGGGAAACCTGGACCGCGCGGAAAGTGCGCTCGAAGAATTGGCCGATCGCAACAAGAACGACGAGCGGTATGCCCAGCGGCTGGCGCAATTCCGTGCGCGGCGAAGCGGTGGCGCGGCGCCCGAAGAAACAGTGGCTGCAACAGAGAAACCGGAGATTCACGAAACGGCCGTAATCGCGACGCCCGAGGCGCCGGCGGAAGAGCAGGAGGCGCCTTCCATCATCGTGGAAGAACCGATGGACGAGGAGACGCAGCGATATATCGCGCAGGCGCTGACGGACGTGGATCTGTTTTCGAGCTATGGCCTGACGCAGAAGGCAACCCACCTTCTTGAAAATGTGCTCACCAAGGCGCCGCGGCACACGCCGACGCTCGAAAGGCTGCTCGACCTGTATCTCGGAGCGGGAAACGAGCGGCGGACAGCGGAACTGGCGGCTCAACTCGAACAGATTCATCGCGACCGCCACGACAACGTCAATGCCGAGCGATTTGCCGAATTGCGCCAGCGGTTCCAGAAGGTGGCAGGCATTTCCGAAGAGGAATTGAAGGTCACCATGGCTCCTCCATCAGCAGCGGCTGCGACGAAACCGCCCGCCGCCGCTCCGCCTGCGCCTGTCGAACAAGCGTCTTCGGCAAAGGGTACGGCAGAGCCGCCGCCATTCGAAATTTCGCTCGCGCCGGAAGAGCCAAAAGAGGCAAACGCGCCGGAGTTTTCGATTTCCGCGAGTCCCGTTGAAACCGAGGAAAGCAAAGCGGTCGCGGAAGTCGCTCCCGCGAAGACAGAGGCGAAGGTGGAAGCGTCCGCACCAGCGGCGCCACTCGAAGAGGTGGATTTGACCGACGAGTGGGCGGCGATGGCGGAAGAGGTTTCCGAACCCGCGGCGGCGCCAACCGCTGGGGCGGCTGCCGAGCCGGCTGCGTTTGAGTTGCCCGCAGAGGAACCCTCCACGCAAGCAGCTGATGAGGCGCTGGCGGAGGCGGTGATGTCGCCGGAGCCCGCGGGGCAAGAGAGCGAGCCGCAGGAAGTCTCACTGGAATTCGAATTACCAGCAGAGGAAACAGCAGAGGCGGCTCGCGAAGAAACCGCCGGCGAGCCTGCGGCGCCTGTGCGTGAAGAACACCCAGAAGAAGCTCCCGCCGCGGCGAGCACGGAATTTGAACTCGAGCTGACGCCGGAAAGTTCTGCCCCCGCCGGAGCGCCGAAATCGACGGACGATTTCATCAGCGAGCTGGTGGCGGAAATCGAAGAACTGGAAGGCGGCGAAGCAAAAGTGGAACAGCCGGCTGCGAGCGCTTCGACGCCCGTTGCACAGGCGGCTCCACCGGCACCAGCAGCCAAGGAAAAAGAGATTCCTGCGCCTGTGTCAGCCAGCGCGGCTCCTTCGCCGAAAGCTCCTAAGGCCCGCGTTCCGGAAGCCGTGCCCGCGAGCGTTGCCGCCTCCGGGCCAGATACGATGAACGCCCATCTTGCGGAAGTGTTTCAGGAATTCCGCACGGAACTCGGCGAGATGGGCGACGAGGACGAAGACCTGGAAACACACTACAACCTTGGAATCGCCTACCGCGAAATGGGCTTGCTGGACGAAGCGATCGGCGAATTTCAAAAAGTCGCAAAAGCCATCCAACGAGGAAAACTCTTCCCCTATGCGATGAATTGCTACACGCTTATGGCGCTTACTTTCGTCGACAAGGGCGAGGCAAAAGTCGCGTCGATCTGGTATCGGAAGGCGCTGGAAGTGCCCGAACTGGATGCGGAGAGCGTGCTGGCGCTGCGGTACGATCTGGGCGTGGCGCTCGAAGCGGCGGGAGATTCCAATTCAGCGCTTGATTGTTTCCGGCAAGTGTACGCACAGAACATCGATTATCGCGACGTGGCAGACCGCATCGCAGCGCTTCCGAAACACTGATTTCCTTCCCATAAATTATACGGTTGCACTAGACTGCTTGTTTGCGTGAGCAGGCGCGGACCGCCCTGCCAGGACCCGACAGATCCCGATCGATGGTCGCGCAAGGTTGAAGAGATTCCCGGAGGGGCCGCTGAAGCGTCTTTCGCAAATCCTGCTCGTGCTGGTGTGGCTTGAACTGGGATTGCTGCTGATTCTGGTGCCGTGGTCGGAATACTGGGAGATGAACTATTTTCTTTACCAGTACCCGCAACTGGCGCTGATTGCGGGCAATTCGTTTCTGCGCGGAGCGGTCTCGGGACTGGGCGTGCTAAACATCCTGTTCGCGCTGGAATCGATCCGTCGCCGGACCCCACCCGTTGCCAATCGAACGTAACAATCCGGTGGTGTGCTACGTTACGGGCGGAGTGAGCCTGCGCACGGAGGAGCTTGGCCCAGCGCGTGTACGCGACCTGCGCGAGGCGATTCGCAGGGCGGTTGCGGCGGGCGCCGATTGGGTGCAAATCCGCGAAAGGGATTTGCCGGGCGGAGAGCTGCTGCGGCTGACGCGAGAAGCCGTGGAAATGGCGAATGGGCGGCAAGTTCGGATCATCGTCAACGACCGGCTGGATGTGGCCGTAGCGGCGGGCGCCGGCGGCGTGCATCTCGGTGGGCAATCATTGCCCGTGAGCGAAGTGAGTGCGTGGCGGGGAGCTGGAAACGCGCTGGCGGATTTCCTGATTGGCGCGTCTTGCCACAGCGAAGTGGAAGCTCGCGCCGCAGAACGTGATGGCGCAGACTACATTTTCTTCGGACCGGTGTTTGCAACACCAGAAAAGTTGTCGTTCGGACCGCCGCAGGGGCTGGAAAAGCTGCGCGAAGCGTGCCGGAGCGTGAAGATTCCGGCGATTGCCATTGGCGGCGTAAACGCGGAAAACGCCGAAGAATGCCTGCGAGCCGGGGCCGCGGGGATCGCAGCAATTCGGATGTTTCAGAATACGGAGAGCCAGGAGAAGTTGCGTGAAGAGGTCGCGCGGCTACATGGGATTTCCTGAAGGCGCCGCTCCGTGAAAATCAGGCGCTCAGCCAGCGAGCCACTGGCTGCCAATCTTCCACGTGGTCGCAGATCACCTTGATGACCGCGGTGATGGGAATCGCCAGAATCAAACCCATCGCGCCCCACAGCCATCCCCAGAAAAGGAGCGAAACAGTCAGGGCCAGAGCGTTCAGGCGGACGCGCCATCCCACCAGCGCGGGCACCAGAAGGTTCGCGGCGACGAGATGGAAAAAAGTGAGCATAGCAAAGATGCCAATGAACGGGCCAATTTTGTGGAACTGCTTGAGCCCGATGAGAACGGGAGGAATCCAAGACATGACGACGCCCAGGTAAGGAACAAGATTGAAAAGCCCGGAAAGGAGAGCGACCAGGAAAGGAAAATCGAGGCCGATGCCCCAGAAAAAAAGCCAACTGGCGACGACAAGTATCAGACCAACCAGCGCCGTGCCGACCACATAACTGCGCAGAACCATGGTGACATCGGACAAAGTTTCTTTCACACGCGTTCGCTCGGTGGCGGGAAAGAGCTGCATGGTGGCGTGCCACACCTGACGCTTCGCGGCGAGCATGAAAAACAGAAGAAACGGCACGAACGTAGCGGCGAGGATCAGCGTGTAGAGCGAGCTGAGCCTTTCGAGAATGGCCGAGCGGAACGGATGCGATTCGGCCACTGTCACAATGTGTTCCTTTGAAGGCTGCTCCTGCGGAGCGATTTCTTGCACGTGCTCTTCGAAATTCGCAAGGCGGTTTTCGATTTCCGCGGCGGCGGCGTGAAGAGGCTTGCGGTAAGAAGGCCAGTCCTTGCCGAATTGATCCACGCGCTCGATCAACGACACGGCGAGAACGCCCAGAAGCGCGATCGTCAGGAGAACGATGAGGAGCGATCCGAGGGCGCGCGGGACGTGCCAATCTTCGAGCCAGGTGACGACGGGATCGAGAAAGTAGGCGAGCAGGACGGCGACAAGCAGCGTCACCAATACACTCGACGCCCAGTAACAAAATGCAATGACGATGCCCGCGGCGATGATGCGCGCGCTGGTCGAGCTGGGGGCGACGACGCGAGTCTCTTCCACTGGCATGGGGGTACGATATCATACACTTTCCCGGCAAAATTCCAGTGTGCTTGAGCAAAAACGGGCCGCAAGGACAGGTGCAGGGCAGCGTCGGTCGCGGGCAGGCGTGAGTGACGATTCCGTAAACTACGCCAAGGATGAAAGGGAGGGCCGCAGAAGCAAGTGGTAAAATCTTTTGCACTCTCCAACAGGCCCCAGGCAAATGGCTAAACAACTTTTCGGCACGGACGGAATCCGGGGAATTCCCGGCCAGCCGCCGCTGGACGATACGACGCTCCAGCGCACCGGCATGGCCCTGGCGCGCTATCTGCGCGGGAGCAGAAAGACGGGCGAACATCCGCGCGTGCTGATCGGGCGGGACACGCGGGAATCGGGTCCGCATATCGCAGAGATGATCGCCCGCGGCCTGGCGGCGGAAAAGGCGAAGCCGGTGTCGGCGGGCGTGCTGACGACGCCCGGCGTAGCCTGGCTGGTGCACCGCGAAGGGTTTGCTGCAGGCGTGGTGATTTCAGCATCGCACAACCCGTATCACGACAACGGCGTGAAGCTGTTTTCTTCAAGTGGCATGAAATTCCCGGACGCGGTTGAGGCGGAATTCGAAGAGTTCATTCTTGCGGCGAATACGAAGGCTCGCGGCGGCAGCAAGGCTCGGCTGAACGTGAACCCGAAACTTCATGAGGACTATCTCGATGGGTTGCGCGAGGGCGCCGAGCCGGGCGCAAAAATGAGGGGGATGAAAATCGTCATCGACTGCGCGAATGGCGCGGCCAGCAAACTGGCGCCGAAACTGTTTCGTTCGCTCGGCGCAAAAGTGACGGCGATGAACGCTTCGCCGGACGGGCGGAACATCAACGCGCGATGCGGATCGCTGCATCCGAAAGCGATGCAGAAGCGAGTGGTGGAGACGGGATCCGCGCTGGGCGTGGCGTTTGACGGCGACGCGGACCGCGCGATTTTTGCGAGCGCGAGCGGAAAACTGGTCGATGGGGACGGCGTGCTGCTGGCCGCCGGGCGATATTTGCAGAAAGCGGGTCGACTGAAGGGAACCATCGTTGTGGGGACGACGATGGCGAATCTGGGACTGGAGCGCGCGCTCGAAAAGACCGGGCTGACGCTTGCCCGAACGAACGTGGGCGACCGGTATGTGTTGGAAGAGATGCAGCGGATCGGCGCGAATCTGGGCGGAGAGCAATCAGGACACATCCTGTTCCTGGACGACGCGACGACGGGAGACGGTATGTTGACAGCGGTGAAAATGGCGTCGATTGTGTCTGCGAGCGGGCCGCTGGACGAGCTTGTGGCCGATTTGAAGATTTTCCCACAAAAAATCGTGAATGTGCGCGTGAAGGCAAAGCCTCCGCTCGACACTCTTCCAGACGTGAGCCGCGAATTGGAGGAAGCCAACCGCGCGCTTGGCAAATCCGGCCGTGTGGTGCTGCGGTATTCCGGCACGGAACCGCTGGCGCGCGTGATGGTGGAAGCCGAGCGGGACGAAGACGTGCTCCGCTGGACCGATTCGCTGGCAAGCGCCGTGCGCACTGCTATCGGCGCGTGAGGAACTGCACGTGAAAATTCCGTCGTGGCCCAAATGGCCCGTCGCCGCCTTGTTGATCGTGACCGCCGCTTTCCCCGCGCTCGCGCAAAACCCCGAAACGCCCAAGCAAGCCTCGCCGAAAGAACAAGCCGAAGCCATGGAAGCGACCGACGTGCCGCAATACTCCGATACGCAGCAAGGGCTTGAAGATTTCATGAACGAAATGTCTCGGCTCGAAGAATTGGGCGACAAGTCCGCGTTTGCCGTATACGCAAAATCGCTTGAGGTGACGGACCCGGTGCTGTGGTTCGCCTCTGCGTTCGGCAGCGAGATTGGCGCGGAGATAGCAGATTCGACGGCAGCCAGCCGGAGGAAGACCGAAGCGGAGGCGCGAGCCGTCATCGCGTCCGCGCGAAAGAGCGGCTGGACGAGCGTCCGTGCCGTGAAGTTTACGGATCCCTGCAATCGGGAAGCAACGGCCGAAGAGTATCCCTTTCTGCGTTTGCGGCGGAACACGACTCCGCTTTACGACGTGCGGTTCCACGGCGCCGAAAGGGAGCAAGTTTGGGGCTTCTTTGCATACATTGATGGAGGATTCCGGTATCTGGGAATGCCTCAGAGGAAGGCGTTTGAAGACGCGTTAAAAAAGACAGAAAGCGACGGCAACACACTTCTGGAAGTGAGCACGGATGCGCAGGGCGCAAAGTTGATCGACGGCACGCTGCCGGTGCTTCCCGAAGGCACTAGACCGCTCGGGGAGAGCGAAGCCGTTACGCTGCGCGCGCAAATCGGGAGAGATGGGAGCGTGCGCCAGTTGGAAGTGGTCGAAGGTGTGTGCGATCTTTCGGAAGCAGCGGTGGCAGCGGTGAAGCGCTGGCGGTACAAACCCACCTTTCTAGATGGAAAGCCGGTGGAAACAACCACGTCGATCCAAGTGCAATTTATCCAAGTGCACTAAGGACAGGCTTCCAAAGAACGTAGAAGAAGCTGGCGCTCAATTTCAGAAAATGGATTTCGGTTGTTTGGAAGCCTTTGCTGGAGACTGCCATGCCCACCTAAGTCTTTTGGACGCAATGAGAGGCGGAGTGAGGGAAAGCCTTATTGCATGGCAATGCGCTTGCAAACCATCTTGCGGCTGTCTCTTATCCCGGGGTGGGCCGGTTTCGACGCGCCGAAGCCGGATCTTGGGGGTAGAGCAAAGGGGGCTCGCTTGAGCCCCCTCTTTTTTTGCCCGGACTCTCAACTGTATACGCGCCATTCCTTACGCTGGTTATTGCCCGCTCTTTATCGCCTTCTCTGCAGGGTATCAACGCTCTAGCTATCCGCAAACCAGCCCTCATGGACACTCTTCGCAGACAATCTCGATCTGTGAGAGAGCCGACAAGATAGCACCGGCGGTTGGGAAATCGTGCTTCGGAACTATCCATTCGGAGAAAAGTTCGCCGTAGCGGTCGACGACAAAGACTCCGCGGCGGGCGAGCCCTTCCGAGGAGATCGTGTCCTTACCTAGAAAAGCACGAACGCCGCGGCCCGGGAAGTCCACACCTGCGAAAATCCCAGCCGAAAGACTTTCATGAAGAATCGGCGGAGGCGATTCGAGGAAAACGGCGAACGCAACTGCATTCTTCTCGCGCAACTCGGTAGCATGCCCCGAAAGGCAGCGGAGAAAGTCGGCGCACGGTTCGCAGCCAGCATCCAGAAAGGCGATGGCGAGTGATCTCTTTTGCTTGAAGTCCCAGGCGCGAATCGTGCGGCCATCAGGCGCGTGAATCGAAACCGGCGGAATGAGTTGGCGCAACGGAAGCATGAAGTTCCAAAACAACAGTGGCGATGATAGCACCTCATGCGGACCGCGTTATTGTGGAGGGAGGTTGACTGTGATGTAATCGGCCGAGCCTCCTTTAAAAAAACGATAATGGGGAATCCAACTGTGGCACTCCTCATCGCGCTCCTGATTTTTTTCCTTGCAGGTGTGCCTATCATGGCGATCGTCGCCATCGTGCGCTCGTCAAGGGCGGAAAGAAGCGTGGAAGGGCTGCCCGCTCTCATCGCAAGAATTTACAGCTTGGAAAAGCGCGCGGAGGCGCTCGAGAAAAAATTCGAGGCGCACGTCTTCGCGGGCCCGGCCGAAAAACCAGCAATGCCAGTGCCCCAAGCAGACGCAATATCGCCGGGGCCGTCGAAGGCCGCGCTCGCGCAGCCACATCAACCAGAGCCAAGCGTGGCGACGCCGTCTTCTGCCCTTCCTTCGCACGTGCCTGCGGCGCCGCCAGTTCATCCGCCGACATTTTCAGCCCCGCTCTCCGTTCCTTCAGGCTCTCGCGGCGAAACCGACGATGTGGAATCCGTGATTGCGGGGCGGTGGCTGAATTACGTAGGAATTCTCGCGCTGGCGTTGGCCGCTTCGTTTTTCCTGAAATATGCGTTCGACAACAACTGGATTGGCCCAGCCGGGCGCGTAGCGCTCGGCCTAATCGTCGGAGGCGCACTCTACCCTCTGGGACAATGGATTTACAAGAAGGGCTATATCTTCTATTCGGAGGGAATCACGGCGCTCGGTGCCGTGATTTTATACCTTTCGATTTGGGCAGGATGGCACTACTACCATCTTTTTCCCCCGAGCTATGTGTTTCTGACGATGATCGCGATCACGGCGGTGACCGCGACGGTTTCCATCGTGCGCGACACCGAGCGCCTCGCGTTTCTGGCAGCGCTTGGCGGCCTGATGACTCCCGCACTCGTCAGCACGGGACAAAACGCCGAAACGGTCCTTTTCGGATACCTGCTGATTCTCGGCGCAGGAATGCTCGGCCTCTCCTTCGTCAAGGACTGGAAGACCCTGCCGCCGCTGCAATTCGTCGCGACGCTGATTTATTTCTGGAGCTGGTACGGAGAATTTTACAGAAACAGGGAGATGGGAGAGACGGTGGTCTTTGCCACGCTCTTCTTCATCCTTTTTGCCGCCTTGCCTATCATCCGTAGCGCTCGGCAGGGTGAGCTCATCGGCGCGGAGATCGCGATTGTCCTTTCCAACGCGACGCAATTTCTGATCGCGCTGCGCGAGATGTTGTGGCCGCAAGACCGCTGGGGGCTGACGTACTTTGTCGTCGGTCTGGCAGCGGTGCACCTGGCGGCGGAGCGAGCTGTTCCCCGCAATCAGACAAGAGCTTCGCAACTGGCGCGGACGATTTACGCGGGGCTGGCACTGACGTTTCTCACTCTGACAGTGCCGATCCGGCTTGAAGGGAAATGGATCACGATTGCGTGGGCAGTCGAGGGTGCGATGTTCGTATGGAGCGGCTTGCGAATCCGCTCGCAGGCGCTGCGCCTTGCGGGGCTCGTGCTGTTCGTGATTGTCGGCATCCGGCTGATCGCATTTCCGATTCCCGCCGAGCTGGTGTTTCTGCTCAACTCACGCTTTCTCACCATGGCTTCCTGCGCGGCATGTTTCCTCGCGGCCTTCATTTTTGCGGCACGATCCGACGTGGAAGTGGACGATGCCGAGTCAAAGATCTACATGGGTGTCGGTATTGCCGCGAATTTACTTTTCCTGATCGCGCTCTCCTTGGACGTCTGGGATTTGTTTGGTTACACGCCGATGATGGGAATCGACTCTTCGCTCGCACAACAATTGTCGCTCTCCGTGCTGTGGCTGATTTACGCCTCGGTGCTGATGGGTGCGGGGGTGAAGTGGAAATCGGCGCTGGTTCGCTGGCAGTC
>DATKPM010000081.1:0-29169 GCA_035524135.1 Candidatus Acidiferrum sp. | reverse complement strand
AGGTAGAAGCCGGCGATCGTGGTGATGACGACGAGAAATGTTACGTCGGGCTTGGTGAGGACTACGTAAGCCCACGGCTTCACAGAGGTGATCGCAGTGGCACGCTCAGAGCTCATCGGCTAGGCCCCCGATCCGTGGACGTGCGCTCCGCCCGAGCTGGAAGACGGCGAGGGGACGCCCGCAGGAACGGCCGCGTTGCCCGGACCAGGAATTAATCGCGCAGCCTTCAGGGTGAGGAGCACACATGCGGCCAAGAGGAGCGCCCCGCCAAGAACATGCGCCACAGTCAGAATCACGTAGGTGAAGGTCGGCTGCACATCCGTGAGCGCTTTTTGGACCGCCCAGTACGCAGCGAACCCAAGAAGCACTTGAATGCCGAATGTGGCGTGAAGAAGGACGACTCCTTTACGAATATCGGAGTCGCCGGCAAAACGCTTCTTCGCAACGGCGGCCGTCCAGATCACAAAGCCAGTGACGAACAGGAACCCTATCAGGTGAGGCAGAATTCCCCAGGCGCCGTGGCGAAAGCCCGCGCCGAGAATCAACTGAACGACGATTACAAGCGTCGTGACGATTCCGGCGGTGACGAGGCGCGGCGAGCCAGTTTCCGACAGGCGCGGAGTGGAGCGCTGCCACCAAGGGCTGATAACCATCGCGAGAATGACGAGCGTGATGAAGTAGATTTGCGCGAGCGTCGCATGCGCCGTGGCGGAAATGGCCGGATAGCCCTCCAGAACGCGGAAACCGCCCAACAGCGCCTGGGCGATGATCAGCAGAAGAGCGGTCCATCCAAGTCGGTGCGCGACTTTGGTCGAAGAGTTCCATTTGGAACGAGCGACCGCAATCGCCAACGCGAGAGTGAGAAGCGACACGATAGCAGCGATCACGCGATGGGCATACTCGTAGCGGATGCCACCGATCAGCGGAGGAATGATCCTGTGATATGCGAGCGGCCAATCGGGCACGGAATCTGCTGCGAAGTTGCTGGTGACGAGGGCGCCGGCCATAAGAAGCAAGATTGTCAGCCAGCAAGTGATGACAGCAAGACGATAAACGGCAGGGTGCTGCGAATCTCCCATTTCGTTTGTGATTCCCTTCCCTGTTGCCAGAAGAGCGTATGAACCGGAACGGGTAAATCCGGCCTCACAGATTACAACGAGAGACGTCTCCAGCGCCACAGGGTTGGAGATGTTTGTGGAAATGGATTTGTCAGCGCCGGAGCCTGTCCATATAATTCCCGACTCTGGAGAATCGAAGGATTGGGAGAGAGCGGGAAGCTATATGCGAATCCGGGTTTATGCAGACAAAGCCTCGTTAAGCAAGGCTGCAGCCGCACAGGCAAGCACAGCCATACGCAAGGCTATTGCAGAGAATGGCGAAGCGCGCGTGATCGCCGCGACGGCGGCCTCGCAATTTGAGTTCCTAGGTGCATTGACCAAGGCGCCGGACATCGACTGGAAACGAGTGGAGGTGTTCCACCTGGATGAGTACGTCGGCCTGCCCTTCACGCATCCCGGCAGCTTCCGCAAGATGCTGGTCGAGCACTTGATTCGGAAGACGGGTATCGAGAAATATCACCTACTAGATGGCGAAGGAGAAGTTGGAGCGACACTGCGAAGGGCCGGAGAGGCCGTCGCATCGCGGCCGATCGACGTCGCATTTCTCGGCATCGGTGAAAACGGCCATATTGCATTCAACGACCCGCCGGCGGATTTTGAAACGGATGCGCCCTATCTGATTGTCAACCTCGATGAGGCGTGCAGACAACAACAGGTGGGCGAAGCGTGGTTTGCGGATATTTCACAAGTTCCGAACCAGGCGATTTCGATGTCCGTCAAACAAATTATGAAGGCCAAAGAGATTCTGGCAGTCGTGCCGGACACACGCAAGGCGGAGGCTGTGAAGGCTTGCTTCGAGGGGGAGATCAGCCCGATGGCTCCGGCCTCGATTTTGCGAACGCACGCGAACGCGACGATCTACCTCGACAAGAACTCGGCCGCTTTGCTTTCACCGGATATTCGCATTCGCGGGCAAGGAGAATAGTCTCTACAAGGCCTCGAACAGACGCGAGACTCGAACCCCATGGACACAGCCGGGCGGATTTCTTCGACGAAGAAACGGAAATTCCCGGCGCTGCGCTGGCAGATCTGCATACTTCTTTTTGCTTCCACTGCCATCAACTACATCGACCGGCAAACCGTCTCGCTTCTTGCACCCTATTTGAAGCTTGAATACCACTGGACAAACACGGACTACGCAAACCTGGTGGTTGCGTTCCGCGCTGCCTACACGATTGGGCAAACCGCATTTGGCAGGCTTATCGACCGCATCGGCACAAGACGCGGACTGAGCCTGACCGTCGCCTTTTATTCGGCGATTTCTATCCTGACCTCGCTGGCAAGGGGCTTTTTCAGCTTTGCGATGTTTCGATTCCTTCTGGGCGGGGCGGAATCCGCAAATTGGCCGGCAGCAACGAAAGCCGTTTCGGAATGGTTTCCGAAACACGAACGGGCGCTGGCCGCTGCGTTCTTTGACAGCGGGTCTTCGATTGGAGCTGCGCTCTCACCATTGATCGTCCTTGAAATCTATTTTCACTTTGGCTGGAGGACGGCAATCGCCATTCCCGGCGCGCTCGGATTCCTTTGGTTGCTTGCGTGGCGACGGGTTTATCCAGAGACGGCGCCGGAAGGACCGCTGGACGATGGCGAAGAGGCTGCATCTGCGAAACAATCTCCCGATATACGGGAGAGAAGTCGAATGAAGCGCCCTTGGCTGGATTTGCTGAAGCTGCCGCAGACATGGGGGACAATCGTTTCAAAGACGTTCGCGGATCCGGTCTGGTTTTTTGTGACGGACTGGTTCCCGATATACCTGCTGGCAAAGGGCATAAATTTGAGAAGCAGTCTCACGGCGATCTGGATTCCCTTCGTCGCTGCCGACGCAGGAAACCTATTCGGCGGCGCGGCATCCGGATATCTCATCAAACGGGGATGGCCGCTCGGGCGTGCCCGAAAGGCCGTGATCGTCTTCGGCGGAGTCGGCGTGATGGCCCTGATTCCGACCATCTTTACAACCAACCTTTACGCGATTGCGCTTTTGTTTGGTCTCGCGACATTTGCCTACGGCTCGTTTACGACAATCGCAAATGTATTGCCGGCTGATCTCTACCATGACGATTCCGTGGCGACGGTGAGCGGCATGAGCGGAACGGGTGCGGGACTGGGAACGATCGTGGCGTTCGAACTGATCGGGAGGTTCACGGACATGCGCCACGCGGCCGCAACGCACTCGTTTGATCCGATCTTGGTTGCCGCGGGGCTGATTCCCTTCCTTGGGATGCTGCTAATCCTCGCTCTCGTGAGGAATACGAAAGCGACCGAACAGGGGCTGGTCCGAAAGATATGACAGCGGAGCCTGGGGGGAGGATGCTAAAAGCCCTCGCGCTCGATTACCGTGAGAACTTTGCTGACCGGCGACTGCGTCTTGCCAGCCGCTGTGCTTGGCAGGTTTGGGGTTATCTTGCGAACGACGAACTCCTGCAATAGGTTCGCCGCGGCGGTCGCTCCGATTCCAATTAGGGCGTTTTCAAACGTCAAGCCGACGCCGTTGCGGTTCTGGGCTGGATAATAGAGGTTGGAAATGCCGCCCGCGGCCAAGCTCCCCAGGATATTCGAATAGTTGACCTGCCATCGCTTGTTGTCGCCCTTGCAAATCACCGAGTTGGCGATGGCATACAGCGCGCGAGAGCGAAACGTTCCCGTGCCCTTGTAAAAATACCTCGGGTCCTGTTTCAGCAAAGACGGCAAGATAGCGCCACCGATGAATGTTCCCGCCACCAGATCGGCGTAAGAGGCGCCGAAGCGCTTGCCATAGCCCTGCGCACCCTGACCGTATCCGCTGTTGAAATTGCTTGCCTGCTGAACGCCGGCGACCGCACCTGTAATGATGAACGTCACCGGATCGATTGTCGTTCTCCAGGCAAGCTCAAATTTCTGCTTCGGCGTGAGAGGCGCGGTATCGTCCCCCAGATAGGTGACGTAGAAATTCGGAACGACGCCGAATACGCGCTGCTTTTCTTGCTGCTTGATCTGATCTTCAGCGATCTGCGCCTGCGTTGGCGCGACGTGGACTTCCGTCACTTCCGTCGCGACTTTGAGGGTGAGCGGCGGAACATTGTAATTCTCTCCCGCATGTAGCTCTCCGGCGATTGTCAACGTTTCGAAGCCTTCCGCCGCCACTTTGAGCCGGAAACTTCCCGGAGCACTAACCGAGAACGAAAACCGCCCCACTTCGTCCGTGAGAACCTGCAGCACCGGAGCGCCGCTCCGATCCAAAAGAGAGACCTGCGCACCCTCTACCGGCGCGCCCGTGACGTCGATGACCGTTCCGGAAATCTGAGCAGTATTGTTGCCGTCCCGCGGAATGTTTAGCGAATTCGTCGAAGGAGGCGCTTGCGTCTGGGCCGCCGGAGCATTGTTTCGCGACTCCGGCAAGGCAGATGGTTCCTGAGGACGCGCTGAAGCTTTGGATGTGAAACAAAGGACAGCGAAGGCCACAAGAAACAGCGAAAAAGCGCGACGAAGAGGAATGATCGCCTTCCCACTCCAACGCTCCCGCACCCTGTTTTCCTTCGTCCTGGCCACTTGGATCATTCTATAGCCTTCTCATGCATCTCCGTCATTCCCCGCACGCGGCATTTCCCGAGCAACACTAAGAATGCCGGGCAAAGGAAAGAATAGTTCCCCAAAATCTCAATAAGATGCAGTTCCGGCATGATAGGTGAAAGAAACGGAAGGTGACGAATGCGGTGCCACTACGACTGACTGGTCGAGCGTCCCATAACGTTCATGCCAAACCTCAATTTCGTAGGCTCCGGGTGGAAGATTGCCTATCTTGAATTTCCCCGACGTATCCGTGACAGCAAAAAAGGGATTGTCGAAGACAAATGCGTAGCTTCTCATCCAAGGATGCACGTTGCAGACGATCGGTATCATCAGCTCGGGCTCTGCGAACACTTGAAAAATCGACGCTCCAGGCGGATCTGTTTCGTTCCACGACGAGTTGGCGTGCGGCATGGAGTGAACGTTGTGGTAGGTCGCGTCACTGTTGTGCAGTTCCAGCCGCTGTCCCACCATGAGGGCGACTACCCTGGGTTGGAAGAAACAGCCGGACTGATCCAAGCGTACAGCTGCCGAGGGCGGCTCAAATTTGCGGGAGCCCAGACCCATTCGAAAAAAAACTACCACATCGGCAAGGCCGCCTTCCGGTCCTTTGGCAACATCCGAGAACTGCAGCGGCCTCGGGTGCACCTGTTGGCAAGCAGGATCGGCGGACATATCGATCTGCCGTGGCGAAGGAGGCGAACCATCGAGCTTGACGATTCCTGAAAGAGTCGAAGCTGTGGCGGGATTGATCGAGGCGGCAGTACCCGAACCTGCAGTTCCAGAAGAAGAGAAGCGGGATCGGGGAAAATTTGTACCGGGACCACAGCCGACAACGAGAAGAACACAAAAAAAGAGCGCTGGGAGAGTCTTCATCCGGTGAGAAACGAGCATGGCCGAAAGAATAGTGTAGCAGTTGAATTCAACAAGGGCCATGGAACAAGGAGATTCCACAAGGGCCGGTTTCAGTGTCCCGCAGCCTGCGTTCGCTTTCGCAGCGAAGTGGCAGAAATGACAAGGATCATCAGGAGTGTAATCACCAGCGAAGAGGCGATGCGCCCTAGCGCCAAACCACCCTCTTGATGCGGTTTTGTGAGCGTGTCGCCAAGCGTGGCTCCGAGCGGTCGCGTGAGGACATAAGCCGACCAGAAGAGAACGCTGCCGGGCAGCCGCGTCAGGAAATGTGCAGCGGCGACTAAGGCAATGAGTCCTGCGAAGATCAACGCGCCGCGCTCGAACCCCATGCCGGCAGTAGAGGCCGTAAAGTCGCCGAGAGCGGTCCCCAACGTGTTGGAGACTAAAATTGTGACCCAATAAAAAATTTCATTCTTAGGCGTCGTCACAATGTCGACGGCAATCGCACCCGTAGCAAAGTGCCATACAACCAGAATGGCGACGACGAGAGCGAAGAGCATAGCTGAGGACTTTACGTATCCGAGACCCACAGTGCGGTCCAGATAATCGGACGTGGTCGTGCCAACCGTTGTCGTGGCGACGACAACAGCCCAGTAGTAGAGAGGATGATAGCGCTTGGAGCTGATTTGAGCCGTCAGGGCGAGGCAAAAGAAGGCAAGAAATATAAGGCTGCTGACGGCGTAACCCAGCTTCAGGGTCATGGAAAGAGCGTCGCCACCTGTTTCACCAACAGTCGTGGCAAGAATCTTCGCCACCCAGAATGCCAATGTGGCTTGCGGGACCTTGCTCAAAATGGCTTTGGCGTCGAGCGCCTTCTCAACTGTCAACCACTACCTCCTGAACCAACCGACGGCGAGCGGGCCGGCTCTTAGATGAGTCCGCCAGGAATGTTTATCGAAAGTCGGGTGGCGTGCTAATAGCCCCGTAAGCTGCAACTCGCCAGTTCAAAAGGAAAAAAGAGACGCGACTCCCTGTCGTCCTTAACTTGCGACGGAGGCTAATCCAGCGCGAATTCCAACGGAACGGAGAACGAGATCGGCCATGGCGCGAATCAAAAGCGGTGAATCATTAAGCGCGGGCATGAGATGAAAATCGGTCACGCCAAGGTGTTCCGCTTCATGACGCGCTTCGATATTGATCTCATGCAGCGTTTCGATGTGGTCGGTAAGAAAGGCGATTGGAATCACCAGCATCCGCTTCACGCCCTCATGTGCAAGACGCTCGATCGTTGCTGTCAGGGACGGCTCAAGCCACTTCTGCGGCCCGACTTTGCTCTGGAAGCACAGCGTGTGTGTGTTCGGCCAAGCGCCCAGCTCGCGCACCAGATCTACCGTCTGCTGGATCTGCCTGGCATATGGATCGCCCTTTTCCACAAGAACCAGAGGCAAGCCGTGAGCACTGAAGACCAGATGCACGCCGTCCGGGTTTGGAATGCGCCGCAAAACCGAATTCATGCGGTCCGTAATCGCGGCGAGGTAATCCGGGTGATCGTAAAAGGTCTCGATGAGATGAACCGGAGTGGCGGGCTTGTAAAGCCTGTTCCATTCCTTCAGGCTCGATCCGGTCGTCGCCATCGAATACTGCGGATAGAGAGGCAGCAGGACCAGCTCGTCAAAGGGCTCGGATTGCAGCCGGGCAATTGCCTCTTCCGTGTTCGGGTGCCAGTAACGCATGGCCACGATGCAGCGGGCGTCCATCACGGGACGCAACGCCGCTTCCAGTGCTGAGGCTTGTTGCCCCGTGAGCCTGCGGATGGGAGAACCGCCACCGATGGCGGCGTAGTTGAGCCGCACCTTCTTCGAGCGCGTGATGGAAATCAGCTTTGCCAGCGGTTTGCGGGCAAGAAATGAGCCGGGAAAATTGATGATGTCGGGGTCACAAAAAAGATTGTAGAGAAAGGGCTCGACAGCTTCCTGCGAGTCCGGCCCACCGAGCTGGAAAAGGACCACCGCGACTCTTTTCGTGCCGGCCATGGCGAAATTATACAACGGCGTGCGCGTCAGTGCTCGCTCAGTTGGCGCCGCAGCCGTTCCACCTCTTCACGCAGGCGCGATAGGCGCCGCGCAACAGAAACTTCGTACACGAAGAATACAGCCCACACAACCATCCAGGCGATGAACAGATTGTCAAAATTCTTCATCGTTTGAAGTCTCCAAGCCTTCCCCGTGATTGCAGCACATACAGGGTGCCTCCAAACTCGAAAATCCCTGCCCCGTCAGTCTCCCGAATCTCCTGCCGGAATCGCAGACCGGGATTCGATTTCAAGCCGCAGGCCGTCCGCTTCGCGACGAAGAAGCTCGAGCCTATACCGGTCGATCAGCACAAGCACCATGACGGCAAGCACGGCAATTACGCAGACCAAAAGCACCTTGGCCATGATTGGGTTGAGCCCCGAATTCTTGCCGCCGAGAATCACCGGCTGGGGATGCTGCGTCCGCCACAGGCGGTTGGACATATAGACCAGCGGCACATCGAGAAACGCAAAAATCCCAAATACAGCGGAAAGAGTCGCGCGGCGAGCGGGCTCATCCAACAGCCCCCGCAAGAGAAGATAGGAGATGTAGAGAAGCCAGAGGATAAACGTTGTGGTAAGCCGCGCGTCCCACGTCCACCAAATTCCCCATACGGGGTGCGCCCAAAGCGGCCCCGTGATAAGACCGATGGTGCAGGACATAATTCCGACTTCGGCGGCGGAGACGGCAAGGGCGTCGTATTTTTCGCGGCGCGTGGCAAGCCAGCCGATATTCGCGACGAAAACCACCGTAAACGCCGTGAAGCAGGCAATCCAGCTGGGCAAGTGAAAATAAAAAATCCGCTGGATAGCGTGCATCGTGGCTTCGTCCGGCGCGATGAATAGCGCAGCGTACCCGGCAAACATAATGAGGGCGCCGAGGGCAACCGCAATCAGGATTCGGAGTTTCATGTGCTAGGGCGCTTATTCCTCCAGCAGATAATCGCATAAAATCCATGACGCTGTCAGAAAGACAACGTCAAAACCAGCAAGAACCGATAGCCATGTCCTATCCAGAGCGGGCGGATCGGCAAACAAAGACGCCGTC
Organism: Candidatus Acidiferrum sp.; assembly: GCA_035524135.1. Taxonomy (GTDB): domain Bacteria; phylum Acidobacteriota; class Terriglobia; order Acidiferrales; family UBA7541; genus Palsa-295. The sequence continues at coordinate 20,534 of DATKPM010000081.1, read as the reverse complement.
GCTTCCACGGCCGCAATCAATAGCGGCGCGAGAATCGGCAGCAAGAGAAGCGGCAAGAGCAGCTCCCGCATCCGCGCGTGCGCAGAAACCGCGGAAAAAACGGTTCCGGTAATCACGAGCCCGGCATCGCCGAGAAACAGCACTACAATCAGCCGCCAGACGATTCCAGCGAGCGACACGTTGTAAAGAATGGAGAATACCGGCACAAGAACACACTCTGCAATTGCAAGGAAAAGAAAGTTGGCGAGCATTTTTCCCAAGACCAGGGCAAACGGAGGAACCGGGGCCAGACGGAGAGCGTCGAGCGTGTCGTTGGCCTGCTCGCGGGCGAAGGAAGGATTCAACATCAGCGAGCCTGCGAACAAGAATGCGATCCACAACAGTCCCGGGCCGTACCGGCGCGCTTCCGCAGCGGTCGGATCGAAAGCAAAGCTGAACAGCACCACAACGATCAAGGAGAACACAATCGTGGCGTTCAGAAGCTCGCGCGTGCGCAGTTCGAGACGAAGTTCCTTGGTGAGCAGAATCCATGCCGCATGGGGAGTGGTCATTCAGGCTTCCTCGCGAAGCGACGAGAGCAACGGACGAGGGTCGCCGCCGGAGCCGGAGTCGCGATCGATCCGCCCGCCGGAGAGATTCACGGCTCGCGTGGCGAGCTCCAGCGACTCGTTGCGCGCATGCGTCGACATGATGACCGTGCAACCGTCACCCCGGAGCCTGGCGAGCGTCGTACCGAGCCACGCCAGCCCCTGGCGGTCGAGGCCTGCCGCGGGTTCGTCCAGCAGGAGCAGCCCAGGCGAATGCAGCAGCGCGCGTGCCAGCGCAAGCCGCTGCCTCATGCCGCGCGAGAACGTGCGCACCGGGCTTGTGGCTCGCCAGCCCAATCCGCACGATTCCAGGGCCTGCGCGACGCGCTCCTCGGCATGGTCCAGAGAATAAAGCCGGGCGAACAGCTTCAGGTTCTCCACGGCGGAGAAGTCGTCGTAGAGAAGGGTGCTGTGCGCGACCAAGCCGACCAATCGCCGCGCCTGATCCGGCGACACCGTCCCATTTTGCGAAACAAACGTGACCGCCCCCGAAGAGGGGTGCATGAGCTGCGAAGCGATTCGAAGCAGCGTGGTCTTCCCCGCCCCGTTGTGCCCCAACAGGGCCACAAACTCGCCGGGAGAAATTTCGAGCGTCAGGCCGCGAAGCGCCGTGAAAGTACCGAAGCGCTTGCTGACACTTTCAAAGCGAAGGCCAATGGCGGGAGCCGGTGAATGTGAAGACATTGGTCAAAAAGTAGATTAGGAACTCCACAAAGACAAGCGGATTGAGCAGCAATCCGTATGGAGCACGAGCGTTCGCCACCGCAACACGATGGCACTACCCGCGAAGCATGTCCCTCAAATGCGTCTCGATCCTTGCCCTGTCGCGTGCGTAGTCGGCGTCGGAGATGGTTCCTGCCTGATGCCGCAGTTCGAGCCGGAAAAGCGAATCTTTCAATTGATCGAGGCTCATTGCCACGTCCCTCTCGACACCTTCCGAAGATGCCGCCGGCGCAGCCGCTGTGGCCGGCCTGGTTTCGCTAACCCGAACCGCGACCGCTGGCGGAGCGGCGGGCGTTTGCACCGCAGCGGAATCGGCAGCGCCCGCAAATTGCGGCCGGCGCCACAAGTAGAAAAACCCAAGAGCGAAAATCGCCGCGAAACCGACGACCAGAACCCACTTGATGCTGTCGAGCCGCGCAGGCATCGTCGTAGTTGCCGCCGTGGTTGCCTCGGCACCCGATTGGTCAAGCCGCGAATTAACGGAGGGATTTTGGGAGTTGTCCGCCGCACCGCCTCCCTGCCCTCCCTGATCGCCGGAGCCCGCCTGCTGCGGCGGGGCCACGCCGGAGATTGAAACGGAAACCGGCGAGTTGGCAGGAATGTTGTCACGCAGATACACGTTGAACCCCTGGTCGGTTCCCGCAGGAGAAAATCCGTCCGCGGCAACCTGCACTGAGGGCTGCGCAAGCAGCGCCATGCGCCCCACGGCGTACGGTGAAGTGAATTTCACCGTGCCGTGCGAACCGTTGTAAGGAACATCGTAGGAAACGCGGACGCCGGTCTCGCCGGGGCGGAAAGCAAAAGCGATGGCGGACTCGTTGTGCCCTTTGTCGATTGGCGACTGAATTACAGGCATCCCTGCAGGGCCTTGCGCGGAGACGTCGTGCAGTTGCGCGCCCTCGGGAAGCGTAAATTGAAACGAGCCATCGTCGCGGTAAAAAGCCACCGGCGGCTGCGTCTTATTTTCGAGCGAAAATTCCTCACCGATAGAAATCGAGGAGGCGCTCGGCTGAATAAAAACAGCGCGCACGCCCAGCGCGATAGCCGAGGGCGCGCTGGTGGAGTCGAACACTTCGACGTCCGCCGTGCTTGTGCCTGGAGGAACGGGCTGGTGGTAGAAGACGCCTTTGTAGACCGCGCGGATGAGCATGGGCTGCTGCCCAAGCATAGGATAGTCAAATTGATAGTGTCCCGAGGCGTCGGTCTTTGTATTCGCGACGGGCTGCATGCCGCCCTGGAGCTGAATCAGGATCACCTGAACGCCTGCGGCAGGCTGTCCACTTGTTCCATTGCGAACCATTCCGGAAACTGTTCCTGCGGACGCACCGGCGGCAAAAATCCCCATCGCTACAAAAAGAGGAATGGCAAGGAGCCCGAAGGATAGTGAGGCAATGGGTCGGTGGTCCGAATGGAAGAGCTTGATCATGAACGGCGCCTTTCCGCGGCGGCCTGTCGCGTAGCCGGCGTCGGCGTACCCCCTGTCAGAATGTCCATCTCAGCAAGAACGCGGGCGGCTTCGATTTCGAGAAGCTGTTTCGTTTCCTCGTAATCCTTCTCGGAAAACTTTCCGGCGCGAAACTCGAAGCGGAGGTCGCGCAGATTGTCGTAAATCGTGTCGCGCCGCTCCATCAATTGGTCCAGCTTGGTGCGGTGTGGCGCGTAATCCGACGTCTCCGGCCTTGCGGAGAAAATGAAGAGCATGATAACCAGCGCGAGAAGGAGGCACGCCACGAAAATGTCTACGTTACTCACCGGCAGAGCGCCTCGGCACACACGATTACCAGCCGCGACTCGGGAGCGTGGAAATGTTCAGGCATCAAGGTCCTTGTCGATGGCGTTTCGGGCGCGTGAAAGGAGCTCGGGAGAAACCCCGGGCGCGCCTCCTGCCACGGCGGGAATGGCTCGCGCGCGCCAGCGGCGAACCACCTGCCACACGACGAACAACGCGATGAGGGGAGCGATGATGGGCATGATCCACGCTATCCAGTCGAATCCTCGCGCTGGAGGCTCGGCAAGTACCGTCGGGCCATACTCCTGAACGAAGGATTGAAGGATGAGAGAGTCCGATTCTCCGCGCGCGACTCGCTCATCCAACTCCTTCAGCATCGCGTGCGAGTACGGACAACCGACATGGTTGCAAGCCGTGAGGATTTGGCTGCAGCCGCACACACACAGTAGCTTTCCGCCAAGCTCCTTGGCGCGTGCCGTTTGCTGCGCCAGGGCGGACGGAGAAAACGACAAAAACGCCGCAAACAACAGCGGCACGAGAAGTAACCTTGCGCTGCACGCGTCCCCTGCCCGCAACTGTCTATTGCTCTGTGGGTGAGATCTAATCATCTCGCGAGGCCTTCGTGGATACCGGCGAAATCGCGCGCGCCACCTCTTGCCCCTGCCAAGTCGGTTGCTCGACGGCGCGAAGAGCCAGCGCTAGCCTCTTATTGGGCATCAATGCGAGCGCCGTCCCTAAAACCACCACAATCCCGCCGAACCAGATGAACTTCACGAGCGGATTCAGATACGCGTGAATCACCGGGCGTCCAGTTTCCGGGCTCTTCCCGGCGAAGACGACATAGAGATCGCGGAGCGGCGCAGACTCGATGGCTACCATGGTCTCCGTCACCTGGCTGGCCAGATAGAGCCGATGCTCGGGATAGAGCATCATCACTGATTTGCCGTCTTCAAATACTTCGAGCGTCGCGCGGTCCGCCTGGTAATTGCCGTTGCTCACCTGGTCGAAATTCTGGCAGAGAATCGAATAGGGGCCGATGTTGATCCGGTCGCCGATGGACATCTCCTTCTGAATGTCTTGCTTGAAGGGCTGTCCGGCAATGCCGATAAACACCAGAACCATTCCGAAATGGATGATGTACCCGCCGTAGCGGCGCGTGTTCCGCATCGTAAGCTCGCCGACGGCCGTGAGCAGGTTCGTTCCGTCGCGCGAGGCGATCACGCGGGCGCCACGATAGAATTCGGATCCAATGGTCAAAGTAACGAATACGCCGAGGATTAAACAGATCAGCGAATAGAAATCGCGGAAACCAAATACGGCGGCGACAATGCCCGCGAGAATTCCTCCGGCCAGCGGCAGCGCAAAATTGCGCCTCAGGGCGTCGGTGGACGTTTTTCGCCACGCAAGTAGCGGTCCCACGCCGGTCAGCAACAGAAGAAACAGCGCAATCGGCACGTTCACTTTGTTGAAGAATGGCGGACCCACGCTGATCTTATTCCCCGTGAACCACTCGGAGATCACTGGGAAGAGAGTGCCCCAAAGAACTGCAAAGCAAGCAGCCAGCAACACGAGATTGTTGAAGAGAAAGCTCGATTCGCGCGAGACGAGCGAATCCAGTTGATTGTCGCTTCGCAGATAGTCGCGATTCTTCGAGTAGGCGAAGATGCAAACGGCCAGGATTATCCCCAAGAAAACGAGGAACCAGTTGCCAATCGACGATTGGGCAAACGCGTGAACCGAGCTGATGACTCCCGAGCGCGTGAGGAACGTCCCCAGTATGCACAGCATGAACGTCACAAAGACAAGCCAGACGTTCCACACCTTCATCATCCCGCGCTTTTCCTGCATCATCACGGAGTGCAGGAAGGCGGTTCCCGTGATCCAGGGCAGCAGCGACGCATTTTCAACCGGGTCCCAGGCCCAATATCCTCCCCAACCCAAAACGGCATAGGCCCAGTGCGCGCCGAGAAGGATGCCCACGGACTGAAAGCACCACGCGATCATCGTCCATCGCCGGGTGATGTGAATCCACTTCTCGCCGGGATAGCGTCCGAGAAGCGCGGCGAGCGCAAACGCGAAAGGAATCGTGAATCCGGTGTAGCCGAGATAAAGCATCGGCGGGTGGATCACCATCTCGTAATACTGCAGCAGAGGGTTCAGGCCTCTGCCGTCCGCCACGGCCGCGACGTGCATCACTCCGGCAGCATTCATCGAGCCGAGTATATGGAAGGGATTTGAGACGAAATTATTGAGCGTCAGAAAGAAAATCTGCACGCCTGCCGTAATCACGCCCACCCACGGCATCAGTTCCGGATGCTTCTTGCGATTCAAGAACAGCACGAAGAAGACGTAGGTCGAAAGCAGGAAACTCCACCACAGCAGCGAGCCCTCCTGGCCGGACCAAAGCGCCGCGAATTTGTAGAATCCAGGCAAAGCCCGGTTGCTATGCTCTGCTACATAAGCCAGCGAGAAATTGTCGGTGAAGAAAAGGAATTCAAGAGTCCCGACGGCCACCAAGACGAGGAAAAACACTGCCATTCCTGCGTTCCGCGCGCTTCGAGTGAGCAGAGGGCGTTTCGTGACAATACCTGCGATTCCCGCCACAAACGCATACACAGCCGCCAGGAATGCCAGCAACAGAGCAAATGCGCCGAGAACGTCCAAAGGGGATTCTCCTGGCCTGCCTTAACTCGCCGGACCCGCGGGCTCAGCAGTCAAATTATGCGACTGGCCCGACGGCATCGCGCCGGCAGATCCTGGAGTCGCCTGATATTTCGAAGCGCATTTTGATTGAACCTGGTCGGCAGAAAAACGCCCGTCGGGCATCAGCCGTCCCTCCACCAGGGCCTGCGCGCCATCCTTGAACGTGTCGGGCAATGGATCGCGGCCCACGTAACTCACGGGAAGCTGCTTGCCCTGTTCGACAAGCACGAAATTCACACTGCTCTCCAGATGTTGGATGGACCCGTCTTCGACGTTGCCGGAAACACGCATCCGCTGGTGAAGCTGGGACGCCGGCAACTTCGAAAGCTCTGAAATCGTGTGGTAGTAGGTCTTGCTTTGCGTGTAGCCGACGTAGGCCAGAAGGGTGAGAGTGACGAGAATGATGGCGGAACCCACAACGAACTTCGTATTGGCCTTCATGCGAGGATTTTCCCCCTGCAACCGCTGGGATTCAAGCATTTTAGCATAACGGCTGATTCGCCAATGCCGCCTCGCGCTTGTCTCGAAAAAATCGCCCCCCGCTAAGGACAACCTCTACCGCGCCGCAGGAATCGATCGCGCCAGCGTGTCGCCCAGAAAAGTCCCAAATTCCGCCTGGTTCTGCGGATCACCGAGAAACGGATCGTCGAATGGCCCATCCTTGGCCAGAATCAGGCGGTCTCCCCAGCCCGACATCTGCAGGAACGGAATCAGCTCGGCAGTGGCCATGCCAATTGGAACAACAATTTTCGGCTTGTAGGAAGTCTCCAGGCGCCGGAGAAGGGTTGGTGCAAGACGGTTCACTGCCTCGCGCAGAGCTGCCGCATCATCCAGCGGGCATTCCACCACGTGTACCAGAAAGAAACCGCGTCGTTGGAATTCGGCAAGGACCGCCGCCTCATCCATAGTCGCGAGCGAGTCCCTTGCAATGCCGGAGGCAACAGCTAGTTCGTCGAAATACATTCGCGAGGGGAGAGATCGCGCGGAGCGTGAGATGGCCGGGTGATAAAAGTCATCGCCAGGCGCCGCCGGGGGCGCGGCGTCCAGCAGCAACACGCGGATGTGAACGGGCCGAAACTTTGTCGCTTGTTCGAGACGTGTGATCCGCGCGTGGACGTGTTCTTCAGTTACTTCCGCTTCGGAACAATCGCATTTTGGCAATGCGGGCCCTCCCGGGTGAAGGGAGAGGATGCACGTGCTTCGCGCAGAATTCAAGTCGAACAAATGCGCGATGCCAGGGTTGAAGGGGGAACTCCCTTGTCACTATCGAAGAATTCGGCGCCTTAGGCGCTCGCCGCTCGGGCGAACCTCGTCCTCGAACGGTGAAGCCGCGTGGATGTCGATGCGGGTGGCGCCCAGGGGCTTCCCTCCATCTCGACGACATCCGACGGACGGTAGAAATACTCTCTCTCGCAGGCATGGCAGCGCACGTTGAGCATCGTGGAACGCCGCTGCTGCGGAGCCGACGCATCTTCCGCTTCGCCCGCGCGCGCCCTCAACAGAGCCGCATCCGGCACAGCTATCGCCAGACCGCACGAGCGGCAATGCACCGCGTTATATTTTTCCCGCTTGATCATTTCCGTCATCATAAAGGCGCCTCGCGTAACCCAGGGGGTAAATGCTCTGAGGAAACTCGGAGTATACCACAAGGCTGTCGGGGCGGAAGGCCGTGCTGAGTTGGGAAGAGCTGACCTCGCTTGTCGCCCGTCTGCAGCGATGCTAGAATTTTTGTTTGGGCCAATTTTTGTTTCACGGTGAGAGCTAGAATTTGATTCTCAGCTTGCATCACGTCCTAGTACCCACTATCCAAGATGTTCCATCGCGCTCAGAAGAGAGGGCTTACCGTGTCTGACACGAAAAATGATGAAGGATTCAAAGTGGTAGATCGTCGCCTTTTCACCGAGCAGGGCGAGCTGCGCACAGAGGTTCTGGAACAAGAAAGGCGAGAGGAAGCGGCCGCCGCCAAAGCTGCCGCAGCCCGTCCAGGCCCGGCGCCCAAGTCTGCTGTGAATGCGGCCCCCGTCACAGGGAGCGACACCGAATCAGAAAGCCAACCTGCAGAGGAGGACATTCCTCGCTCGCGCGGATTCGAGATGCTGGTGAATTTCATGACGCAAAACGCCGCCGCGATGCTTGGCGGCATGGCCGATCCTCGGACTGGGCAGCCGTTCGTCGATCTGGAAGGGGCTCGCGAAATGATCGATATGCTTGACGCGCTGCGCGAAAAAACCAAGGGTAATCTGGGGAAGGAAGACGATCAGCTTCTCATCGAAGTCCTTGGAAGCTTGAAGCTCACGTTTATGGAAGTCTCGAAGGCCGCCGCGGAAGCGATGGCCAAGAAGGCGCAAAAGAAGTAGCGGTTGCGTGTTCAACGCGGCTCTGGCGACCTTGGGAGCAACCGCGGGGTACAGGCCGGATTCCGGCCCCGTCAGGCGCCGCTTGCAAACAGGTCTCTCAACGTGGGGAAAATACAGCTAACGGTCCTCGGCTCGGGAACATCGATGGGAGTCCCTACGCTCGGTTGCCACTGCCCTGTGTGCGAATCCGGTGACCCTCACGATAAGCGCCTCCGCCCCTCGCTGTTGCTTGAATACTCCGGCCGCGCTGTGCTGGTCGACACTACGCCGGACTTTCGCACGCAGGCTATGCGCGAAAAGCTCGACCGCCTCGATGCGATTCTCTACACGCACGGCCACGCCGATCACATCCTCGGCCTCGACGATATCCGCCCATACAACCTGAAGAGAGGCGGCGTGATTCCCGTCTACGCATCCGACAGGACACTGGCGATTCTCAAGCGGACTTTCGCATATATCTTTTCCGGCGAGCCAACGGAAAGCTCCGTCCCAGGTGTTGAATTACATGCGATCGACGGTTCCTTCGACCTCTTCGGCCTCCGCGTCACTCCTGTTCCTGCCGAGCACGGACCGGATGGCGTTCTTGGCTTTCGTTTCGGGAGCGCCGCCTATCTCACGGACTTCAGCAGTATTCCCGGCCCTTCAAAAGAGCTGCTGCGCGGCCTCGACGATTTCGTTCTCGACGCGCTGCGCTACGTCCCGCATCCCATGCACTCGACCGTAGAGCAATCGCTCGCGCTCGTCCGGGAGCTTCAGCCCAAGCGCGCTTGGTTCACGCACATCTGCCACGACCTGGGCCACGAAGAGGCCAACGCCAAGCTGCCCTCCAACGTGCGTCTCGCCTACGATGGATTGAAATTTGAGGTGGATTTCTGATGGGCATGGTCACGGTTCGCACGGCAACGGAATGGGCCAGCCACTTCGGCGAAGCTCGCCCTGCGACCGCAGTGACAATTGGAAATTTCGACGGGGTGCACTGCGGCCACCAGAAAATCCTGCTTGCCGTCGCAGACCGCGCCAGGGACAACGGTTGGATGAGCGCTGTGCTGACTTTCGACCCGCATCCGGTGCGCGTCCTGCGCGGCGACAACGGCCCCTATATGCTGAGCACCCTCGGGCAGAGACTTCGCGCTTTCGAAGACACAGGCATTGATGCAACGCTCCTGCTCCAGTTCGACGAAAAACTTTCGCACGTCAGTCCGGAGGATTTTGCGCGGACTTTTTTGTGTTCCACGATGCGCGCCCGCGCCGTGCTGGTCGGCGAGAACTTCCGTTTTGGTCATCGGCAAGCAGGCGACGTCCGCCATCTCACGGAGTTCGGCCGCGAGATGGGCTTCGAAGTGAGCGTCGTTCCCCCGGTTATGCAGAACGGCATCGTGGTTTCCAGCACCGCCATCCGCCAGGCTCTTCGCGAAGGCCGCGTTCACGATGCGCACGAGATGCTTGGCAGACCTTATGCTGTGGAAGGACGCGTCGCTCGCGGCACGGGTACAGGAGGCAAGCTGGTCGTGCCGACACTGAACCTCGAGACGCCGCAAGAGATGCTCCCAAAGATGGGCGTTTATGCCACGAAAGTTCGCGTGCAAGGAAAGAGCTATCACGCCGTGACGAACATCGGAATGCGACCCACGTTCGACGGCAAGCGCCTGGCCATCGAATCTCATCTCTTCGACTTTTCCGAAACAATCACCGAAGGACCGCTCGAAGTCCGCTTTTGGCAAAGGCTTCGCGACGAGAAGAAATTCTCCGGACCTGAAGAACTGAAAGCCCAAATTCTTCAGGACATTGAAACGGCTCAGGATTTCTTCGCCCGCGCCGACCGCTGATTCGCCCCTCGCCGCGATCAGTTGTTCGAAGGAGGCCTGCGGATTTCGAGCGAAACGACGGGGATAGCACCACACGGAAGATTCGTCACGAATCGCAGCGTTCCGTTGCTATCCTCAAACGTCAGACCCGATTGCGACGAGCCCCCCTTGTGCTGCCCCCACTCCCTCGGAACGTATGAAACACACGCAGATGCTTGCGGCTCCGCCGGCAACGCTGAGGCGCGAGCGCGCCTCAGGACAATCGTGCCGCCTGCGAGCGCAAGAATGCCGGCCGCGGCCCAAGCGAGTTGAATTCTTTTCATGGCAGCCTCCTGCCGTGGGGATTCGCCATCAAAGTAAATCGTAAATTCACCGCAGAGGAAAGCGCCAGACGGAGCTTGCTCAAAAAAACTCTCAATCAGGGCAAGGAGCAGCAACAGACTGAATTTTGGAACGACTTCCGGAGGAACTACAGAGGCTTCAGCAGAGCAACTACTTCTTGCGACACTCGGCGCACAACCCGCCCACTTCCGTGCGCATTACCGTGATTTCCATCCCGCAATCCTGCGTGATCTGCTTCATCAGCTCCTCGTAGAGCTGGGATTCGAATTCGCGGACTTTCCCGCAGCGGATGCAGGCAACGTGGATGTGGTCGCGCGGTCCGTGCGCTTCGTAGTAATGCCGGTCGCCGCGCAGGTGCAGCAGGTCGAGCTCGTCGATCAGCCGGCGGCGCTTCAGCAGGTCGAGCGTCCGGTAGACCGTGACACGCGTTATATCGGAATCGATTTTCTGCGCGCGTTCGAAAATTTCGGACGCGTCCAAATGTCGCCGCGCAGACTCCATCACCTGCAGAATCACGCGCCGCTGGCGCGTCAGGCGGACGCCCTGCGATCGCAATTCACTTTGCAGGCGTCCCTGGGGCTCGTGGTTGATCCGCTCGCCGGTGGATACACGATGCGCGGGATTCGGAGTGGAGGACATGCGACCTCTTGCGACATTATAGCAGAAGAGAAATTTGCAGAAAGAGTTTTGCCGGAATTTTTCTCGCGGCTTCGGCCAGCGCCATCTAGTGATGGCCCTGAATGAGCTTCAGAATGTCGCTATACATTACAAACGCCGTGATCCCCAGCAAAAATACCAACCCGACCTGCACAAACCGCTCTTTGAAAGCAATAGAAAGGTCTCTGCGAATCAGACCCTCGATCGCCAAGAGTAATACGTGACCTCCATCCAGAATCGGAATCGGCAACAGATTCAGAAGTCCGAGATTCAGGCTGATGATCGCCATCAGCGTCAGCAAATCCTCGGGACCGCGCTCCGCCGCCCGTCCAGATTCCCGCGCGATTCCTACCACGCCCTGCAACTGGCTCACGGAAACCTTGCCTGTGAAGAGTCCGCCGATTACGTCTACGATTTGTCTGCACCCTGCGACGGTTGCCGAAGCTGATTGCCCCGCCGACTCCCAGAACGGCATCCGATCGTAATCGGAACTGATTTTCGCTGACAATCCGATCTGCCAGACCATCTGGCCGTCCGGGTCCATGCCGTGAATCGGCGTAATCGTGAACGGCAATTCCTTCCCGTCCCGACGCACCACCAGGTTCAGCGGCCTCCCGTCCGACTTTCGCACTGCGTCCACCATCTGCGGCCAAGTCACGATCTTTTCGCCATTGATCGAGAGGAACTCGTCGCCTGATTTCAAGCCCGCTTTCTCTGCCGGATATCCGATTGCAATCTCATCCGCGACGGCAGGCACCAGCGGATAGCCCACCAGTTCATCCACATTCAGCTTCGATGGCACCGTCGTGTTCAGAGTCTGGAGCAGTCCATTTCTTGAAATTTCGATTGCGACCGCCTCGCCCGGCTGGAGCTTGCCCGTGACGGTATCCACCTTGCGCCATGTCGGAGTCTTGACGCCATTCACCGAGACGATCATGTCTCCGGGCTGGATGCCTGAGGGATTCGCGGGAGAGTGCTCAACCGCGGAAACCACCGGCGCTTGCCGCAGGTACGTCGGGGTCGGAATTCCTCCCAGCCAGAAAATCCCCCAGAATACAAAGAATGCCAGCAGGATATTCATCGTAGGGCCGGCCACTGCGATGAAAAACCGGTTCCACCTCGGCTGCGAAAGAAACTCGTAACGCTCGCCGGTCCGCTGTTCGAGCGGGTTATCTCCCGCCATGCGCACATAGCCGCCAAAAGGCAGCGCCGAGACGCGGTAATCCGTGTCTCCACGCTTGAATCCCCATAGTCTTGTTCCGAAGCCTAGCGAAAAGACGTCCACGCGCACGCCGCAGATCTTGGCGGCGACGAAATGTCCCCATTCGTGCACGAAGATCATGATCCCGAGCACGACGGTGACGGATATAACGGCTATAAATGCGCCATGTATGTCAGCCATGGATTCCTCAATTCCATTTTACTAGGAGTCGGTGAAAACAGAAACGGGGGGTGCCCCTCGCGTCACTTGCGCCGGGAACGCCTTGCCACCGCGTCCACAGCCTCTCGCGCCAGGCGGCGCGCCTCTGCGTCGGCGGCCAAAACGTCTTCAATCGACCGCACGGGCGTTTGCGGAATCTTTTCAAGCACGCGCTCGATAACGGCCGGAATTCCGAGGAATGGCAGCATACACTCCAGAAACGCGGCCACCGCCACTTCGTCGGCGGCGTTGAGCGCGCACGGCAACGGCCCTCCGCCGCGGAGCGCTTCTCGCGCGAGGGAGAGGCAGGGAAACTTCTTGGCGGGAACCTCCTCGAAATCGAGCCGGTGAAGCGACGACCAATCCAGAGCACAATCATTGGACGGCAGCCGGTCCGGATAGGTGAGCGCGTATTGGATGGGCATCCGCATATCCGTAGGCCCGAGCTGCGCCAGAATCGACCCGTCGTTGAACTCAACCATCGAGTGAATCGTCGACTGCGGATGAATCACCACTTGAATTTGTTCGAGCGGCAGATCGAACAGCCAGTGCGCCTCGATTACCTCAAAACCCTTATTCGTCAATGTGGCGGAATCGATTGTGATCCGCTGCCCCATTTTCCAGTTCGGATGCGCCAACGCTTGCTTCGGCGTGATCTTCTTGAACTTCGAAAGCGGCGTCTTGCGAAATGGTCCTCCGGAGGCCGTCAGGACGATCCGCTTCACTTCCCGGCGTTCGCCGCCGCGCAGGCACTGATGCACGGCGTTGTGCTCGCTATCCACCGGCAGCAACGCAACGTTGCGCCGCCGCACCGCTGCCATCACCACTTCGCCGGCCGCCACCAGCACTTCCTTGTTCGCCAGCGCAATCGCCTTGCCCTGCTCGATCGCCTTGAAAGTCGCCGGCAGGCCCACCACTCCCACTGCCGCGGAAACCACCATCTCGGCTGCGGGATGCGTCGCGACTGCTTCGATTCCCTCCACTCCGAATAGTATTTCGGGCAGCGCGCCGCCCTTTGCGCACATCTTCAATGATCCGCAAAGTTCCCGCGCCGCCCCCTCGTTGGCAACCGAAACCATCTGCGGCTTGTGGCGTGCCGTCTGCTCCGCCGCAAGAGCCACATTGCCGCCAGCCGCCAGCGCGACCACTTCAAATTTGCCGGGATTTGCGTCGACCACGGCCAGCGTTTGCCGGCCAATCGAACCGGTCGATCCAAGAATGGAGATCCGCTTCATCGGTTTCGTATTCTAGCGATGCGAGCGGAAATATGCGAATGGGATCAGTGCTTGGGGTGCGCCGCAAAAAACTCCCACATCATCTCCGAAGCGTGGACGTTCGGATTTGGTGGCGGCAGCATACGCAGCATCTGGTTCCCTCCCGGCCAGGCGTGGTCCTGCCCCAGGACCGCATTCAAAATCACCGTCGTGCCATCCTTGCAGCCGGAATAGACATCCGTCCGCAAATCCCTCGTCTCGGTTCTTTTCGGCGCCGGATTGCAACCGTCCTTCCTGACCCAAAAATCAACGGCATAGGAAACGGGCTTGTCGTCCCGCGGGCCTCCCAACTGTCGCGGCCCGACTCCGCCGTTGAAAGGCACGAATTCATCCTTTGTTCCGTGGAAGATAATCACGGACACAGGGTTCGTCGGGTGGCATGGATTGTCGAGCGCACCGGCCACCGGCGAAATCGCGGCGATGCGATCCGAAAGCTCGCACGCGGCGTAATATGTCATCATTCCACCGTTCGACATCCCCGTCACATAGATTCGCTTCCGATCTACCGAATAGTCGTGTCCCAACTTGTCCAGTAGCCCCCGCAGGAACGCAACGTCGTCCACCCTGTGCTTCATCGCGTACCCGCAACACACTCCTACGTTCCAGGTGAGCAGCCGGTTTTCCAGCAACCCTGTGCCGTTTGGATAGGCGGCCAGAAAATTCTCGCGATCCGCAATTGGGCTCATCCCCGAGATTTTCTCCGCGCCTTCCGCGTTTCCTCCGCCGCCATGCAGTACGACAACTAGCGGCAGCGGCTTCGTCCCGTTGTATCCCGGCGGTGTATGCACGAAATACGTCCGCGCGCGTCCGTCGACATAGAGCGACCCTCGATGCGAATCCTCCCCGGCAATGCCCTTTTGCCGCGTCATGGCAAACAGCGCCACCAGGCATACGACTCCCGCTGCAAAGACCGACACCTTGAATGAGTGCCGCCTGTGGAAAGGGCCCGGAAGACCGTCTAGGACCGGCATGTGCGCCTCCCTAAATAGTAAAACGCCGCCGAATCCCAAAAGTTAAGCGTTCGCGCGTAAGGAAGTGTCGTCTAGCGCACGGAATGGTTGGCGGACCGTTCTGGCCTCAAACGGTCTTTCGCTTGAGCAGTCGTTCTACAACAAAGCCGATCGCAAATCCCACGGCCGCATAAATCGCCGCATTCAGCCCGACGGAAAGCGCGTTGAAGAAAATCGGAAATCGCCGCGTTGGGTCGGGGAATAGCACCATTGACGAAGGCCACAGGACTTGAATGATGCGAATCGGAAGAAATCGCACGCGGTGCTCGTACAACGCCACACCAATCGGCGCCAGCCCACCGAGAAACGCAAATACCCCGGTCACAACCAGGCTTACAGGAGCCGCCAAACGCTCTTCCTGCAAATTGTCCGCGCCGTCCGTCACGAGCTCGCCCGCAGGAAGCGCGACCCCGGCCTCATCGCCACGCTTCCCGTCCGGCACTGGGGGCAGTCGTCCGGCTCGTAGCTCGGCACTTCCAATTCAAGCAGCGCCCGCGCTGGTACGTTCAACTCAATATGGCCCGCGCTGCGATCGATCAACGCGCCCGCGGCCACCACTAAGCCTCCCGCCTGTTCCACCACGCCAATCGTTTCTCGCGTCGAACCGCCCGTTGTCCACACGTCCTCAATCACCAGCACGCGCTCACCCGGCGCAATCTCAAATCCGCGCCGCAGCGCCATCTGTCCCGAGCGATCTCGCTCCACGAACAGCGCCCGCACGCCCAGCGCCCGCGCCACTTCGTGGCCGATAATCACGCCTCCGAGCGCGGGTGAGACGACGCACGCAACAGAATGATCTTTGAATTTCTCCGCCAGCGCCCGGCCCAATTTCTCCGCGTGCTCCGGATGGCTCAGCACCAGGGCGCATTGCACGTAGGTCGCGCTGTGCCGTCCGCTCGACAATTCGAAATGCCCGCTTCGAATCGCACCCACGGATTCGAGCAATTGAATGATTTCGTCCCGTTTCATCGCTGCACCGTCTCCACGAACGCGCGTAGCCTAATCACGCCCAGGAAAGCTGTCAATGCCCGCCGCTGCTCCGGTCCTACAGCTTCCCCCAAAAGGCAAACGCCACCGCGCCCACCAGGAAGCCGAACGACACCGCGTGGTTCCATTTCAACCCCTCGCCCAAATAGATCCAAGCGAAGACCGTGAAAACGCACAGCGTCACCACCTCTTGAATCACCTTGAGCTGAAACGCCGTAAACTCGCCGTAGCCGATGCGATTCGCCGGCACCTGAAAGCAGTACTCGAAAAACGCAATCAGCCAACTGATTACAATCACCAGAAACAGCGGCGCTTGCTTGTATTTCAAATGCCCATACCAGGCGATGGTCATAAACACATTCGAGCAAATCAACAGGAGCACGGTTTTCATAGGCCTAGGATGGTAACATGCCGTATTCTGCCTCTTTCCTCCGCCCGATCGAAATTGACAGCCTGTCACGCATCAGATATTCTGGATGGATTGTAGTCACTTCTGAAGGAGCATTGAATGGCGCAGGGAACACCCATCAAGCATAAGAAGAAGTCGAAGTCGGTATTGAAGGCTATCCGGCAGTCCGCCAAGCGAGAAGCGGTGAACCGCATGAACCGCACGCGCGTCCGTACGGCCATCCGCCAGTTCCGGGCAGCTCTCGCATCTGGAGACGCCGCAGCCGCTGAAAAGCTCGCCGGCGCCACGTATTCGGAGATCGACAAGTCGATCCGCCGCCGCACGCTTTCTGAGAACACGGCTAATCGCTATAAGTCGCGTCTCGCCCTTGCTTTGAACACATTGAAAGCGAAGCCAAAGGCATAACGGCAAGCCGTATCGGTATTGAAATTGCCAAGGCGTTCCGCATCGCGGAGCGCCTTTTTTATTTTCCAGGAAATGTTCGGAAGCTCCCGCCGATCGTGAAGGGGTCAGGCGAGACGGGAAAATCAGTCGGCAGAAGACCGCGCCGGAGCCGCAAGCGAAGATGAGCCTCCTGCCGGATTCCCTTCCTCGTTGCAGGTAGCCGGTGCGCTCGAAGGATTCGACAATTCCGCGCTCAGGCCCAGCTTCGTGCGAAGGCAGCCCATCAATTCCGGCGCCAGGTCGGAAATCACCATGCCCTCAGAAACCAAAAATTTGCAGCTCAGGATCGGCCGGGATTGATCGTCATCCGGCAGCTTGCAGCTCACCCGGCAGTATTGGCACTCCTGGTTCCAGCAGAATCGCCCGTAAGGAATCGTCTCCGGGCTGATGAACTGGAACGCCCGCAGCAGCGAATTGCGCTCGGGGACCAGAAACGTCTTCCCAAGGACCGTAATTTCGACGAGCTTTTCGTACGGCCGAAAGACATCCGACATGGCAGATCCGCCTTCGGGCATGGGTTGAGTGTCCGACATCGGTTCTCCCCAACCTAATGCACCCGGCCGCGGCGGGCAATGATGCTGGGCGGCAGGCGTGCTCAAAGAAGCAGGTGTCGAAGAAGCGAAGAAATGCTCGCAGAACTTCCGGGGGATTCCGTGATTGCTTCGGAGTTATACCGTGAATTGGGCTTCGCCGTTCCGGGTCTTTCCTGGCTAAGCCCGCCGCGCCAACGCATCATATTCCGCGCCAGAGTGTGCCGGCAGAAGCACCCACAGCGTATAAATCGCAAGCACCGTGCCGAGCGGAAACTTCAGAATCGACAGAATCGCCAGGACCAGCACCAGGAGCCTCGCCCACGGAGCCCGTTCGAGCAGTCCCCACGCCGCCACGACTTCTAAAATCGCCCAGAATCCAATCCATCCCGCCACAAAGCCCAGGCTCTCGGAAAACAGCCATCCAAATGGAAAGTGGTGCACTACAGGATGCGACATCGAAACGATTGCGCTGACAAACGAGGGAATGAACATCCGCCCCACGGCAAACAGCCAGAACACGCTGATCAGCCTTAAAGCTGCGAACACGATCCACAATGTCGCCAGCAAGTGCAAATGCCTTTTCACGCGATCCGGCGCCGGCGGCGAAGAAACAGGAATCGCCCTCTGCATCGGCGTAGCGGCAGGAGGAACCGCCGCGGGCGTCAGCGCCTTGCCGCACCGCGTGCAAAACCTTGCGCCTGTTTCCGTCGGCGCGCCGCACTGATCGCAAAACATTCGCATGCCTTCTTTCCAGCGCCCGCCTGATTCGCTGCGCGCTCACAACTATAGTACGCAAACTGCGCTGCGAAGTTCCACGCGGAATCATCGTGAAAGAAGGAAGCAACCAGCGGAAAGCCGCTAGGCGAAGAACTGCCCCATCCGGCGGTATTTCTCATACCGCCGCTCCAGAAGCTCGGCAGTCGATAACGTCGAAAGCTCTTCAAGCGAGCGGTCCAAAAAAGGCTCCAGCAGCCGCGCGGCCGCTTCATGATCGAAATGCGCGCCGCCCTCCGGCTCGGGCACGATTTCGTCGATCAATTTCAGCTCCAACAAATCGCGCGCCGTCATCTTCAGCGCTTCGGCCGCAACCTCCGCCTTCGTCGCATCGCGCCACATGATCGATGCGCACCCCTCCGGCGAAATGACCGAGTACACCGAGTTTTCCAGCATGAACACGCGATCGCCTACGGCAATCGCCAGCGCTCCGCCCGACCCGCCTTCTCCCGTGATCGTCACCACAATCGGCACCGGCAGCCGCGACATTTCCCGCAGGTTATACGCAATCGCCTCCGCCTGCCCGCGCTCCTCCGCGCCGATTCCCGGATACGCGCCCTGCGTGTCCACAAACACGATCACCGGCCGCCGGAATTTCGACGCCAGTTCCATCGCCCGCAGCGCTTTTCTGTATCCTTCCGGCTTCGCTTGTCCGAAGTTTCTTTCCACTCGCTGCTTCGTATCTCTTCCCTTTTGGCTACCCACCACCACTACCGGCTTGCCGCGAAACCACGCAAACCCGGTAATCAGCGCCGCGTCGTCCGCGAATCGCCGGTCGCCGTGAATCTCGCTGAACCCCTCAAACAGGATCCGTATGTAGTCCTCGGTGTACGGCCGCTGCGGATGCCTCGCCAGTTGCACCCGCTGCCACGCGCCGAGGTGCGAGTAAAATTCGTGCTTCAGCTCTGTCACTTCCCCGCGCAGCCGTTCGATTTCCGAAGCGGTCTCGTCGGTCGGATTCGTCAGCCGCGATAGCTCCGCCACATCGCGTTCCAGCGCGTCAATCGCTTTCTGCCGCTCCTTGTTTCTCCCTTGCGTTCCGTCCGTCACCATTTCTTCCGCCGTTTCCTCTGCCGCCGACTTTTCCGCGCTCCTCGCGGTTTTCGTCGCTTTCGTTTCCGCTTCCGCCGCCACTGTCACGCCAGACGCCGCTTCTGCGGCCGCCTGCTTCTCTTTCTTCAGCGCCTGCATGCGCTTCAGCCGCTCCCGCGCCGCCTGTTTCCGTAGCCGCTTCTGCGAGCGATCCGGCTTATCCGCCACGCCAACCTCACAATTGCGAAAAATGAATTGCCCCGCCGCCTGGCGCGCGGCTTCCCGCTTCTACTGCACCAGCGCTACCGAATCCGCTCCGCACAGCTCCCGCACCTGCTCGATCAATTCCCTGTCGAGGCGCACACCGCCGCTTGCGTCCAGTGTCGCTTCGCTGCCGTCTTCCTTCACCAATTCAAACGCCAGCTTGCATCTTCCCGGCCGCGCCGAAATCAGCTCGTGCAACCGGTCGATCTTTTTCTCGTCCAGCTCCGAGCACTGCAGCCTGACGCGCAGTTGCGACGCCGGCCGCTCCGCTACCTGCTCCAGCACTTTCGCATCGGAGACAATCAGACGCGTCCCCACGTCCTCCACCGCCACCCGCGCCTTCAGCAGCAGCGGCGTCGCCGCCTTCAAAACTCCTTCCAACTTCTGAAAGGCCTCAGGAAACACCAGCCCTTCGGCCACGCCTGTCCGGTCCTGCAGGGTCACAATCGCCCACCGCGCCCCGCGCCGCGACCGCATCGGCCGCGCCTGCACGATGATTCCTGCCACGATAATCTCTTCGCCGTTGCGCCTGCCTTCGACCATCGAAATCTCCACCGCGCCCAATTCCCTCAGCCGCCCGGCGTACTTATCCAGCGGATGCCCGGAAATATAAAATCCCAGCATCGCATGTTCGTGCGACAACCTCTCCGTCTCGCTCCAGTCTTCCACGTTCCGATATTCCGGCAGCGCCACATCCTGCCGCCAGATTCCGCCTCCCAGCAGGTTGTGTTGCCCGCTAGACCGGTCGCGCCAGAATTTCGCCGCATACTCCGTCGCTTTATCAATCGACGCCACCAGGCGCGCCCTGTTGCCCTGCGCGTCCAGCCCGTCCAGCGCTCCCGCCTTGATCAGGCTTTCGAGCGCGCGCTTGTTCAAAAATCTCGGATCGATCGCTTCGCAGAAACGGTAGAGGTGCTCGAACTTCCCGTGGCTCACCCTCGCTTCGCAAATTGCTTTCGCCGTGTTCTCGCCCACGTTCTTGATTGCCGAAAGCCCGAAGCGAATGTTGTCTCCCACCGGCGTAAAATTCAGCGAGCTTTCGTGCGCATCCGGTGGCAGCACGGTAATCCCCATCGACCGCGCTTCGTTGATGTACTTCACCACCTTTTCCGTGTTTCCGGTTTCCGAGGTCAGCATTGCCGCCACGAATTCCACTGGATAGTGCGTCTTCAGCCACGCTGTCTGATAGGCAAGATACGCGTACGCGCACGAATGCGACTTGTTGAACCCGTACCCCGCAAACTCCGCCATCAGATCGAATATCTTCTCCGCCTTTTTTGCGTTCACTTTTCGCGCGGCGCAGCCCGCCAGGAATTTCTCTCGCTGCGCCGCCATTTCTTCCGGCTTTTTCTTTCCCATCGCCCGCCGCAGGATGTCCGCGTCTCCGAGCGAAAATCCCGCCAGCCGGTTCGCAATCTGCATCACCTGCTCTTGATACAGGATCACGCCCCATGTTTCTGAAAGAATCTCTTCCAGCTCCGGCA
>DATKPM010000080.1:0-31250 GCA_035524135.1 Candidatus Acidiferrum sp. | reverse complement strand
CACGTTCCCGAGGATGGCTTCGTCGACTTGCGCGGGCTCGATGCCGGCGCGGCGGACGGATTCAGCGACCACTTTTGCGCCCAGTTCGGTGGCGGAGAGCGGCGAAAGCCCTCCCATAAATTTTCCAATCGGCGTGCGGACGGCGGATAAGATGACGGGACTTTCGGTGTTTGCCACGTGCGGCTCCTTCGATGCGCTTCAGCAGGAATTATCAGTATAGGCGGGTGCGTGCGTGCGGTCAATTTGGCGGGGGGATAGGTTACAGAGCGGGGAAAAGTGATACCTCCGTTCTATCGTCTGGAGCCGAAGAGTGCGGCGCCTGGGTGACACGAATGGTAAACTCATGGGTAAATGGAACATCTTCACGAGAACATGCACGGCCTTCGGTATTATTGGGAGTACATTAAGCGCTTCGGCAAAGAGTCCTCTGAGACGTGGTGGAAGGACTTCGCGATTGCTTTTGTGCTGGCGCTCCTCCCTATCATTCTTGCATGGGGCGACCGGACAGTACTGCAAGGTGCGTTCCTCGCGGCTGAAGCCGTAGGGCTTCTTTTCGGCGTAGTTGCGCTACGGCACCTGGTCCATACGTCCCTCATCTTGTTTCGCGAACGCGCTCACCCAGACAACGGCGGGGTTCGATACACGCATTGGGCGTACGGAGTGTGGGGTGCCTCGATCTTGCTGGCGCTCGTCGCGGGAGTCACTTACGGAGCCTCCCACGGATGGCTTCGCAAACTGCCGGCCGATGTTTTGCAGCTGCCTGCCCCACCCGCACCGACAATTACAACTACACCCTTGCAATCGGTGAGCCCACCTCAGGCCGATGCTGCTCACGAAACCAAAGTCCCGAAACCTTCACCACAAACTGGCGCGTTACGAACCCCTGCGCCGAATGCTGTAGGTCAAACTTTATCCCAGACGCCCCCGCAAGCCGCCCAGTCATCGCCCCCGGTGACGTTCCTGGATCGAGTCGTCCAGGAAAACCGCGGGCTCACTCCAGACGATCGAGACCGACTTTCAACAGAACTCTACGAGTGCGACCAGTTCGTAAAGCAGAGCCAGGCGGTCGGGTACAAATTGAATCTCGAGTTCGGCAAACTCAGCAATGATCGGCAGAGCGGAGCGCTCGCAAAGAATGTTGATGACCATATAAAGATTTTCCGAGACTTGGACACATCGGCATTAAACCAGTTTCACGGGTTGCAACGCCTTCAGGAAAAGTGGCAGTACTTTCCAGACCAAACGGGGTATGTGCTTGGCGAGAATCCATTCAACGCCGGGATAGGTCTACTCGTGAACGCCGCAGAAGGAATGGCTAACTCGCTAACCTCGTGGTCTAAAATTTCCAACCGAGGTCAACAAGAAATTCTCAACATCGAGGCGCAGCAGCAAAACGATTTCGAAAGGAATTTGCGCCAATTCTTTGATTGGACCAATGTAACACTTCAGCGAATCAATCAGATGAGGCAATCACTGGACCCGAACGGCGTTGTCCAGCCAATTCCTTCAAATACAGTGGCGCCTGCTCCGGCCATGTTTTCATCAAAATGGCCGGACTCTCGCTAAAACCGGTCGCCGTTTAATGGCGGGCCCCTCAGCGGGCAAACATGAGAGAAACGATTGAGGTTTTGGCGACCCTGAAGTGCGGGATTTTTGCGGGGGCGGCGATATATATCAACCTCGTTGAGCAACCGGCGCGGCTCGCGTGCGGCGCAAAACTTGCGATCACGCAATGGAGGCCGAGCTACAAACGCGGAACAAGGATGCAAGCGTCGCTGGCCGTGTGCGGATCGGCGCTCGCTCCGGTCGCATGGTGGCTCAGCCGCGACATTCTGTGGCTCATCGGCGCGGCGGTTTTCTTTGCCGTGGTTCCGTTCACATTGATCGCGATCTTTCCAACGAACAAGCAGTTGGAAGATGAAGCGCTGGATTTGTCGTCGCCGCACGCCGAAGCAATGCTGCGCCGCTGGGGCTGGTTGCACGGCGTCCGCTGCGCCCTCAGCCTCGCCGCTTTTGTGATTTTCCTCTTCGCCCTGCCCCGCACGCCCTAAGTCGCTCCTGGAATGCCCCATCTGCTACGATTAAACTCTGGGCAATGGTGAAGACGCGCGAGATCGAATTGAACGAAGAGCAGCGGCGGGCCGTCGAGCACGGCGAAGGGCCGCTGCTGGTGGTGGCGGGTGCGGGGACGGGGAAGACGCGCGTGATCACCGAGCGGATCCGGCGGCTGCTGGAAGACGATCCGGCGCTTGCGGGCGAAAGCATTCTCGGCCTCACGTTCACGGACAAAGCCGCGGGCGAGATGAAACACCGCGTGGTGAAGGTGGTGGGGGAGCGGGCGGAAGGCGTGTGGCTTTCGACGTTCCACAAATTCTGCCTGGACCGAATTTTGAAAGTGGCCGACCCGAACGTCGAGGTCCTCGACAACCTGGACCACCGCATCCTGCTGCGGCGCAATATCGGCGCGCTGGGACTGAAGCATTTCAAGCGGCTGCAGGAGCCGGCGGAATTTCTGAGCGATTTCGAGACGTTTTTCTCGCGCTGCCAGGACGAGCTGGTGACGCCGGACGATTACGATCGCTACGCCGCCGGGCTGCGCAAGGCGTTTGAAGCGGCGAAGCGGAAGATGGAGCCGGACGCGCGCGCGATCGCCGAAGAGGAAATCGAGAAGCAGGAAGAACTGGCGCGCGTGTATCGGGCGAGCGAGCGGCTGCTGCGCGAGAGAAATTTCCTGACGTTCGGCGGGCAACTGCAGCGCGCCGTGGAGCTGCTGAAGAAAGATGCGGCGCTGCGCGGGCAACTGCGGGCGCAATTCCGCTTTATCCTCGTGGACGAATTTCAGGACACGAACATCGCGCAGCTCGAACTGCTGTGGCTGCTGGCGGAGGGGCACCGCAACATCGTCGCGGTGGGCGACGACGCGCAGGCGATCTACCGCTTCCGCGGCGCGTCGTTCGGCAGCTTCACGATTTTCCTGGAAAGATTCTGCGGCGTGCGCGAGCCGAAGCACGGGCCGCAGACGGCAAAGCATCTGGTCTCGCTGGCGCAGAACTACCGCTCGACGCGGAAGATCCTGCGCGTAGCCGAAGAAGTGATCGGCAATAACGAGCGCTCGCCGCTGCTGCCGCCGAAGGCGCTGGTGACGCAGAACCGCGAGGGCGACAAAATCCGCGTCGCGGAATTTTCGACGCCGGCGGAGGAAGCGCAGTGGGTGGCGTCGGAAATCGAGCGGCTGCACGAGGCGGGCGCGGCGTGGGGCACGATGGCCGTGCTCTACCGCAAGCACACGCACCGCGAAGAGCTGCTCGCTACGCTGCGGCGGATGCGCATCCCGTTTGTGATTCGCAAATTTTCGATTCTTTCGAGCACGCTGGTGCGCGACTTGATGGCCTGGCTGCGGCTGATCGGCGAGCCGGGAGACAACGTGGCGTGCGCGCGCGTGCTGGCCGCGCCGTATTGGGGGCTCGAGCCAAAAGACCTGGTGCGCCTGGCGGAGCGGGCAGACAAAAATCACCGCCGCGCACTGGCGGACGAGGCCGAGACAGCGAAGGGAGAAGCGCCGTTCACGCGCGAGGGCGTGCGGCTCGGTGAATTCGTGGAGCTGCTGGCGCGGTTGCGGCAGAGCGCGCGAAAGCTGCGCATGACGGAACTGCTCGACGAACTGATCGTTGCACTCGAACTTTCGCCGCTGCCTTCCGAAGCCGATTCGCACTATCTGGACCGCTTCGTCGAATTCGTGAAGGAATGGGAGCGGAAAAGCGAAGGGAAAAAGCTCGCCGACTTCCTCGAATATCTTTTCTATTTTCGCGAGGCGGGCGGCGACATCCAAATCGACGAGATTCCCTCGCAGGACGCGGTGCAGTTGATGACCGTGCACGGTGCGAAGGGCCTGGAATTTCCGCACGTCTTCATCTTGCGGGTTTCCCGCAACGACTTCCCTTCCGGCGTGCGGCGGCCTGTGTTCGAATTTCCCGCGGAGCTGATGAAGGAGGAGCAGCCGAAGGGCGATTTTCAGATTCAGGAGGAGCGGCGCCTCTTCTACGTGGCGCTGACGCGCGCGCGACAGCGGCTGACGCTTTCGACGATCGTCAACAAACGCAAGAAGCCTTCGCAGTTTCTGGAGGACTTTCTGCGCAATCCGAAAATCAAGGCGCAGGACGCGCAGCAGCTCGCGCCGCCGGTGGAATTGCCTCCCGCGGAAGAAGCGACGGGCGCGATTGGGGCTTCTTCCGACCCCGTGCAGCTTTTCGGCGCGGCGGGCGAGAATGCGAAGGCCTATTCGCGGATTGCGCTGTGGGCCAAGGCGTACCATCCGCCGAGGCCGGAGCCGCTGCAATTGAGCGCGTCTGCCATCGAGGCGTACAAAAGCTGCCCGATGAAATATCTCTTCTCGTATGGATGGGGATTGCGCGGCGGGCCGCATGCAGAAATGACGTTTGGCAACGTGATGCACAAAACGGTGAAGGATTTCGTCGGCGCAGTGAAGGACGGGCACAAGCCGTCGCTCGAAGACGTGCTCGCGAGCTATGAGCGCGAATGGTCTTCGGCGGGATTCCCGGACGATTATCAGGAAGAAGAGTACAAGAAAACGGGCCGCGAGCAGCTCGCCGCATTTTACAAGTCGTACATGAAGGCGCCGGCGGACGTGATGTTCCAGGAGAAACCGTTCGAGCTGCCGCTCGAGCACGACGTGGTCGTTACCGGGCGCATCGACCAGGTGAATCGCCTTGCAGACGACGCGGTCGAAATCGTCGATTACAAAACCGGCAAACCGAAAGACCAGAAGAAGACCGACGAAAATTTGCAGTTGAGCGTCTACGCGCTGGCGGCGGAGGAAGTGCTGGAGCTCGATCCCGAGCGGCTGGTGTTTTACAACCTGGTGTCCAACGTAGCCGTGGCCACGACGCGCGACGCGAAGGCGCTGAAGGAATTGAAGGAAGAGATTTACGAGACGGCGGACCTGATTCGCGCGGGAGAATTCCGCGCCGCGCCTGGATTCTGCTGCCGCTACTGTGATTTCAAGCCGATTTGCCCGGCGCATGAAGAGCTGCTGTCGATTGCGCCGGCCGCGCCGCGCGACTCCTGAGGTGTGAGCCGCAATGCTCGGCCTTTGCGGCGGCACGGAAATCCGCAGGGCGGTTAAAAGCAAAAACGGGGCGTTCCGTTTGTCCGGAGCGCCCCGTTTATTTTTACCGGGCGTTTCGTTGCCAGCCCGCTTGGCGTTCGCGCATGAACTGCCTTGCGGCTTTCTCCCGCGGAAGAAACGAAAATCATTCCAACCGCACGTTCATCTATAAGCGCGCGCCGGAACGAAGTCAAGAAGAAAAACTTTTGCGCGCTCTAGCGCGAAACACGCGCATTGGAAAAATTCAATTCGTGTTGAAAATTTTTTCGCGCGGTCACTTCTTAAACGCGGATCCGGGCGAATAGAAGCCCTGGCGCGCGATGATCGTCAAATCGGGGCGGCGCACGCGCACTTCGATCGGATGGTAATCCTGATCCTTGTGAAGATCTTGCGGCGAAAAAACCAGAGTGTATTGGTTGCGCGCCTGCTCGGAAACCTCCGGATACAAGCGGCCGAGATCGCCTGCCTTCGAAGCGTAGAAAGTGTCGCCGCCGGTCTGTTGCGCGTAGTGATCCAGCCGCCTGGTCTGCTTTTGGAACAACGCGTGCCCCACCGAAATCGAATAGAGAGAGATGTCGTTGGAGAGCAACAGGTGCACCGTCTCGTCAAAGGAATGGTCGTTGGTGCGCGAATCGTTGCCGTCGGTGACGATGAAGATCACCTTGCGGCGGTCGCGCCCGCGGCTCCTCAGCATCTGGCCTGCCTCGTAGATGGCGTCATCCATATCTTTCGTCACGGGATTGTTAGTGGCGCCGATGGTGGGTACGCCCGTTGCTTGCGATTGCCCATTGATCATCGGACCGGCGGTCATCGGGCCCGTGTCAGGAATATTGGAAAAGTGCGAGTTCAGGTCGAGCCGCTTCAACTGCGTGTAGAGCAGGTCGTTGTTGAAGGAAAAATCGGAGACAAGGTGAGGAAACTGATCGTAGGTGACGAGCGCGACTTCATCGTTCGGGCCGAAGCCGGCGGCGATGGCCGTAAGGCTTCTTTGCACCTCGTCAGCTTGGCGCGAGGAGAGGTCGTCATCGACGAGCACGACGGCCGAAAGTGGAAACGGATCGGCGGAGAAATAGGTGATCACCTGCTCGACGTTGTCGCAGAAGATGCGGAAATCATCCTTCGTCAGGCCGCTGACGAGGATTCCCTCCCTGTCCTTCACTGTGACGGGAACGAGCACGGCGCTCGACGGGACGACGATTCGGCCCGGGTGCTGTGTTTGCGACGCAGGTGCCCCCGGCCTCGCCGGGGTGCCAGGCGGGACGCCGTGGGGCAGCGGATTCTGCTGCGCCTGCGATGGAGAAACGACGAGCCCAAACAAGATGCCGGCTGCAACCGCAAAAGCGGCAAGACTTCGTTTGTCAAGACTCACCCGGTTTCCCTCCGCGGCCATTTTCCATCATAATCATAGCTGTACTTTATCCTGCGCGGGCCATTTCGAGCGAAACATCCGCCGAAGCGCTGACTGCATCGTAGGAAGCGAGGACGTTGTCCCCGGCGGGACTTCGGCAATTCGAAAGGATTATACAATGCGACGCACCAGCTTTGCGGCAGCCTTCGCAATTCTTGCCCTTGCCGCGTTTCCCGGCGCTCCAAGCTGGGGGCAAGACGTCGGCCCGATGCGGCCTCCCGGTTCGGCTCCGCCGCCATCGCAGCAGCAAGCGAATCCGATTCCTCGTTCCCCGCAAACCCTGAAGAGTGAAGTGAATTTGGTGAACGTGTTCGTAACGGTGCGGAGCAAAGACCATTCCATCGTCACCGGGCTCACGAAGGACGATTTCAAGGTATTCGAAAACGGCGTGGAGCAAAAAGTGGAGTTCTTTTCGCGCGAGACGAATGTTCCCATCACGCTGGCCATGCTGATGGATACCAGCGGCAGCATGTACCGCATTCTTCCAGCAGAAAAGGACGCGGCGGCACGGTTTGTCCGCGAAGTGCTGCGAAAGCGGGACGAAGCCATGGTCATGTCGTTCGATACCGACGTGGATCTTCTCGCCGATTTCACCGAGGATCCAAGCGTGCTCGATGAAGGCATTCAGAGGGCGCAAATCAATGTGGACGCTTCGGGAATTGGCGGGACGGCGGGAACGATTCCTTCTCAGGGCGGCGGGACGAATCTCTACGACGCCGTGTATCTGGCCTGCCATGACCAATTGGGGCAGGAAGCGGGCCGCAAAGCGCTGGTGATTCTTTCCGACGCCGAAGACAACGGAAGCAAGATGAGCGAAAACGACGCGATCGAATCGGCGCAACGCGCCGACGCCGTGATTCACTTCCTGCTCATCCGGGACTTCGGCGCGATTGAAGGCTATGGTGGGGGAGTGGCGAGCAAGATGGCCGAGCAGACCGGCGGGCGCGTGATCGACATCCACGGCGAAAAATCGCTCGACAAGGCGTTTGACGAACTCACCGAAGAACTGCACTCGCAATACCTGCTGGCCTACACGCCGACCAACGACAAGCGCGACGGAACCTACCGGAAGATTCAGGTGGAAGTGGACAAGCCGGATGCGAAGCTGCTGGCGCGCAAGGGATACTACGCGCCCTGGCACTAACGCTGCAGAAAAATTCCCAGTCTCAAATTCTCAGGGTCATCCGCCCGGAGGCGCGGAGTTCGGCGCCTGCGCCGCCGTGGAATAATATCCTTTGCGCGTGCGCACGGTGAGTCCCTTGCGGTCGGTGGTCACATCGATGGTGCGATATTTCCCGTCGGTTCCCGGGTTCGAGGGCGAATAGGCGATGAAATACTGGCTACGAAGCTCGTCGCCGATGTCGAGGAAGGACTGCGCGAGGTCCTCGACCTTGTAGGGAAAGAAAACGCGCCCGCCGCTTTGATCGGCAAACTGCTCGAGCACCTTGTCCCCGGCCGCATACTGATATTTTCTCGGGGCTCCGGTATCGATCGACAACCACTCCGTGCTGGTGCTGATGCAATAAATCGAGGCCTCCGCGCGAATTGCGGCTTCGACGGCATCGCTCAGCGCGTGATCGCTCAGATTGTCGTCGCCATCGCTGATGAGAACCATCACGCGGCGAACATCGGTGTCATTGCCTGTCGGCGGAGGAGCGTTCAACAGTTTGTCTGAAGCGAGCACGATGGCGTCGTTGAGAGCCGTGCCGCCGCCGGCGCGCTGCGCGCGAATGGCTTTGGAGAGCAAGTCGAGATCGCCGGTGTAGTCCTGGATCACTTCGGGCTCGTTATCGAAAGTCATCAAAAAGGCGCGATCGTCTTTTTTGCGGCGAATCACGCTGTAGAGGAAATCGATGGCGGCATCCTGCTCGAATTCCAGGCGCTCGCGAATGCTGTTGGAAGTATCAAGCAGCAGGGCGATGCGCAGCGGAAGATCCGTTTCGCGGCCGAAGAATTTGATCTGCTGAGGCACGCCGTCTTCCGTCACCTTGAAATCGTCCTGGTCGAGATCGGTCACAAGATCGTGATGGCGGTCCGTGACCGTGGCAACCAAATGGACGAGGCGCGTGGTGACCTGAATCGAAGGAGGGCCCTTCTGTTGCGGAGCGGGGGCGACGCCGGAAGGAGTGGGCCCTTGCGGCGCCGGAGGCGCCGGCTTCTGCTGTTGCGCGAAACTGGCATGCCCCGCGACCAGCAGCCAAATGAGGACAAGAGCAGGAACCCTGAGAACTTTCACGTACGAAATTATAGGTAGGGCGCAAGCGCAACGTCAAACGAATGCGGATTTATTTTCGCGGCGGCGGCGAGCGCTTCGAGGTAGCCGATCAGCTCCTGCGGCAGAGGGGCTCGCGCCTCGATCCGTTGCCCGCCGACCGGATGGTCGAAGGCCAGCCGCGCGGCGTGAAGAAAATTTCGGCCGAGCGAAGGGAGAAGCGTTTTCTCGATGCGCTCCTGCCGCGGCGCGCCGTAGAGTGTGTCTCCCACCACCGGAGCGCCAAGCGCGGAAAAATGCACGCGGATTTGGTGCGTTCTTCCCGTATATAACTCGGCTTCGATCAGCGTAAACGGCCCGCTCGCCCGTCCGAGAACGCGCCAGGCTGTCTTGGCGGCGCGGCCTTCGCGGCGGCGCGCCGTCATGCGCGAGCGGCGGCGCAGGTCGCGCGCTATGGGAAGCTCGATCACTCCTGAACCGGCTTTCAAGTTGCCGTGCAGGAGAGCGACGTAGGTCTTCTCGACTTCGCGGTCGCGAAATTCCTCAACCAAGCGAAGATGCGCTTCGTCCGTCCGGGCGATCACAATCGCGCCGGAAGTTTCCTTGTCGAGGCGGTGAACGATTCCCGGCCGCAGCGGCCCGCCGACCGTCGACAATCCCTCCGTGCCGTAGCGGTGGAGCAGCGCCGCCACGAGCGTGCCGGATTCGCCTCCTGCGCCCGGATGAACCGTCATCCCTGCAGGCTTGTTGATGACGGCCAGCGAATCGTCTTCGTACAGAATGTCCAGCGGAATCGCCTCTGGCTCAACCTGCGAGACGGACGGCTCCGGCAGATCGATGCTCACGCTTTCGCCTGCCTCGATGCGGTGGGAAGCCTTACGCGGAATCCCGTCGACGCGGATGCGGCCTTCTTCGAGGAGCGCTTGGATGTGCGTGCGGCTCTGGCCGGGAAGCTGGGAGGAAAGAAAGCGGTCAAGGCGCTGGCCGGCGTCGCCGGGGGTGACTTCAAAAATTTTCGTGGAATGCATCATCCGGAAAGAGCCGGCCGTCTGGCAAGGGCCGAGCGCCATTGTCCACGCGGAAAGGAGCGCGCGTCAATCTCCCGTTGCTGCGTGCGCCGGAGCGTTCGGCGCGATGGGCGCGTCGCCGCGAAGCCCGCGCCACCACAAAAACGCGCCCGTAAGAATCATCGCCACGCTCACGAGCTGCATCAGCGAAACGCTGTTGTTGAACATCATCGTGCGTCCGGGATCGCCACGGAAAAATTCGATCGTCCCGCGCTCGAGGCCGTACAGGATTAAATACGTCCCGAACATCTGCCCGACGAATTTCTGCCGCTTCCCGAGCCACATTAGAAAAAGAAAATTCAGGAATTCGGCGGCGGATTCGTAAAGCTCGGTGGGATGGAGGTGGACGCCGAGCGGCGTCCCGGAAAGCCGGTAAGCAATCGGGCTGGTGAAAACGATGGCCCAGGGCGCGTTGGTCGGCTTGCCGTAGCAGCAACCTGCGGCGAAGCAGCCGAGCCGCCCAATCGCGTGGCCCAGAGGAATCGCGGCGGCAAAAACATCGAGGACGCGCAGGAGCGGCATCCGCTGCACATAGGTGTAGGCAATAATCAGCCCGATGCCGCCAAGAAAACCTCCGTAAAAAGTGCCACCGGATTGGAAGACAGCTTCGCTGAAAATTTCGCGCGGATGCGCGGCGTAATAATCCCACGCGGAGAGAACCAGCCAGACCTTCGCCATAAGCAGCGCGCAGAGGACGAGATACAAGCCGAGATTCCAGACTTTTTCCGGGTCGAGGCCCGCCCTCGGAGCCTGCCGCCGCGCATACCACAGGCCCAGCAACACGCCGCTCGCCACCAGAACGCCGTAGGAGTAAATCGTGAGGTGCCCGTATTGGAAGAGAATCGGATGCATCGCCCGGCTCTACGCCTGTTCCGAACTATGATGCGACCAATCGCGGAAGAGTTCCAGGACGACGAGCGCCGCGCCGCAAACAATCGCCGAATCCGCCAGATTGAATGTGTACCAGTGATAGCTGCCGATGTGGAAGTCGATGAAGTCGGTGACGCTGCGGCGCACCACGCGGTCGAGCACGTTGCCCGCCGCTCCGCCCAGTATCAGCGCCAGTCCCAACTGTCCCAGCCGCCCGCCCGCCCGCGAAGTGGCCAGCAGCCAGAGGAGCAGAAAAATCACGCCCACAGAGAATGCCACAAGAATAGGAGCGAGCCAGGGCGAGGAGGAATCCGCGAACAATCCGAAAGCCACGCCTCGATTGTTCGTGTGCACCAGATTCAGCAGGCCGGGAACGATCACGCGCAGCGAGCCGGGCGTGGTGAATTTCTGCACGGCATATTTGCTCAGTTGATCCGCGGCAAGGACGACGAGCGCGAGAATCGCATGGCCCCACCGGCCGGGACGCGCCGCGCCGGACATTCAGTCCCCTGACTTTCCGGCGGCCGCCCGCTCGATCTCCGCAAGCGCGGCGGTGCAGCGTTCGCAGAGCGTCGGATATTCGGCGCTTTCGCCGACGTGCGTCGAATAGTTCCAGCAGCGCTCGCACTTTTTTCCGTGCGCTTTCTCGACCTGCACGGAGACTTCCGCGCCTCCCGGCGCAGCCGGGCCGCTGCCGTTACGGTCCGCGATTTCCACCTGCGAGACGATGAAGAGGCCGGGAAGGAATTTTTCGTTCTGGCGCAAAAGGCCGGCAAGGTCCTTGTCCGCCGAAAGCGTCGTCTTGGCTTCGAGATTTGCGGCGATTGTTTTCGCCACACGCGCCGGCTCGAGCGCCTTCAGCACTTCTTCACGGACGGCCAGCAAACGGTCCCAATCCTTCGCGCGCGCATCGCCGATGGCGTTTTCGAATTCCTCGGCATTCGGAAAGGTCGCCATGTGAACGCTGAGAAGCGTGGAAGCGCCCTGCGGCAGATATTTCCAGATTTCTTCGGCGGTGAAGACCATGATGGGCGCGGCCAGCCGCACAAGCGCCGAAGCGATGCGATGCACGGCGGTCTGCGCCGAGCGGCGTCCGCGCGTCTGCGGCGCAAACGTGTAGAGGCGGTCCTTGAGCACGTCGAAATAAAACGCGCTCAGGTCCACGACGCAGAAATCGTGCAGCGCGTGATAGACGCGGTGAAATTCGAAATTCGCGTACCACTCGCGGCACTCGCGAATCAGCTTTCCCGTGCGCCGCAGCATCCATGCATCCATTTCCCACAGGCCGGCGTCTGCCAGCGAATCCTTCGCCGGGTCGAAATCGAAAAGATTCGAGAGGGCGAAGCGGAACGTGTTGCGAATCTTGCGGTAAGCCTCCGCAAGCTGCTGCATCGCCGCTTCGGACATGCGCACGTCCGTGGTGTAATCCTGCGACACCACCCACACACGCAGCAAATCCGCGCCCCATTTTTCGGAAATTTCCGCGGGATACATGGCGTTGCCGAGAGATTTCGACATCGGCTGGCCCTTGTCGTCGAGCGTCCAGCCGTGCGCGACCACCTGCTTGTAAGGCGCGCGCCCGCGCACACCCGTGCAATTCAGCAGCGAGCTTTGAAACCAGCCGCGAAACTGGTCCGGGCCTTCCATATAAACATCTGCCGGAAACGTGCCGTCTTTTTCGCTGAGCACAGCCAGATACGTTGAGCCGGACTCGAACCACACGTCGAGAATGTCCGCTTCCTGCCGCCATTTTTGTCCGCCGCATGGGCATTTCGTGCCGGGCGGAAGCAGTTGTTCAGCCGTGTGCGTGTACCATGCGTCCGCGCCCTCCTTCTCGAAAAACGGAATCACATTGCGCAGAGCCTGGAAATCCTTCAAATAATCGCCGCACTTTTCGCAAGTGAAGATAATCAGCGGCACGCCCCAAAAGCGTTGCCGCGAGATGCACCAGTCGGGCCTCTCGGCCACCATTTCGCGCATCCGCTCGCGTCCCCACTCCGGCTTCCATTTCACTGTTTCCACTTCGGCCAGCGCAGCCGCACGCAGCGGCGGCGCCTTCGGCGCGGGAATCGACTCCGTGCCCGAATCCATGTGAATGAACCACTGTTCTGTGGCCCGGAAAATCACGGGATTGTGGCAGCGCCAGCAGTGCGGATAGCTGTGCGCAAAATCGCGCGCGCCAACAAGGCGCCCGCGCTTCTTCAGCAGCTCGATGACGATCGGATTCGCCTCGAACACCGTCTTGCCCTTGTATTCCGGCAAACCCTCGGTGAAGCGGCCGTCGTCGTCCTGCGGCGCGTAGGCTTCGAGGCCATATTTCTGTCCGGTGCGGAAGTCGTCCGCGCCGTGCCCCGGCGCCGTGTGCACGATGCCGCTGCCTTGATCGAGCGTGACGTAATCCGCCAGCACGCCGGGAACGCGCAGCTCGTCCAAGAAAGGATGCTGAAATTTCACGCCTTCGAATTCCCTGCCCTTCCATCCTCCGGAGATTCCCGCGACTTCGATTTTCAGTTCCTTCGAAAACGCGTCGACGCGGTCTTTCGCCAGCAACAGTTTGCCGTGCGAAGTATCGGCGACGACATACTCATAATCCGGATGAAACGCGAGCGCGCGATTGGCAGGAAGCGTCCAGGGAGTGGTCGTCCAGATGAGCGCGCTCACATCGCCGGTTAGCCCTAACTTCTGCAATTTTTCTACTGGCAAGATCGGAAACTTCACCCAAATCGACGGGCTGACGTGATCCTCGTATTCGATTTCCGCTTCGGCCAGCGCCGTGCGATCGTAAATGCACCAATAGACCGGCTTCAGCCCGCGATAGACGTAGCCCTTTTCCAGAAAGTCGATAAACGCGCTCGCGATGCACGCTTCGTCGTGCGGGTCCATCGTCAGATACGGCTGGTCCCACTGGCCGAAGACACCTAGCCGCTTGAATTCCCGGCGGTGATTTTCGATGTAGCCCGCCGCAAAATCGCGGCATTTCCGGCGGAATTCCGCGGCCGTCACTTTCGTGGTCTTGCCGCCCAGCTCTTTTTCGACTTTGGTTTCGATCGGCAGCCCGTGGCAGTCCCAGCCGGGAATGTAGGGCGCTTGATAGCCCGCCATCGACTTCGATTTGACGATGAGGTCCTTGACGATCTTGTTGAGCCCCGTTCCCAGGTGAATTTCGCCGGTCGGATAGGGCGGCCCGTCGTGCAGGACAAAGAGCGGCCTCCCGGCGCGCGATTCCAGAATCAGGCGATAAATCCCCATCTTCTCCCAGGCAGCCAACTGCTCCGGCTCGCGCTCGGGAAGGCGCGCCTTCATCGGAAAATCCGTCTTCGGGAGGTTGAGGGTACTCTTCAGGTCCTGGATTTTAGGCATGCGGAAAAATCGGAACCCTTTCGCGTTGTTATTCCTGCTGGACAAGGCACCGAAACACGAAAAATTGCTCGACTCTTGCTATGTTACAATGATTCAGATGGCGTGTCAGCCCAGCCCATACATCCTTTTTGGGATGGGTGCGTCTAAGTAGACGACGGCCCGGTTGGTGCTACCGAGAGTCAGCATGGCGGACGCAAGCGCGAGAATCCCCAATCCCGTGGAGCGGGTCGGCGAAGTGCGGCTGATCGGACGGCTGGAATCGCCGTCTTCGAGTTCGCGTCTACAAGCCTTCATTTCCAACCTGCGCGACTTCCTGGTCGAGCGCCCCGTCAAGTGGCGTGGCAAGCCTCCCGCCTTCGCCCAGCCGGAATTCGGCGGCGGGCTGGCCGATAATTTCCGTGAATTTTTCAAACCGGCGCCCCGCGGCAGCGTCAATTCCGGCCTGCTCATCAACTGGACCGGTGGCGCGAGCCTCTGGCAGAACATCCGCGACCTGATCAAGCCCCCCAAGCTGCCGCCTCTCGAGGTGACCAGCAAGCCGGTGGATGTCCCCGAAATCTGGACCAAGAACACGCAGTTCACGCGCGTGCAGGCGCTCTCGATTGCGTTTCACGTGCTCGTACTGGTTCTCTTGATTGTGCCGCTGCTGCCGGAACTGCTCTCGCCCGCAACCACAAAAGCAAGCGACGTCAACGTCACTCCGATCGATCTTTCCCCCTTTGCCCTGAAGCTTCCGGCGGCGGCGAAGAAGGCAGGCGGTGGCGGCGGTGGTGGCGCGCACGAGGTGTTGCCAGCAAGCCGTGGAAAACTGCCCAAGTTCAGCATGACGCAATTGACGCCGCCGAGCGTTCACCCGATGGTTAACCCGAAGCTCGCGGTGACTCCCACTGTCCTCGGCCCACCTCAACTGAATCTGCCCAGTCCGAACGCCCAGAACTGGGGCGATCCGCTGGCAAAGATTACGAGCGATTCAAACGGCCCCGGCAGCGGGGCCGGCATCGGTTCAGGCAGCGGCGGTGGAGTCGGCAGCGGCAGCGGCGGCGGCGTGGGTCCGGGCTATGGCTACGGTACCGGCGGCGGCTATCCGAGCGCCGGGACGGGCGGCTATGGCTATCCAAGCTGCCTCTATTGCCCGCCTCCGCAATTCTCCGATGAAGCGGTGAAGGCAAAGTATCAAGGCGTCGTCTATCTCACCGTGGTCATCACTCCCGACGGGCGCGCCACCGACATCCACGTTGCCAAGGGTCTTGGCCTTGGACTGGATGAAAAGGCCGTCGAAGCCGTCCGCAACTGGCGGTTCAAGCCGGCTCCCGGGCCGGATGGCAAACCCACGTCTGTCATCACCACCGTTGAAGTCCAATTCCGGCTGTTCTGACCGCGGTTTCTCTCCCTTCTTCGACTAGAAATTGTCTGGCTTTTTTGACATCGTCGTTTTCTCCCGCGCGCATTGGTTTTTACTTCCCAGTGTTATCAGCTCCGGAGGCCTGCCTGCGGGCGGCAGGTGCGACACATGCGGAAGCGTTTCCTGATACGCCCCTCGACGCGATTGCAGCCCTTGTGAGGCGGCGCTCCCAACAGGATGAAATAAACTCCCGCTAGTGCCGTTAACCAGGCACTGCTTTCCAGAAATAGAACCTACGCTGCTATACTCCGCAGCGCTTCAGACGGGAGTTCACCGTGAAACTCTTTTCGTGTGCTCGTGCGGCCTTTTTTGCCGGAATCTGCTCATTCGGCTTGATAGCAATCTTCACCGCCGTTGGGGCGCAAGAGAACTATGACGTTGTAATCGCCAATGGGCGCGTGATGGACCCGGAATCCGGACTCGACGCCGTACGAAACGTCGGGATTATCGCTGGAAAAATTCGAGCTGTTTCGACATCCGAGCTAAGTGGCAAGACCACCATTGATGCCACGGGCTTGGTCGTCGCGCCCGGCTTCATCGATTTGCACGAACATGGGCAGACGAATGAGAAATACAGATACCAGGCTCACGACGGCGTGACGACGTCATTGGAGCTCGAACGAGGAACGGACGACGTGGACGCTTGGTACGCGGCGCGGGAAGGCAAATCGCTGATTAATTTTGGGGTGAGCATCGGCCATATTCCTGTCCGCATGAGAGTGATGCATGATCCAGGAACGTTTCTTCCGGTGGGAGACGCGGCGCACCGCGAGGCAACACCCGAAGAACTCGCGGAGATCGAGCAAGGAATCGAAACAGGATTGCAGCGCGGCGCTCTCGCTGTGGGAATGGGGATCGCCTACACACCCGCGGCCACGCGCTGGGAAATCCTGCAAGTTTTCCGCTCGGCGGCAAAATACCAGGCGCCCGTTCACGTCCATATCCGTTACGCGGGGCTGCAGAAACCGGAAACGGGTTTGGCGGCGCTTCAGGAGGTGATTGCAGACGCCGCCGTGACGGGAGCGCCCTTGCACGTCGTGCACGTCACCAGCATGGGGTTGAAAGACACGCCGCAGTTGATTGCCATGATCGAAGCCGCTCAAAAGCGGGGGTTGGACGTGACCACCGAATGCTATCCGTACACGGCCTCGAGCACGGGGATCGAGTCCGCCATCTTCGATGAAGGCTGGCAAGAGAGATTGGGCATCACTTACCACGACCTGGAGTGGTCCGCGACCGGCGAGCGATTGACCCCCGAAACCTTTGCGAAATATCGCAAGCAGGGCGGCAACGTGGTGATTTTTGATATTCCGGACGATGCGGCGCGCGCGGCCGTGGCCGATCCGATGGTGATGATCGCGAGCGACGGCATCTGGACCGACGGCCCCAATATTCACCCTCGCGGCCAGGGAACCTATTCCCGCGTACTTGGTTACTACGTGCGCGAAGAAAAGGCTCTCAGTCTCATGACAGCTCTGCGCAAGATGACCCTGATGCCCGCGCAAAGACTCGAGAAACACGCGCCCGCCTTCCGCGACAAGGGACGCATTCGCGTTGGCGCGGACGCCGACATCACCGTGTTCAACCCCGACACGGTGATTGACCGCGCCACCTACGAACATCCGCTGCAATACTCGGAGGGAATCCAATTTGTGCTGGTGAACGGCACGCTCGTTTTGAAAGACGGCAAACTAGTGGAAGGAGTATTTCCGGGACGGCCCGTTCGAGCTCCGATAACGCGAGCGAAGTAATCTTCGCCTCAACGAGCGAAAGCAATGTGCGCGCTTTCTCACCAAGTCCTGCGTAGTCGCCTTGCCGGATATTTGCGGGAATAGTCCGGCCGTCCTTGTATGTAGGAAGCGACTTGCTTTCACGCAAGATTCCTGTCCGCCTTCTCCACCATTGCAACCACAGACTCTTCAGCGGGCAGTTACCTTCCGGTCCCAGGCCGGTCCAAACAGCGTTTGCGCAAGATTCGTTTTGATACGATGTCTGGCATGAAACGCTTCCTTCTCCTCGTGATTTCCTGCTCATTGGGCGCTGTTGCCGCCGCGCCGAGCGCCGCCGCGCAAGGGGCAACCATCGTCTTTCAAGCGCAAGGAACGCCTTCGAGCGGGATCCCCGAGCCCGTGCGTGGCTTTCCGATTTGCCTACTCCGAAAGAGCTTCGCGGACATCCATAAAGAGGCAACCATAGCCTACCCGTTGCCCGACATGGCCGCATTCGTCGACAAACTCGATGTCTCGCCCGAACTCAAAACCTGGATGAAGAAAAACGACACCGTGATTCTTTCCGGCGAGGATTTTCTTCACCTGATCAAGCCCGCGGATGTCATAAACGTCCCCGAATTTTACAAAGCGTACATGAACCACAACGCCGACGATCAAAGCTTGTCGAACTTTCCCAAGCTGAAAGTGAAGCCGTCCGAGAAGAAGAAGCATCCGGAAAAGTACGCGAAAGCCGAGGACGATTTTCATCAGGCGCTGCAGAAATACATCACCGACAATCCTCAGACCCTCGACGGCATGGACGCCGAGCTGACCACCGTCGATCCAGGAGCGAAGTGGAAGGATCAGGAAGCCAAGCGCATTCCTCAGATTGACCGCTATGCGCTCGAACTTGCCCGCTCGAAGTACTTCGCCGGGCAGGTGGAGACCAATCTACAAGGGCGGGGCGAATTCAGCGGCCTTCCTGCGGGAACCTATTGGGTCAGTTCTCTGAACGTGCACGCCACGGTGGGAGATGCCTGGCTGCGCTGGGACGTTCCGGTGACGGTGGGGCCGGGGCAAACGGCGCGCGTCCTGCTGTCAAATGCCGATTCGCTCAGCCCTGTGGCTCAGGAATCGCACTAGCGCCGCTCGATTACTCGCCGCTCTGCTCGATCAGTTTTGCCACCAGCGCCGTCCATCCCGTCTGATGCCCCGCGCCGAGTCCCATGCCCGTATCGCCGTGAAAATATTCGTAGAAAAGGATGAGGTCCCGGAAGAAAGGATCCTTCTGAAAGAGGTCGACGTTGCCGTAGACGGCGCGGCGGTCATCCCGGCGAAGGAAGATATGCGTCAGCCGGCGCGAGATTTCCGTCGAGACGTCCCACAGCGAAATTTTGTTGCCCGAGCCCGTGGGACATTCCACCTTGAACTCATCGCCGTAATAGTAATGAATCCGCTGCATCGATTCGATGAGCAGAAAATTCATGGGAAACCACACGGGGCCGCGCCAGTTCGAATTGCCGCCGAAAATGTCCGTGGACGATTCGGCCGGCTCGTAGTCGACCGAGTATTTCGAGCCGTCCACCTGAAGCACGAACGGTTGCGTGCTGTGAAATTTCGAGAGCGCGCGAACTCCGTACGGCGATAAAAACTCTTTTTCGTCGAGCAGGTATTTATAGATGCGTTCGAGCTTCTGGCGATTGGCGATGGAGAGCAGCAGGCGGGCGCCCCGATCCGACCTCCGGCTCATGTCCACGTGCTCGGCCACGTCTTTGTGATGGCTCAGGAACCATTCCATGCGCTGGCGGAATCCCGGCAGGCGCTCGAGATCCTCCGGCTCAAATGTTTCCACCGCAAACAACGGCACCAGGCCCACCATCGAGCGAATCTTCATCGGCATCGGCGGGTTGTCGTTCAGGTGCAGCACGTCGTAGTAGAAGCCGTCGGATTCGTGCCACAGTCCGATGCCTTCGCCGCCGATGTTGTTCATCGCCTGCGCGATGAAGACGAAGTGCTCGAAAAATTTGCTGGCCACGTCCTCGTACGCCGGGTCGTAGCGCGCCAGTTCCGCCGCCATCGCCAGCATGTCCAGGCAGAACATCGCCATCCAGCTAGTCCCGTCGGACTGCTCGACGAAGCTGTCGGGACCGAGAGGCTGCGAGCGGTCGAACACGCCGATGTTGTCGAGCCCGAGGAATCCGCCTTCGAACACGTTCATTCCGCTCGGGTCTTTGCGGTTCACCCACCATGTGAAGTTCAGCAGCAGTTTGTGGAACACGCGCTCCAAAAACACGCGGTCGTATTTCCCGCGGATGCGCCCTTCGATTTTGTAGACGCGCCAGGCCGCCCACGCGTGCACCGGAGGATTCACATCCGAAAAGTTCCATTCGTAGGCGGGAAGCTGCCCGTTCGGATGCATGTACCATTCGCGGAGAAACAGGATGAGCTGTTCCTTGGCAAAGTCGGAGTCGATGATGGCCATCGCCACGCAGTGGAACGCCAGATCCCACGCCGCGTACCACGGGTATTCCCACTTGTCCGGCATCGAAATCACGTCGGAGTTGTAGAGGTGTTTCCAGTGCTTGTTGCGGCCGTTGCGCCGCGCCGGATCGGGCTTCGGCTGCGTCGAATCGCCTTCGAGCCACCGCCGCACGTCATAGTGGTAGCTTTGCTTTCCCCACAGCAGCCCGGCAAAAGCCTGCCGCTGGATCATTCGCCCGTCCTCGCTCAAGTCCGGGCTGATCCGCTGCGCGTAGAATTCATCGGCTTCGCGCTTGCGGTCTTCGAAGGCCTTGCCGAAGTCAGGGCCGAAGAGCTGCGCGGCTGTCTGCTTCTGCTCCACTGGATTGCGATCGGTCAGCCGCAGGCGGATGGTCCAGCTTTTTCCTGGCTGAATCTCCGCGGAGTACAGAGCCGCGGCCTTCGTCCCTTTCATCGCGGGGTTCACGCTGGCCGTGTCGCCACTTGCCACGTAGCGGTGAAACGCATCCTTCACGTACGGGCTCTTATTTTTCTGCCCGTACAGCCGTTCTTTGTTCGTCTCGTTTTCCGTAAACAGAAGGTCGGGGTCGCCCTCGGCAATCAGCCATCTTTTGCCGTAGTGAAAGTCGGACAGTTCTACCACCGCCGTTCCGGCCGGGCCTTCCGTCCGCTCCACTTTCGGCATGTCGTAGGGATCGCCCCAGTCCCAGCGGTTGCGGAACCACAGCGTCGGCAGCACCCACAGCTTTGCCGCCTCGGGTCCGCGGTTGAACGCCGTCACGTTCACCAGCACTTCTTCCATGGACACCTTCGCGTATTCCACGAAAATGTCGAAGTACCGGTTTTCCTTGAAAATGCCAGTGTCGACCAGCTCGTACTCCGGATCCATCCGCGATCTCTTGTGGTTCTCAGCCACAAGCTGATCGTAGGGAAATTCTGCCTGCGGATATTTGTAGAGCGTCTTCAGGTAGGAACTGGTGGGTGTTGCGTCGAGATAGTAGTAATACTCCTTCACGTCCTCGCCGTGGTTTCCCTCGCGGTTCGAGAGCCCGAACATCCTCTCCTTCAGGATCTTGTCCTTGCCGTTCCAGAAGGCAAACGCGAAGCAGATGTGCTGGTGCCGGTCGCAGATTCCCGCGATGCCGTCTTCGCCCCACCGGTAGGCCCGAGAGCGTGCATGATCGTGTGGAAAATAAGCCCAGGCGTCTCCGTTCGCGCTGTAATCCTCGCGCACCGTTCCCCACTGCCTTTCGGAAAGGTACGGCCCCCAGCGCTTCCAATTGGTCTGCCTCTTGGCAGTTTCCAGCAGCCGCTTTTCTTCTTCGGTCATTTCTCTCCGCTCAGCCTCGAACCAGGCTTAGAGATGGCTCAAACGGCGGGGTTCCCTGCAGATGAAAATCCGGCGAAACGTCCGCCTGAAAATGAAGCCACACTCGGCGAAGAATGGCAAGGCGCTTACCAAAATCGTATTTCCCAGCGACCAACGCAAGCGCCGGAGACTCTTGCGCGCAACCCTGCTGACGCAATCTCGCGGCGGGCGCCGATGGATTCGCCAATTCAGCGGCGCTTCCGCGCTACATGCGACCATGCGGCCAGCAGCGCGCTTGCCAGCTCGCGCTTCTTCACCGCACTCAGCCGCACGCACGTGGATCCCTGCCGCCCCCAGGATCCCTTCGCCGGCGCAAACGCCTTTGGAGAGCTGCGCACGAACTCCGCCTGCTTCGCCGGCGCAAGCTTCACCATACCGTACTCGCCGTCGGGATAGCCCAGCGTCGCAAACACGCGTCCGCGCACGCGAAAATCAGGATGCTTCATGTGCGCGCTTTCGGCGGCATCTGCGTGTGCCAACGCCATGCGACGGAATTCATCCGGCGTCACGCTCATCGTTCACTTCCCAGCTGCATTGTCGTGCAGCAGCACAACGTCCGACTCCTGGTGTGTGCGAATCATTCCGATCGATTTGCCGTCCGGCGAAAAATGCCACGTCGAAATCCGCTCGGTCGTGAAATTTGTAATCTGTTTCCCCGCGCCACCATCGAGCGGCTGCATCCAAAGATTGTCCACGCCGTCCTGTCGGATGGTGTAGACCACCGCCTTGCCGTCGGGGGTGAAGCGCGGCCCTTGCGATGTTCCGGGGCGCACCTCCACCATTTTCACCTGGGGATTTGGGCCCGCATTCAGCGGCACCATCGCGATCTTTTGCACGTTCGTCAGCCCCTCGCCCGGGAGCTCGACCGTCGAAAGGAACGCGATCGTCTTCCCATCCGGAGAAATTCCCATGATGTTCGACCCGACGATCCCGTGCGGGATTTCCGTTCCCGGCACCGGCTCCGGTTCGCCCCCGGAAAGGCTGACGCGACGCAATTGCTCGCTTCCCGTCTCGCGGTAATAAACCCATTTCGAGTCCGGCGAGCACACGGCGCTGTCCTCCCGCTTGCCTTTCGTCAACTGCACCGCGTTCGTCCCGTCCGAATTGATCTTCCACAAATTAATTCCGGTGCTGTTTCCGCCGCCCACCCAACTGAACACCAGCGTGTGCCCGTCCGGGCAGGCCGAAAGATCAAACGTCGTTGCGCCGTTTAGCAACTCGCTCTGCGTCTTGCCGTCGAGCGACGTCTTGAAAAGATTCATGTTCACGGGCAGATAGAACGCATCGTTTCCTGCCCAATCGAACACACCTCCGGTCATTTCCTGGGGGAAAACGGCCGCTGGCAGCGTCTTCCCCGTGCCTTCGGCGGGAAGCACGTACAGCCCGGTATGCTGGCGCGTCTGAATCGACGCAAGCGTCCGCCCGTCGCCGGAAAGGCTCAGCGATCCATACGTGTTCGTGTCTTTCGTAATCGGCTGCACGCGGCCTCCGTGCAACGAGGCGTATCCAATCTGATTTCTCTGGTAGCCGTTCTCCGGCCCGGTGTAGTCCACGACAAGGCCACGCCCATCCGGCATCCACACGCCGCCGAAAATCACGTCCCGTTGGAAGGTAGCCGCGCGCGACGTCTTCCCCGTGGCGGCATCGACCTCGTCAAAGGCGCTCAGATCGTTTCCTACCTGGATCAATTCCTCCAGGATCGACTTTCCGTCCGGCGCCCATGCCACCCCAGACGGGGCGCTGGCGGTCGGCCCGCTTGTCAGCACCTTTTCTTCCGCTCCGTCCGCTTCCGCCACCAGCACGTTGTACTTCCCCACCACCGGATCGTTCTCCCGGATGTACGCAATCCGCTTTCCGTCCGGCGAAAATGTCGGGCCGATGTCGATGTCTTTCACCAGCGGTTGCGGCGTCCCGCCGAGCACCGGCGCCCGGTAAAGCGTGTAGACGTCGTGTACGTTCGTATCGGCCTTGCGAAAGTAAATGTAATTCCCGTCGGGTGAAAATCCGATGTCCCCGAAATAAGCGTCCGAAGGCGCAATCACCTGCGTGTCGCTGTTCGTGGCCACATGCCGCAGCCACATGCTGCTTTGTCCCTTGTCCAGCACCACGGTCAGCACGTACTTCCCATCGGGAGAAATGGCGGCGGTCATCACTTTGCCGCTGGTCGTCAGTTGCGTAATTGAAAAATCCTGGAAAGGCGGCGCCGAGTTTCTCCCCAGCTTCCAATAAGCGCCGAAGCCGATGAGCGCCAAGACCACCACCACGCCGATTCCTACCAGCTTTCCGGTCTTGCTCGCCGGCGCAACCGCAGCCACGGAACCGCTCGATGCGGCCCCTGCGGCCGCGATCGCTCCCGACGACGGTGTCGCCACGCCTCCCGATCCATCGCCCGCCGCCGGAGCGGCGCTTGTGGACGCAAAGCTCGCCGACCGTCCCGACCTTCCCGAATCCGTGTCGCGCTTCAATCGCTGCAAATCCGCTCGCATATCCGCCGCGTGCTGGTAGCGCAGCCGCGGATCCTTTTCGAGCGCCTTGCTGATCACCTCTTCGAGCTTCAGCGGCAGCTCCGGGTTCACGCGCGACGGCGGCACTGGGTCGCGCTCCAGTATCGACGCGAAAATCACTCCTGAAGTGCTTCCGGCAAACGCCTGCCTCCCCGTCGCCATTTCGTAGAGCACCAGCCCGAAAGAAAACAGGTCCGATCGCGCGTCCAATTTTTCCCCGCGCACCTGCTCCGGCGACATATACGCCACCGTCCCAAGCGACGTTCCCGGGCTCGTCAGGTTCGGGTCCGACTCGGGTCCTCCGG
This sequence comes from Candidatus Acidiferrum sp., assembly GCA_035524135.1. GTDB lineage: Bacteria > Acidobacteriota > Terriglobia > Acidiferrales > UBA7541 > Palsa-295. Next base: position 7,438 of record DATKPM010000080.1, on the reverse strand, counting down.
CGCCCATTGTCACCGTTTCGCCCACCGGCCGCGTTGCCAGTTGTTTGGCCAGCCCGAAATCGAGCACCTTTGCCTGTCCGCGATCCGTAATAAAAATATTCGCCGGCTTGATGTCGCGATGGATGATTCCTTCGGCGTGCGCCGCATCCAGAGCGTCCGCCACCTGGATGCCCGCCTCGAGAATCGTATCCAGCGGCAGCGGCCCGCCGACAATCCGGTGCTTCAACGTCGCCCCGCGCAGCAGTTCCATGGCGATGAAAGGAACGTTGCCCTCGTCTTCGATGTCGTAAATCGTGCAGATGTTCGGATGGTTCAGCGCCGAAGCCGCTTGCGCCTCCCGCTCAAACCGTTCCAGCGCTACGCGGTCGTTCGCCACGTCTTCCGGCAGAAACTTCAGCGCCACGTGGCGCTTTAGCTTCGTATCCTCGGCGCGGTACACCACGCCCATTCCGCCGCCGCCGAGCTTTTCGACGATGCGGTAATGCGAAATCGTCTGGCCGATGAGCGAAGAGTCCGCCATTTTTCCTCGTTGTGCCCCGGAACCCCGCACGATGGTAGTCGACGCGGCCCCCAGCGTCAACGAACCTGATGCTGCGCTCTCCCGCCTGTTCCCGCCGATTTTTTTGCAACTTATTGTTGTGTGCCTAAGTCGAATCCGTTGTACGCTATTTCCAATTGTTCGCCTACATGAACCAGGAGATGAAAAATGAAGATTGTGCGAGTCCCCATGCGCCTGTTCTCTGTGATCCTGGGCTTTCTGTTGCCGCTCTCGATTTTCGCCCCTGGGGTCCTCGCGCAATCTGCTGCCGGAGCCGGCACGTCGCAACAGTCTCCCGCGGCTTCGGGCTCATCCGGTTCGCAACAACAATCTTCGCAGCCGCAGCAGCAGGAAACTGAGCATCACTCCTTTTTCTCCCGCACCACTGGCAACGTTCAGCCCGGCCAACCCTACGAGAAGCCCTCGAACAAAGTGAAATTTCAGAACTATCTGTTTGATACCTTTGGTCCCTACCCCTTTATCGGCTCCGCAGCAGCTGCGGGCATTGCCCAGGCTCGTGCCGTGCCTCCTGAATGGGGGGAAGGATGGGACGCATACGGCGTTCGCACCGCTTCTTACTATGGCATGACGCTCATTTCCACCACTACGCGCTACGGTCTTGCCCAGGTTTTTCACGAAGACACGCTCTATTACCGCTGTGAATGCAAAGGGGTGCTTCCACGCCTTGGACACGCTCTAATTTCCACCGTCACGGCGCGCCGCGGCGATGATGGTCACCGCGTCTTTTCTTTCTCCTCTCTGGCCGCTCCGTATGCAGGCTCCATGATCGCCACGGCCACTTGGTATCCCAGCCGCTACGAGCCCATGGACGGATTCCGCATCGGCAATTACAGCCTGCTCTATCAGGCAGCCACCAACGTTGCGCTCGAATTCATCTACGGCGGCCCGCACACACTGCTCAGCCACACGCCGCTTTCCTCGATCACCGGCAGCTCGAGCAGCAAGACGCACTGATCGCGGCTCCCCTGCCCTCAATTGCTCGCCCGTAGGGGCACGGCATGCCCCGAATTTTGGGATCCTCGGAAAATCCGGGACATGCCCTCGGCCTCCTTTTTGCTGTCGTTGGGGACCGCGCCGGACTTCCCTTTCGTCCGAGCCCGCAGGCTCCTGCCTGCGGGCCATTTCATCCCCGCGTGATCATCCCCTTTTCTCTTTTCCCTTTTCCCTTTTCCATTTCCCCATTCCGTCCCACAATCATCCGCATCGAAAGGAGTCTGCCATGCTCCCTCTTTCCGGGTTCACCGACTGGTCTCTGCTCCTCCTCCGCCTTCTCGTCGCCGCCATTTACGGTTCGAGCGGTTACTACGACCTCGCCGACCCGCCCGGTCGCGCCCACAGCATTGAAATGAGCAAGCCTTTCACGATTTTTCTCGGAGTCGCGGAAGTCGCCGCGGCTTTGAGCCTCATTACCGGCGTGTTGATTCAATACGCCGCGATCGGCCTTGTGCTGATCATGCTCGGTTCCATCAGCAAGAAAATCTTCGCTTGGAAAACTGGCTTCTGGGGAAAAGCCAGCCAGGGCTGGCACTACGACTTGCTTCTGATTCTCATCAATCTCGTTTTCCTCACCACCCGCGGCGGCAAATTCGTCCTCTAGCGCCATCCGCCCCTCCATCACTTGTCTGTAGGGGCACGGCATGCCGTGCCCGGAGTCTCCAGCCTGCGGACCGCCGCTTTCCGCCTCTGGCTCGAATTCCCCTGTCATCCCGACCGAAATGGCCGCACTTTTTTGCGGCGGCTCCGTACCGTGGCTCCTTGCGGCCATGCAACGGAGGGATCTCTCCTCGAGTTTCCACTCCACTCGAAACGCTAGCGCACTCTCCATTTTGCCTCGCTTTTCCTAGCCACTCGCTTGTCCTGAGGAACGAAGGGCCACTGCCTTCAAAAGTCCACACCTACGGTGATTTGCAATTTCTCTCCCGATATGCAAGATGGAAGCATGTATTTGACGACGCAAGCGCGGCCGATGGCAAGACTGGAAGCAGTATCCTCGCAAACGGGGGCTCGGCTCGTGATTTCTAATCGCGGCTCGGGGGAATTAGAATTCGCTATAAATTATTGGAAACAAAGGTCGGAGGCAATTTCTAATCGCGGGTAGATTCGTAACTTGCGATAGAGGCATTGGACAGCTCAAAATGACTCGCGAATCCGCTGAATCCAAACGAATGTCCCGGCCGCTGGCCGAAGTCGATCCTGAAATCGCCCGCGCCCTTCGCGACGAAGTCCGCCGCCAGGCGACCGGCATCGAATTGATCCCCTCGGAAAATTTCGTCTCCGACGCGGTGCTCGAAGCCGCTGGTTCCGTCCTCACCAACAAATATGCCGAAGGCTATCCCGGCAAGCGCTACTACGGCGGCTGCGAATTCGTCGACGTTGCCGAACAACTCGCCATCGACCGCGCCAAGGCTCTGTTCGACGCCGAGCACGCCAACGTCCAGCCGCATTCCGGCACGCAAGCCAACATTGCCGTCTACATCACGGCTCTCCAGCCCGGCGACACAGTTCTCGGCATGAACCTCGCGCATGGCGGCCACCTCACGCACGGTCATCCGCTCAATTTTTCCGGGAAGACGTACAAGTTCGTTCCCTACGGCGTGGCGAAAGAAACGGAGACGATCGATTACGAAGAACTTGCGCGCCTCGCCGAAGAGCACAAGCCGAAAATGATTGTCGCGGGAGCCAGTGCCTATTCGCGCATCATCGATTTCCCGCGTATGGCGCGGATTGCGCAATCGGTCGGCGCGCTCTTTTTCGTCGATATGGCGCACATCGCCGGGCTCGTCGCCGCGGGCGTTCACCCGAGCCCTGTGCCCCACGCCGATTTCGTCACCACCACCACGCACAAGACTCTGCGCGGCCCGCGCGGCGGATTGATTCTCTGCCGCGAAAAATTTGCCAAGGACGTTGATCGCACCACGTTCCCCGGCATTCAGGGCGGGCCGCTGATGCACATCATCGCCGCCAAGGCCGTCTGCCTGAAGGAAGCCGCCGAGCCTGGCTTCCGCGCGTATCAGCAACAAGTGGTCAAGAATGCGAAGGCGCTTGCCGCGGGAATCGCCGCGCGCGGATTCCGCATCGTCAGCGGCGGCACGGACAATCATCTTTTCTTGATTGACGTTTACTCACGCGGGCTCACGGGCAGCGCTGCGCAGCCCGCCTTCGACCGCGCCGGAATCACCGTCAATAAAAATTCGATTCCCTTCGATCCCCTTCCGCCGATGAAGGCGGGAGGCATCCGCGCCGGCACTCCCGCCGTCACGACGCGCGGCATGAAAGAGCCGGAAATGGAGAAAATCGCCGCGTGGATCGCGGAGATTCTCGAACATCTCGGCGACGAGGCCATCGAGCGTCGCGTTCGCGGCGAAGTGGCCGCGCTCGCCGCGCAGTTTCCGCTCTATCAGAATTTTTTGGAGGAGGCGGACGCCGCAGGCGCGCTGGCAGGATCGCGCGCCCAAGCCTGAGGGGCGATTTATGAGAACGCGCGGGACTATGAAGGCTGCTCAGACTATTTCGATGGCAAGTTCCGTCGCACGGCCGCCGCGAATCGAAAATGCGCGAATGGTTTTTTCCCGCGGAGCAAGCGGTGAAAAAATAAAATACACTGCTTCGGAATAATACGCGCGCGCGATGTCGCTCGGCGACGGCGCATTTTCGCTGTGCGGATGCGAGTGGTAAATTCCGAGCATTTCGAGATTCGCCTCGCGCATGGCGCGCAGCGTCCGGACGATTTCTTCCGGGGCGATTTCGTAGCTTGTTGACGGATATTCCGCTGCGTTTCGCGCCGCCACCGCGCGCGTGATCGTTCCTTCGCTTCCGAACAAAAGCCCGCAGCATTCCACGCCTGAATTTTCCCGCGCGTGATTTTCCATCGCGCGCAGGCATTCCCGCGCAATCCGAACTGCGGTCGGCATGTTTTGGAGTGTACGACGAAACGCGCGAGCGCACCGAGTCCGTTCGAAGAGGGCAAAGAGCAGGAACTATCGAGGCATGAAAATAGGGCGGAATTTCTTCCGCCCTGTTTGAGAGATTGTGTTTCTAGCTTCAGGCCTTCTGCGCCTGGCGGCGAAGGAACGTTGGAACGTCGAGATCGTCCGCGGCCATTTCCGGCAGCACTTCGCTGACGTTGCGCGCCACTTGCTGCACCACGTTGGTTGGCGCTGGAGCGAGCGGAGTTGGCGCGGGCTCGCGCGTCGCCTTCCACGTCTTCGGCAGATACGACGGACGCGCGTGCGTCTTCTTTCCCGCCACTTCGCGGAATCCCGCGGCGATCACCGTAATCTTGATCGACTCTTTCATCGCGTCGTCCATCACCGCGCCGAAGATGATGTTGGCGTTCTCATGCGCAGCCTTCTGGATGATCGACGAAGCCTCGTGCACTTCCTGCAAGCTCAGGCTGTTCGAGCCGGTGACATTGATCAAAATTCCCTGTGCGCCCTGGATGCAGTTGTCTTCGAGCAGCGGGCTGTTGATGGCGCGGTTCGCCGCATCCACCGCGCGGTTCGAGCCCGATGCGACCGCCGTGCCCATCACCGCGTAACCTTGTCCGGACATGATCGTCTTCACGTCGGCGAAGTCGCGGTTGATGATGCCGGGAATCGTGATGATGTCGCTAATTCCCTGGACCGCCTGACGAAGAATATCGTCCGCGACGCGGAACGCTTCAAAGAAGCTGGTTCCCTGCTCGACGCATTCGAGCAAGCGCTCGTTGGGGATGACGATGACGGTGTCGACGCAGCCGACGAGTTCGGAAAGCGACTGCTCGGCTTGCAACATGCGGCGCTTGCCTTCGAAGTTGAACGGCTTCGTCACAACCGCGACGGTGAGCGCGCCAAGCTCGCTCGCGAGGTTTGCGACCACGGGCGCCGCGCCGCTGCCCGTGCCTCCACCGAGACCCGACGTGACGAACACCATGTCCGCGCCGTCGAGGGCCTCGAGAATCTTCTCGGTGTCTTCGAGCGCAGCCTTGCGGCCGACCTCGGGATTCGCGCCCGCGCCGAGCCCCTTGGTGAGCTTCGCGCCGAGCTGCAGCTTCACCGGCGCTTGCGACAGTTTGAGTGCCTGCAAATCGGTGTTGGCGGCGATGAATTCGACGCCTTCCACCTTGGCGCGGATCATGCGGTTGACGGCGTTGCAGCCGCCGCCGCCCACGCCGATGACTTTGATCTTTGCCCCGTTGGTTGCTTCCTCGCTGAACGAAATCCGCAATGCTGATTCCTTTGGCGTCATGCTTCCTCCCCCAGAAAACTTTTCAAATTCTCAAGCTCCTGCAAACATGCTTTTCAATTTCCCCACCCAGCCCGAAGGACGAGTTCCCGCCTGGCGACGCGCCCGCGCGCCATAGAGAACCAATCCAACTGCCGTCGAGTACTCGGGCCGGGTTACCTCCGCACTCATTTCCGCCAAGCCGCGCGGGCTGGCCACGCGCACTGGAAGATTGAACACACGATCCGCAAGCTCCGGCAGGCCGCGCAGGAGCGCGCCGCCGCCGGTCAAAACGAGGCCCGCGGGAATCTGCGATTCAAGGCCGCTGCGGCGCAGCTCGTCGCGAACGAGCACGAGAAGTTCCTGGGCGCGCGGCTCGGCGATGTCGGCCAACATACGCGCGTAGACGGTGCGCGGCGGGCGATCGCCGACGCTCGCGATCTCAATGGCGGTGTCCTGCTGGACGAGTTCGTGCAGTGCCGACGCGTGCTCGTGCTTGATCTTTTCGGCTTCGGGAATCGGCGTGCGCAGGCCGACAGCAAGATCGTTGGTGAAATGATCGCCGCCGACAGGAATCGCAACGGTGTGTCGAACGACGCCGCCCGCAAAGACGATCAGCTCGGAAGTGCCGCCTCCGATATCGAGCAGGCAGACACCCAATTCGCGCTCATCTTGCGTGAGGCAAGCCTCGGCGGAAGCGAGCGGTTCGAGGACTGTGTCGTCGACGCGAACGCCAGCACGGTTGACGGCAGTGACGATATTCTGCGTCGAAGTGCCGGAAGCGGTGACGATGTGGACGTTGGCTTCCAGGCGCTGGCCGACCATGCCGATGGCGTCGCGGATGCTGTCCTGCGAATCGAGAAAAAATTCCTGCGGCAGGACGTGAAGAACTTCGCGATCTTCGGGGAGCGAGATGCCGCGCGCCGCATCGATGGCGCGGCGCACGTCGTCGCGATGAATGTCGCGCGGGCGCGTGCCGACGGTGACGCCACCACGGCTATTGACGCCGCGGACGTGACTGCCGGCGACGCCGATGACGGCGGATTCAACGGGGACGCCAACGACCGTCTCCGCTTCTTCGACAGCGCGGCGAATCGAGCTGACGGCGAGATCGAGATTGACGATCTGGCCCTTGCGCCACCCTTTGGATTCGGCGGCGCCGAGGGCCGCGAATTTTACAGCGCCTTCTTCTTCGATTTCGCCAATCAAAGCGCACGTCTTCGTGCTGCCGATATCGAGCGCCACGATGTAACGGTCTTTCTTATTCAACTCCGCCGCTCCTAAGATCGCTTTCTGAATCAGTACTTCAGGGGCTAAAGCCTGAACTTGAGTCTTTGCTTTTGCCGGAGCTAAAGCTCCGACCCCTAAAAGGCATCTCCCATTCCGCTACGTCAATGTTTTGCAGCGCCGCGCTTCGCAGTCCTTGCCGGCGAAGAATTCTCCGCAACGGTCACCGGCGCTTTCGACGAAGACGGCGCGGACTGAGTCCGCATGGACGGATCCTGATTCACGACCGCTTCGCCGTTGAAACGCAAATCGACGGACTCGATGCGGCCAACGGTCGCGCGCCACTCACCGATTTTATCGAGGAGCGTGCGATATTTCGCGGCGAAATCCGAGTCGCCAAAATGAACTTTGATGGGCGCTTCGGAAGCGCCCCAGCCTCCGGAGGAATCG
>DATKPM010000079.1:0-19399 GCA_035524135.1 Candidatus Acidiferrum sp. | reverse complement strand
TCCCCACTGCTGCCTCCCGTAGGAGTCTGGACCGTGTCTCAGTTCCAGTGTGGCCGATCATCCTCTCAGACCGGCTACCGATCATTGCCTTGGTGAGCCGTTACCTCACCAACTAGCTAATCGGCCGCGGATCCCTCTTGTAGCGAATTGCTCCTTTGATCCCAACAGGATGTCCCATCGGGATGTTATGCGGTATTAGCTCGCCTTTCGGCGAGTTATTCCCCACTTCAAGGAAGGTTATCCACGTGTTACGCACCCGTTCGCCACGAATGTATTGCTACACTCGTTCGACTTGCATGTGTTAAGCACGCCGCCAGCGTTCGCTCTGAGCCAGGATCAAACTCTCGTTTGAAACTGGTTGTTCATCCCCCGATTCTCATCGGGAGCGAACGAACTTGTATCGCTTGATTTCCTCAAATTTTCGCTGCACACCGAAATGCACAGCGAGAAACCAAACGGGTTCTGGCTTGTTTCACTCGATTGTCAAAGAGCAGGTCATCCCAGGCCAGCTGGAAGGACTACAGACGAACCCCAATCCTACAGAAACATTCCGTTCATGTCAATCCTATTTCTCCACTCAAAATCCGTCCTCTCTGTGAATATCTCCGCTCGCTGTGCATTTCTAAATTTCTCTTACTCCCGAACTCTTTCTCAACCACAAGCCTTGTGTTCCGGTGGCACTTATTCGCGGGCGAAGGCTCGCGCTTCCACTTAAAATTCTTCCCTCTCGCACCATCTTCCCCTCGCGCCTGCATGGGTGTACATTTCGATTTAGCGAAGGGCCGCGGCAGGAGTTTCTCATGATCTTCGTCTTCGGCTCGAATGAGGCCGGCATTCACGGCGGAGGCGCCGCTTATTTCGCCAAGTGTCGCCACGGCGCCATCAAAGGCCGCGGCGTCGGCCGCCAGGGAAACTCCTACGCCATTCCCACCATGAACGCGGAAATCGAGCCACTTGCGCTCGAAAAAATCGCCGCCTATGTCCGCGACTTTCTCGACTATGCCCGCGCGCATCCCGCCGAAGAATTTCAGGTCACCGCCGTTGGCTGCGGCATCGCCGGCTTCACCAACGAGCAAATAGCTCCGCTCTTTGCCGACGCTCCCTCCAACTGCCTCTTCGATGACGCCTGGAAACCTTTCCTTGGCGCCGCCAAAAAATACTGGGGCGCTTTTTAGCCCGGCGTTTGCCTCGGAATTTGCCGTTCCGGATTCTGACCGCTGGACAGTTCCGCGATTTCAATATTTATCTTTTCGCTATTCGGCGCGCGATTCCGCCTGGCGCTTCGCACGGGTCCCCCTATCCTTATCAGGCGGCCCGGCCCTCCCGCTCCTTTCCTCCTCGCCGCCCGTTCTGGAGCCGCCGGCCTCAAATCCTGAGCGAATCTTGGCGCCGCATCACCAATGAAGGCAGACCTAAAGCGGTTCTTCAACTCGATCTGGTCGCGCCCCGACCCAGCCCTCGCCGCCTCGGGGGCCGCCGGAGAACTTCTCGTCTCCAAATTTCGTCTCATCACCTCCTGCATTCTTCTTCTCATTCCGCTGGCCTATTACCTCTCTGTTCCGGTCAACTGGGAGGAGGCCAATATCGCTCTGGCTCTCATTCTCGGCATTTTTCTTTTCTCCTTGGCCTTCTACTTCATCGCTCGGCGCTTCAGTCCTCCTTGGTTTACTTTCCTGAGCAGCGGCCTCGACGCCACCGTCATCAGCGTCTCCCTCTCGGTTTTTCTCTTCCTCCACCAGCCTCTTGTCGCCGTCAACAGCAAGGTGGCATTCGAGGGGTACTTCATCGCCCTCGGGTGTTCCAGCCTCCGCTACGACAAGCGCGTTTGCCTCAGCACCGGTCTCGTCGCCATGGGCCAGTACTCCGCCATTGTTCTCTACGCCGCGACCCGCTGGAATTTGTTCGATCCTTCCTTCGCGGGCAATTCCTATGGCGTCTTCACCTGGGCGACCGAGGCTTCTCGCCTCATCCTGATGGCCATTGCTTGCCTTCTCAGCGTCGCCATCGTCTCGCGCAGCCACAATCTCCTCCGCCTGGCGAATACCGACATTCTCACCGGCCTGTATAATCGCGGCTATGTCGACGGCCGTCTCCGCGCCGAACTCAGCAGCGCGCGCCGCTACCACAGGAATCTTTCTATCGCCATTGTCGACGTCGACCATTTCAAGGCCCTCAACGACACCCACGGCCACGCAGCCGGCGACCGCGTCCTCTGCTCCCTCAGCTCCGCCTTGGGAAGCTCCTTCCGTCAGTCCGACACCGTCGGCCGCTTCGGTGGCGAAGAATTCATCGTCATCATGCCCGAAACCGGCAGGCGAGCCGCCCACACCAAACTCGAGTCCCTGCGCGCCCGCATTGCCGCCACTCCCGTGGAACTCTGTTCGTCCAAGCAGCCCGTCGGGGTAACCATCAGCGCGGGCATTGCGAGCTATCCTGAAGACGGAGACACCGAGGACGTCATTTTCAGCCTCGCCGACCAGCGCCTCTTTCGCGCTAAGCGCGAAGGCCGCAACCGAGTCGTCGCTCCGCCCGAGTCCGTCCTCCCCGAACCCTCCGCCTTCCTGATTCCTTGAGTCCCGCGTTCGCCGCTTCTCTAAGTTCAAATCGTCCTTCCGCGCGCGCTCCACGGTGGAAGCGCGGGCCTTAGAGGCCCGCGAAAAAGCGGCCTGAGAAATCAGGGCTTTAGCCCTGGCGCATGGTCACTCCTGCGAACGCCGTCCTCAACCGCTTCACCCCTCCCCCTTCAAAAGTCCACAACTACGGTGATTTGAATTCACCCGCGCAAAGTGCTAGCGTCAATCGAGTGATTTATGACGCGCGACGGCCTTCCGGCAATCCGGCAGGCCTGCCTTTCGCGACAGGCCTCCGCGCTCCCGCTCGTTGATACCGAAGCTCGTGCCCGGCCATCCCCGGCATTCTCAATGCAGAGAGAAATCCTCCACGCGCAAGGCGAACCTCCTTGTTTATTGACGCACCGAATGGAATTGTCATCCCGAGCGAAGGCCTGCGCCGACTTTTCCTCGCGTCCTGCAAAGCAGGACGGGCGCAAGCCGGAGTCGAGGGATCTTTCTTTCGGTTTCGGCGCAGCTCTTTCTCGGCTTTCTCCCGCTTTTTCCCTTGCAGACCCTCCTTGCTTTGGCGGTTTCTCCAAACAGAAAACTGAATTCATAAGGCCACAAATCACTATTTACCAGTCACAAGTCACAGGGGTTCGGTTCGCAACACACCAAGAAACCGAAATCGGCGTAACTTGCAGAAAACAAAAGATTGCGATCGGTGATTATGCATTTCACACAGAAAGGTGGTAGATTGGTGGTGCCGTGACAGGGCATTCCTATGATACAGACGTTGTTGCGGGTGGAAACTGACGAATGTCGACGATCTGTACGAGCTGCACAGGTTCAAGCAGGATGCGGTAAGTAACTGCCAGGCGAAGCGGTCCGTTGAGCTTTTGCTTTGTGACGAAGATGTACACCGGCTCGCCCTCAAATTCTTTCAGTGTTCCTAGGCCCTTCGCATCTCGCAGCAACAGCCAGTGAATTTCCTCTGACTCTAGCTGGTAACGGATGTCTGAGTCGATGAGTACTTCTAACTGAGTTTCGGCTTGCGGTGTGTAGACAACTCCCGCATAGCCCATAGTCGTCGCCTAACTGACAGCCATTTGAGACGCGACAGAAGCCAGATAATCAGGATCTTGAACCAGCCTATCGATTTCTTCCTTAGAGGGCTTCTTATAGTCTCGATAATGGGCTAAGAACTCCGGGATTTCTTCGTTTCGCTCGGTAAGCTTCCATGTCAGTTCCTCGTGGGTTAGCCTTACCAGTTCCGCCGCGCTCTTGTGGCCATATTCACGAAGTACTCCTCTGATGATATCCCATTCTTCTTTGGCGAAATCGTCTTCTGAGCAATTGGCTATGGCAGTTAGCTTCACGAATGGCTTCCCTGACCGAAGTGTGATCTGCTCTTTCCTGAGCTTCCCATTTGCCAGTAAGTTCTCGTACGCAGGAATGAAGTGTTTGGGTACGGGACCCCATTGAAAATTGCGGTAGCGATCTTCTGTTATCGATTTCCCCAGCTTTTCTATTGCCGCGAAATCGCATAAGTACATCAATTTTTCTAGTTTGGTTATCCCGATGTCCGGGGCATTCTCAGCGATGCAGAGAATCAGATGTTGCAGTCTTTCCAGGCTCGCGGCAGGTTGGGCAGATACTATGATCGGCATTTGTCCCTCCCTATATTTTCTCGAGCCGTAAGCGTATCACAATAAGCCCTTGGTTTTCCATCAGTTCCATCATGGCGCTGGCCTCTATGTGAGTACAGTTTGTTGGTCAAAGACAGTTTTCCATACCGCAGCAACCAAGTCTAAACACGCGTCATCGGACGCAACGACATGTAAGCGCTTGCAAGAAAGTAGAGAAAATAGGTTGCAATGTTTGCGTTCGTGCCCTAGAATGTGGATGTCGATGTCGGGAAGAAGGAGAAACGCACATGGCCTATCAAATCTTTGAAAAGGTCCGCATTCGCAACACTACACCAGCTCTTTCGATCACGCCCATCGGTCGGATCATGCTGAACTCTGCCAGCGCTCGAATTTTCCACACCAATGCCGTTGAATATGTGCTGTTATTGCTGGACCAAGACCAAGGAAAGGTAGCCTTGCGCCCAATCACCAAGAAAGACCAACGGGCGTACAAGGTGACATACGGAAAGAACAATAATGGCTGCAGCTTTTCCGGTAAGAGCTTTCTTGATTTTGCAAAGATCGACTACTCCAAAACGCGCTCGTTTCCAGCAGTGTGGAATGAGAATGAATCGCTTTTGGAAGTCACCCTCCCCGCTGAGTCTTTCAAGGACGAAACGCGCAAGGGTCCCGTTTCATTAGAACAGGGACGTAGGCAGGGGAAGGTGTCCGCGAGATCGGCTTAGCGGGAAAGAAAAAGGGGCAATTCAGGCCGTAACCCGAATTACCCCCGAACCAGAACCTGTCCTCCGAGTGTCGAAGTCGAAAGGAGAGACGCAGATGCGTCTGCGGTTCATTGTGTTTATAGCACGTCCGCCACCATTTTTCAATAAGGTCCCTTCGGGGGCAACCTGAAATTGGCAACGGGGTCGTGGCCGAGCGGTCTAAGGCGCCGGATTTATAATCCGTGTGGACGTGTCAGCGTCCCGAAGGTCCGAATCCTTCCGGCCCCGTCAGTATGCTATCATCACATTATGAAGGTCCAAAAACAGAAATTCGATGCGTTGCTCTCAAAGGTCCTAAAGGCAAAGCCTGTACCGCGCACTTCGGTAAAGGCTTCCAGCAAACGCAATCCTAAGACTCCGATACTTCAGAAGCTGTGAGCCTTTCGTAGCTCAGTGTTTTGCCGTTTAACAGGTTCTTCGTCGTCTCCGCGAATAGCTGCTCCTGCTGCGCTCTCCGATTGAACCGGAACGAAAACTCGTCGCAGTAACGCGCCAGATGCTTCTTTGAGACATGATGGAACGAGCCATACAGCCCCTTTTTGAAGAGGCTGAATGCGTTCTCGATCGTGTTGGTGTGCGTGTCACCAATTCCATAGGTACGGTTGTGGTCAATCGTTTCATGCTTGCCGGGGAATTTCTTCTTGAGCGCAAAAACGTATATCGGGTGTCCGTCGGTGTAGATCGTCGCAACGCTCTCGCTGATGTGCTTCTCTAGAAGTGGACGCATTATCTTGGCCCTCGTATCCGCCATCGGAACGAGCTTCAATCTGCCACCCCCGCGCTCCACCATTCCTAGGACAACTTGCTTGGCCTTGCGCGGCTGGCGGGTGTGACGCCGGGGCACACGAGAACCAACGTAGGTTTCATCGGCCTCAACTGCGGGCGCGTCGAGCACAAGATTGTCCTGATTCATCGCTGCCCGGATTCTATGGCAAAGGTGCCAAGCTGTCCGATAGCTGCCTAGTCCCAAATGGCGCTGCATCTGGCACGCAGATATGCTCTTCTTGGCCTCGCAGATGATCGCAATCGCCATAAACCACGTCTGTAGGGGCAGGTGCGAATCGTGGAAGATTGTGCCAGCGGTCGACGTGAACTGGTGCTTACACTCTTTCTCAAGGCACTGGTAAATCCGCGTCCGCTTGTTCTTGCTCTTCGCTTCCCGCGTGATTCGGGACACTTTCAGGGAGCCACACGCGATGCAGCACACGCCAGCGGGCCAGCGCAGCGCTTCCAGATAATCCAAGCACTTGTCCTCGGTGCTAAACTCTTTGTGGATGTCTATCAGTTTCATCGCCGTCTCCTGATAGACAAATCCTAGCAAAAAGGCTGTTCTGTGTCAAGTGCATAATCACCTTGCGATCAGTCCGGTTCGCAACATATTCCAGGATATGCCCGCAAATCTGCGGAGCCTTTATTTCTTCCCCGATCCCCAACTTTTTTGCGCACTTTTTTCATTCCAGGCATCCACTAGAACGGGAAGGATGGTTACAGTTTCCCCGAGGTTCTCGCTATTGCCTCAGGGTCATTTCTGGACTATCCTTCGCGCTTGCGGGCCCCTGCGGGGGCTTGGGGCAGTTCACACCCAGCCGTTTCGACAATCCGAACCCAACCGCCCTGCGTATCTATGTATGGGCAGTAATGACTCTCAATTTAAATGGAGGAAATGCAAACCATGACTAAGTCAGCCAAGGCTCTGTTGGCAGGCGCCGCTCTGGCCGGATTGATGGCCGGCGTGAGCGCTCCTGTGCAGGCGTCCACGCTTCTTCACGCGTCGAAGGCTTCCTTCAACGCGGCAACACAACCGCAGGATTCCGGCAGCTCCAAGGTGAAAGAAAAGCACGCCTGTAAGGGCCAAAACTCCTGCAAAGGCAAGGGCGGCTGCAAGTCCAGCGACAACGGTTGCAAGGGCAAGAACTCTTGCAAGGGCAAGGGCGGTTGCGCCACCGACGGCTCCAAGATGCCGGGGCACTGAGCCTCTTTCTACGTTTGCAGATCGGGATTGAAAGAGGGCCGTCGTGGAATCTGGCGGCCCTCTTTCTTTCTGAATCTGGGAGAACAGAAATGCCCGCGAATCGCTTCAATAATTTCACCAGTTACGGAGTTGGCATCGGCCTCCGCGCTCCTCACTACCACCATATTCTCTCCCGCAAGCCCGTCGTCGATTGGTTCGAAATTATCTCTGAGAATTACATGATCGACGGCGGCCGCCCGCTGCGCATTCTCGACCAGATTCTCGATCAATATCGCGTCGTGCAGCACGGCGTCTCCATGTACTTCGGCTCGGCTGAGAATCTGAATCGCGATCATCTGCGCCGGCTGAAAACGCTCGTCAAGCGCACAAAGACTCCCTGGCTTTCCGACCATCTCTGTTGGGGAAGCGTCGACGGCCGCTACACCCACGACCTGCTTCCCATGCCCTACACCTTCGAAGCCGCCCAACGTACCGCGCAAAAAATCCGCGAGGTGCGCGATTTCGTGGAAGTGCCGGTGGTAGTCGAAAACGTCAGCAGCTACGCCGAATATCACGTTTCGGAAATGACGGAGTGGGAATTTCTGAATGAAGTGGTGGAGCGCGCCGACTGCGGCATTCTGCTCGACGTCAACAATATCTACGTCTCGTCGCAGAATCACACGTTCGATCCGATGGATTACGTCAATAACGTTCCCGCCGATCGCGTTGCGCAGATTCACATCGCCGGACATTCGAAATATCGGAAGTATATCCTCGACACGCACGATCATCCGGTGATCGATCCCGTCTGGCGGCTTTACGCACGCGCCATTGAACGCGTGGGACATACGGCCACGCTGCTTGAATGGGACGACAGCATTCCTTCCTTCGAAGAAGTCCACAACGAAGCGCTCAAGGCCAATCGATTTCTGTCAGGCGCGGCGCTGAAGAAGGCCGGATGAACCTGCTCGCGTTGCAGCGCCGAATGGCTCGCGCCGTGATGACCCCGCTCACGCCCGGCGAAAACATGCGCCGCAAAACCGCCGACGGCCGCTCGATGCACCGTGTCGCCGCTTCCTTCATCAAGCCGAACGACCGTCTCACATCCTTTGAGCGTCTGGAAATTTATAACCGACAGTACTGGTGGCGCGTGCTTTCCGCTTTCGGCGAGGATTTTCCGGGCGTTCGCGCGGTGCTGGGCGATCGCCGGTTCGAGGCGCTCGCGAAGGCCTATATCAGTGATTGCCCTTCGCGCTCGTTCACGCTGCGAAATCTCGGTTCCCGATTGCCGGAATGGCTGCGCAGGCACAGCGGCTTTGCAGGCTCGCGCCACGCGCTGACTCTGGATATGGCGCGGCTGGAATGGGCCGATATCGAAGCATTCGACGGGGCCGCTGAACCTGCGCTCAGCGCACAGGACCTGGCGGAAGCGAATGCGGCGCGCGTTCGCCTGCGCTTGCAGCCGTATATCAGCCTGCTTGCGCTGCGCTATCCCGTGGACGATCTTCTGCTCAACGTGCGCAAGGAAGAAGACACGGCGTTTGCGAGCAATGCGTTCGTCCAGCGGAAGAAACGCAAGCACGTCTCCGCCGTTGCGCGGCTGCGCCCCGCGCCGATTTTTCTCGCTGTTCACCGTCACGACGAATCGGTATATTTCCGGCGGCTCGATCGCGAGGAATTTGAAATTCTGCAAGGTCTGCACCATGGGGAAACGCTTGGCAGGGCCGTCGAAGCAGCCATGCGCCGCAGCTCAATGCCCCTTGCCGATCGCCCGGAGATGGTGCAACACTGGTTTCGCGCCTGGGCTTCGCTCGGATGGTTTTGCCGCTCTGCTGCGCGTCGCCAGGCGAAGAAATCGTCCGCTGCCTGATCTCCGCGCGAACTTTCACTCAAAAAAATCTTCGCGCTTCGGCTCCCGTTGCGCCGCCCAGATCTTTGTGCGGCTTGCTGAAATTTCCCGTTGAGTTTTCTTTTGCTTGTTATGTTTGATGCTAGGATAACTTCGATTCCTCTCGCGGAATCGCGCGCGAACGGAATCGCCTCATGATTCGCTCTGCACTTTTGCGAGGCGCTGCGATCATCGTGATCGTTATCGCAGGCGCTTATATTGTCGACGGAGCGATATTCGAGCATCGCGTGGCAATGGGTGGCTCGTCCGCGTTCGGCTCGGTCCGCGTCTATCTGGCGACACCCGAGAAAGGCAACCGGCTAGAGATCTTCACCGGCCAGCCACACATCGTTCCCTGTGCTCACGCCCTGTTCCCCCGCGGTGGGGCTTCTCCCTGTTGGTATCTGAAGCGCCACACCACCCAGGTCGAATGACGAGAGGGCGAGCGCCTGCTCGCTTGTCCGAGATAAGTGACGGGTAGTCATGGTGGGGTGCTCTACTGATGGCATACGCTTTTTGGTATATGAGAAATTGAAACAAGCATCTCCCCTGATTCGTACAAATCCAATAAGTGTCTGAAAATAATTCAGTTATTTTTCTAATGGATTGGAGATAGGAGTGCCCTAACC
This sequence comes from Candidatus Acidiferrum sp., assembly GCA_035524135.1. GTDB lineage: Bacteria > Acidobacteriota > Terriglobia > Acidiferrales > UBA7541 > Palsa-295. The sequence goes on along the minus strand of DATKPM010000079.1, from coordinate 9,966 downwards.
GTGGTAGGGGGTTGTGTTTTCTATGGCGGATGGCTCTGTGTCCCCGTCCCCAAATGACCGACATCTGGAGTTACCTTGCGAGGAGGCCGTATGAACTGGAAGTTTTTCGCCGCTTTGCCTTGCCTGCTTCTGGCTGTGATTGCTCTTGCTTGCCAGCCGGCTTGGGCACAAGCGAACGTGCAAGCCGGAAGCATTCAGGGCGTTGTCAGTGACCCCAATGGCGGGGTGATTCCTGGCGCCGCAGTTACAATTACGAGAAAGGACACTGGGCAAGTCTCGTCTTTGAAGACGACTTCCGCGGGAACGTATTCGTCTGGTTCTCTTACCCCTGGGGTTTACAGTGTGCGTGTCCAGGCGGCGAACTTCCAAACATACGAAACTACAGTGACGGTGGTTGTAGGCCAAATCACGGCAGCAAACGTGAAGATGTCACTCGGGTCATCTTCGTCCGTGATTGAGGTGACGGGATCTGCCGTGCAAGTGAACACGGAACAGGCGCAGATTGCCGGAACCGTGACCACGCAGCAGATCGAAAACCTGCCTATTAACGGCCGGAACTTTCTGGATATCGCGCAACTGGAACCGGGCGTGCAGATTCAGGACGGCGGCAACTTCGACCCGACCAAAATTGGATTCTCATCGATCTCGTTCGGAGGCCGATTTGGCCGCAGCGCGCGCATCCAGGTGGACGGCGTCGACATCAGCGACGAGAACGTGGGCACCACAACTTCTGACATTCCAGCGAGCGCAATTTCCGAATTTCAACTCGCGCAATCGAGCCTGGACCTTTCAAACGACCTGACGTCTTCGGGAGCCGTAAACGTTGTTACGAAGTCCGGCACGAACGATTTTCACGGCCAGGCTTTCGGTCTTTTCCGCGATAGCTCGCAGGCTGCGATCTTCCCCGGAGGTGCTCAGTTTCAGCGCAGCCAGTATGGCGGCGACGTTGGCGGTCCGATCATCAAGGACAAACTCTTCTTCTTTGTCGATGGTGAGAAGTTGCTGGCGCACGACCTTGGCGGCGTATCTATCGCGAATGTGCCAAGCGGAATCGACAGCACGAATCTGAACTCGTTTAATGGAACTTACCCCGCACCATTCCACGACGGCACGGCCCTTGGCCGCATCGACTATCAGGCGACTTCGAATCTCCACCTCTTCGCACGGTTTAACTATTTCCAGAACCTGGACGTCGGCAACTTCGGCGGCGCGGCAAACTATTCGGTTTACGCGAATAAGGACCGCACCAAGGACCTCGTCGGTGGCGCTGACTTTACGACCGGGGCCTTTACGCACAGCATTCGCGCGGAATATCTGAAGTTCGTTAACGTGATCGCAGACGCCGTTGTCGGCAGCGACCTTCCGTTCGCAGACCTGCCGGTAAGTACCGACTTGACCGGAACGGGTTTTGCCAGCGGTCCCAGCGACTTGGCTCCGCAGTCGACGATTCAGAGCGACCGCCAGATTAAGTACGACGGCAGCAGAGTGTGGGGAGCGCACATTATCCGGTGGGGTGTTGATTACAACCGGATCACGGGCTGGAGCTTTGCGAGCTTCGTTGGAATCACTCCTCTTGCAATCAACGTGTTGGGTGCAGATCCTGCGGCGCCTGTGGTATGCCCCGGCGGTCAGACAGGCGCCGCGTGCCCGCTGAACTACACCCCTGATGAACTGTTGCTCGGAAACGGCCAGGGCGCTTTTACGGAACTGCAGCGCTTCGGGAAACCAAACGGTGGCTTGGGACCGGACAATCGCATCGGAGTGTATCTGGCGGACAGCTGGAAGGTGCGGAAGAACGTGACGGTCACGATTGGCGCCCGCTATGATCGCGATACGGCTAGAACGGACAGCGACTTGCCTCCAATCCCGGCAATCAACAACCTCTTCCCGGGGCTTGGGAACACCGTCCGGCAGCCGAACACAAATATCGCGCCTCAGTTGGGCATCGCGTGGGATCCCTGGAACGACGGCAAGACTGTGATCCGTGGCAGCATCGGGTTGTTCTACGACAACACCGTCTTCAACGACATCCTTTTCGACCGGCTGTTGAAACTGCCAACCGGCGCGTTCAACATCGTACCTGCGGCGTGCTTCTTCGGGACGGCATTTCCTGTCACGTTTGGAGGGACGACCGGAAATGAATTTATCGGCGGGTCCTCCGCTGCGGGCAACACCGCCTGCAGCACAGATATCGGCGCTACCGTAGGAGCCGCGGGAGGAACCTGCGCGGGACAGACTTTTGCAGCCTGCGCGGGAGCGTTCGAGAAGAGCTACCAGGCTTCATGGGCGGCGAACCCGACCGGTCCGAATGCCAGCTACATACCGAACGAGATTGCTACCGGCTCGCCGATCACGACCGGCCTGCTGTACCCGGGCTACAGGTCGCCGGAATCATTGCAGATGAACTTTGGATTCCAACGACAGATACGGCCAGGAATGGTGTTCAGCGGCGATTACATCCGCAACGTAGGCGAGCATTACCTCCTAGGTGTCGATGTCAACCACACAGGCGATGCCGCTTACTTCAACCCCGGAGTTGCCACGACCATTCGCGACACCGTGAACGGCACTTTCGGTTGCGGGACCGGAAGCGCTGGGGTCAACTGCGCCATCGGGAAGGGCGCGACGATAGCCGATTACGCAGGAGCTGGTCTTGATTCGCCGGCGGATCTTGGCATCGGAGCATGCCCAATCAACCTCGGAACCCAGTGCGCGTTCGGCGGAATCAATCCGAACGTAGGATCGTTCATCATGTATGAGCCTGTTGGACGTTCCGTCTACAACGCTATGGACCTGAAGATCACGCAGAACGTTCGGAGCCCGTTCCGCGGAGTGAAGTACCTGAACTTCGTGGGTGACTACACGCTGTCACGGTTCGTCAATGCAGGTTCGACGTCGGCCGGTGTGGCGGGAGGGGATCAGGACTTCGTAGCGAACGCGCTGAATGACAGAAACCCCGAGGCATACATGGGGCCGTCGTCTCTCGACCGCACACATCAATTCAATTTCGGCGGCTACGCCGATGTGCCTTACGGCTTCCGGCTGGGAATCGTGTCTCACTTCTGGTCACCACTGGCTGTGTCGCCGTCGGTGCCTACACCGAGTTCGACGGGTGCAATCTTCACAACCGATTACGCCGGGTCTGGGGTTACCGGAGGCCTTCTGCCGACTGGCGTAAACTCCAGTTGCGGAACGGTTGGCGGGGTTTGCGACTATACGCAATACAACGTCGGAGCTTTCGGCCGTCAAGTGGGCGGGACAGGGCTCGTGAACGCAATCAACAACTACAACAACAACATCGCGGGGATACTCCCGACGCCGGCAGGCCAGGCATTGATCAACAATCAAGTCTTCACTCTGGCGCAGTTGCAGGAGTTGGGCGGAGTGGCTGCGCCCGTGTCGACTGCGAACCCGGCGATTGCCAACCCCGTAGGTCTCGGCTGGCTGAAGGCCTTTGACCTCGAGATCAGCTGGGTGAAGACGTTCAACGAGCGTTTCTCGATTGAACCCAGCGTTTCGATGTACAACCTGTTCAACTTCTCCAACTTCAATTCCGTGGCGAACGCGGAGAGCGGGGCACTGACTGGAGCAGCTGGATCCATCAACGGCACGACCACCGCGAACCGCGACGCGCAGAGAATTGGCGCGGGCACGGGCGTGTTCCAGTTGGGCGCCCCACGCGTAATCGAGTGGGGGTTGAAGTTCACCTTCTAAACCAAGAACCGGCAGTCGATTTAAAACACTAGCGCTGTTGACCACTGGCTCCGGCTTCCCGGAGCCAGTGGTGCTTTTGCCGGTCATTTTTCTCCCTCGTTTCGCGATCCTCCCATCCGCAGGTCGCACGATTCTTCGCAAGGTGGATTAGAATGAGGCGCAAAGGAGGGCCCGATGCGACAATTTCTTCCTTTGTGGCTTTGCTTGTTTTTCCTGACCCCTGTGGCGATTCCCCAGCACATGAAACCTCCCGGAATTACGCAGGGTGACGCGGACGCCGGTCAACCTCTGGAAGGTCCGATAATGAACCCTCACAAGACGCTGAACGTCGCCGAGGTCAAGCAGGAATCCGAAGAGCTACAAGCTCTTGCCGACAAAATACCGGGGGAGATCCAGCAGGTGACGAATGGCGAATTGCCGAAGGATCTGTCCGACAATCTGAAAAAAATAGAGAAGCTATCGAAGCATCTCCGCAGCGAAGTGATGCCTTAGCAAGCGCGGTCAGGAAGAGATGATGCGCGCCACTTTCGCCAAAGATTCTTCAAAGGGCGGGCGGGCGACGCCGCGCTCGGTGATGATGGCGGCGATGAAATGCGCCGGAGTGACGTCGAAGGCGGGATGAGCGACGTCGACATCGGGAGCGATTTTCTTCCCGGCGACGTGCGTAACCTCTTCAGCGCTTCGCTGTTCGATTGGAATCTTCTCACCGCTTGGAATCGACAGGTCAATTGTGGAAAGAGGAGCAGCGACGTAGAACGGAACGGCGTGTTCGCGGGCGAGGACAGCAATTCCATAAGTGCCGATTTTGTTGGCAGTGTCGCCATTCGCGGCGATGCGGTCCGCGCCGACCACGATCGCGCCTACTTTTTCCGTCTTCAAAAAGTGTCCCACCATGTTGTCGGTAATCAGCGTGAGCGGAATGCCGTCCTGATGCAGCTCCCAGGCGGTGAGACGCGCGCCTTGAAGGTAGGGACGAGTTTCGGGAACGAGAACGCTGATCTTCGCACCATTCTCGACGGCGACGCGAATCACGCCGAGCGCAGTGCCAATGCCGCCGGTGGCGAGGGCGCCGGCATTGCACTGCGTCATCACGCGGCCGGATTTTGGAAGCAGCTCCGCGCCGAATTTCCCAATTTGCAGATCGGCAGCACGGCGCTCTTCGTGGACTTTCTGCGCTTCGGCAACGAGCGCGGCGCGGAGGCGGTCCAGCGAACCGGCACCGTCGTTTTCCGCTTCGCGAGCGAGTTCGTCGAAGCGGCGGCGAAAGCGGTCAATGGCCCAGAAGAGATCGACGGCAGTGGGGCGAGTGTTTGCAAGCGTGTCGCAAATGACCGCGAATTGGCTGCGAAGTTCAGAAAGCGTGCGAGCTTGCGAATGCTGGACGCCAACGGCGACACCCATCGCCGCAGCGACGCCGATGGCTGGGGCGCCACGAATTTCCATCTCGCGAATGGCGCGCGCGACGTCGCGATAATCGGTGTAAGTGCGGTAGGCGACTTCGCCGGGCAAGAGCCGCTGATCGAGAACGACGACGCCTTTCTCCGTCCACTGAATCGGCTCAACAGCGCGCAAGAGGCCTCCCCAAAGAATTTCGGTGGCGCAAGAATGCGCCAGCGCAAACCACTATTTTAACTGATTCGCACCGTGGAGGTGGTGGGAAGACATGGCTAGTGGAACGACGGCAAGTGGCGGAGGCCGTGCGAGGCGAAGAGAAAGCCTAGAAAGATCGACGAGTTGTAGCTGACGTGGAGCAGATAGCTGGCAAGGACAGTTTTCGTGACGGCGCGAACGTAGGTGAAGATAATGCCGACGCCGACCAGCAGCGCAATCTGCACCCAACCTCCCCAGAGCTGGATCGAGTGCATCAGGCCGAAAAGAGTTCCTGTGACGAGGACGCCGGGCGTGACTCCCCAACTGCGCGCCAGAACCGGATAGAGAAAGCCGCGAAAAAGAGTCTCTTCGAATATGGGAGCGAAGAGGACGGCCATAGTCATCAGGAGAGCGGCGCTGAGGCGGCTTTCAAAAAACGCCTGAATCGGAAGATTTGTTTTCGGCTGAAATTCGGAAGAAATTGCCGCAACGAGAAGCGAGAGAAAGCATCCCGAGAGAGCCAGACCTGCGACGAGCATCCATTGTGGAAGTGCGGTGGATGGCAAAGGGCGCCAACCGATCGTCGTCCAGACGGGAGCGCGGGAACGGGCGCGCATGAGCAGGGTGAGAATGCCGAGGAGAACGAAGATAAGCGGCACCTCGGTGATGAAGACGTAGACGCCTTGTTTTGCGGGAGAGTGCTGGATCTGCGCGGGGCTGACGCCAAACTTCATGAAAATGCGAACGGCGATGAGGCTGATGAAAAAAAGCACGGCCGCGCCCAGTCCGACGAAGAGAGCCAGATCCGTCCATCCCCACGGAACGCGAAGATCGGCGGGAAGGTCCGTGCGGACCGCGGGAACCGGCGGAGGATATTCGGAAGCGTAGGGCGCAGTTGCAGGAAGAGATGGCTCGAGCGAGTCCGGACGGTCAGGAGGCTCAGGAGCGGAAGCACTGCCGTCCGGAAGCAAGGGATCTTTTTCGTCAGAGATCATCGAAATGAGGCGCCTTTTCGATCGCCTGATGAAGCGTCAGTTTGCCTTGCCCGTCTTTTCCGAATTTCCGGCGGCGCCGAGGGCGCGCGCCAGAATCTGGCCCGTGTACGATTTTTTCACGCGCGCCACCTGCTCCGGGGTTCCCTGAGCGACGATACGGCCGCCTTCGTCGCCGCCCTCGGGGCCGAGGTCGATGATCCAGTCGGCTTGTTTGAGGACGTCGAGATTGTGCTCGATGATGAGCACGGAATTGCCGAGAGAGACGAGGCGGTTGAGCACGTCCATCAGTTTTTTTACGTCGTCAAAATGGAGCCCGGTGGTCGGCTCGTCCAGGATGTAAAGCGTGCGTCCCGTCTGGCGCTTGGACAATTCCTTGGCGAGCTTGGTGCGCTGAGCCTCGCCGCCGGAAAGCGTGGTGGCGGATTGGCCGAGCTGCACGTAGCCGAGGCCGACGTCGACCAGGGTTTGCAGCTTCTGCTGGATTGCCGGGATATTTTCCATCACTTTCAGCGCATCCTCGATAGGCAAATCGAGCAGGTCTGAAATCGAATAACCCTTGTAGCGAACGGCCAGTGTCTCGGCATTGTAGCGGCGTCCGCGGCAGACTTCGCAGGTGACGTAAACATCCGGCAGAAAATTCATTTCGATGCGGCGCTGACCATCGCCCTGGCAAGCCTCGCAGCGGCCGCCCTTCACGTTGAAGCTGAAGCGGCCGGGTTTGTATCCGCGCTCGCGGGACTCCGGCAGCATGGCAAAAAGTTCGCGAATCGGAGCGAAGACGCCGGTGTAGGTGGCAGGGTTGGAGCGGGGAGTGCGGCCGATGGGCGCCTGGTCGATTTGAATCACCTTGTCGATATGCTCGGCACCGAGGAGCGCCTTGTGGCGGCCGGGCTTTTCCATGGAACGATAGAGCTTGGAGGCGAGGGCACGATACAAAATATCGTTGACGAGAGTGGATTTGCCGGAGCCAGAGACGCCGCTGACGACGGTGAGAAGACCGAGAGGAATCGCGACGTCAATATTTTTCAGGTTGTTGCCGCTGGCCCCGAGAATCGTGATCGCTTTGCCATTGGGGCTGCGGCGATTTTCCGGGATACCGACAGACATTTCTCCGGACAGGTATTTCCCCGTAAGCGAGGCAGGATTTTTTTCGATTTCGCCCGGCGAGCCGGCGGCGACAAGATGGCCGCCGGCATTCCCGGCGCCGGGGCCGAGGTCGATAACGTAATTGGCGCGCCGAATCGTTTCCTCATCGTGCTCGACGACGAGGACGGTGTTGCCGAGGTCGCGGAGTGTCTCGAGAGTGGCGAGCAGGCGGCTATTGTCGCGCGCATGGAGACCGATCGAGGGCTCGTCAAGCACATAGAGAACGCCGCGAAGGCGCGAGCCAATTTGCGTGGCGAGGCGGATGCGTTGCGCTTCGCCTCCGGAAAGAGTGGCGGCGGAGCGATCGAGCGTGAGATAACCGAGGCCGACAGCGAGCAGAAAGTCGATGCGTTCGATGATTTCGGCGAGAGGGCGTTCGGCAATTTTCTTCTGGCGCGCGTTCAGATGGCTGCGCATTTTTTCCGCCGCGGCGCGCGCACTCGAGAGCGGAAGGGAAGTGAAATCGGCGATGGAATAGCCGGCAATTTTTACGGCAAGACTCTCGGACCGAAGGCGGCGCTCACCGCACGCGGCGCAGGGTGTGGCGGACATATATTGCGTGAGCCATTCGCGATAGGCGTCGGAATTCGACTCATCGAGGCTCGCATTCAGGTGGCCGATGATGCCGTCAAAATGGAGGCCCTTGGCGCTGCCACCCTCGGATGGATTGCCGTGAAGGATGAGATTCTGAACTTTGCGCGGCATTCTTTCAAAAGGCGTATCGAGATCGAATCCGTAAGCCTGGGCGGCGATGCGCAGAGTCCTTTGCAGAAAAGTAGAACCGGAACCAGGGCCAAGGCCGCCCTCGAAAAGAGGCTTGGTCCAATCGACAATCACTTTCGCGGGATCGAACTCGAATTTCGAGCCGAGGCCGTGGCATTCGGGGCAAGCGCCGTAGGGCGAGTTGAAACTAAAGGAGCGGGGTTCAAGCTGCGGAACGGAAATACCGCAATCGGGGCAGGCGAGTTTTTCGGAGTACTCGTGTTCCTCGCCGCCGACGACGGCAATCGTGACGAGGCCGCCGGTGAGCTTGAGGGCGGTTTCGATGGATTGTTCGAGGCGTTGTGCGATGCCGTTTTTCAATAGAAGGCGGTCGACGACAATTTCAATCGTGTGATTCTTGCGGCGGTCGAGAGGGACTGGCTCATCGAGATTCACGAGTTCGCCATCGACACGGGCGCGGACGTAACCTTCCTTCGCGTATTTTTCCAATTCCTTTTTGTACTCGCCCTTGCGCCCGCGAACCACAGGCGCGAGAACCATGATGCGATCGTCGGGCTTGAGCGCAAGGACGGATTGGACGATTTGCTCGGTGGATTGGCGCGCGATGGCCTTGCCGCAGTTGGGACAGTGCGGCGTGCCGATGGCGCTATAGATGACGCGGAGATAATCGTAAATTTCCGTGATGGTGCCGACGGTGGAGCGAGGCGAGCGCGTGGTGGTTTTCTGCTCGATGGCGATGGAGGGAGAAAGTCCCTCGACGGAATCGACTTCGGGACGTTCCATCTGGTCGAGGAACTGGCGGGCGTAGGCGGAAAGCGACTCGACGTAACGGCGCTGGCCTTCGGCGTAGAGAGTATCGAAAGCGAGCGAGGACTTTCCGGAGCCGGAAAGTCCGGTGATCACCGTCAGCGTATTGCGAGGAATTTCCAGGCTGATATTTTTCAGATTGTGCTGCCGGGCACCCCGGACAACGATGTTTTTCAGGCCCATCAGCGGCTTAGCGCCTTCCTACAGGCGCGTCTCCTATACACTGGGTAGAATGAGCCCAGCGTAATCCACCACTATAGCAGCGCGCGGCGGAGACGTCAAAAAAGCCATCGACACGACCTGGAAGCGGGTGCGCGATCCGCGAAAAAAGCCAAAAACAGGGCATTTTTCAGCGACTCTTCAAGCGACGCAGAGAGTTTGGCGTGACCTGAGGTCACGTTTGTTTATTTGCGCGTAACGAAGAAATTCTATGTTTCCCCGCGACATCAACCGCAGTACCGCGCAGAAAAATTCATGAAGAGGAGACCGCTCCGTGAGGAACGCGAGGGAATCCTGCATTCATCGAAGCACAAGCGCCACGACACGGCACGCAGTTCTCCTGCTGGCAGCAACTGCGCTGCTCTTGATGTGCGTGGCGCCGGAATTGTGCGCACAGACCTCGACGACGTCGCTGAGAGGAACGGTGACGGATCCGCAAGGAGCCGCTGTGCCCGGTGCGGAGATTCATCTATCGTATGATGAGGCTGGATTGCACCGGACGGAGCACGCGAACGGGTCGGGGCAATATCAGTTTCTCGAGATACCGCCGGGGACGTATACAGTGACGGCGTCAGCAAAGGGATTTGACACGGCGAAGAAGGACGGGGTCGCGCTGCTGGTGAACACGCCGGCGACGCTGAATTTTTCTCTGTCCATCGGAACATCCGCAACCGTGGTGGAAGTGAAGGGCGAGGCGCCTGCGGTGAACACGGTGGATGCGACGCTCGGAAATCCTTTCGATGCGAAGCAGATTTTGGCGCTGCCTTCGGAG
>DATKPM010000078.1:0-7418 GCA_035524135.1 Candidatus Acidiferrum sp. | reverse complement strand
CGGCGTCGAGGCTCACAACCGAAGGGCACAGCGTCGAACCGTACGGCCCCGGAATACACTTCGGCGCGCCCGATTGCAGGTCAAGATACGCAATCAGGCTGAAGGTGGTGCCGAGGTCGATGCCGACAACGCGTGACATGTATCTTCAGGCCTCCGCCAATTCTTGCTGCACGCCGGCGACGAGATTACGGATATACGCCCGGCGGTTGAGCAATTCGTTCAGCTTGGCCAGGACGGGCTTGCGCTTCGCTTCATCCGCGTGCGCATCAAGAGCGGCGTCCCATTCGCAGCCTGCCGCTGCGAGATCGGCGTCCACTTCCGCCAGCTTCTGCTGAAAATTCTTCTGCGCAGCCGCGAGCCGCTCGCGAAGTGATGCCGTGTCGCCGCCTTCGGCGCGCGCTTCGCGCAGCTCGTCGAGCGATTCATTCAGCTCGAAAACTTCTTCGAGCAATTCTGGCGGCGCCTGCTGCTTCGTTTTGCCTTCTTTGCGGAGGCCGTGCAGTTCGAGAAGATATTCGACGCGGCCAACCGGTTCGCGCAGCGTGCGATAGGCGTCGTTCAACTGCGACGAGCGGTCGAGCGAAAGATTCCGCTCGAATTCGCTCGAGCGGACGAAATTGTCCGGATGCAGCTTCCAGCTCAGCTTGTGAAATTGCGCTTCAAGAGCGGCCTCGTCGATCGAAAGCTTCTGCGGCCATTCGAAGAACGCGAAGTAGTCCGTACCCGCGGGCAGCGGCTGGATTTTGCCGCACGCGGGACAGAAATGCCCCCCGGTGATGGGAGCCTCGCAGCTCCAGCACTTGGTGGCCGCCGCGGAACCGATTTTAATCTGCGTCGCACTCATCGCCTTGCCAACACTCCTGGCGGATGCCTCCTCGGGAGGCTGTATCCGTTGAAATTTTCTTGGTCGCCGGGCGGTGCGAGGAAATAGCCGCCCGCAAATCGCCCGGGGCGAGACTCAGGCGGTGAACGAACTCCCGCAACCGCAACTGCGTGTCGCCTGGGGATTCTGGAAGACGAAGCCTTGCTTGATCAGATCTTCGTGATAATCGAGCGTCGTATCGTGGAGGTAGAGATAGCTCTTCGGGTCCACGAAAATGCGCGCGCCGTTTTCTTCGAACACCTTGTCTCGGTTCCGCGCTTCGGTATCAAGCCGCATCGCGTAGGTGAGGCCCGAGCAACCGCCTCCCTGCACGCCGACGCGCAGCCCGCCCTTCTCCTCGCCAACGCCTTCCTTAGCGAGAAGCTCGCGAATCTTCGCCGCCGCTTTTTCAGAAACGTGAATCATAGTCTCGTAGCTCGTAACTTGCGATTCGTGACTCGTGAAAAACCATCGCTCCATCGCGACGCCCGCGCCAAAAAACAACCGCTGCTCGAACCAATAATCGTCTTCCGTCCAGGGCTCGCCAGGGGCCAGGCGATCCGACGGAACTAGCTCGCGCTGGCGGATGCCTCAGCGGGCGCAGCTTCCGCCTCACCCTGCTTTTTCTTCCAGTCTCCGAGAGCGGCCTTGATGGCGTCTTCCGCGAGCACCGAACAGTGAATCTTCACGGGTGGAAGCGCCAGTTCGCGCACGATGTCCGTGTTCTTGATGGCGAGCGCCTCTTCGACGGTCTTGCCCTTCACCCATTCGGTGGCCAGCGACGAGCTGGCAATCGCCGAGCCGCAGCCGAACGTCTTGAACTTCGCCTCTTCGATCACGCGCGTCTCGGGATTGACCTTCATCTGCAGCTTCATCACGTCGCCGCATTCCGGGGCGCCGACCAGGCCGGTGCCGACGTTCGGATCGCTTTTGTCAAGCGAGCCGACGTTGCGGGGATTCTTGTAATGCTCAACCACCTTGTCTGAATAAGCCATGGCTTCTCTGCTCCTTTGCTTCCATGAAACTCTTAGTGCGTATCCGAGGCGACCACCCACTTCATCTTGCTGATGTCCACGCCCTCCTTGGCCATTTCGTACAGCGGTGAAAGTTCACGCAGGCGGCTGACCGTCTCGACCACGCGGTCGGCGACGTAGTCCACTTCTTCCTGGGTATTGAAGCGGCCAATGCCGAAGCGGATCGAGGTGTGCGCCAGATCCTCGCCGACGCCGAGGGCCTTCAGCACGTAGCTGGGCTCGAGCGTGGCCGAAGTGCAAGCCGAACCGCTCGAAACAGCGACGTCGTTGATGCCCATCAGCAGCGATTCGCCTTCGACGTATGCAAAGCTGATGTTCAAGCTGTGCGGCAGACGGTGCTCCATCGAGCCGTTGATGAACGTCTCATCGAGACGCGACATGATCGATTCCCGCAAGCGCTCGCGCAATCCGCGCAGCCGCTCCGATTCCGCGGCCATTTCCTGCTGGCAAAGCTCGCAGGCCTTGCCAAGGCCAACGATGCCGGGAACGTTCAAAGTGCCGGAGCGCATTCCGCGCTCGTGGCCGCCGCCGTCAATGATAGCTGCGAGCTGAACGCGCGGATTCTTGCGGCGCACGTAAAGAGCGCCGACGCCCTTCGGCCCGTAAATCTTATGCGCGGAGATCGACATGATGTCGATGCCGTCTTTCTGCATATCGACCGGAATCTTTCCGACTGCCTGCACGCCGTCGACATGGAAGAAGATGCCCTTTTCCTTGGCGATCTTTCCGATTTCAGCGATCGGCTGGACGACACCGATTTCGTTGTTCGCGTACATGATCGAAATCAGGATGGTCTTCGGCGTAATGGCGCGGCGCAGATCGTCGAGATTGATGCGGCCGTCCTTTTCGACGGGCAAGTAGGTGACTTCATAGCCGTATTTCTCGAGGCGCTTACAAGTATCGAGCGTCGCCTTGTGCTCGGTCACCTGCGTGATGATGTGATTGCCCTTCTCGCGGTACATCTCCGCGACGCCTTTGATCGCCAGGTTCGTCGATTCCGTGGCGCCGCTGGTGAAAACGATCTCCTTGGGAGTCGCATTGATTAGGCGGGCCACCTGTGCGCGCGCGTTTTCGACGCCTTCCTCCGCCACCCAGCCGAATTCATGGTTCCGGCTGGCGGCGTTGCCGAATTTCTCGGTGAAGTAGGGCTTCATCGCTTCGACGACGCGCGGGTCGACCGGCGTGGTCGCGTGATTGTCCATATAAATAGGAAGCTTTGGTGCCATCGTTATCTCCTAGACCCCCAACTCGACCAGCTCCGCGGAAGGAGCTTCGTCGGTCATGTGAGAAATCGTTACTTTCCCCAGAACTTCGACAATGCTTTCGTTCACCCTGCGCAAAGGCTCGCGAATCGAGCAGGTGCTCGAAACATCGCAATTCCCGCGCGACGTGAAGCAAGACGTGATGAACAGCGGCCCATCAATTGCCCGAATTACGTCCAGCGCGCTGATTTGCCGCGGGTCGCGTGCCAGCGTATAGCCGCCGCTCGAACCGTGCCGCGCCGCCACGAGCCCGTTTTTCGCCAGCTTCTGCAGCACCTTCGCCATCAGCGGTGCCGACATGTGATAAAGTTCGGCGATATCCGAGGCGCTGGCCGAGCCTGCATGGGTCGCCAGATGCTTCAGAGCAATCAGTCCGTAGTCCGCCTTTTTCGTGAGCTTCATCATAGCGATAGATGAATATGCGACCGGATTAGTCGCAAATAAAGAATACGACGCCGCTGCCCTTTTTGTCAACAAGTGAAATCCTCTCAACTCTTGTGGGCTCATGGCCTTAAACCACGACCATTTTAGTCCGCTTGGTCAATCACGGCTCAACGAGCCGCCTTTCTGAGGGGTTGAATGGAGAAGTAGCGGCCCTGAGTGACCAAGCCACTCCGCAAGACTATTGCCCACCTTTTCTTGGCGGTCCTGCCGCACCCTTGAGCGGAAAATGAAACGGCGACTTGTTCAATCTGCGTTAGAATGGCCGCACAGATGACAATCGAGCGGCAGACTCCGGTCATCGCCATTTATCCCGGTTCTTTTGACCCGGTGACCAACGGCCATTTGGACTTGATTACACGCGGCGCCGGCATTTTCGATCGCTTGATTGTCGCCGTCGCGCAGAATGCGGGGAAGGACCCGTTGTTTTCCGCCAAGGAACGCGTCGACATGCTCGAAGCTGTGACGTTCAAGATGATGAAAAACGTGAGCGTTGAGACATTCGACGGGCTTCTGATCGATTTCGCGCGCGAGAAAAAAGCCCAGATTATCCTGCGCGGCATCCGGCTGGTGTCCGACTACGAATATGAATTGCAGATGGCCTGGATGAACCGCAAGATGGAGCCCGACATCGAAACCGTCTTTATGCTGCCCGCTGAAGCTCACAGCTATTTGTCCTCGAGCCTGGTGAAGGAAATTGCGCGCCTGGGCGGGCCTGTGAAGGACCTTGTGCCGCCGCTCGTCGAGGAGCGGCTGAAGACCAAAGTTTCTTAGGACGCTCGTCGGAATTCAGAAAACCGGACGGATCGATCGAACATGGCAACAGGAACGGAGAAAAAGCAGTCCATTCGCTTCGCGGACCGCGTGAACCGCATCAGTGTCTCGCCCACGATGCTCGTGCTGCAGGAGGCGGAAAAGCTGAAGGCCCGCGGCGTGGATGTGGCCGATTTCGGCCCCGGCGAGCCGGACTTTCCGACTCCGGAACATATCAAGCTCGCGGCGGTTCGCGCGCTCGAAGAGAACCGGACGAAATATACTCCCGCGGCGGGCATCATGCCTTTGCGAGAAGCCATCTGCGAATGGCACGCCTCACAACTCGGCTCGGCCTACGAAGCCGCGGAATGCATCGTTACCGTGGGCGGAAAACATGCTGTGTTTCAGGCGATCTGCGCGCTGGTGAATCCGGGCGAAGAAGTCGTGATTCCCTCGCCCTATTGGGTGAGCTACCCGGACATGGTGAAGTACGCCAACGGCCACCCGCTGCTGCTGGAAACGCGTGCCGACGAAGGTTTCGTGCTGCGCGCTGCCGCGCTTGAAAAAATCCTGACGCCGAAAACGCGCATCGTCCTCGCCAATTCGCCGAACAATCCGACGGGCGCCGTGATTCCTCCCGAGGAGTTCGCGAAAATTCTCGACGTATGCCGTCGGCGCGGCGTCTGGCTGCTCACTGACGAGTGCTACTCGCACTTCACCTACGGTTCGTCCAAGCCATTCTCCGTTGCAAGCCTGCCAAGCGCGAAAGATTCGGTGATTGTGGCCGGATCGTTTTCCAAAACCTTTGCCATGACGGGCTGGCGCATGGGCTACGTTCTCGGCCCGAAGGAATTAATCGGCGCCATCGCCAAATTGCAAAGCCAATCGACCTCCAATGCAACCTCGATCGCGCAATACGCCGCTCTTGCCGCCGCGCATGGCCCGATGGATTCCGTGGGGAAAATGCTCGCGGAGTATTCCCGCCGGCGCGAAAGAATTTTGGCGGGATTGCGCGCCATCCCCGGAGTCGCCTGCGTTGCTCCGCAAGGAGCGTTTTACGTCTTCCCCGACGTTTCCGCCCATTACGGCCCAGCAATGCCGGACGACATGGCCATCGCCAAACAACTGCTCGACCGCGAGCACCTCGCCGTCGTTCCCGGCACGGCCTTCGGCGCGCCCGGCCATCTCCGGCTCTCCTACGCCACTTCCATGGAGCGCATCGACGAAGGTCTGCGCCGCCTGACGCGCTTCTTCGGCCCGATTCAGTGATGCTTCGCCCTGCGCGCCTCGAGCCTGTTTTCAGCCCGCGACCGTGGGGCGCTCGTTCCCTTGCTCCCTACTTCCCGGAAAAAACAGATCTCGCAGAGCCGCTCGGCGAAGCCTGGCTCACCGGCAGCGAGTGCCTCTTTGCCAACGGCCCTTTTGCCGGGCAAAAACTAGGTGAAGCGTGGAAGAAAATGCCTCGCGAATGGACCGGGACCGCCATCGCGAATGACGGTCCGTTCCCGCTGCTCCTGAAATTCATTTTTGCCGAAGATAAATTGTCCGTACAGGTGCATCCCGGCGACGCCTACGCGCGCGCGCACGAAAAGCTGGCGAGCGGTGAAATCGCTCGCGGCAAGACGGAGATGTGGTACGCCGTCGAAGCGCAGCCGGGCGCGGAAGTGCTTGTGGGGCTGAAGGAGGAAGTCACGCGAGACAGTTTCGCCCGGGCAATTGCCGACGGAACTGCGGAGGACAGCCTCGTCCATGTGCCCATGCGGGAGGGCGATACGATTTTCGTTCCTGCGGGCACGGCTCACACGATCGGCGCAGGACTTGTGCTCTGCGAAATCCAGCAGCATTCCGATTTCACCTATCGCGTCTTCGACTACAACCGCCGCGACGCCCATGGCCATGGGCGCGAGTTACACGTCGAAAAGGCTCTCGACGTGATGCGCTTCGGCAAGCAACTCGGCGGCAAGATTTCTCCCGCGACCGTTGCGCATGACGGCGTCGCCGAAACTTTCCTGGTTGCCTGCTCGTACTTCGCCACGGAAAAATGGGAGTTCGCTCTGCGCGACTCTGCCGCAACCTCGCCTCAGCATTTCGAGCTACTCATTTTTCTTGCTGGGCGCGGCGAAATCTCCTGGAACGTTGGGCGCGATGCGTATGGTCCCGCACAAGCGTGGCTTCTGCCCGCAGCTCTTGGAAAATATCAGCTCGACGCGAGCGAGCCCACTTCGCTACTGCGGACCTACGTACCAGAAAATCCCGCAGATTTCGCCAGCCGGGCACAACAGCGCGGTGTGGCAGCGGACATCGCCTCCAAGCTGGTCTTCTTATGAAGCAAGAAAGGCTGGCGGCAGAAGCGGTCCTGTTGGCCGGAGGCCGCGGCACACGTTTCTGGCCGCGCAGCCGCTTGCGTACTCCCAAGCAACTCCTCAACATCGTCGGCAAGCAAACCATGCTTCGCCAGACGGCCGACCGTCTGGCAGAAGTATTTCCCGCGCGGCATTTGTGGATCGTCACGAACGCGGAGCAAGCCGCCGCCGTGCGGCGCGAATTGCGCGGTGTTCCGGCGCCGCAAATTCTGGCCGAGCCGGTAGGCCGCAACACCGCCGCAGCGATCGGTCTCGCAGCGATCCATTTGGCGAAAAAGTATGGCGATGCGCTCATGGCGGTGCTGCATTCAGACAGTTACGTGGCGGATCCGAAGCGTTATCGTCACTTCTTGCGCGCAGCGCTCGAAATCGCGCGCACGCCCGCAAACATCCTCGTCTTCGGCAATCCGCCCCCGCGGCCCGAGACAGCCTATGGCTATATCGAGCGCGGCGCAGCCTTGCTCGAAAAGCCGCGCGGTGAAACGGTCTACGCCGTCGCACGGTTCACCGAAAAGCCCGCCGCCGAAGTGGCCCGGGAATACGTGGCCTCAGGAAATTTTTACTGGAACATCGGGACGTTTGCGTGGCGCGTCTCCACGTTTCTGAAATGCCTCGAAGAATTTCTTCCTGAGACGCACGCAGCCTTGCAGGACCTGGCCAAAACGATCGGCACCAAAAAGTACGCCAGCGCGCTGAAGCGAAT
>DATKPM010000077.1:0-19553 GCA_035524135.1 Candidatus Acidiferrum sp. | reverse complement strand
CTTCCGCCGCACCCAGCCGCTGCGGCATTCCTGGGGGGCAACAATGGCGACCAATTCGGTTGTGCTGGCTGATTCATCTGCAGGATTCGAAAAGCGTCTGTGGCAAGCAGTGATTGTGACGACGATTCAAGAGTGGATTTCAGGGCCTCTCCGGGCCAAACGCAAAGCCGAAGAATACCTGTTCAAAGACCAGAAGGATTTTCCGCTAGTCTGCCAGTCCGCCGGAATGGACGCAGAGACCCTGCGCACCAAGCTCAACCGCCTGCGGCTTCAGAAACCCGCTCTCTGAGCGCCAATCAAAACTGACGCGCGTGATTTTGCGCCGTTGCGTCGCTGGACGTGCTTGTCATTCCGGGTCATCCAGCGCCAGGGAGCCGTTGCATGTCGGCGGATTCGCTCTTCGCACCGGAGGTGGGCCCGTCTGCACGGCGAGGAGTCTCCTTTCGTTAGACAACTTTGCCGCGCTACTGTCGCGCAGCCGGCGGGGTTGCGTCCTCACGCGCCTGTTCTTGAATAGCGGTGAGCCTCTGCTGTAAATCGTTCGCCTGATTGTTAAGATCTTGAATGTTATTCGTCAGCATGCTTCCGCCGTAGGCCGGTGTGCTGGGAGGCAGCGCAATGTCCTGCTCAGCCGCTTGCTGATGGATCGAATCGAGCGTGTCCTGCACCTGCCCAAGCTTCGCAGAATAGGCGCTTTCTTCCCTGGCAAGGCTTGCGCGGCGCTCGGCGGGCGTGACGACGGTGAGGCTCTGAGCGACCTGCAGAATTCGATCGCTGTCGCGAAGCATCCCGGGCGGAAAACCATTGGCGCGCGCCGCGTCTTCGATGGCGTCCATTTGCGCCGCTATCTCCCGGCGCTGTTGCAGAAGTTGGTCGATGCGGTTGTAGGTCGTGATACCTCCGAAAGGACCGTACAGACCAAATCCGGTCATCGCTCCCGGGGGCGCGGTGGATGCCGAGGCGTGGTAATCGCGCAACTGAGCGAGTTCCGTGTCGATCTTTTCCAACTCACCCTGCATCGTTACGGTCTGCTGCGCGTACCAGATCGGATTCCGATCGTTCGACAGCTGACTGGGCGCTGACGTTCCCGCAGAGAGGCCGGCCGCGCGTTCAGGGGCCGCATTCCCAGACGGCCCGCTTTCTCGTGCGGGTCCACCGTACAAAGCGGCCATGGCGTCCAAATCGTCGTTGGTATAAATTTTCTTTTCCATCGTTGTTTTCGGCTTCGGCGACGGTGCAGCACCGCCGGGACCGCCGGCAAACGCAGGCATCGTGGCCGGTGTCGCGAATGTGGCCGCTAGAGACAGCGCTAATGAGGAAACGAATCGTCGTGTTGCGCGCATGGCTGCGCCTCCTTACTTGCGGGGAAACGTGAGTATTACACAGCAGCGCTAGTGCTGCAATCTGACAGGCCAAGCGTTGCCAACCCCTCGTACCCGGCACGACCTGCCTGCGGCAAGCAGGCATGCCGAGTACCTACCGCGCTTGGACAAAGGCCAGGCAGTGCGGAGGCGCGATGCCTCACTCATCTCCGCCTTCCGGATCGAGCCATGCAAGCTGACCTGGTGGCCAATTCCACCAGGTCTTGCATCTTATAGCGGGTGGTTGTATGTTCACTCTCGCCCCGGTACTAGACGCGAAAGTCTTCGTTCAAGCTCCTGCACGTTCGCTCTCCTGCGACGCAGTTCCTTTCGCGCCTCCATAAAAGTCATCCGCGCGGAGCGGAGCGCAAGTTGACGTTCCAGCTCTTCGGAGTGTTCATCCTTGAAGGAGGGAGAACATGAAAACGCCCGGGTCTTGCTCTCGCAAGAATAATGGGACGAAAAATTCTTCGCCGCTCGCCCCGTACTCAATATTCCGTCGCGATGCAATTGTCCGAAATTCGTTTGCGAAACTTTCGCTCGCGGTCTTGCTTGTCGCGCTGTTTGCCCTGCAAGCGAACGCACAGAACCCTCCGCCACCACCGCCACCACCTCCCGCTTCAACTGCTACTCAGCCACCACCTCCGCCGCCCGGCCCGCCGCTTACGGAAAAGGAGTTGGAAAGCGTCGTCTCACGCATCGCGCTTTATCCTGACCCGCTTCTGGCGCAGATTCTGACCGCGTCCACGTATTGGGAGGAAATTCCCTCCGCAGCTTCGTGGGCCAACGAGCACAGCAACTTCAAGGGCGATGCCCTGGCGGATGCAATCCGCGCCGACAATTTGCAGTGGGATCCAAGCGTGCTCGCGCTGCTGCCGTTTCCGTCGGTCCTAAACATGATGAGTCAGGACCCGGCCTGGTGCCAGCAGCTGGGCACCGCCGTTCTAACGCAGCGTGCCGACGTGATGGACGCCGTCCAGCGCCTGCGCAAAGAGGCGCGCAAATACGGCTACCTTCAGACGAATCCCTACTGCACGGTTGTTGACTCGGGAGGTTACATCGAAATCCTCCCGGTCAATCCCGCGTACATCTACGTTCCCGCCTACGATCCTCTGATTGTGTTTGGTCCGCCGCGTGCAGGCTTTTTCATCGGCGGCGCCATTTCGTGGGGTCCGGCAGTGGTAATTACCGCTGGTTTCGCTCCCTGGGGATGGGTGCATCCATATTTCGCTTGGGGCGCACATGCCATATTTTTCGATGCGACGCCGTGGAGCCGTGTTTGGGTGAATCGGCACTACTACTTTCAGCCATACGCGCATCCCTGGGCGCGTCGTCCCGGACCTCGCGTAGAGGTGCATGCTCACCTCATGCCGCGGCGTTAGACAGTCCCCTCAGCGCTCACGCTTTGGGAGCATGCAGAGGTATACGTGCGGGCGAACGAGGCGAAGACGTGTGCTCAGTTCGATTTCCGCATTCCCATAAAGAGCGTGACGATGATTCCCGGAATGGCGTAGAGCACGGCGTTGCTCAGGCTGATCACAAACCAGCCGATCAGTCCGGCAAAGCCGCCCGCGTTTTTCATCTGGAGCGACATGATCGAGGCAGGGCAGAGGGAAATAAGCAGCGCCGCACTTGGATGGTGCCCCAGCCGGTGCGCGACGACGTAGAAAACCAGCAACAGCCACGGCATCGCAAACCCAATGGCCGCGAAGAGGGCTACGACACGCAGACTTTTTCGCAGACTGGGCATCGATTCCCTCCGCCGTGAGGCTATCAGCATATGCCCGGTGTCAAGCCGTGGGCTTGGCGAAGGCGCAGGAATGCAGGTCCAGTGTCCGCGAAGTTCTTACTCGGCCTTCCACCAGTCTGGCCGCTCATCTTGGATTCGCAGCCCGACTGAATAGGTGCTGGAAGATACTCTCTGGCAGTAGACGATTTGCGCGCGAAGATGGAGGCCGCTGCCCAGCGGGGTGATTTCCTTTTGCTCTCCAGGGCTGCGGTGGTGCCTGCTCAGCAATCGGACGCCACGAATGCAGACGTTTTGCGTGCGCACGAGTTCAGCAGCTTCCGATCCGCTGGGGTCGATCAGATAGACCAAAATGGGTAAGGCGACGCGCGGTTCGACTCTTCCGTTCAAAGACACTGATAGCGTTCCGTTTGAATTTACAATGGCGACGACTCAATGTTTTTTGTCGACAGCTTATCGAGTTTGTGTTTTTGCTCGTACATAGCGTCGTCCGCTTGACTGATGAGTTCGCCCAGAGTGGTAGAAGAGCGCGGGTCAAAGCAAGCCACACCGATACTGAGCGATAGCCGGTAGCGGGTTTCAGTCCTGCAGGTTTTCCTTAAATTGTCGATGCAACGCTTGACGATCGTCTCCCGCTCCTTACTGCCGAGGGTCAAAGCCAGCACAGCAAATTCGTCGCCGCCAAGGCGAGCAAGGATGTCGGAGTCGCGAAACGATTGTTCCAGGGCATCCGCCGTTCGGACGAGCGCCAAATCTCCCTCCGCATGGCCATAGGCGTCGTTAATTTTCTTCAGGTTGTCGACATCGCAAAACAGCAGCAACATTTCCTGAAGGTTTCTTCGCGCAAGCTTCAATTGCTGCGTGGCTGCGGCAAAGAAGCCCCGACGGTTATACAAACACGTTAGGTCGTCGGTGAGAGCGAGCTGGCGAAGCTCTCTTTCCAAAACGACATGACGAATGGCGCTCCAGACTGCTGGATGACGTGCGATACGCAGCGAATCAGCGGTGGGCGTGCCTGCATTCAGGGCCTTGGAAATCTCATCCACCTCATGGAGAAAATTCCCGAGCTCTTTGTCAGAGACCATTAGAGCCGACGAAAGCAGCCCCTCCAGGTCGCGTTCGGAAGGATGTGTGAAGTCCTTATCCTGATGGCGTCGGCGATTTGACGCCACCTCTGAGATATCCACGACAACATCTGAAGGACGGCCCTTGCTGGTTTGCAGGTTGTGTTCTGGCATTATTCCTCCCGGCACCAGGCTGGATAGCGTGCCCCCACTCCTGGGTTGCAGCGATTCTTTCATCGGACCGCGCTCTTGACGAGCGGGCAAAGCACCGAGTTTTGGAGCAGGTGATTCCCTGATCTCCATTTCCGCCCTCGTTTTTCATGCCTCATGGAGAGAGCAGAACCTCGCTCTCTTTGCGTTTCCGCCGCTACGCTCCTTCAAAGCGGGTATTCACCTGATACCGCTTCCCGGCATTGACCGGATTGAGGGTTCGGGTAGGGTGTGGCAATGATGTCGAAACATGTTGGCACAGCGTGATGGTGGAACCGCGAGAATCATCTGCCACTGAATGAGGAGGGTGTGTCATGGCGAAGCGTGAAATCACTGTAAAAGGATCAAGAACCGAGCGTGACGAAGACCGGGAATTGGGGCGGAGTGAGGAGACCTCGGAGTTGCTTCGCGAACTCGTTGCGCACCTTCGTCAGAACAGGACCCAGCTTCGCGAGGAATGGGTCGCCCGCATTTCAGAGACGCGATTATTGACGGCGATGACAAAGGAGGAAATCTTTGCCGAGGCGACGTCTGTCTATGACAGCTACGTCGAAGCGCTTGAAACCGAGACTTTCGAGGCGCTGCAAGCCTATGCCAGAAACCTTTCGGAGAGGATCATCCCCCGAGGGGTCGAAACACATGAAGTGGTTGGCATCGTGCTTCTCTTGCGCGACGTCCTCGCCCGGTCGCTCTTCGCAAAATATCAGACCGACTTCAAGAAATTGAATCGCATTTTGGACGCATACGAGCCGGCCGCCAACCGCATCGCTAACACCGTCGCCGTCGGCTTCGTCCAGGAACGCGAACGCGTGATCCGGCAGCAGCAAGAGGCGATTCGGGAGCTTTCCACGCCCGTGCTTCAGGTTCGCGAGCGACTCCTGATCCTTCCCATCATCGGTGTAATCGATCCGCAGCGCGCACGGCAATTGACCGAGCAGCTCCTGCGCGGCATTCGCACGAATCGCGCCAAAGTCGTGGTTATCGATATAACCGGCGTCGCTGCCATGGACGTGACTGTGGCCAACCACCTTGTACAGACAGTTGAGGCGTCGCGGCTTCTTGGCGCCACCGTCATCGTGACTGGCCTTTCCCCCGAGATCGCGCAGACCCTTGTGACAATCGGCGTCGACCTTGGAAAGATGAACACCGTCGGCGATCTGCAAGGCGGCATCGAACAGGCGGAGAGGCTGCTGGGCTATAAGGTGACGGCGGTCGCTGAACCTCGCTGAGCGGTCCCCGGAGACCCACATGGAAGTTCCGATTCTCAAGCAGGGCAAGTTTTTGATTGCCACTTTTCAGGCTGCACTTTCCGATGCAGACCTTGAAAATTTGCGCCGCGGTTTGGTCCAACAGGTCGTCAGGTTTCGCTCGCAGGGCGTTATCGTAGACGTGACGGCTATGGACGTCATGGACTCCTTCGCGTCTAGAACTCTTCGCGAAATCGCTCACATGATTCGCCTGCGCGGCGCTGAAACAGTCATTGTCGGAATCCAGCCCGAGGTTGCCTTTGCCATGGTTCAGCTGGGGTTAACCCTCGAAGGGGTTGCAACAGCTTTGGACCTGGAAGAGGGCCTTTCTTACTTGATCGAGAAATTCAAGCGAATAGACTGAATGAGGGTCGTTGTGTTGCCTGGGGCAATCCGCGTGGCCATCAATTCGGATCAGGATATTGTTTTGGCTCGGCAGAAGGCCCGGGCCGAGGCAACCCACCTCGGGTTTTCCTCAGTGGATGCGACGTTCATTGCGACAGCCGTGTCCGAACTTGCACGCAATATCCTTGCTTATGCAAAAGAGGGCGAAATCACATTACTGCCGATGCACGGATCTGGTCGTGTGGGCCTGCAAGTAACAGCCTCCGACAAAGGTCCCGGAATCGCTGATTTACGCCAAGCGATGCGTGATGGATTCTCGACTTCGGGAAGCCTTGGACTTGGGCTGCCGGGAGTCCGAAGACTGATGGATGAGTTTGAAATTGTTTCGCAGCGGGGCCGGGGCACACACGTGGTTGTGAGGAAATGGAGAAAATGAGGCCCCCTCGGATCAACTACGGCTTGGCCAAATTTGCCCTTCCGGGTCAAGGAGAATCAGGAGACCACTATTTGATTTCCTTCAATCCCCATGGAGTCCTCATCGCTGTTTTGGACGGAGTAGGCCACGGAGAAGAAGCGGCAAAGGCAGCAAAGGCAGCAATCTCAATATTGAAAGCCCACTCACGGGAGTCGATTGTCCAATTGGTGGAGCACTGCCATGACGGGTTGCGATGGACGCGCGGCGTAGCTTTGAGCTTGGCTTCCATTGATACCACACGGGGAATGATAAGCTGGCTGGGAGTCGGGAACATTCAGGGGGTGCTGTTGCGCAAACCGCCAGGATGCGACCTTCCGGCGCGTGAAATGTTGCTGCTGCGCGGGGGCGTTGTGGGATCCGTGCTCCCCTCGTTGCGGTCCGCAGACATTGTCGCAACGGACGGAGACACTCTGGTTTTTGCCACCGATGGCGTCCGTAGCGATTTCGTCGAGAATTTATCGGCGATGGAAAGCCCTCAACGGATGGCTGACAAGATTATGGAGCGCTACCGGAACGAGAAGGACGATGCACTCGTTCTCGTGGCACGGATGAACGCGAATCGGGGATGAGGACTGTGGCGACAACGAGAGAGAAAAACCGCGCCTCACTCAACCGGGATTACCGTGCCGCACTTTCTCATTACGTTCTCCGAGGCGGTGAAGAAGGGTTACGCCGAGCATACGAATTGGGGCGCGTCGCGATTCAAGAGGGAAGAGGTTTGGTTGACATTGCCTCCCTTCATCACCAGGTCTTAGTGGCGCTTGTTGTCCGGGAGAATCCCACAGTTCGACGCGCACAAATGATCCGTGCGAGCACAGATTTCTTCCTCGAATGCCTGTCGCCCTATGAAATGGTACACCGAGGATTTCAGGATGCCGTCCGGGCACTGCGGCGGATGAATGAAATGATGGAAGAGGAAATCAAGCGCATCGCCTATGCGGTGCACGACGAAGCGGGGCAATCGCTGGTGGCCGTCCGCCTGTCCCTAGCAGACGTCTCGCGCGGACTTCCACAAACAAAGCAGGGGAACATACGACGCGTCGAAGCTCTTTTGGATCAGGCCGAAGCGCAACTGCGACGCCTCTCGCACGAACTCCGGCCGGCGATTCTGGACGATCTCGGCTGGATTGCCGCCCTGCGCTTCCTTGCGGAGGGAGTCAGCAAGCGCACTGGATTGCTTGTGCGTGTCAAGACGGCCTTTTCTGGACGCCTTCCGGGAGCCGTCGAGACAGCCATTTACCGAGTTGTACAAGAGGCGCTGACCAATGCGGCAAAGCACGCCAGAGCCGCCCACGTCACCATTCAAGTGCGCCGTGCGGGAAGAGCGATTTTGTGTTCCATCCAGGACGATGGAGTTGGTTTTGACGTCTCCGCCGTGCAATCAGATCCAACCCGTGGTCTGGGACTTGCAGGCATGAAGGAACGACTGCATGCGATTGGGGGGGCATTGTCTGTTAACTCGTCTTCTGGGAGAGGGACGAAGCTTGTGATTCGCGTCTTCTTGCCGTAGGAGGACTCTGGATGGCTATCCGCGTTCTTCTGGCCGATGACCACGTTTTGGTCCGGGAGAGTTTAAAGTCGCTGCTGGAAGCTGCCGGATTCCAAGTCGTCGCCGAGGCATCCGACGGACAAGAAGCTTTGCGCATGATTGAGTCCTTGAAACCCGATATCGCCGTCTTGGATATTGCGATGCCCGTACTCAACGGCCTCGATGCGGCTCGGGGGATTAGAAACGTTTCTCAAGCCACGCGCCCCGTTCTTCTTACGCAGCACGATGAATCCCAATATGTTGCCGAAGCGCTTGACGCTGGCGTGAAGGGCTATGTTCTGAAAAGTCAGGCTGCCAGCGATTTAGTTCACGCTATACGTCAGGTCTCGCGGGGAGACGTGTACCTCAGCCCGGCCATTTCCTCCGCGGTGATGGAGGCATACCGCCCAAAGACCGAGAGGCCAGGGAATCGACTGACGCCTCGAGAGAAACAGGTGCTTCAATTGATAGCGGAAGGCAAGTCGACACGTGACTTGGCAACTGTGCTTGGAATTAGCGTAAAGACAGCCGAATCTCACCGCACCAGGCTTATGCAGAAGCTGGATATCCACGATACGGCCACTCTAGTGCTCTACGCAGTCCGGCGCGGCATCGTCCAGCCCTGATCCTGAAGAACTCATTGCTGCCAGGGTGTAATGCGCACAACAGGATATGCTATGTTTTACGGCACTCAGCCCGGGTGGCGGAATGGCATACGCGGGGGACTTAAAATCCCCTGACGCGCAAGCGTCGTGTGGGTTCGACCCCCACCCCGGGCACTTTTTGAGTCGTCCGTGCGCGAACGAGGCTGGGAGCATTGCTGAAATTCATCGTCGTTGTGCGCCGCAAAATAGACTGGACTCCGGAGCGCTTTCGCGAGTATTTCGTTGGCGTACATGCGCCGATGGTCGTGAAAATGCCCGGTCTACGGCGCTACCGGCTGAATTTTGCCGCGCCCGATGCGAAGCGGGCGGGGCCCGGATGGGATTGCGTTGCGGAGCTCTTCTTCGATGCCCGCGAAACAATGGAAGCGGCGTGGGCGAGCGCCGAAGGCAAGGCGGCTAGCGCCGACGTTGCGGTCTTTGCGGACATGGAGTGGGCAAGCTGGTCTGTTGTCGACGAGATAGCAGTGAGGGATTGAAGCCAAGTTCCAACTTTTCTGCCAAGATGGCTCATAAAGACAAGCTGGTTCTCACAACTGACGCGGCGGTAGCCGATATTCCTGACGGGACATCCATTCTTTTCGGCGGATTTGGCGGTGCAGGATTTCCCAACAACCTGATTCAGGCGCTCGCGCGCCGCGGCACAAAAAACCTGAAAATCATCAGCAACAATTGTGGCACGGGTGACGGTGAGGCGGGAATTCTTTTCAAGAACCGGCAGATTCGTAGCGTCATTTCCGCGTTTCCCGGGCCCGGAGCAAAATATTTTCAGGAGCAGTACGACGCCGGACTCATCGAACTGGAGCTCGTGCCGCAAGGAATCCTCTGTGAACGGATGCGCGCATTCGGCGCGGGCATCCCTGCGTTTTATTCTCCGGTCGGCGTGGGCACGGAGGTGGCGCGCGGAAAAGAAGAACGCGTGATTGAAGGCAAGCGAGTGATTTTGGAAAAAGCGCTGGGCGCGGATTATGCCTTCATCAAGGCGCACATTGCGGACAAGCTCGGTAATCTGGTGTATCGCAAGGCGGCCCGGAATTTCAATCCGGTGATGGCGACGGCAGGGAAGACCACGATCGTGGAAGTCGAAAAAGTCGTGGAAGTGGGCGAGCTCGATCCTGAAGCAATCGTCACGCCGTTCGTGTTTGTGGATCGCATCGTCGTCGCCAAAGGGCTGCGCTATGTCTAATCCGCGCCTTACGCGCGAACAGATTGCCGCGCGCGCCGCGCTCGAATTGCCAGACGGGGCTTGCGTCAATCTCGGGTGGGGCATTCCGAATCTCACCGCCGCATACGTGCCCACCGGGCGAAGGGCCTATTTTCACAGTGAGAATGGGATCCTCGGCATGGGACCTCGCGCGAAGTCCGGCGAAGAGGACTTCGACCTTGTGGACGCGATGAAGGTTCCCGTCACACTCGTTCCCGGTGCGTCCTTTTTCTCGCAGGTGGACGCGCACGTGATGACGCGTGGCGGCCATCTTGACGTTTGCATTCTCGGCGGATTGCAGGTGTCTGAAAAGGGCGACCTCGCCAACTGGCGCGTTCCGGGAGCGAAGGGGGCGGGTGGCATCGGCGGTGCGATGGATATTTCCGTGGGCGCACAGCGGTTGATCGTCACAATGGAGCACAATGCGAAAGATGGTTCGGCGAAGGTCGTGAAGCAGTGCACCTATCCACTGACGGCGATTGAATGCGTCAGCACGATCATTACGGACCTTGCCCTGATTGACGTGACGCCGCAGGGGCTGCTGCTGCGCGAAGTCGCGCCCGGCTTTTCGCCGGAGGAAGTGCAAGCTGCAACCGAAGCGAAGCTTTCTTGGAGCGGCAAAATTCCCGAAATGCTTGTATAGAGTTGCTGGCTTCACGTCATTTCCTGCTTCTCCCATGAGGCTTCTATTCTCCAAACGCACTGTTTCAGTGAATCACGGCATGCCATGCTCTGGCGGCCGTTCGGCCAGAGCGATGAGTCAATCCGGCGCTGTATTATCCCGCTCGTCGAGCGATGCTGACCTTCTGTCCTGCAGCCATTAGAGACGTCAGAACAGTTCCGCCTGAAAGAAATGTATCTATAGTGCAAAGGCGAAAGACTGGACGAGAACCGGGGGGCGAGGAGCGATCCGCGCAACAAGAACGATCACGTCGCCTGCCAGCGGTGCCCGCCGCATGATTCGGATGGAGTCAAATGTACATATTGACGAGCCACCGACTGCGGAGTAGAGTCCGCGCGATTTTCAACCCCCTGAAACCCTGCCTCAGTGGGCTTTCCTTTCTCTTCGATTGAGACAGTGGGGTGCCGTCGATGAGAGCCTGCCTTCGAAGTAAGTGTGTAGTTCTCTCTCTGTCATTTCTGGCGTTTGCTTTGATCCAAGGTGGCGATACCGCCCTAACTGCTGCCATTGGCCCTTCCCGGCCAGTCCAGTCAACTGGAAACGTTGACAAGGAAACTCTGAGCGCCGCTGGGGTAGCGTTCACTTTGGAAGCCACCTCGTTACCGCAGACAGCATTTGGCGTGGCGGAGGCAGACTTTAACGGAGATGGCAAATCCGACCTCGCTACTATCGACTCATCCGGCATATCGATTTGGCTGGGCAATGGCGATGGAACATTTCGGGCGGGCCCAGTCTATCCCCTGTCCCAGTGTGTGTTTATTGCAACAGCCGATTTCAATCGTGATGGTCACCCGGACCTGGCGGTTACTCGCGCCAACGGCGCCTTGGCCATTCTTTTGGGAAACGGCGATGGCAGTTTCAAATCGCCGGTGGATTACGCAGTGGGAGCCGGTCCTCAAGGTCTGGCGATTGGAGATTTCAACGGAGATGGAATTCCCGATGTAGCTGTTGCGAACGCTGGCTTGGTGAATGGTACATACACTGGCAATACGGTTTCCGTCTTACTCGGAAATGGAGACGGGACGTTTCGGGCGCAGGAGGTATTTACAACTGCCCAGGGCCCGCTTTCTGTAGCTGCAGCAGACTTGAACGGCACTGGAGATTTGGACCTCGCGGTCGCAACGGCAGGCTCGTTTGGCACGGTCTCTGTGCTTCGAGGGAACGGAGATGGAACCTTTCAATTGCCCGAAGATTACCCCAGCAGTAAAAATCCGGATGCGGAGGCACGCACCATCCTTGCGGCAGATCTTAACGGTGACGGCACCGTCGATTTCGCGGTAGTAGACGAGACTCCCAACAAGACAGGCGCCTCGATTGAAATTTCCATCCTGTTCGGTTCGTCGGACGGCACTTGGCAGCAAGGTAAGACATACGACGCAGGAAGCCTGCAGGATGCTTCCGGTGCGGCAAGCGACCTCTCGCGGATCGTTCTCGCCGATCTGGACGGCGACGGAAAGCTGGATTTGATCTCGATCGGACCCCAAGTCTCAGTGCAGCTTGGAAACGGAGACGGCTCCTTCGGCTCACCGGTTCTATATCCCATTTCAGGCGGCACGGCCGGTGTGGCCGCTGATTTCGATGGCGACGGGTTCCTTGATCTGGCGATCGCGGGCCGCTCGATGACCATCCTTCGAAACTCTCCAACCGCCGTGCTGAGCGGGGCAAGTGGCGTTTTTCCCGCAAGGCAGGTGCACACCGTCAGCTCGCCGGTGACTGCAGTGCTCAGCAATCCGAATCACCTTGCCCTGAGGCTCTCAGGCTTGCAGATCACAGGCGATTTCAGCCAGAGCAGCGACTGCGGGAATGAGCTTGCGCCGGGCGCACAATGCAGCATCGCCATTCGATTTTCTCCGCAAGCGGCAGGGACTCGTAGCGGCGAGCTTTCCATTTTCGACGCTTCGGGGAGATCTATGAGCACGCTTGCCCTCAGCGGACAAGGAACCACAGACGGGCCTGTGGTTACGCTTTCGGCTTCATCATTGACGTTCACTCAGGTCCGTGTGGCCACTCATCAAACACAAACTGTGCAACTGACGAACACCGGCAATTCGGCCCTTTCCATCACTTCGATCTCGATTACGGGCACCGGCCAGTTTTCGCAGACAAATAATTGCGGAGCAAGCGTAGCCGCAGCTTCCAGCTGTACGATTACTGTGACTTTCTCCCCAAGTTTTCCAGAAACACAGACAGGCGCCGTGTCGATTTCAGACGATGCGCCGGGGAGTCCGCAATCCGTCGCTTTGACGGGAAGCGGGGAGTCTCTCGCGTTTTCCAAAACCAACCTGAACTTCCAGCCTGTTTTTGTCGGGCAAACGAGCGCCAGCCTCCAGACGGTCACCTTGTTTAATGTGGGTCCGGGAGTGGTGACTTTTACGGCTGTCACAATCGGCGGCACGAACGCAGGAGATTTTCAATGGCTTCCGAGTGGCGGCCCACAACCCAGTTGTCCGCTTCCCGGCGTGCTTCGCGCGAACAGTCACTGCTACCTGAGCTTCTCTTTTGCTCCGAGCGCAGCCGGTGCACGGACTGCACTCCTGAGTGTCAGTGACGATCGTGATCCTTTTCCTGCGACTCTGGCGATCACCGGCGTTGGCAACCCCGCCGGACCCATCGCATCGTTCTCCGCTCTCTCGATTTCCTTCGGCGTTGTCCTGGCGAACAGCAGGGTCAATGAGGCGCTTCAGTTGACAAATCCCGGAAATCAAACGCTTACTATCAGCTCGATTTCCATTACCGGCACAGGTCAGTTTCTCCAGATCAATGACTGCGGGACAAGCCTCGCACCCGGTAAGAGCTGCAGCTTCAATCTCATTTTCTCTCCTGGTAGTGGCGGCGCACAAACAGGAACACTAGATGTTATAGACAATGCACCTGATAGCCCTCAGATGATTCAATTGAGCGGAACGGGTCAAAACATCGAATTCAACAAGACGAGCCTCGTGTTTGCGACGGAGCCGATGGGACAAACGAGTCCAGGAGAAATGGTCTCTGTATTCAGTCTCGCTGGAAACCCAATTATCATCGGGAGCCTGAGCGGTCCCGACGCCGGCGATTTTCAGGTCGTTTCGTCTAGTTGCGGCATGTTCGGCCTCCCCGCTGAGATACGGATTGGCGATCCTTGCAAGCTTGAGCTTGTCTTTATCCCTTCGGGCACTGGATTGCGCACCGCCCAACTGACATTCATGAATGAGAATTCCGTGAGCGGCCCGGCGATTGTGCTGCCTCTGTCTGGAATGGGGCTTGCGGCACCAATGCAATCTCAGGTCCCTTGAACACGTTCGCCTTTAGGTGTCCTCCTCTGATTTGCATAGCTCGACGAAATGAGATCGAGCTCACCGAGACCGGATTGAGATGTCGTGAACCTGCCGCGTGAGCGTCGAGGATAACGGATCTTTTCGTCCCGCTGTGACTGACCGCGTAAGAGCGGTACAGCAGAGACCCAGGGCCGCAGGGTTGAACGGACGCAGCAAATAAGGCAGTGTTTTTCGCATTCTATAGCCACTTGCAATCTGCAAGTGACATTGCTACGCTCTCCCTCGTGGCAGAATTGAGAAGGCCTAAGCCTCGCTCCGGGTGCCCCGTAAGCGTTTCGCTGGAAATTTTGGGAGACCGCTGGTCGCTTTTGATCATCCGTGACCTCATGGTCCGCGCATACCGCACCTTCAAGGAATTTCAAGGAGCGGGCGAAGGGATAGCGACAAACATCCTAGCGAGCCGTCTAAAGAGGCTGGAAGAAGTCGGGATCATCCACACCGAGCCTGACCCAAACGACGGACGGCGCGTGAATTATCGGCTTACGGAGAAGGGAATCAGCCTCGCGCCGGTGCTCCTTGAAATGTTGATCTGGGGCGCGCAAAACAACGAAACGGGTGCCCCCTGCAACGTGATTCTCGAAATGGCGAAGAACCGTGAAGCCGTCGTTGCGGAGACTCGCCGGCGGTGGGCCGACCGCGATCCCACTCCGCTGCTGCCGCGGTTCGACGGAGACGACAGGCGCAATTCCGAAGACTCTCGCGTGGAAAAGGCGTCGCCGAGTGCCCGCGGAGCGAATCGCACGAAAAATATAGGGAGGAAGCGATGAGCAAGGTTCGAGTGCTGGTGGGAACGCGCAAAGGGGCGTTCATCCTGACTTCCGATGGCAAGCGCGAGAAGTGGGACGTCAGCGGCCCGTTTTTTGCCGGCTGGGAGATTTATCACATGAAGGGCTCGCTTGCGGATCCAAACCGGATCTATGTTTCGCAGACCAGCGGATGGTTCGGGCAGTTGCTGCAGCGCTCTGACGACGGCGGAAAGACATGGCACCAGCCGGGGCTGTCCAATGAAGCCATTCCGCCTCCAGGCCCGCCTAAGGCGCTGCCAAACCGGTTTGTGTATGACACTTCGGCTGAGACGGGTAAGCCGCTCACCACGCACATGTGGTACGACGGCACGCAGCATCCGTGGGAGTTCAAGCGCGTGTGGCACCTTGAGCCGTCACTCACCGAGGCAGACACCGTGTACGCAGGCGTTGAAGATGCGGCACTGTTTCGCTCGACCGATGGCGGCGAAAACTGGAAAGAGGTTTCCAGCTTGCGCGGGCACGGCACGGGACCGAAATGGCAGCCAGGCGCGGGCGGCATGGGATTGCACACCATCATTCTCGATCCGTCGAATCCGAAGCGCATCTACATTGCGATTTCGGCAGCGGGAGCATTTCGCACGGATGATGGCGGCGCGACCTGGAAGCCGATCAACAAGGGACTGAAATCGCAGTACATTCCGGATCCGAACGCCGAGATTGGCCACTGCGTGCATCATGTCGCGATGAATCCTTCGCGGCCTGATGTGCTGTTCATGCAGAAACACTGGGACGTGATGCGCAGCGACGATGCGGGCGACAACTGGAAGGAAGTGAGCGGCAATCTCCCCACCGATTTCGGGTTTGCCATCGATGTGCATTCGCACGAGCCGGAGACGCTCTACGTTGTGCCCATCAAGAGCGATTCGGAACATTTCCCGCTCGACGGAAAGCTGCGCGTCTATCGCAGCCGGACGGGAGGCAATGAGTGGGAGCCACTGGCCAAAGGGCTGCCGGAGAAGAATTGCTACGTGAATGTGCTGCGCGATGCAATGGCAGTCGACCGGCTCGACGACTGCGGAGTTTATTTTGGCACCACGGGAGGCCAGGTATACGTTTCAGCGGACTCCGGCGACTCGTGGGCGCCGATTGTGCACGATCTTCCGGCGGTCCTATCGGTAGAAGTGCAGACGCTGAATTAGAGATCAGAGAACAGAGAGCATCAGCTAAAGGTTAGTGAAGTTGAATCGAGTCGCCGATTGCAATCTGAAGAGAGAAACCTGGTAATGGTGCGGGTCGCCCTGCCATTTCATCTGCGCAATCTCGCGCATGTCGAAGGCGACGTGCTTGTTGAAGTAGCCGCTCCGGTCACCGTCCGCACCGTTCTCGACGCGCTCGAAGCACGCTATCCCATGCTGCGCGGAACGATTCGCGAATATGAAACCGGAAATCGCCGCCCGTTTCTGCGCTTTTTTGCCTGCGCGGAGGACTGGTCGCTGGAATCGGTAGATCTGGAACTGCCTGCTGCGATCGCAAAGGGCGACGAGCCGCTCATCGTCCTTGGCTCCATCGCAGGCGGCTGAAGTTCCGCTTCGCGCGACTAAAAGCTAAGCGGTAACTGAGCCGGCGTGCGATCAGTGTTCGTCCTTGCCGGGGCGCAGCATCAGCGCGCGAATAGCTTCGCGCGGGTCTTTACCTCGCTTCAGGATCAGTTCCATCTGTTCGGTGATGGGCATTTCGACGCCGTGCCTGCGTGCGAGCCCGAGCGCGGCGTGAGTGGTCAACACGCCCTCGGCGACTTTGCCGTCGAGACTCTTCAGAATTTCTGGCAGTTTGCGGCCCTCACCGAGCGCCTGGCCGACGGTGCGGTTGCGGCTGAGCGAGCCAGTGCAGGTGAGAATCAAGTCGCCAACGCCCGAAAGGCCGGCCAGGGTTTCGCGGCGCGATCCGCAGGCAACGGCCAGTCGCGTCATTTCGGCAATGCCGCGCGTGATGAGGGCGGCGGTGGAGTTGTGGCCCAGGCCCACGCCGACGGCGACGCCCGCGGCGATTGCGATGACATTCTTAAGCGCGCCACCGAGCTCCACCCCGATGACGTCGGTGGATGTGTAGAGACGAAGCGTCTCTGAGGAAAACTCAAGCTGGACGAGGGAGGCAACCTGCGCATCGCTGAAAGCTACTGTGAGTGCCGTCGGCTGGCCCTGGGCCACTTCAACGGCAAAGCTCGGGCCACTCAGCGCACCGATGGAGAGCAGGACGCCGGCAGGTTCAAGGATTCCTGACAGAACCTCCGTCATGCGAAAGAGTGTTTCGTTTTCCAGCCCTTTGGTGGCGCTCACCACGAACTGGCCGATACGCAGGCAGGAGCGAATGCGATGCAGCGTCGGTCTGAGAAACTCCGAAGGAATGACGGAGACGACGATGTCGGCTTCATTGATTGCAGCGCAATCGGCCGTGACGGAGATGCCGGACGGGATGGGGAATCCGGGAAGAAACTGGGTGTTTTCTCCGGCGTCGTTAATCTGGCCTGCCAGTTCCTGGCTGTGAGCCCAGAGCGCAAGCTCGTGGCCACCGCGGCGGTGAAGTGAGAGCGCGATGGCGGTTCCCCACGCGCCCGCACCCAAAATGGCGATCCGGCTCATGCTGGCGTCTTTGCTCCGAACCGGTGCTCGGTGCCGGTTATCAAACGGTGGATGTTTTGGTGGTGTTTAACGATGATGAGCAGAGCGACGGCAATCTGCGCGGAGATGAAAAACGCGGGGCGGTCGCCGCCAACCAGGAACCAGGCAAAGATGGGAAAGCTGGCTGCGCCAAGGATCGAGCCTAACGCGACGAAACGGCTGATCGCCAGGACTACAAAGAAAAGTCCGATAGCGGAAAGCGCGGCCCACGGTGCAGCAACGAGAAAGACGCCAAAGCCGGTGGCGACGCCTTTGCCGCCCCGAAAGCGCAACCAAACGGGAAACATGTGGCCGATGACGGCGAAGAGTGCTCCGACTGCTTCGGCGTTGCGCGTCGCCATGTCGGGCGCAAAGTGCGCAGCAATGAGCCCGCCAAGCCAGACGGCGGTACTACCTTTAAGCACGTCGAGAGCGAAAGTCGCCGCGCCCAGACCCTTTGCGCCGGAACGGATGACATTCGTTGCGCCGATGTTGCCGCTGCCTACGGAACGAATGTCCTGGCGGCGAAAGACGCGGACCAGGATGTATCCGAATGGAATCGAGCCGAGCAAATAGGCGACAGCCGCGATAGCGACGACGGCGGGGAGCATAACGAGTGGAGTTTAGCAGGTGAGGGTGAGGGCGGCTACGTTACCAGGAGCTCTTGGTTGAGGCGGAAAACGAATTTCCGCAGCCCACAGGGAAATGACCGCGAAATTGTGGCGCTGTGTTCAACTCGTAATTCGTGTGTTTGCGCAACGGTGATCAGTGCGAAAGCGCCTGGCGTGCCGTGCGAACCTCGGCGGCAAGCACCTGCAGCATTTTGAGCGAAAGAAGCGGATCGGCCTGTACCAGCTTGAAGAAATCTGCTCGGCTCACAAAGCTTACCTTTGCGCCGGCGTGCGCGATTGCTGTGAGCGAGTATGGCTGGTCGCTGATGAGGGCCGGCAAACCGAGCAAAGAGCCGGGCATTGCCACGATTGAGAAGATTCTTTGGCCGTCCCTTGCGTTCATCGTCAACGTCGCCGCGCCGTGATGGACGATGTAGACTCCCACCGCCGGATCGTCCTGGTTGAACAGCAGCCGATCGGAGTTGCACACCAGGACAGTCGACCGCGTTTCGAGGGCTCTAATCAGTTCGGGTTCTGCGACGAATGCGGACGAGTCGGGTTGCAAGGTCGGCCTTTCTTCTTGGAGAGTGTCTATCATGGGGCCCCGGGAACAAAGAACCTTATCAGGCAAGATCATTTCATTGCTTTGGAATCTCATGTGTGATGCGAATCACATGCGCTTGGTCAAAGGTTCAGGCGGCGACCTCCCTTCAATTAAGTATTGATAAATAAATAACTTACCTTCAGCTATTGCGGCACCCCTGTGGCTGGGATCCCTTTCCCCTAACTGGTAAACTGCCATGAGAGCTGACTATGGCAGGAATCCTGGGGAAGATCGGTACCACGCTGGAGATGATCAAGTGGGAGCACTCGATTTTCGCGCTGCCGTTTGCTCTCACAGCCATGTTGCTTGCGGCACAAGGGCTCCCCGGCTGGCGCACGGTGGGTTGGATTATTGTGGCAATGATTGCCGCCCGTTCGGCGGCAATGGCCTTTAACCGGTGGGCCGATGCGGATCTGGATGCCGTCAATCCCAGGACCAGGAATCGGGCGATCCCGGCAGGCATGCTTTCGCGGACATTCGTGTTGGGATTCACTTTTGTCGCGGTGGCGGTGTTTCTGATTGCCGCCGGCGAGCTGAATCGGCTCACGCTTGAGTTGGCGCCGGTCGTCCTGGTGGTCCTGCTCGGTTACAGCTATCTCAAGCGGTTCACGCAGTGGTCGCATCTGGGATTAGGCCTGGCACTGGGCCTGGCGCCCTCGGCGGCGTGGATTGCCGTGCGCGGCAGCCTCGATCCGCGCATCATCGTGCTGACGGCCGCAGTGACATTGTGGGCTGGCGGCTTTGATGTGCTCTATGCCTGCCAGGACTACGAGCATGACCGCTCGGCCGGGCTGCACAGCCTGCCGCAGGCAATGGGTCTTGGAGTTGCCTTCGCTTCGGCCCGCCTGATGCACCTGGCGATGCTGGCCCTGCTTGTCTGGTTCGGAATGCTCTTTCACTTTCGCGCTATCGGCTGGGCTGGGATTGGCGCCGTCGGACTACTTCTCGCCTACGAGCACTCGCTGGTCTCGCCGCGCGACCTGCGCCGCATGAACGCCGCATTCTTCACCATGAATGGCGTGATCGCTATGGTGTTTCTCGTGTTTGTTTCGGCCGATTTGTGGATGCGCTAGCTTCGCGACGATCACCGACAACG
>DATKPM010000076.1:0-12334 GCA_035524135.1 Candidatus Acidiferrum sp. | reverse complement strand
GCCAACGCCGGAACCGTCTCCGCCATTCTCGGCAAGGAAGACCTCATCATTTCCGACGAGCTGAATCATGCGTCAATCATCGACGGCTGCCGCCTCTCGCGCGCCACCATCAAAGTGTTCAAACACAAGGACGCCGCCGACTGTGAACGTGTGCTCGAAGAAAACAAGAACTGGAATGGGCATAAGCTGCTGATCACCGACGGCGTCTTCTCAATGGACGGCGACATCGCCAATTTGCCGGCTCTGTGCGACCTGGCAGAAAAATACAATTGCATCATGATGGTCGACGACGCTCACTCCTCCGGAGTTCTCGGCAACCGTGGCCGCGGAACCATCGATCATTTCAATTGCCACGGCCGTGTGGACATTCAGGTGGGAACTCTTAGCAAGGCCATCGGCTCGATTGGCGGGTACGTCTGCGGCTCGCGCGATTTGATTGACTATCTCTACCAGCGCGCCCGGCCCTTCTTGTTCTCAACGTCGCATCCGCCTTCGGTGACGGCTACTTGCCAGGCCGCTTTCGAGCTGCTCGATTCGGAGGCGGGCGAAAAGCTCGTAAAGAAATTGTGGGCGAACACAAAATTCTTCAAGCGCAAGCTTCGCAAGCTCGGCTTCGACACGGGCAAGAGCGAGACGCCGATTACGCCGATTATGGTTGGCGACGCCGCGAAGGCGTTCGAGTTCTCGCGAACTCTGTTTGCTGAAGGAGTTTTTGCGGGAGCGCTCGGCTATCCGACGGTTCCCGAGGGCAAGGCGCGCCTCAGAACGATTGTGACGGCGGCGCACAAGCGCGCCGAGCTCGAACGCGCCGCGGACATCATTGGGAAGGTTGGAAAAAACCTCGGCGTCGTCTGAAGTCCCGCAAACGGGCGCCTGTTCAGGCGGCGGGAGCCCACTGCGTGCGCAGATGCTTGTGCACGGCGAGCACCAATCCTCCCACTCCCCAGATCGCAGCGAGGACGCTGATCAAAATTCCCAGGAAGGGCAGCATCGTCGCTGCCTGGATGAGCGCCAATCCGAGTGCCAGTCGCGCAATAGCATGACCCGCGCCGGGCGTTGCGCCGAGAATTTTCTCGCCCAGCCACGCTCCCACGAACACTCGGCCGGAGTAAGCGATCACGATGTACAGAAGAATGGACGCGATCCCGATACCCAGCCCAACCACCGTCAGGCAGACGAGCACGGCGATCACGGGAACGGCGCACAAAAACAGCACGCCAACCCCCGAGGCTGGGGCATATCTTTTCAGCGACGATTCAACGTCGAAGAAAAAGCCGGGCGCCAGCAGCAGGATCACAAGGCCAAACAGGAAGCGCGCTCCCCAAAACAGCACCTCATGCCAGTAATACTCCGGCGCCGCATAATTCGGCCGGTAGTTCCTCTTCACAATGTTCACCTGGATCGGATAGGCGAGTTTCGCGGAGGAAGACACGACGGGCTGATTGCGCCCGTTGTACTTCACATGCCCCTGGATTTGCGCTTGCGGCCCGATAGAAAAATTTCCGGCGCGGATCAGCAGGTCATGTCCCATCGAGCCGCCGATATCGATCGTGTCCCCGAAGAGCAAGCCGTCTCCGGTAACTGCACCGTTCAGGTTCAGATTGGCGCCGCCGAGCGTCACCGTTCCGTTCACCGAAGATTTTTCGTTCAGATCAATATCGCGGCACCAAGCCGTCACGTTGCGGGCTACCGAAGATTGCAGCGAAAGAGTCTGTGCGAAAACACGAACGTTCCCGTCCACCGGCCCGTTTACGGTCAACTCTTCGGCAAATCCCAGAATGTCGCCCTTGACGTGGCCGTTCACCACCACGTCGCGCGACCACACGATCAGGTCGCCGTCGACGTTCCCATCGATGCGAGTGCGCTCGGCGGCGACAATCAAATCCGTCGGGACTTCTTGACCCGCTTCCAGCGTGTAATTCGGGTCGCCATGCTTCACTTGGGCCGCGCGTGCCGCCCGCGGAATCGCCAGAGACAATAGGAGCATGCTCACAACAACAGCGACGCTCGAAAGCCTGCCCCAGTGCCGCCTCAGCAGCCACACGAGCAGCATGCCCAGAGTCGCGGTTGCCAGAAATTCTGTCAGGCTTTGCATCGCGTTCCATCCTTTCCAGAAGGCTCCGCTAAAAAAAAGCATGGTGAGAAGATTTCCCTGCGTAAAGCCCGCTTGAGCCGCTTGCGCCTGCCATGGTTCGATAAAACTGGCCCAGAGCGTGTACGAGCCGCCAAAGGCAAGCCCGATAGCGGATATCCAGCCCCATGGCGCTCCTCCCCGCTCCGGCGCATGAACTAACCGCGCCGGAACCAGTTCGTCCGGCTCCGCCAGCGAGTTTCGGATCCACACGTCCTCGTTCTTGAGCGCGCGTACCAGTTCGCGGCATTGCGCGCACGTGGCGGTGTGCGACCTCGCTTCCTCGGCGCGGTCGGCCGGAAGCTGTCCTTCCAGCAGAAGCAGCGCGGTCATTTCATCGAAGTGGCTGTCGAGTGGCGTCATGTGTTGCTCCCTGCGGTGTTACTCAGGAGATGGGCGCCGGTTTCTCCAAGTGCGTCGCGCAATTGATGGCGTGCCCGAAGCAGCAGCACCCCCACAAACGCGCGGCGAACTCCGAGCGTATCGGCGATTTCGTCGTAACTCATGTCTGCATAATAGCGAAGCACCAGTGCCAGCCGTGCGCGATCCGGCAGCCTTGCCAGGCCTGCGCGGACCTGTTTGCTTGAATGCTCTGCCTGCAATCGTTCGAGCTGGCTCGGATCGGGATGCTCAAGCGGCAGCGTTTCGACGTCCCCGGTTTCCAGGTCCTGCCGGATGCGCCGCCGGCGCAGAATGTCCCAGCAATGATTGCTGGCCACTTTGTAGAGCCAGGCCGTAAACGGCCGCGAGGAATCATACGTCCCGAGTTTTTGCCGAACCTTCATGAATACTTCCGTGGTTGCGTCCTCCGCGTCTTCCCGCGTGGGCAGCGCGCGCCGGCAAAAGCGATATATCGCCGGACCGTACTGGCGATAAAGCTCGCCCCAGGCGTCTGCGTCGCCCGCCCGGACCTGGGCCAGCATTTCCGCCAATTCCATGGGACTCATCTCGCCGGTGGCTTTGCGTTGCTCCATAGGTGGATACGCACGGTTCGGAAAAAATATTTCACTCGCTGGACGTAAGGAATTGCCGCTGGCGCCGTCTGGGCTGCCCCTGCACCCGTGGGCCACCTCACCGCATTGGCAGGCAAAGCTTAGCAGAGCCGCACGGCTTGGCAAATGAACCGGCAGGAAAAAGAAAGCCCGGCTCCCGAGGGGAAGCCGGGGGCGGTTTTGTAGACGTGGACTCTCTAGAACATGAACTTCACGGCGAATTGAATGCCGCGAGGACCGCCGCCGCCCAGAAACGGATTGCCGATTCCCACGTCACCCGTAGCCGTCAGCGGCAGATAGCCGAGGCTGTGGCCATAGGTTGCACTCGACGGCGAAGTATCGATACCGTTGTACGCGGCGTCGGCGATGAACGCAGGCAACAGCGGGTTCGCAAAATTCGGGTGGTTGAATAGGTTGAAAATCTCACACCGGAGTTGCGCCGTAAGATGTTCCGTAATTGGAGTGTCCTTGAAAATGGCAAAATCCGCCTGCTTGAAACTCGTACCCACCAACGACCCGCGCCCCTCATTGCCAAAATGCCGCGTTCCGGGAACACAGATTTGCTCGTTGCCCGGAGCAGGATTGTTGCCGGTTGCCTCCGTATAAACAGGGCTCGGAGTGCACGGCACCATAAACGAAGTCAGATCGAGGAACTGCGCCGGGTTTCCGCGATTGTAGGTAATCGGCCCGACGACATCCGGGCGGCCGTCACCCTCAGCGCTTCCATCGAAGTCGCCTTCAAAATTGTAATTCAACGCAAACGGCTGTCCCGACTGGAGTATCACCGCTCCGTCGATTCCCCATCCGTCGCGCAGTTTGCTCAGCTTGCCGCCGTGGTTCGGCAGGCGGTACATATAGTTCCACGAGAAGCGGTTGCGCACATCGAAATTGGAATTTCCCTTTTCAGCGCTGGGATTCGTGCTGTCGTTCGGTTGCGCCGCGTTCGGTACGAAGTCTTCCAGGTCGCTTGCGTTGTCGATCGAATGCGACCAAACGTAGTTGATCTGCGAGCTGAAGCCGCGATAATTGTTGATGCGAATGCTGGCCTGCAGCGAGTTGTAATTCGACTTCGCGGACGCCTGCTCTTGAAAAATGTAAAAGAGGGGGTACTGCGGAAAATTTCGCGGCGATCCATAGGACGGAATACACCCTTGGCCACCCGACGGCAGGCACGAATTCCCCAGCACCGTATCCACATTGTTCGCCGCAAATTGCAGGTCGCTCGCATCGATGGTCGCCTGGTTCGGCTGGTTCAAATCGACAAAGCGGAACAGCCTGTGTCCTTGCGAACCGACGTAGCCGATCTGGAAAACCACATTCTTGGAGATTTGTTGCTGCAAGTTCAGGTTGTAGTTTTCCATGTAGGGCGTGCGAATGTTCGGATCTACGCCGAAAGCATCGGGTGTCGGAGCGAAGCCGCCGAACACCGGCGAATTTGCCACAATTGTTCCCACTGGACTTCCATTCTGCATGGTTGCCGGTCCCGTCGGATTGTATGCCGGGCCCGGGTCGTAAAGGCTGGGCCAGGGCAAGTGATCGAGGAACATGTCTTGCGAGTAGGCGTCGAAAAACAATCCCCATCCCGCGCGAATCACGGTGCGGCCTTTTCCGCGGACGTCCCAGGCTGCGCTCAGGCGCGGCGCAAAGTTGCGATAGTCAGGCTGGTACAGTTTCCCTACGCCTCCAGTCCCTACCTGCACCAGTCCCTGCGTCGGATAAAAATTGCTCAGCAAATCATTCTTCTCATGAAACACGCCGTAATAATCCCAGCGCAATCCCGCGTTGACGGTAATCGTGCTCGTCAGCTTGTAGGCGTCCTGCACATAGAGGCCGTGATTGTTCTGGTACGAGTGCCGCAGGCCGTCCCCGGAGGTAATGCCTCCACCATCGACCGTCCCCGCCAGAAGGTCGGTGATGTCGTTAAAATCCAGTTCGCCTCGGGAGTTGATTCCCAGATTCTGCGTGATCGATGTCCTGCGAAATTCGTAGCCGAACTTCACGTCGTTCTTGCCGAGCTTCCAGGAGACGTTGTCAATGAAGTGCCAATTGGCGTCCACGCGGTTGCGCGGCGTTGAATGGTTCGCCCCGAGCTGTGCGAAGGACCCAACGTTGATTACTGGCAATCCTCCCGAAGGCGCTCCCGTATCGAGGCCTATCGAAGAAGGATCGAACTCCCGGTCTTGTGGATAGAAACCTTCCGCAAAGCGGTTCCAACCGAGGCGCGCTTCATTCACGCGCGTTGGCGACATCGTCCATACGTCGGAAATCGACACCAGTTGCACGCGCGTCGGCGTATAGGTGTTGAATCCCGGCAGCGTGGTGCCGCCCGTGAGCGACAGCGGAAACAGTTGCGTGCTGTTGCCATAGTAATAGCGGCCGGAAAGCAGGTTGTTCTCATTGAAGCTGTGGTCGATTTTCGCGATCAGGCTGTCGATATCATTGCTGAACGGCGTGTTCGTCGACAGGTTTGGCGCCGAACAACCCGTATCCGTAGTCGTCACACCGGCGATATTCGGGGTCGGCCACGGATCGCGCGCAATCAGAGCCGCGATCACGGGGTTCGCCGAACCCGCAAGTTGCGCAGGATCCGGAACACAAGTCAGCGTGTTCTGGGAGCCCGATTCTCTCTGTCCTTCGTAATCGAAGAAGAAAAACGTCTTGTCCTTGATGATCGGTCCACCCAGCGACCCTCCAAACTGATTGTTGTGGAAAGGAGACTGCGGCGTACCCACGTCGTTGAAGTAATTTCGCGCGTTCAGCACGGTGTTGCGGAAATATTCAAGCGCCGTCCCGTGGAATTGGTTCGTGCCGCTCTTCGTCACGATGTTGACCACCGCTCCCGCGTTCCGTCCGTATTCCGCCTCGTAATTCGACAGCACGTGCAGCTCAGAAATCGCCTCCAGCGGCAAGATCGTCGCAGGGTCGCCGAACACACCCGCTTCGTTAATTGCCGGATCGTTGCGGAATCCGTCGTTCATGTCCGTCCCATCGAGCAGGAAGTTGTTCGACCGCCCCCGCGCCCCGTTCATCGAAAATACGCCATAAGAGCCGGGCGAGTCCGTAATCTCGTCCGGCGAGCCGGTGACTCCCGGCGTCAGGTAAATCAGCTTCTGAAAATCGCGACCGTTTGCAGGGATATTCGTCACCTGCTGCTCCTGCATCACGCCGCCCAGCGTGTCCGACTCCGTTTCCACCTGCGGCTGCGATTCGGCGGAGACCACCACCTTCTGCTCCACATTGCCGGCCTTCAGTTGTGCATTCACGGTCCTCTGCACGGCTACGTCGACGCGTATCCCGTCAATCACCGAGGATTGAAATCCCTTTTTCTCCACCGTGACGCGGTAGTTGCCGATCGGCAGCTCAGGCATCACGTAGCTGCCGTCCACGGCCGTCTCTGTGGTGCGCACAAGCCCCGTGTCCACGTTCTGGATCTCCACGGTGGCGCCCACAATCGCCGCGCCCGTCGTGTCCGTCACCGTTCCGAGAATCGTGCCCCGGAAGGTCTGTGCCGCGGCAGGATGAGCACACAGCAGCAATACCGTCATCAAGGCCGAAAGACAGGCGATGCGGACACCATACCGCCGGCAAATTTGCATGTTGATCTCCTCGAAGACTTCATAACCCGCCGAAGGCGCTTCTCCCCATTCAAAACTGTGATGCGAAAGATAACTGGGAAGGCCTTCGCCCCGGATGCCACCCCTGGCAGAAAAAAAGAAGGCAACAGTATACATAAATTTGACGCGCAAATTGCCACCTCCCGAGCCCGCCCCCGGGCACCGCCCGTGGCTTTCCCTTGCTCTGGTATACTCGCCCGGTCGCACTGAACTCCACGGGCACAGAGGCCCGCCCTTGCCACATGCCTCCGAAACAACCAAAGCGGCTTCTTCTCATCGATGCAATGGGATACATCTTCCGCGCGTTCTATGCCCCCATGCCTCAGCGTCTCCGCAGCCCCGCCGGTGTGCCGACGAACGTGCCCTATCTTTTCGCCAATATGATTCGCAAGCTGGTGAAGGATTGGAATCCGGACTATCTCGGCGTCGTTTACGACACCGCCGAACCCACCTTTCGCGACAAGCTCTTCGTCGACTACAAGGCTCAGCGCCCGCCCATGCCAGAAGATCTTGCCGTCCAGTTGCCGTTCGTCCGCCGCTATTGCGAAGCGATGCGCCTGCCGATTCTCGAACGGCCGGGGTTCGAAGCCGACGACGTGATCGCCACGCTGGCCCGCCAGGGAGAGAAAAAAGGCCTCGATGTCTTCATCGTCACCAGCGACAAGGACCTAATGCAGTTGGTTGGCGGCCGGGTGAAGGTTTTGAACCCCGCCAAGGCCGATCTCGTAATCGACGAGAAA
Source organism: Candidatus Acidiferrum sp. (assembly GCA_035524135.1). GTDB lineage: Bacteria > Acidobacteriota > Terriglobia > Acidiferrales > UBA7541 > Palsa-295. The sequence continues at coordinate 4,857 of DATKPM010000076.1, read as the reverse complement.
AAAGTGGAAGAGTTGATGGGGGTCCCGCCAAAGAAAGTCCCCGACGTGATGGCCCTGATGGGCGACTCGATCGACAACATCCCCGGCGCGCGCGATCCCAACGAAAAGCCCGCTCCCGGCGAGCGCCGCAAGGCGGGCATCGGCGAAGTCGGCGCCCGGCAGTTGATTCAGGAATTTGGCAGCGCCGAAGCAGCCCTGAAAAACGCGGCCAAAGTGAAGCGCGCCAGCTACCGCGAGGCGCTCGAGAAATACGCCAAATTTGTGAAACTCAGCAAAGAGCTCGCGACGATCCCCACAAACGTTCCCGTCTCTCTCGACTTGGATCAATTGCAAATGGAGGAGCCTGACTCCAGCTTGTTGCGTGAACTTTACGGCGAACTCGGATTCACTTCGCTGTTGAAGGAAATCGCACCGCTCGCCGAAAGTCGCAAATCTGATTACGAGGCTGCCGGATCGCCCGCAGCTTTCGCGAAATTCCTGCATTCGATCCCTGCCTCCCACGAGACCGCCGTGTGGCTTTCCCTCGATGCCATTGAACCCGAGGAAGAGGGATATGGCACAAAAGTATTGTCCGTTGAAGCCTCGGCAAAAGAGGGATCTGCCTGCACGGTTGCGAACGACGTCGAAGACAAATCGCTCGCGGCCATGAAAGATTGGCTGGCGGACGCGAAGCGTCCAAAAGCCGTCCACGACCCGAAGCTCTTCCAACTGCTCACGGGAGAAACGCGTGGCATCCGCGACGCCACAATTCTCTATTCTTACTTGCTCAGGCCCACCACAGCCAATCATGCCTTTGCCGAGGTCGTCCTGCGCCATCTGAACCGCACGCTTTCCGGCGCTCCGGGCGAGCGCGCTGATTTTCTTCTCCGGCTGGCGCCCGTGCTTCGTGAAGAAACCGAAAAGCAGGGCCTGCTCGAACTCTACGACACAATCGATCTGCCGCTTGCAGGCGTGCTCGCTCGAATGGAAGAAGTGGGCGTTCTCGTGGACCGCGGCGAACTCGAAAAGCTCTCCGCAAAGCTGCAATCGGAAATCAGCTCGCTCGAAAGCAGCATCTACGATTTGGCGGGCCAGGAATTCAATATCAAGTCGCCCGTGCAGCTCGCCGAGATTCTCTTCGACAAGCTGCATCTCCAAATGCCTCGTCGCGTACGCGCCAAGGCGCGCTCCACCGCCGCCGAGGTCCTCGAAGAGCTGGCGCTTGCCCACGACCTGCCGAAAAAGATCCTTGAATATCGCGAGTTGGCCAAGCTGAAATCCACCTACGCCGATGTACTGCCGCGCCTGATTCATCCTGCCTCTGGGCGCTTGCACACGCGGTTCAGCCAAACCACCGCCGCGACCGGCCGCCTCAGCTCTGCCAATCCCAACCTGCAAAATATCCCTGTGCGCACGGAGCTCGGCCGCGAAATTCGCGCCGCCTTCGTCGCTTCTCCAGGCTCGCAGCTTCTCTCCGCAGACTATTCGCAGATCGAGCTGCGCATTCTCGCGCACCTTTCCGAAGATCCCGTGCTCGTCGAAGCCTTCCGCCGCGGTGAAGACATTCACTCGCGCACCGCGCAAGAAGTATTCGGAGTCGCTCCCTTTGCGCAAACGCCCGAGCATCGCCGCGTCGCCAAGGTCATCAACTTCGGCGTCATTTACGGCCTCTCCGCGTTTGGCCTTGCGCAACAGCTGGGCATCGAGCAGCGCGAGGGCGCGAAGTTCATCGCCGCCTATTTCGAGCGCTACAGCGGCGTGAAAAAATATCTCGACCGGCAGATCGCCGAAACGCGCAAGACGAAAATCACGCGGACGCTCTTCGGCCGTATTCGTCCCATCCCGGAAATCGATTCGCCGCAGCCCAACCTTCGCAGCTTCGCCGAGCGCACGGCCATGAACACTCCCATGCAGGGCGCTGCCGCGGATCTCATCAAGCTCGCGATGATCGAGCTCGATCGCCGCCTCCCCGCCGAAGGCTATGAAGCTCGAATGATCCTCCAAGTGCATGACGAATTGCTCTTTGAATCGCCTGAAAAAGAAATCTCCGGCCTCCGGAAAATCGTCAAGGAAGTGATGGAAGGCGTCCACAAGCTGCGCGTCCCGCTGCTCGTCGAAACAAAAGCGGGCCTCAACTGGCGCGACATGAAATGAGCTTGGAGAAAATGGAAACTGGGAAATATAGGATTGAAATTTGAATGAGAACTGTCAGTTCCATGGCGCCTTGCTATCTTCCGTTTTCTTTTTTCCATTTTCATCATCTCAGTGATACGTTTTCGTTGAATCTATACAGCGAGGTGAATCGATGGCTCCTAACCATCCCGAAGGTTTTTTGAAGCTCGTCAAGGACGCAAAATCACGCATCAAGGAAGAGGATGTGCACACCACGAAGAAGCGGATGGATGGCGGAGAGAAATTCATTCTTATCGACACGCGCGAGGATATCGAATGGGCGCGCGGCCATCTCCCCGGAGCCATTCACCTTTGCAAAGGAATCATCGAGCGCGACATCGAGAATACCGTCCCCGACAAAGACGCCACGCTCGTCCTATATTGCGGCGGCGGGTTTCGCTCTGCGCTCGCAGCCGACAATTTGCGCAAAATGGGCTATGGAAATGTGATCTCGATGGACGGGGGCTGGCGCGGCTGGAGCGAAGCCGGCTATCCCGTTGTGAAGGATTAGGATTTTCGCGGCCTTCGGGGGTGCGTCTCCAGGGAGATTGGCTGGGGCGGGAGGACTCGAACCTCCACCATCCTCATTAACAGTGAGGTGTCCTACCGATTGGACCACGCCCCAACGCGTGGAATTGGTCCAAACATTCTAAACGAAGTGCTCCCTTCGCCCAAGCATCCGGCGCATAACATATTTAGGTTATTGCGGGCGCCCGTCCACGCTGGTAGCGTTTCGCCTGCTGAAATATCGGCCTTTAGGCAGAATTCTCAGAAATCCGAGAGCAAAAAATGGCCTGGATTAAGACGATCAAGCTGTCCGAAGCGGACCCTAAGCTCCTCGAAGCAATGCAGAAGGCTCGGGAGCCTTACCCGATTGAATACGCGACGCCTGTGTTTCCGGTGGAGGACTCCGCCTCCGGCATCGTTGCTTCGCACACTTTGATTCCCGATGCGCTCTACCACTCCTTTGCCGCCTTCGGGGCGCTGATGTCTCCCGACCTCCCTCTTCAGCGCCGCCAGCACGAAATGATCGCCACGATGGTTTCCGTCACCAACCGATGCTGGTATTGAATCGAATCTCACGCAGAGTTTCTGCGGCGAGTCACTCTTGACGAAGCGCTGGTCCAGGCCCTGCGGGAAGACTACAAGACAGCTCCCATCACCGATGCCGAGCGTGTCATGGTCGATTTCGTCGTGCAGTTGACGAAAGACGCCACTCGCATCGTACCCGCCGACCACGACAAACTCCGTGCCGCCGGGTTCACCGATCAGGCGATCCTGCAAATCACTCTGATTGCTTCGTGGTTCAACTACATCAACCGCGTCGCCGACGCGCTCGGCGTTGGTCGCGACGCAAAGACGTAACGGTCCGCGCATTTCGTTCGCGGCTCTCTTGGCGAAAGAGTATTCTCTCTTCGATTGCGTTTCGAATTTTCTGGGATTTCAAAGCAAGGCAGGAAAAAGCCGGGGGAAGGAAGCCGGCCCAGCCCTCAATCCCCGAAGGGATCCTCGGCTTTCCTCCCCCTGACGCACCTCCATAATGCACGTCGAAAACCAAAGGTAACTTATTGAAAACACACGGCCTTGCCCAGTCGCGTCGCGTAAAAAATCCTAGCTCCCAGAAAAATTTTCGGTATGAAACAGACTTCCACACCCTCACACGTCAAGTCATCTACCGCACCTTCCAAACAATTCTCATTTTGAGGCAAGCACATCTGTGATTGGCACCGCCGCCTTCGCAACCGCCGCGCGATAATCCTTCCCGACCAGCGCGGCCAATGTGGCAGCAATCTGCGCCTGCGTCACCGGCGCGATATTCGTCCTCTCTCCGAGCGGCCGCGTGTCCGGCCCCATTGCGGCGATCCAGATATTCTCCGAACCCTTTTCCTCCACTCCGTGTTCTTTCCATTCCACCAGTCCGCTGCCACGCCCGTGGTCCGTCGTGATCAGAAATGTCGTCGTGCCGCGATATTTCGGCATTGTCTGCATCGTTTCCCAGAGTTGCTGGACGAATTTGTCGAACTGGCGCGCGCTTTCAAGCACCAGATCGTATCGTCCCTGGTGCGCCCAGTTGTCGGTTTCTCCGTATCCCACGAAAAGCACTCGCGGATGCGTCTTCTTCACAAAATCCAGCAGCGGCACCTGAAGGAATGAGTCGTACACATCCTCGTCATCAAAGCGCGTCGTCGTCTCGTAAAGCGTGTCCAGCAGTTTGTCGCGCGCTGTCGGCGGCTCGGCGTGTGGCGGAAAGCTCCATCCGCATTGCAAAATCAAATGGCTCCGCGCCTCGTTGAAAATGTCCGCAAACGTGCTCCACGTCGCATACGCCGCGACTTGCCCGTGAAACTCCGGCTGGTCGTTCAGCCACTCGAACACAGTTTCATTCGGATTCGGCCCGAACTCGTTGCTGTTGATGCGCGCATCCGGATATCCCGTCAGCATTTCGTTGTAGCCGGGATAGGAAAACGCCATCCCGTTCGTCACGTGCGCCACGCTTCCTTTGTTCTGATTGCCGAAAATCTGCCCCTGTTTCGCCACCGTGCCCCACAGAAAAGGAAACAGCGCTTCGCGTCGCTCTTCCGGCGTGGCACGCCAGTACTTCTTCGCCAGCGCGGCCGCATCTTCCCAGATTCCGCCGTGGTCGTAATCCATCAAGCTGTGGTCTGCGCCCGTGAACACTTCCTGCCATCGCAGCCCGTCCGTCAC
>DATKPM010000075.1:0-16432 GCA_035524135.1 Candidatus Acidiferrum sp. | reverse complement strand
GGGACGGCGTTTTTATTTTCGATAGCGGCGGATGCCGCAGGCGCGAAGGCGCACGGGGAGGAACTTCGAGCGCAAAACCAGCCGCCGGTGCGGGTGGCGTTGGGATATGATTCCGGCGATTCGGTGGAAGAAACGGTGGCGGAAAGAATCGTGGTGGACGCGCAAGCGGTAGGAATTTCGGGGACGGCGCGAGCGCTGCAGCAGGGAACGGCACCAGGCTCGATGCCCGCTGGTTTTGACGCACGGATCGTACGGTGGCGAATCCCTTCGGCGCAGCCGGGAGCGGCCATGGAAAATTTTCTGGCGGCGTTTCCGGAGGTGGCGGCTTCGGCGGGAGATGCGTGCGGGGCGATGGGCCAGGTGGCATCGGCCGATGGGATCTATAAGTGCGAGCGGGCGATTGTGGATGCGCGGGGAATCGTGCCGCTGGCGTTTTTGCCGGAAGTGTATGGATTGAGCGCGCGCGTGAGGGATTGGGTGGCGCCTGGGCCGGGGGGAAGCTGGCCGCTGGCGGATGTGTGGCTGGAGGGATCGGCGGAGTGACGTTTCGCGCCAAACTTTTTTGGGTGTTCACGCTGGCGCTGCTGCTGTCGGTGGGGCTGGTGGCGGCGGGCGTGACGGTGCTGACGCGGCGTGCGTTCGACGACCTGAACCGCGAGCACAGCGACGCGCTGGTAGCGCAGTTCCAGCGGGAGTTCGACCGTCGGGGCGAGGAAGTGGTGAACCGCGTGCGGGCGATCGCCGGCGAAGAGGCGACGATCCACATGGCCGTGGATTTGAGCCTCCCGAAGGGCGACGCGTCGGTGTATGTGTACGACGCGCGGGGCGTGGCGCAATCGCACGAACTGGATTTTCTGGATTTCGTGAACAGCGACGGGACGATTATTTCGTCCGGAGAATGGCCGGCGCACTTCAATTCGAAAATGGACTGGGTGACGCAGCCGGCGGATTGGGCCGCCGTGGGTTCATTCTTGACAAGGATGGAGACGGCGGACGGGCCGGCGCTGGGATTGATGGCCGTGACGCGCGTGCCGGTGGCGGACAAGGCGATTTATATTGTTGGTGGCGAGAGATTGGACAAAGGATTTTTGTCGTCGCTGGTGCTGCCGCCGGGAATGCGGGCACTGCTCTATTTGAATCTGGACCAGGGCTTCCAGGCGACCGATTTGATTTCGTCCGGAGAGGCGGAAGCGGAGCCGGAACGGTTTGCGCCACTGATTGGAGAAGAGCGCGCGGCACCGTCGCCGCAGACGATGCGCATCCAGTGGAACTACGACACGGCGAGCACGGAGATGTTTCACGCGCTGCCGTTGGTGGGACGCCAAAAAGAACTGCTGGGCGTGCTGCTGGTAGGAAATTCACTGCGCAACGTGGTGCTGGTGGAGCGGCGGATCCGCTATTTGGCGCTGATCGTGGCAGGCGTCGGCCTGTTGCTGGGAGCGATTCTGAGCTGGTGGGCGGCGGCGAGGGTGACGCGGCCGGTGACGAAACTGGTGACGGCGGCTCAGGAAGTGGCGGAGGGGAATTGGAGCGCGCACGTGGACGTGCGAGGACGCGACGAGGTGGGACGGCTGGCAAGATCATTCAACCAGATGACGCAGCAACTGATCGATCAGCGGGAGCGGTTGATTCAGGCCGAGCGCGTGGCGGCGTGGCGGGAAGTGGCGAGGCGGCTGGCACACGAATTGAAAAATCCGCTGTTCCCGCTGCAGACAACGGTCGAGAACATGCAGAGGGCAAAGGAGAAAAATCCGGAGCTGTTCGACGAGGTGTTCCGCGAATCGACGCGCATCCTGCTGGCAGAAATCGAAAACTTGAAGACGATCGCCGGACGGTTCAGCGATTTTTCAAAGATGCCGCAGCCGGAATTCGCGACGGTAAATGTAAACGACATCGTGCGCGACGTGGTGAAGCTGTTCGAAGCGCAATTCGGCGCGGTGGGACGGCCGCCGATCACGCCCGAATTGCATCTCGAGGAAGAATTGCCGGCGATCCAAGCGGATGCGGCGATGCTGCGGCGCGCGGTGGAAAACCTGGTGTTGAACGCGATGGATGCGATGCCGGCGGGCGGCGTGCTGATGCTGCGAACGACGCACAAGGATGGAACCGTGATGCTCGAAGTCTCCGACACGGGCGCGGGGCTGACGCCGGAAGAAAGCGAACGGATTTTCACGCCGTACTACACGACGAAGCAACACGGGACGGGATTGGGGCTCGCGATCGTGCAGTCGGTGGTGAGCGATCACGGCGGAAGAATATCGGTTGAGAGCGAGAGCGGCGTGGGCACGTCGTTCCACATCGAGTTGCCTAGCCATCCTCGGAAGCGCCCGCAAAAAACCTCCGGTTCACTACAGCAGGAAAAAGAGGCGTAAAGCTCCGTGCCCGCTGCTGCCAGCATTTTGATCATCGACGATGATGCGAACACGCTGGCGTCGCTTTCGCGGGCGTTTCGTTTGGCCGGGCACGAAGCGACAGTGTGCGACAACGCAGCGCGAGCTCTGGAACTGGCCAAATCACAGAAATTCGATTTGATTCTCTCCGATGTGGTGATGCCGGGACGCGACGGCATCGCACTGCTGGAAGACATGAAAAAGGCGGGTGTGGAAGCGCCGACGGTGATGATGTCCGGGCAGGCGACGGTGCAGATGGCCGTGCGGGCGACGCAATTGGGCGCGGTGGATTTTCTGGAAAAGCCGATTTCGACGGAAAAACTGCTGCTGACTGTGGAGAACGCGCTGCGGCTGAGGTCTCTCGAGGAAGAAAACCGCGACCTGAAACGGCGGCTGGGGCGGCACGCGATTGTATGGGCCAGCGAGGCGATGAAAGAAGTGATGGCGCAGGTGGAGCACGTCGCCACGGCCGAAACACGCGTGTGCATTCGCGGCGAGACAGGGACGGGAAAGGAACTAATCGCGCGGACGCTGCACGAGAAAAGCCCGCGACATGCGGGACCCTTTATTTCGTTGAATTGCGCGGCGATTCCGGCGGAACTGCTGGAATCGGAGCTCTTCGGCCACGAGAAGGGATCGTTCACGGGAGCGGCGGCGCGGCACATTGGAAAATTCGAACAGGCGCACCGAGGGACCCTGTTTCTCGACGAGATTGGCGATATGCCGCTCGGGATGCAGGCGAAGCTGTTGCGCGTGCTCGAAGAGGGAGAGATCGAACGCGTGGGCGGCGACCATCCGCTGGCCGTGAGCGTCCGCGTGGTGGTGGCGACGCACAGGAACCTGGAAGAACAGGTGCGGCAGGGAAGCTTTCGCGAGGATTTGTATCACCGGATTTACGTGCTTCCGATTTACCTGCCACCACTGCGGGAAAGGCGCGAGGACATTCGCGCGCTAGCCGAGCATTTCGCGAGGCAACTGGCGGAACAGAACAACTGGAAGCCGAAGACGTTTTCGCGAGAAGCGATCGAAGAGCTGGAGCGGTATTCGTGGCCGGGGAACGTGCGCGAGCTGCGGAACGTGGTGGAGCGAGTGTTGTTGCTGGAGAGGCGCGAGACGGTGGACGCAGGGACGGTGAAGAGGGCGCTGCCACAAGGAGCCGTGGTTACGGCTGTGGGGAGCGGCGCCAGTGTGACGGGCAGCTTGCCGAGGAATCTGACGATGGGAGTGCTCTCGCAGCGCGTGGAAGCGTTTGAGCGGGAGACAATCCTCGCGGAGCTGAAAAAAAACAACAATCATATGACGAACACAGCGAAGGCGCTGGGGCTTGAACGCAGCCATCTTTACAAAAAGTGCCAGCAACTGGGAATCGATCTGCGGACGATCCGCCAGCCGGATGTAACCACTTCTCAGGATGCTTGAACGCCCTTCCTCTTTCCAAATCGCGTGAAGCCCCGAAAGATGTAAAGCGCGAGCGCGACGGCGATGATGATCCAGAGCACATACTGCCGGAGCGTGACGGCGAAAGCGGCCATTCCGACGACAAATCCCCACAGAAAAATTTCGCCGGTGACGGCCTGGCCCCAGCGCGGAGCCATGCCGCTCGATGGAACACGAGGACTCCAGGAGGGCCAGAGTTTTGGAACGATGCGGCAAAATTCACGGAAGGGCTCGCCCTGGGTGGCGGAGAGGCGCGATTCTTCAAGGGCAATCAGACGAAGGAAGAAAAACGTCTCGCCGAAGACAAGTATGAAAAAGCCGACACGGCTGGCGAGAAAGCCGAAGCCAACAGCGAGCAGGATGCCTCCCAAATAAAGCGGATTGCGAAGATGGCGGTAAGGGCCTTCGGCGACAAGCTTTTCAGAATGCAGCGATTCATCGTGAACGACGTTCGATTGCAGGTATGCCGCCGCCCAAGTGCGAAGAGCGGCGCCGAGAAACATGATGAAAGCTGCGAGGGCGAAAAGCGCGTGGACCCAATACCCTGCTGTGGGAGAGCCCGCGCCGATGAATTTCGCGACAAGAAATTGGACGAAGTTGGTCTGGTCGATGCGATAGGCGCTGAAACCGAGGAAGTAGCCGAGGCCGATCAGCCAGAAGCGGTTGCGAAACTCGAAATCGGTTGCGCGAAGCATTGAGTGTTTCCTTTCCCTTGCACGCAGGACCCATGAAAAGCGGACAGCAACTTGCTAAGTAATACGTGCGGGTGGCGCGAGAAGTTTCTGCAGCACCAGATGCACGGGCAGATAGAGAACCAGAGCCGTCGCGAGAAAAATGAGCGCGAGGTGCAAGGGAGCAGGGCCGAGTTGCCGATTCCAAAATGGATCGCGAAAGGCGAAGTTGATATTGCGCGCAGGCGCAGCCGCCCGCGCGGCAAGCAGAGCGAGGATGGCGACGACGCATTGCAGTTGGAAGGCGCGGCGGTCATAACCGGTGCGACCGAGGGCCCACAAAAGAGCGAGCGGCAGCGCGATGTGAAAAAGGGAGATCAAGCGCAGCCAGAGAGGATACTGAGGATCGAACATGTATTCGGCACCGCTGAAAATGTGACCGCCGAAAAGAATGTGCCAAACGACGTCGAGTGTCCAGAAAGCGCTGGTGGGAAGTATGGAAACCGCTTGGCTGGAGATGAGCAGCGGATTGCCGGAGGCGAGGCCGAGACAGCCAAGGATCACGGCAATATCGCAGAGAAAAATGAAATTGGCAGGGCCCCAGAAGTGCCAGTAAATGGGCGCCCAGAGGAGCAGAAAGAGGATTGCGACGACGCGTGTGGCGACGGGAAGAGCGCGCTGGTGTGAAGCGAAGGGAAGCATGGGGCGAGACGACCGCGCTGCATACTAACAGAGGTGGAGCGGCGTCCGCATCCGAGGATTCGGTGGCGAGCGGCGCGGGTGCGTGCGAAGATTTGAAGAGATGGCTGCAGACATTTCATCAGGCATCTTGGAAGCGGCGGCAGGGGCGTGCGTCGTGGCGGGAAGCGCGGCATGGGGCGCCGTTGCGCCGTCGTCACAATTATTCGGACGGACAATTCGGCGGGCGCCGGATGCGAGGACGATTGCGCTAACGTTTGACGATGGGCCGAACCCGGCGGTGACGCCGCAGTTGCTGGACCTACTGGAAAAAAATGGTGCGCGCGGGACTTTTTTCTTGATTGGGAAGTTCGTCAGGGAAGCGGCGAGCTTGGCGAGAGAGGTCGCGCAGAGAGGGCATTGCGTGGGGAATCACACGGAAACACATTCATCACTCGTATTTTTGCCGCCGCCGAAAATCTTGAAAGAGCTGAAAGGATGCGCGGAGGCGATTGAGTCAGCAACGGGCGTACGGCCGCGCTGGATGCGGCCACCCTACGGGTTTCGCAGCCCATTTTTGGGCGGGATGGTGAGAGCGGGAGGCGGGGAAGTGGTGATGTGGTCGAGAATGGCGCGCGACTGGAAGCCGCAGCCAGCAGAGGCGGTGATCGAAAGATTGCGAAAGACGAAGGGTGGAGACATCGTTCTGCTGCACGACGGCGATCACCGGGCGCTGCGCGGAGACAGGATGCATTCGGTGAAGGCGCTTGAATACTGGCTGCCGAGATGGGGGGATGCCGGCCTGCGATTTGTAACGCTGGACGATTTCGGGCAAGATGAGGGCGTGGGCGGAGGCGAGGACGCGGCGCGCCGGACCGCCTAAGCGGAAAGAGTTCATGGACGAGAAACGATTTTACGACGAGAAGGATGAGACCAAGCAGATCCCGCTGACGTGCCCGCACTGCCGGCAAGAAGCGACGTACCCGATCCGTTGGAAGGTACGGACCAAGAAGGCGCAGATTCCGGCCGGGGCGAATGACGACGACCGCGCGCGGTTTGCGAAGGCGCGGACGTACCTGGTGCGTGTGGACGATATGGTGGCGTGCCGGAACATCAAGTGCCGGAAGAGGTTCGAGCTGACCGGGCAGACGGTGATTCTGACTTAGTTGGGCAGCCGGGGGACTTTTCGCGAGTCACTCAGACTTTTTCAGGGCTCGCGGGGACGAAGCGGTCTTCGAGAACTTCGCGGACCTTGGCCGCAAGAACGCGGAGATTAAACGGTTTCTGCAAGAAGGGCGCGCCGCCTTCGAGAACGCCGTGGCGGAAAACGCTGTCGTCGGTATAGCCGGAGATATAAAGAACCTTAAGAGACGGGCGCTCTACGGAAACTCGGACGGCGAGTTCGCGGCCGCTCAGGCGAGGCATGACGACGTCCGTAACGAGCAGGTGGATTGGCTCGGTATGGGCGGTTGCAAGCTGCAAGGCATGTTCGCCGTCGATCGCTTCGAGGACGTTGTATCCCGCAGCTTTCAGGTATTCGCTCACCAGTTCGCGAACGCTTTCCTCATCTTCGACAAAGAGAATGGTTTCGTGTCCGGTGGGAGTAGAGCGACTGGAAGGCTCAGCCTTCGTGGTTGAGACTTCGTCCTCGACTTTGGGAAGATAGATTTTGAACGTGGTCCCGCGATTCAGCTCGCTGTAAACCCAGATAAAACCGCCGCTCTGCTTGACGACGCCGTAGACCGTGGCGAGGCCCAAGCCGGTGCCCTTGCCGGGGCCTTTGGTGGTGAAAAAGGGCTCGAAGATACGCGCCTGCGTTGCTTGGTCCATGCCGCTGCCCGTGTCGCTGACGACCAGCATGACGTAGCGGCCCGGCGACATTCCGGCGTGCTTCGAGGAAGTAGAGGCGTCGAGCTCCACGTTGGAGGTCTCGATGGTGAGGCGGCCACCGTCGGGCATGGCATCGCGCGCATTGACGACGAGGTTGAGAAGGACTTGTTCCATCTGCGTGGGGTCGGCTTTGACACGACCAAGACTGGCGGCGGGACGAAAAGCCATTTCGATGTTTTCGCCGATAGTGCGCGAGAACATCTGGATCATGCCGGAGACGACGCCGTTCAAGTCGACCACGCGGGGGTGAAGAACCTGGCGGCGGCTGAAAGCGAGGAGCTGGCGCGTGAGCGAGGCGGCGCGCTCGGCTGCTTTCTGCACCTGCTCGGCATTGTGCTGGAGAGGAGAACTTTCAGAAAGGTGCTCGAGAAGAATTTCCGCGTGGCCCTTCATAACCATGAGCAGATTATTGAAGTCGTGGGCGATGCCTCCGGCCAGCTCACCGATGGCCTGCATTTTTTGCGACTGGCGCAATTGATCGGTCAGGCGCCTACGGTCGGTGATGTCGAGTGCGACGCCGATGACGCCCAGAAGCTGGCCTTCGCTGTCGCGGAGGGGGCTGACGTGGGAGTCGAAGATCTTCTTGTCCCATTCGAGTTCGTAGGTGACGGTCTCACCAGCGAGGGCGCGGCGATGGGCGACGATGGCGGGGAATTCGGGATCTTCCGTGCCGAAGTAATCGAAGAGCGAACGGCCGAGCATTTCCGGCCCACGAACGCCGAGAGCTTCGAGGCCGCTGCCCATGCTGGAGGTGAAGCGGAGGTCCGCGTCGGTGGTCCACAACACCGCAGGCATTTTCTCCATCATGATCTGCAGCCGCGCGCGGCCTTCGTGGCGCTCGCGCTGCGAGTGCTCGAGATCCTCCAACATGCCGTTGATGGCTTCGCCAAGATAGGAGATTTCGTCTTTGCCCTCCACGGTGACACGGCCGGAGAGATCGCCGCTGGCGCCGATGTGCGTGATGCTCTCGGAGAGGCTGGCGACGCGGGAAAGCACGACGCGCTCGAGCAGATAGAGCGTGACAGAGCCGAAGACGAGCCCCGTGGCGAGCATGAGCAGGAGGAACTGGACGAGGCTGGTCCGCGCCTGCTGCAGAATGCTGCGCATGGTGACGACTCGAATCTGCAGAGCAGGCTTGCCATAGATGTCGTTTACGACGGTGCTGGAGCGAAGGAAATTGCCGTCTTCGGCTTGGAGTGTTACCCCTGAATCGGTGAAAGAGCCTGCAGGGATTTTGCCTACAGCCGTGGGTGAAGCGGCCCCTGATGCTGGGGCTGCTGGGGCGATTTCCATCGTGAGGTGGGTCAGTTGGCTGAGGTAGCGGACGTCGTCATCGTCGAGAAGGCGCCCGAAAATGAGAGTGCCTTCGACGGGGCCTTCATCGTTGCTGGTGAGGACAGGGCGCGAGGAAACAAGAGCCGGCCCTGAAGGCAGCGTTAATATACCGCTGACATGTGCGGAGTTAGCACCGGGCGAAAGGAGCAAAGAGCCGGGTGAGAGATGAGATTCCAGTCCTTTCGGCATGGGCGTAATGGCCGTGAAGGAAGGATTTGTCGCCCGTTCGAAGACGAGCTTACCGGACGCATCGAAGATTACGACAAAGCTCAGATTGAGCTGCCGGAAGGTCGAGATAGGGAACTCCGTGCGAGGATAGGAGCTGTTTTCTCCCCTTACGAAGTCGCAGGTGTCGTCCCACGAGGCATATTCGTGGGTGTTGCGGTCGAGTACGGAGAGCTGGTTCGCCAACGCGCTCTCCGCGCGGCCAATATCCTCCAACGCAAGAGCATCTTCGATATGTGCGTAGCCGATCAGAAGCACTTCACGCGCAAGGAGATACACTCCTCCCACGAGGGCGACAACGATGGCGAAGATGATGATCAGCGTCTTTCCGCGCAAGGATGAAGGGATTCTGCGCGCGGCTGCTTCGATCGGGCCCAAGATGGCCTCCCCACAAAACAGTATAAAGGGAGGGTAGTAAAGGCGGGGGGCGCGGTGCCCTAGAGGTACATGCGCTGAACCGGAACGGACCTTTTACTCTCAAGGCAAGAGGGTAAGAGGAGAACGGTCCCGAACAGGAGTGGTAGGGGAGGGGCGAATTGGGTATTCTCGTCCCATTCGCCACCGTATCCATCAATCATTTCAAATGAGCATCGTCGAACCAGACGCCAGCCGGATCACCGTCGCGGCAGCTTTCGGCCAGACTACAGGCAAATGCGGCTGGGGACGGGCGTTGCTATTGGTTTGCCTGGCGGCAGCAGCCGTAGTTACACCGATGCTTTTCCTAGAAGTCGCCTCTGGACACGATGTGCAGTTCCATCTGGCATCCTGGATGGATGTGTTGGGGCAGTGGCGGGAAGGCACGCTGTTCCCACGATGGGCGGAGTGGGCGAATTGGGGCTACGGTGAACCGCGATTTATTTTTTACCCGCCGGCTTCCTGGATATTGGGGGCAGGGCTGGGAGCAATCCTGCCGTGGCAGGCCGTGCCTGGCGCATTTGCGTGGATCGGACTGACAGCCGCCGGGATGAGCGCGTGGAGGCTGGCGCGGGACTGGATGCCGAGAGGGGAAGCAGCTGCGGCCGCGGTGTTCTACGCCGTAAATCCCTACAACGTCGCCATCGTCTACTACCGGAGCGATTTTGCCGAGCTGCTGGCGGTGGCCCTGTTTCCTCTGCTGATTTGCGGCGCACTGCGCGCGGGCAGAAACGGATGGAGCGCGCTGACGCTTGTGGCAGTCCCTCTGGCGGGAATCTGGCTATCCAACGCGCCTGCGGCGGTAATCCTGACATATTCGCTTTGCCTTGCCCTAGTGGCCATGACCGTTACAACTGGGAGCTGGAGAGCGGTGCAAGTTGGCGTCGTTGGTCTCGTCGCAGGTTTTGGGCTTGCGGCCGTTTACATTCTTCCGGCGGCGTGGGAGCAGAAATGGGTCCAGATCCAGGAGGCGGTGGCTGGGTCGATGCAGCCAGCGGCAAATTTCCTGTTTGCTGGGGGAGGAGATCCGGATTTCCGACTTTTTAACGCAAGGATGTCCTGGATAGCTATAGGGATGATTGCGACAACGGCCGTGAGCGTCGCGATTTGCTTGCGAAGTAGAAAAGAATCATGCGCGCTCAGGTGGACGCTTGCGGCGCTTGCACTGGTATCTGCGTGCCTGATGATTTCGCCGAGCGCGCCTTTGTGGAGATTGCTGCCGAAATTGCAATTCGTGCAGTTTCCGTGGCGATGGCTCATAGCCTTGTCTCCCGCATTTGCGTTGTTTGCAGCGATGGCTTCACCGGGCGGAAAAAGGGGGCGGCGGGTGTGGCTGGCACTTGTTGGCCTGTTGATCGCGGCCGAAGGAGTGGCCATTGGCATCGATTCATATTGGGATACGGACGATGTGACTGCAATTGTGGACTCGGTAAGGGCGGGGAAGGGATACGAGGGCACAGACGAGTATGCTCCGCTTGATTGCGACCGCGATGCATTGCCACAAGCGGGACCGAAAGTCGGGCTCGTCAATGGAACGGGAGAATTGAGAGCGGCCAGCGACGCCGAGATGCGAATTGCACGCTGGAGTGGAGAGCGCATCGAACTCGAAGTCAGCGCTACCTCAAACGAAACGCTCGTGCTCCGGCGGCTGAATTATCCCTCGTGGAATGCCACGATTGACAGCCAGAGGGCACCAATTGAAAGCGCCCCGGACACGGGTGCGATTGAGCTGACGGTCCCTGAAGGAACGCACCGCGTTGAAGTTCGCTTTGCGCGCACATGGGACCGCGATGCCGGTGGGGCGATCTCGCTGCTTTCGGCGATCGGTCTTGCAGGCTTCGAGGCTGCAAGACGCCGCCGAAGAGGTGCCTAATACGCGGAAATTGAAAGAGGAGATTCGCCCGGGCAGGGTCACCCGCCCGGGCTGTTGAAATGCGGCGGCTTAGATTCCTGCCATGCCGCCATCGACGTT
The DNA here is from genome assembly GCA_035524135.1 of Candidatus Acidiferrum sp. Classification (GTDB taxonomy): domain Bacteria; phylum Acidobacteriota; class Terriglobia; order Acidiferrales; family UBA7541; genus Palsa-295. Next base: position 5,420 of record DATKPM010000075.1, on the reverse strand, counting down.
GATTTCGATGCCGGTGATATAGGACGCGTCGTTGGAAGCAAGAAACGCCACGGTACTTGCGATTTCGTCGGGCGAGCCGAAGCGCTTCATCGGGACGCTCGACAAAATCATCTTCGCGAGTTCGTCCTTCTGTTCCGCCGGAAGGCCGATGCGGTCAAAGATGGGCGTTTCAATCGGGCCGGGGGAGACGGAATTGACGCGAATCTTGCGACCGATCAGGTCCGCGGCAATACTGCGAACGAAGGAACGCATCGCAGCCTTCGTGGCGCCGTAGGCCACAGCGGCCGGGTTGCCCTTCTGGTCGACAATGCTGGTGTTCAAAATGATCGAGCCGCCGTCATTCAGATGCGGCAGAGCCTTTTGGACGGTAAAGAACGCGCCCTTGGCGTTGATTTCGAAGAGTTGGTCGTAGGCTTCCTCGGTGAACGTGGCGAAGGGACCGAAGGTCGCGATGCCGGCGTTGACGAAGAGGATGTCGAACTTGCCGAACTTCTTTCCGACTTCAGAATAGAGTTTGTCGATTTCAGGAAGCTTCGAAACGTCGGCCTGGACGACCAGGGCATCCTTGCCGAGAATCTTTTGGGCTTCCTCGAGAGTCTTCTGGCTGCGGCCGGAAATCGCAACGCGCGCTCCTTCTTTCTGCAAGCGCTGGGCGGACGCCAGTCCGATGCCGCTGTTCCCGCCGGTGACCACCGCAACTTTTCCATTCAAACGGCTCACGTTGATCCTCCTGTCGAATCGACGAGCGCGATCCGCGCCGCTCTCCGCGGCGTTTTCTCGCAACCCGGATACTTAGATGAGCGTCTAAATGAAAGGATGCAAAATTTGTTACAGGCTTCAGGGGATGCGGTGAGATCATCGCATCCGCCGGGAGGGTCTGAGAGAAGGCGCGAATATGGACCGCAAGCAAATCGAAGAGATCTCCAAGGCCCTTGCGGACGAGACGCGCCTGAAGATTTTTGAAGCCATTGCGACACGGCCGGATATTACGTGCGGGGAAATCGTATCGGCGCGCGGTGTGACTCCAGCGACCGTCTCGCACCACTTGAAGGTGCTTCAAGACGCGGGTTTGATCGAGTGCAGGAAAGAAGGGCAATACGTCTACAGCCGCGCCTTGCGCGAAACCGTGGAGAAGTACGCCGCGGCGCTCGCAAGAATGGCGAGCTCGGTGCGGAGCGCAGCGGACAAATAGGGCGTCAGCGGCGCGCGGAATCGCTTGCGAGCGAAGTTCGCGGGAGCGAAAGCACGGCGTGATCCGGCGCTTCCACCGCAACGCCGTCGCGGAATGCAACCTGACGGCCCGAAAGCGCGGGAACGCGCTCGCCGGGAACCAGAATGCCGGACAAGTTCAGGGGATCGGCAGCGGAGAGTGTGACGGTCTCGCCGGTCGTTCCGCGCGACCGAGCCGCGCGCAGCGATTCGACGGCTGCCGGCAGCGCGAATTGTTCGCCGAGAAATCCTTCCACGAATCTTCCTCCACGTACTTCGCCTCTGTCTTCGAGCCTGCGCAAGGCCATAAACACTTCGCGCCAGCGAGGCAGAATCGATTCGCGCGTCAACACTTCGCGGAAGACCACGCCGTAGCGATCGAGCAGCAACCGGCAGGTGGCCTCGAGCGAATCCGTTGAGTTCTCCTCTCCTCCTGCGTAGAGCAGAGACCAACGGCCGGTGCTGTGCCGCGGCCGCGTGGCGCGTCCATGACCCTGGCCCGAGCGGCGCTTCGGATCGATGAGCGCGCGAAGATTGTCGAACCCATCGGCGGTGATGATTCCTCCGGCGACGAGCTCCCACAGAGACGATTCCACTTCCGATTTCAGTTTTTGCGTGCCGCGCACGATATCGGCAAAAAAGGAAGCGCCACGCTGATTGAGAAACGCCAGCACATCGCGCGCTGCCGGACTCAGTCCTTTCGCGCGGTCCTCCTCCGGTGCGAGGCGCCGGGAAACCATCCATTCCGCTTCATCGCGCACGAAGAAAGTGATGGGTGCGACGCTGGTTGGCATCACGCGATGTCCCGGCGATTTCGAGTCCGTGAGCAGAGCCGGATGGGGTGATAGGCGTCCCCAGCCGACTGCGCCCGTGAGGCATAGGCGGTCCAGCACATCGGGATCGTAATTCGCAATTCGACGGGCGAGGATTTGCCGCTCCCAAGCGTTTGCGGGAGCTTCGTAACCCTGAAGCTGGCGGAGCGCTTCGAGAGTTCCTCGCTCGCCGAGAAGCTGCGTTCCGGGAACAAGGTGCTGCCAGCCGAGCAGCCAGTTCATGAATTGCGCGGGCGAGACCGGCTGGATTTCCCGGCGCAGTTTGCCGAGCGTCAGGCGGTGGATGCGCGCCAGGACGCGCCGCTCGCACCACTCCGTTTCGCCCGTTACGGCGCTGGTGAATTGGCCGCGCAGCACGGTTCCTTTGGCTTCGAGGCGCAGCATGGCGCCATCGGTATCGGCGACGGCAATTCCCAGCCGGCGTGCGAGTTCGCTTACGCGGGTGGGACCGGAATGCTGCATCCATCCCATGACTGCGGCAAACAGGACGTCTTCGCGTGATGGAGTCTGGCGCTCGATTTCAAGCGGCGTCGGTTCGAATCGAGCAGAAGGAAAGATTTGCAGGAAGCTTTTCGCTTTTTCTGCAGCCACCCAATAAGTTCGCCCGTCGCAAAGGGCGCGCAAGGCGCGGCCGCCGGCCGCCAGCTCATCGAAATATGTCCGCCAAATTTCCACTTCCGGCGATTCGGGCAGGGCGATCAACGTGAGCAGTCCGTCGTGCAACTCGTCCGAGTCGCGAACATCGAGCCAGACTTCTTCACGAACCTCGGCAATCGCAGCCGGGTCCAGGCGGCCAACTTCGGAGAGCACGGCTTCCGGCAGCACGCGGCGCATCTCCACGGCGCGGGCGCGGCGTTCTTCGAGGGGCGCGTCGTCGAGATAGGCGTAGGGATTTGCATTGAGGATTTCGTGCGAAAACTGCGACGGCACCGGTGTATCCACAGCCAGGCAGCGAATGCTGCCGTCCAGGATTTTCCCGAGCAGCTCCTTCAGCCCATCAAGGTCCATCGCTTCGGTGAGCGCGTCTTTCATCACTTCGCGCACAAGCGGGTGATCGGGAATTTGCATATCGCCCTGGATATTTTCCTGGCAAGCAGCGGCGTCGGGGAATACGGACGCGAGCAGATCATCGGAGCGAATTCGCTGGATCGGCAGCGGGACTTTCTTCCCGCCCTGGAAGCGCTGCAGAACGAGAGCGCGAGAAGCATCCCAGCGCCAGCGCGTGCCGAAAATCGGCGAGGCGAGCACGGCCTGTTCGAGCACGGCACCGACCGAATTCGGATGCAGGAAATGAAACACGTCCGCGAGCGGAAAGCTGTGTTGCTCGGCGAGGGCGATATTCACGCCATCGTCGGTGGCCGCCGCCTGCAATTCGAAATTAAACGAGCGGCAGAAGCGTTTGCGCAGCGCGAGTCCCCAGGCGCGATTGATGCGCCCGCCGAGCGGCGCGTGAATCACGAGCTGCATTCCGCCGCCTTCGTCAAAGAAACGCTCGGCGATGATTGTCGTCTGCGTCGGAACCGCGCCCAGGACGGCGCGGCCGGCGGCGATGTGCTCGACGATCTGTTCGGCTCCGGCGTCGTCCACAGCGCATTCCCGTTTCAGCCATTCCAGAGCCTCTTTTGCTTCCGGCACATTGCGAACAGGAACTCCCGGAGGGACGGCAAGGGCAAGTTCATCCACGCGGGCGCGAAGTTCGGCAACTTGTTCGGAGAGTTCGCGCGTGCGCGCAGGAGCTTCGCCGCGCCAGAAAGGGACGTTGGGAGGCGCGCCCTGCGCGTCTTCCACAAGCACCTGCCCGGATTGAACGCGACGGATTTTCCACGATGTGTTGCCGAGCAGCATGATGTCGCCACTGAGGCTCTCGACCGCGAAATCTTCGTCCACCGTTCCGACGACGGCTCCTTCCGGTTGAGCGACGACGGTGTAGAGAGCGTTATCAGGAATAGCTCCGCCATTTGTGATGGCCGCCAGGCGCGCGCCGCGTCGTCCGCGAACGCGACCGTTGATACGGTCGCGATGGAGATACGCGCCATACCGTCCGCGCTGCGCAGCAATGCCGTCGGCGAGCATCGCAAGGAGTTCGTCAAATTGCTCGCGCTGCAGATTCCGGTAGGGATACGCGCGGCGAACCAGGGCGAAAAGCTCGTCTTCGGTGAAATCTTCCGCGCTGCACATCGCCACAATCTGCTGGGCGAGGACGTCCATCGGCGAATCGGGAATTTCGAGGCGGTCCAGGTCGCCATGGCGAATCGCGCGGACCAGAGCAGCGCATTCGATCAACTCATCCCGAGTGGACGCAAATATGCGGCCCTTCGGAATGGCGCCGCGCCAGTGGCCTGCGCGGCCGACGCGCTGAAGCGCCACGGCAATCGATCGCGGCGAGCCGATCTGGCAGACCAAATCCACCGTGCCGATGTCGATTCCGAGTTCGAGCGAAGCCGTGGCGACGAGAGCGCGCACTTCGCCGGCCTTCAATTTGTTTTCCGCTTCAAGGCGCAGGCGGCGCGAAAGGCTCCCGTGGTGCGTGGCCACAGCATCCTTGCCCAATTTCTCTTCAAGGTGATGCGCCAAGCGTTCAGCAAGGCGGCGCGTATTGACGAAAATCAGAGTGGAACGGTGCTCGCGGACCAGCGCCGCAAGGCGCTCGTACACTTCATCCCACATCTCGTGCGATGTGATGGGGCCAAGTTCGCTGGAAGGGACTTCGATGGCGAGGTCCATCGTCCGGCGATGGCCGATTTGCACAATCGCGGGATCGGGGCGGCCGTGGCCCGCCAGAAAATGAGCAACGAGCTCGATCGGCTTCTGCGTGGCGGAAAGGCCGATGCGCACGAACGGCTTATCGGCAAGCGCTGCGAGCCGTTCGAGCGAAAGCGCCAGATGCGCGCCGCGCTTGTCGTCTGCCACAGCATGAATTTCGTCGACGATCACCGTCTCGACCGTCCGCAGAATTTCTCGGCTCTTTCCCGCGGTCACCAGGATATAAAGCGATTCCGGCGTGGTGACCAGGATGTGCGGCCGTTCCTTGCCCATGTGCTGGCGTTCGGAAGCCGGCGTATCGCCGGTGCGCAGCGCGACGCGAATCGGCGAAAGAGGAATGCCTCGGCGAGATGCCAGTTCCGAAATCTCGGCCAAAGGAATTTCGAGATTCTTATGAACATCATTGCTCAATGCCTTGAGCGGCGAGACATAAACTACAGCCGTTTGATTGGCGAGAGGGCGGGCGCGGGCGGCGCGGACCAGCCGGTCCACACAGATTAGAAAGGCAGCTAACGTTTTACCAGAGCCGGTGGGGGCGGAGATCAGTACATCACGAGCGGCGAAAATTTCCGGCCAACCCAGGATCTGCGGTTCGGTGGGCGTACCGAATCGCGT
>DATKPM010000074.1:0-7088 GCA_035524135.1 Candidatus Acidiferrum sp. | reverse complement strand
CGGCTTCGGAGAAGACTTCGGTGTGGCGATCGACGTCGGCGGCGGTGGTGGCGGGGGACATGAGCGCCATATTGTGGAACGGAGTGAGGAGGATGCCGCGATTGAGAGCGTAGAGATGCAGGAAGCGCTCGAGATCGAAATCCATCGATGCGGCGGCTTCTCCACCATTACGCGGCGGAGCGGGTTGAAAATGATATTCGGCACGACAGCCAAGGCGGGAGACGTGCCAAGGGAGCCCGGCGGAAGTGATCGCGCTCGCAACGCCATGGGCCCAGCGCTCGGCAAGAGGAATCATGCGGGCAAAGGCGGCGGGCGTAAGGACGTTTTCGAGCGTGGCACGCATGGCGGCGAGAGACAGAGCGTTGCCGGCGAGGGTCCCGCCGATGCCTCCGGTGTCGCAATCTTCGAGTTGAATGCGCGAGGAGATTTTTTGCGCGACCTCGGCAGAGCAGCCATAAGCGCCGGCGGGAAGACCACCGGCGATAGGCTTGCCGACGACGAGCATATCGGGATGGAGATGATGCTCCTGCGTGTAGCCGCCGGGGCTGCAGCAGAGCGTGTGCGTCTCGTCGAGGATGAGAAGCGTGGCGTGAAGCTGAGCAAGCTCCTGCGCGGCCTGCCAGAAACCGTGCTCGGGAAGAACGATACCGACGTTGGTCATGACGGGCTCGGCGAGAATGCAGGCGACGTCGGTATGCGCGAGCGCGGCTTCGAGAGCGGCGAGATCGTTGAATTCAACAACGCGCGTGGTGAGTGAAGGATTGACGGGCGGACCGACATTGCCTCGGCGAGGACCGGCGACGCCGTGATGGAGGGTAATGAAGGATTCATCGACGCTGCCGTGATAGCAGTAGTTGAAGACGAGAATTTTCGAGCGCCCAGTGATTTCGCGCGCGATGCGGATGGAGAAGCGATTGGCGTCTGTGGCCGTGAGCGTGAACTGCCAGAATGGGAGCGAGAAACGACGAGTGAGTTCTTCGCCGACCCAGCAGGCATCTTCGGTGGGAAGCATGAGCGTGATTCCCTGCTGGGACTGGCGGGCGATGGCTTCGGCCGCGGGAGCGGGTGAGTGGCCGGTCATCGCGCCGGTGTCGCCGAGGCAAAAGTCAATGTAGTCGTGGCCGTCGACATCGGTGAAATGCGCGCCGCGAGCTTCGGACACGAAGACGGGAAATTTGCCAGCCCATTTTTTCATCCAGTTCATGGGCACACCGCCGAGGAGAGATTGCTGGGCGCGTCCGTAAAGAGCGGCGGATTTCGGATGGGCGTCGATGAAGGCTTGCGATTCGCGCTCCAAAAGAGGCTGGAGGCGGGAGCGATTGATGTACTTGCGAGAGGATGTAGCAGGAGTGGACATGGCGAAGGCGGAAGGATAGCAGAAAGAAGTAGCTAGTGGCGAGAGGAGGCGCGGAGATAGAGGAAGTAGAGGACGCAAAGGAGATAAAGGAGAAAGGCAACAGCAGATTCCTCAGAACGTGCGCTTCACGTTCCTCGGGATGACGGGGTAATTTTAATTGAGGCGGATTATTTGCGGAGGGAGCGAAGGATTTCGCGGGCGGCGTTTTGGCCGGAGGCGCCCGTAAGACCGTTGCCGGGATGCGTGCCGCTGCCGCAGAGGAAGAGATTCTTGACGGGCGTCGAATAGCGAGCCCAATTGAGAAGGGGGCGCATGGTGAAAATCTGGTCGAGAGCGAGCTCACCGTGGAAGGGGTGGCCGCCGGAGAGGCCATAAATATTTTCAAGATCGAGCGGCGTGAGAAGCTGGTGGGCGAGCATTTTGCCCGGCAGGTCGGGCGCGTACTGCGCGAGCGTTTGAAGGATTGTGCTGGCGAGCGGCTCGCGCTGTTTGGTCCAGTCGGTGTTCTTCAGCTGATAAGGCGCGAACTGCATGTAGACAGACATCACATGCTTGCCGGAAGGCGCGAGAGACGGATCGGTGAGCGTGGGAATCATGATGTCGAGATAGGGCGCGGTGGAAAACTCGCCATACTTTGAGTGGTCGAAGGCGCGCTCGAGATAATCGATGCCGGGACCGACATGAATGCGGCCGGCGAGATGATTGGCCGGATCGGAATTGGAATTTTTCAGCGCTGTGAAAGACGGTAGCGCGTCGAGAGCGATATTCATTTTCGCGACGGTGCCCTGCGAGCGGTAGTGCTGCATTTTGACGACGAAGCTCGGCGGCAGATGGACTGGATCGACGAGACCGAGGAAGGTGCGGCGCGGGTCGGCGCCGGAGACGACCGCTTTGGCGGTGATTTCTTCGCCGGAAGCTAATGCAATGCCGTTGACAGCACCGTTCTTGACGAGAATTTGCGCGACTTCGGCGCCCGTGCGGATTTCGGCACCGGCTTCTTTGGCGGCGGAGGCCATCGCGGCGGTAAGCGCGCCCATGCCACCGCGAGGCTGCGCGGAGTTGCCGACGGGGTAAGGATCGGCGGCGGCGCGAAGAAGCAGAAGAGCCGTAGAGCCGGCAGACCACGGGCCGAGCGCCGCGCCAAAAATGCCGCGAGCGGCAATGACGGCGCGGAGAAGATCGTTTTCAAAGAATTCGGCGACGAAATCCGCGGCGGCCATCGGGCCCCAGCGAATGAGTCGCATCATTTCCTTCTTGCCGAGGCCGCGAACTTTCTTGCCGACTTTCAGGAGTTTCCAGATGTCTTCGGCGGAAGGCTTTTCGATAACGGGAGGCGTGAGAACGAGAAGCTCAGCGGCGATCGCGGCGGCGCGAGCGAGGCCAGCGGCAAATTCGGGATATTTTTCCGCGTCCTTTGTGGAGAATGCTTTGATTTCTCCGGCAGAGGCGTGCGTGTCCGTGTAGATGGTGAGCGACCGGCCTTCGGGAGTGGGCGCGAAGATGCGAACGGGCGATTCGAGCTTTTGCAGGCCGTGGCGTGCGAGCTGCATGTCCTGAAGGATCGAAAGAAGCGGCGGGCCTCCGGCGTGAGCGAGCGTGGAGCAGCGGAAGCCGGGGAAAAACTCCTCGGTAATGGCGGCGCCGCCGACGATTTCGCGGCGTTCGAGGGTGAGCGGTTTGAGGCCTTTTTTTGCGAGATAGAAAGCGGCGACGAGAGCATTGTGGCCGCCGCCGATAATTACGATGTCACGCTGGGCGGCCACGGTCAGGACCTCCCTACGTCTTTCAAAATTTCAAGAGCGGCGAGGCGACCCGGCGCGCCCATGATGCCACCGCCGGGATGCGTGGCGGAGCCGCACATGTAGAGGCGCTTGATGGGAGTGCGATATTTCGCCCAGCCGGCTGCGGGGCGAAGGAAGAAAAGCTGTTCGAGAGACAGCTCGCCCTGAAAGATGTTGCCTTCGGAAAGGCCGGTGGTGCGCTCGATATCGAGCGGTGTGATGAACTGCTTGCCGACGATGATGTTTTTGATGTTGGGTGCGTATTCCGCGATGGTGTTGATAACGGTATTGCCGAAGGCTTCGCGCTGCTCGTCCCAAGTGCCGCTTGCGAGCTTGTAAGGCGCGTATTGGACGAAGCAGGAAAGTATGTGCTTGCCGGGAGGCGCAACAGATGGGTCAGTGAGAGTCGGGATGACCATGTCGATGTACGGGCGGCGTGAAAATTCGCCGTACTTGGCCTGGTCGTAGGCGCGCTCCATATAGTCCATCGAAGGAGAGATGGACATGGCGCCGCGAAGATGGCGGCCGAAGCCGGGCAGAGCCTCGAATTCGGGAAGCGCGTCGAGAGCTAGGTTCACTTTGCCGGAAGAGCCACGGAATTTGTAGAGACGGACTTCGTCGAGAAAATCGCCGGGAAGCTCGCGCGAGTCGATAAAGTTCAGGAAGGTGAGGCGCGGATCGACGCTCGAAGAGACGACGGAGGCATGGATTTCTTCGCCGTTTTCGAGGACCACGCCGCCGGCGACGCCGTCCTTGACCAGAATTTTCGCGACCGGCGCTTCGGTGCGGATCTCAACGCCCAGCTCGCGGGCGGCGCTGCCGATGGCGTTGGAGATGCCGCCTGTGCCTCCGCGGCTAAAACCCCAGGAGCGGAATGCGCCGTCGATTTCTCCCATGTAATGATGAAGGAGAACGTAAGCGGTGCCGGGCGAGCGAATACCGAGAAACGTGCCGATGATGCCGGAGGCAGACATGGTGGCCTTGAGGCAATCGGTCTCGAACCACTGGTCGAGAAAATCAGCGGCGCTCATGGTCATGAGCTGGACAAGGTTGTAACGGTCTTCGGATGAGAGCGACTGAAAGCGCTTGCCAAGGAAAATGAGTTTTTTGAGGTCGCGCGGATCGAGAGAGGTGGGATCGGGCGGAATCATGCCGAGGATGGGCTTGACGAAGCGGCACATCTGAACCATCGACTTGCCGAACTCTTCGTAGGCTTCGGCATCGAGCTTCGAATGGCGCTCGATTTCGCGGCGCGTTTTGCCATGGTCGTTGACGCGCCAGAGATAGTCACCGCTTGGGAGAGGCGTAAAGGTGCCGTCGAGAGGAAGAATTTCAAGGCCGTGGCGCGGGAGATCGAGGTCGCGAATGATCTCCGGGCGAAGCAGAGAGACGACGTAGGAGAAAACGGAAAATTTGAAGCCGGGAACAATTTCTTCGGTGACGGCGGCGCCGCCGAGAACGTAGCGGCGTTCGAGGCAAAGAACCTTTTTGCCGGCGCGGGCGAGATAGGCCGCGTTGACGAGGCCGTTGTGGCCTCCACCGATGACGATGGCATCGTAGCGCTTGGGCATGAAGGGTAGAACTTCGTCGATAAAATGCAATCGAGCCGGAGCATTTTACAAGTGTCGGTTAGAAGTCACAAGCAGGAAGAGCGAGAAGCAGCTGACCGAGAGTCACGAAAAAGGCCGTAAAAATGGGGCTTGGAACGATGTCCGGCATATTGCAGGAGGACAGCCGCGGCACTATAATTCGCGGGCTGGCTTGGCGATAAAAAGCGTGGAGTACTGAGCCTCATCCTTTATCAAGTGAGCCAAGGATGGGGCACACGACGGTGGAAGTTGAAAAGCGGATTCCTCCGACCCGTCATTGGAGGGTGGTCGTAATGACAAAAGAGAGCGGAGCAGGAGAGGAGCAGACGTGCCGATAGGAACCGCGTTTCACGAGAGAACTTCGCGGCTGTGCGAGAGCCTGAATTACCGCGAGTGGTCGGGCTACTACACAGTGAGTGTGTACGAAATGCACCACGAGCACGAATACAACGCGGTGCGCAACGCCGCGGCCGTATTCGACGTGACGCCGCTCTACAAATACTGGATCACGGGTAAGGACGCGACGCGATTCGTGAACCGGGTGATCACGCGCGACGTCAACAAGGTTGCGGTGGGGCAGGTGATCTACTGCTGCTGGTGCGACGAGCAAGGGAAAGTGATCGACGACGGCACGATTTCAAGATTGGGCGAAAACACGTACCGGTGGACGGCGGCCGATCCGAGCCTGCGATGGTTCCACGAGAACGCGTTGGGGCTGGATGTGAAGATCGAGGATATTTCGGACCGCGTGGCGGCGCTGGCGCTGCAGGGGCCGACTGCGGGACGCCTGCTGATGCAAGTAGCGGAAGCGGACGTCCAGAATCTGAAATATTTCCGGGTGACGCGGGGAAAAATCGGCGGCGTGGAAGTGGATATTTCACGGACCGGCTACACGGGCGACCTAGGATATGAAATCTGGGTGCCGTGGCAGGAAGCGAACCGCGTTTGGGACGCATTGTTCGAGCAAGGGCGGCAATTCGACCTGCACCCGGCGGGAATGCTGGCGCTGGACGTGGTGCGAATTGAGGCGGGGCTGATCCTGATCGAAGTGGATTATTTCAGCAGCAAAAAGGCGCTGATCGAATCGCAGAAATATTCACCATACGAAATCGGACTCGGAAAACTGGTGGATTTGAAGAAGGAGCATTTCATCGGGCGCGCGGCTCTGGAGGAAGAAAACAAGCGCGGGCCGAAGCGGCTGCTGGCGGGGCTGGACATTCACTGGGAAGACGTGGAGCGGCTGTTCGACGAGGTGGGGCTGGCGCCGCAGGTGCCGAGCGCGGCTTCGCGCGTGCCCGTGCCGGTGTATCGCGGCGGGATGCAGGTGGGCAAAGCGACTTCGACAACGTGGTCGCCTACTCTGAAAAAAATGATTGCACTGGCCAGCGTTTCCCGCGAACATGCTGCGCCGGGAACGGAATTGCAGATGGAACTGACGGTGGAAGCGGTACGTCATAAAGTACGTGCCACAACGCGTGAGCTTCCCTTTTTCAATCCACCCAGAAAGACGGCCACACCCATCGTATAACGCCGGGCAGGGGCGCCCGGCGAGACGAAAGGATGAACATGCGAATCCGTGCGGCGCGGCCTAGCGCCGAGGGAGCCCCTTTTGCTCTGGCGGCCAATCGCCGCTTCCTGTTCGCGACCATGCTCCTGACAATTTCCGCTTCCCTTCCCTGCGCGGCGCAAGAAGCCGCCGCGGGCAAATGTCCTCCGCCGACGAAAAAAGACAATGTAGTGGACACGTATTTCGGCGTGAAAGTGCCGGATCCGTACCGGTGGCTCGAAGACCAGGAGAGCCCTGAGACGCGAGCGTGGATCGATGCCGAGGACAAGTGCACTGATACCGCGCTCAAGAACCTGCCGACGCGGGAGGGGATCACGAAGCGGCTGGGCGAACTCCTGAAGGTAGACAGCGTGGGCGTGCCACGCGTACGCAATGGAAAATACTTTTTTGCGAAGAGGAGCGCGGATCAGGACCTGTACGTGATTTACGAGCGGAATGGGGCCAATGGGCAGGACAAAGTTCTCGTGGACCCCGCGCCGCTGAGTGCGGACCATTCGACGAGCGTAAATTTGGCGGACGTGTCGCATGATGGATCGCTGATTGCGTATGAAATTCGCACCGGCGGGCAGGATGAGACGACGGTTCATTTCCGGACCACGGAAACGAAGAAAGATTTGAGCGACGAACTGCCGAAGGCGGTGTATTTCGGATTGGAATTCACACCGGACGGGAAAGGCGTGTATTACGCGCGGACGACGGAGAAGGGCCCGCGGCTGTTCTATCACGCCATGGGTACGGACGCCGCCACGGACAAGCTGATTTTTGGCGAAGGATACGGGAAGGACAAGATTATT
>DATKPM010000073.1:0-3077 GCA_035524135.1 Candidatus Acidiferrum sp. | reverse complement strand
GCTGGCTTCTAAGCCATCTTTTTCCGACACCGGTCTCCTCACAGACTATTCCCGGCGCTGCGAAGGGGAGGAACGTCACGTTCTAGGGAAGGCAGGAACTGGCGCGCGTGCATTCTCTCCATGGTGCCATTTCTTGTCAAGCCTTTTTTATGGTTCCCTCGCCGCTGCCATTTTACAACCATCTCGGAATCCTTTCAGAACAAATTGGATGTGCGCAAACGATTTCGCTTTTTCTCCGCCGCGCCCCTCGCCTGACGTTTCACGTCGCAGATTTTTTCCGCACTTCTCGCGCTCCGCTGCCATTTCGCGGCTGTTTATCGTTTCGCTTCTCTCCTTCTCATCGTCACTATTTCTTGCTTCGATGAGTCTCCTTCGCCGTTCGCTTGCTCGGAATTTCCGGTTTGGTCCACGAAGGAGACGTGAAGCAATCGCAGGACCGTTGCCAAGTGCTTTCCACGCCTTTTCCGCAACTTTTTCTCTGCTTTCGCTTTGCGGACTCTTCTTCAGCTCGTTTCTCTCGCAGCCCCGGCCTTTCTTGCCTCCATTCTCGCCTTCCATTAAATTTGTCTCATGATCGATCGCAACGACGCTTGGAAACTTCTCTGCGAATACACGCAAAGCGAAAGCCTGCGCAAACATGCGCTTGCCGTCGAAGCCTGCGTCCGCGCTTACGCCCGCAGATCCGGCGCCGATGAGGAGCTTTGGGGCGTCACCGCGCTTCTCCACGATTTCGACTATGAGCGCTGGCCTAACGCGGACCGCCGCGCCGACGCCGAACATCCCTTCGAAGGCTCGAAAATCCTCCGCCAGCTTGGCTATCCCGAGGAAACGATCGACGCAATCCTCGGCCACGCCGATTATTCCGGCGTCCCGCGCACCTCACCGCTCGCCCGCACCCTTTTCGCATGTGACGAACTCGCGGGATTCCTCACGGCCTGCGCGCTCATTAAGCCGAGCAAGAGCATCCACGAGGTGGAAACCGCGTCGGTGAAGAAAAAGCTGAAGGATAAGGCGTTCGCGCGCGGCGTGAGCCGCGAGGATGTCTACAAGGGCGCGGAAGAGCTCGGCGTCCCCCTCGAAGACCACATCGCGTTTTGCATCGCGGCCATGCGCGCGGCCGCTGGGGAGCTGGGCCTCGCGGGCACAGCACCGGCCGCATCCGCCTAGCGCCGACACCCGCCCGAGTCGCGGCCGACAGGAAAAATGAACGCAATTCACGTCCTCTTCGAGACTGATCAGTTCAACGTCTCCGTGGTGCACGATCACTTCGTCAATCCCTGCTGCTTTGGAGAGGACCTTGCAGCATGGCTCCAAAGCAAGCTAGCTGACAGGGGCATCCAAGCCGGCAAGCAAGGCCAGGAGGACTGGGGCTGGTATTTACAGGTGGAATTTCAAAAGAATTCCTATTTCCTGGGGATGAGCGGCAATGCTGGCGAACCTGAGACTGGCTCAAATCAAGGCGAGTGGCGAATCATTGTCGAACTGAAGAGGTCTCTTTACGATCGAATCAAGGGCAGAAACAAAATTGGCGAGGATGATCCGATGCTAAGAGTCATCGAGGATATTTTAGCCAAAGAACCAGACTTTAAGAACATTCATCGCGAAACTTACGAACAGAGCCTCGCAAAATACAGCCAGTGACAGAAACTTGCCATCTCGAGGACGCGGATCGTGGACGGGTTTTCCTTACCGCCGAGTGGCACAACCTGCTGATGTTGAATTACGAAGTCCCGCGCGAGATCCTCGCCTCGCATGTCCCGCGGGGAACGGAGCTGGATTCGTTCGGCGGGAAGATTTTCGTCAGCCTGGTGGGCTTTCAGTTCTTACGCACGCGAATGTTCGGGTTCGTTCCCATACCCTTCCACGTTAATTTCGATGAGGTGAATCTGCGCTTCTATATTCGCCGGCGGCATCCGGAAGGGGATCGGCGAGGCGTGGTTTTCATCCGCGAGATCGTGCCGAAATTTGCGATCGCAAGAATCGCGCGTTGGTTTTACGGCGAAAGATATTCTTCATTCCCGATGCGGCATGAGGTTCGCGTCGCGGATTCCATCGCGCAAGTTTCTTATGGCTGGAAATATCAAGGCGATTGGTGCGTGATCCACGGGGAATCGTCTGCCGCTGCCGTCTTGCCCGCCGAGGGCTCTCTCGAGCAATTCATCGTCGAGCACTATTGGGGCTACTGTAGTGGCCCACGAGGACGCGCGTTCGAATATCGAGTCACGCATCCTCTGTGGAATGTCCGCCGGTGCGAGACGGGCGGGCTCGACGGTGATGTGACTTCTTTCTACGGCCCGGAATTCGCGCCCATTCTCTCGCGCACGCCCGATTCCGCGTTTATCGCGGAGGGCTCGCCTGTTGCGGTCCATTGCGAATGCGCAATCACGTAAACGCTCTGGTGCCTGAGCCGACATCGTCTTGAATGAGTTGATTCAATCCCGCTCCCGCTGCTTGACCACGTGATAGAATTCGCTCACTGATGCAACGTGCCGGTGAATTCCTCGGTCGCGCCGTGCGCCGCCTCGACGATCCGGCGGCGGCCCTCGCATGGCTCACGGCTGCCTGGAGCGAAATCGCCGGAGCGGCGCTGGCCGCTCACACGCGCCCGCTGCGTTGCGAAAAGCAGCGCTTGGAAATCGCCACCGACGGGAACGTCTGGAGGAAACAATTGGAAGGCATGACGCAGGAGTTCTGCGCGCGCATCAATCATGCATGGGGAGCCACTCTGGTGCGTGCAGTGAACCTCGTCGAAGACCCTTCTGCTGCGCGTCCTGCGCTTTCACCCGCCGAGGATAACGCACGCACGCCGTTCGTCCGCCGACGCAAACCTGTTTGAAACGCGGCGCTGGGTCTTCTCCGGTAAAAAACCCCGCGCCTTCCGTTCCGAAGCCTCGAAAAGCTAGTCTTGTGGCGACTTGCTCTGCTTCGCTTGTGCGGCAGCGGTCCAGGGAGGCACAACGCTATTGACGCGAGCGTAGGCGATCATCTGGCCGAGATGCTCGTGACAGTGCGTCACAAGCAGATAAACGACATCTCCTTCGTTCGCATCCGGGCCCATTTTCGGGAGAGACTTTGCC
>DATKPM010000072.1:0-34409 GCA_035524135.1 Candidatus Acidiferrum sp. | reverse complement strand
CCCTACTGCAGCTTCCTCCGCAGCTCTTCGGCAAACATTTCGACCCGCGCCACCGGAACGATGCGGATTTGCTGCTCCTCGAACAGCTTCACGATGAATTGATGCCGTTCGTCCCGCGCCAAAGGCTCCGTGTCCGTAATCGCCGTAAATTCGCTCTTGGGCAAACTCCTCCGCACCGCCTCCGCCGTATACGCCAGCACTTTCGCTTGCGTCACGTCGCGATTGAGCAGCACGGACTGCAGAAATCCTTCCGTGCCGTTGCGGTAGGCGTAGTCGATTCGCGTCGGGTCTCCCGGATGCGTGAACCGCTCGATGCGCACGCGCCGCTGCATTTTGCCGAGCACGCGGTGGCGGCGGAAGACGTCGTTCAGCTTGTTGCGGATCCACCCTCGCGCGCCTTCTACCATTCCGCCGCGGGCCCGCGCCGGCGGCGCCACGTGCTCCTGATACAGCCGGTCGAGCTCGGCGTCGAAGTCCTCGCCGAGCACCGCCTTCTGCGGGCTGAACTGCACCAGGTTCGAATAGGTCTGGTCGAGCTTTTCGATGCTGTCGCCGAGCCGCGCCTGGAATTCGCGCGGCAGCGCCCGCAGGAAATCCTCATCGGCGTTCGGGTGCAGTTTGCGCACGCGGTTGATCTCCGCGTCCTCTTCGATGATTTGTGCTGCCCGGCGGGTGGCTGGGTTTCCTCCGGCTTCGGTCTCTTCGAGGAGCACTCCGATATTCAGCCATTCATCGCGAAGTAAATTCGGGGTGTACCGCAAGATTCGGTAGGTATAGGGAATTTTCTCGGCCATTCTTTCATCTCCCGATTATCGTCACATCATTCCTCACAGGATCGGTCGGTGCCTGAAATTCTTTCGCGTCGCGCGGCTTGCGCCGCGCTCAATCTCTCTTCCGCTTCCCGTCTCGCTGTGGATCGGCCCTGCCTCCGCCTGAAAAACAACCTTCGTCAGCAACCCTCCGTCGCGCCGGGCGTCCTGACCCGCTTCAGCCTCCGATTCGCTCGATCGCGTTTCTCAATTCTCCCCGATCTCCCATCCCGGACTGAAAAGTGTTCCTCGCTCCTCCTCCACCCAGACCCCACACCGATCTCACCGCCAATGCGGAAACGGCTGTGCACTCGATTTCCACGCCGAAACAATCAGCTCCGGCACGAGCTTCCGCCGGCGCAGAAGATGCTCCAGCAGCCCGTAGAGCGCGTCGAGATCGTCCTCGTACCACTCCGGCGGAATCTCCCGCGCGATTTCATCCAGCGCCGCTTCGTCGATCCGTTCGATCCGCGCGATCCACTTCTCGAACGATTCGATGCCGCGCACGCCTTCGTACACGCGGTGCCGCGCGTAGAGCCCCCGCAGCGAGCCGTCCGGAAAATTCCACTCCCCCGCGTTGAAGCAGAATCCCTGGTCGATCATCAGCGCGCGATAGCTACCGTCTTCTTCACGAGGGCCGCTCGGCGTAGCCTCCAAGCCATTCGGGCCCCGGTAAGGGGCCTCAATAGTCGATCCCCGGTAAGGGGCCCGGCCGATAGGCGCTCGAAAAAAAATCGCCTGCCGCCCGTTCGTGTTGCACGTCCACTTGTCGAACGCCAGAATGCCGCAGAAATCTTCCAGGTTCTCAACGCCTCGCAGCAGCTCTTCCGGCAGGAAATCGCTCACCGCCGTCTCCGCCGGCGAGCCCGGATAGCGCGACCCGAACTGCTTCCCCGGCTTGCAGGGAGCCCGCCCGCGGCCCAGTTGCATCACGAGGTCTTCCGTGTAGAGGATGAGATGCTCACCCACGGTCACCACTTCCGCCCTCGGTACCGGGATCCCCAGCCTCGCCGCCAGCCTCGTCCCTAGCAATTCGTTCGCCAGCACCCGCACTCCCTGCGGGTTGTTTTGGAACTTCACCACGTAATACCCGCCGTCGTCGCAGCGCATCAGGTGCGACTGTGCTCCGCCCCGCATCCTCCGCACCTGTTCCACCGCTGTCGGCATCGCGCGCGTATGCTAGCCAGTCAATTCACGAAATCGCAAGAGGAAGATTTCAGATAGGGAACTTGCCGGCCCGTTCCGCACCTCGACTCCCGGCCGCCGCCGGCCGCACCAAATCGGGAATCGCCTGTACCTCCCTCGAAAAACAAAACGCCCGACCGCCTCTCGGCGACCGGGCGTCCCATGTTTTCTCGTGCCGCACTCCCACTACCCGTGCGGCGATCGACGTCAAGCGTTTCTCGCTAGCGCTTCTTCTTGCCCTTCTTCTTCGCGGAAGCCTTTTTCTTCGGCTTGCCCGCTTTCGCCTTCTTCTTGCTCTTCTTTGGGGCCGCTTTCTTTGCCTTCTTCGCCTTCGGTTTCGCTCTGGCGGGCTTCCGCGCCGCTGGCGCGGCGGGAGCGGCGGCTTCCGCCTCTTCCTCCTCCGGCTCCTCTTCTTCGATCACGACCTCTTCCACTTCGACGATCTCGTCCGGCTGTTCGAGGCCTTCTTCCTCTTCCTCAAAACGGGGCAGCTCGTCGTCTTCATCGTGCATCTTGGCAAAAAACATGGAGTCCTCCGTGGCCTCGGCCGGCCCGCGCACCCTCTCGCTGCTAACGGGCATATAAGCGGACTCTCGCGGGTTTGTCAAGAAGCGAAAGCAAACTCTTCGCACAAGACGCCGAAAGAGCTCCGCGTCCTGCCCACTCTGCCGATTCGTCTTGTAATAAATTGATTACAGGAAGGTTACAGAGTCTTGCGGCTTTCTTCTAGCGCTCCACTGTCAGCACATCGCCCGCCTGCAGCGGCCGTTCGGCCAGGAACGGGTTTGATTCTTTCAGCGAATCCACCGATACCCGGTAGGCGTGCGCGATCGAATAGAGCGTCTCTCCGCGGCGAACTCGATGCTGCACCGGGTCGCCGTTTTCCGACACATTCTTCACCGCGCCTCGCGTTTCCGTTTCCGCCGACCGCGATTCGCGCCGCGACTCCGGCTGCCCGCCTGCATAAATCCGCAACACCATCCCGTGCCGCGCCTGCGAGCTGCGCAGGTGGTTCCACCGCCGCAGGTCGCTCGTGGTCACGTCAAAGCGCTCCGCGATTCCCTCCAGCGTGTCGCCGCGCTGCACGCGGTAGTGCACCAGATGCGCCACCGGAGGTGCCGCCGGAATGGTCACTAGGAATCCCGAAGGCAGCGCCGCGTCCGCGTCCAGATGGTTCACCTGCTCCACCGAAGACAGCGTCACGCGGTATTGCCGCGAGATTTCCGCCAACGATTCGCCCGACTCCACCGAATGCAGCCGCCAACTCGTCCATTTGTCCGGCGGCACCTGCTGGATATTTTCCTTGAACCTGTCGCCCGTTCCCGCCGGCAGCTTCAGCGTGAACGTGGGATCGGCCGGGGTTGTGTTCCGCAATAATTCCGGATTCAACGTGCGCAGATCTTCGATGTCCGTTCCCGTCGCGTCCGCAACCAAATGCAGGCTGATCGGATGTCCCAGCATCACCGTGTCCACCGGCTCCGGCTTGTCCGGCGTCACCTGAATCCCGTACAGCGCCGGATCTTTTCCGACCATCGCCAGCGCCAGAATGATCGGCACATAATTCTGCGTTTCCCTGGGCAGGACGTGGCGCTTCTGCAACTCCCAGAAATCCGCGTATCCCGTTCTCTCGATGCCCTTGATCACCGTCAGCGGTCCGGAATTGTACGCCGCCATGACCAGATACCAGTCGCCGAACATGTCGTAGAGGTCCCGGAAATGCCGCGCCGCGGCGCGCGTTGCTTTTTCCGGATCGCTTCGCTCGTCCACCCAGTAGCTGCGGTCCAGGTCGTACTCTTCGCCGCGGAACGGCATGAACTGCCACAATCCCCGCGCGCCCGACCGCGACACCGCCGTCGGCTGGAATGCCGACTCCGCCTGCGCCAGGTAAATCAAATCCTCCGGCACGCCTTCTTCTTTCAGCACCCGCCGGATCATCTTGTCATAGCGCCCTTCGCGCTCCAGCCCGCGCTCGATCACCTCGCGCCCGCGCGGCGTCGTGAAGTAGCTCAAATACTGGAGCACCGAATCGTTCACCGTCAGCGGAATATCGTGCGGCACGCGCATCAATTCCTGATCGGCCTTGGCCTCCAGCCGCGGATCGCCCGCCGGCAAATCCATGTCCGCCAGCTCGTCGATCGGCGACGGCGGCCCCGCGCTCTCCTTGCCTTCTTCCGCATTCTGCGCCGCGGCGTCGTGTTCGTAGTTCTCCATCGCGCTGCCGATCTGGTCGAAGAGTTTCCCCAGCTGCGCGTCCGCGTCCACTTGAAACCCGCTCGACAAAATCATCTGCTCGGCGCGATCAAACTGCACGCGCGCTCCATCCAGGTTCCCCGCCTGATATTCCTTCTGCCCGGCTTCAAACGCTGCGCGCGCCCGCGCCACCAACGCGTCAATCGCCGGCTCCGGCCCCGGTAGCATCGCATCGGAGTACGGCATCGGCGTCAAGGGCAGAGCCTGGTGCAGCTCCGCCATCACGGGTTGCGGCGCCGCCGCCGGCACGTGCGCCTTCGCCTGGTTCGAGATAGTCTCCTCGCACCCCGCGAGCAATAGCACGCTCGCCGCAGCCGCCAGCCACGTTGTTGCTTGTCGGTTCATTTTTCTTTAATCCCCCATGACGGCGCTCGTCCGCCCCGAGGGAACTCAAAGCACGCCAACTGCCGCAATCCACTCGTTTTCCGCCCGGCGCTCCTCTGCGCGGAGTCCAAGCGTAACAACAATCCTACGTTCCGCTTATCGGCAGGTCAATGGGACGCCTGTACTCCCAAGTACTATCCGCCATGCATCGCGTCTCAGTCTTGAGACGGCACACTGTCTCATGTAGGGACAGCCTTATACCACCGCCCCCTGTGCACGCGCTACCTGGAATTCATGTTTCGCATGTCGGCTCATGACCCGGCTGGGTTGCCGCGGGAGCGGAAAAGAATCTCCTGGTTGGTCCGAACGGCGGGGAGGGTTTCGCCTCGGGTGGTTTTTCTGAGTCGCGGCTTTCCGGCTACTTCCCAGATTCTTTCGGTAAGGCTGCCGCGACGTGGCCCCATGAGTCTGCTGCGGCCTCGCGCGCAACTCCGTTCGCGCGACCGCTGCAAACTCTACTTCATTAGATTCGCATTCCTCTCCTCGCGTTGCCGCCTCTGCTCGCCTGCCTTCCGGCAAGAAATGCGCTCGTTCTTGCGCCTGAAATCCGCCGAATCGTTTCCTTGCAGCAGCCAAATTGGGGCTTGGCCGTGGACGCAGCGGGGCGAAAAATGAATTCTCCACGAGCCGCGCGACATGCTTCCAAGAAAATCAGCCCCCACTCTTCTCATTCGTCCCGCCGAGTCGCCCGACCGTATCTCGCTCGCCGCCACGCTCCTCCGCGAATACGCCGCATCCCTCGCCGTCGATCTCTCCTTCCAGCACTTTGACGAAGAACTCGCCTCGCTTCCCGGTGACTACGCGCCGCCCGGCGGACGCTTGCTTCTCGCCTTTGTCGACAACGCGCCTGCCGGCTGCGTCGCCCTGCGCAAATTCGACGGCGAAATTTGCGAGATGAAGCGCCTCTACGTCCGCCCCGAATTTCGCGGTCATCAAGTAGGGATATCCCTCGCCGAAACCATCATCGCCGCCGCCCGCGACATCGGCTACCGCGTCATGCGCCTCGACACGCTCCCGCAAATGGCCTCTGCCCAGGCGCTCTATCTCTCCCTCGGCTTCCGCGAAATTCCGCCCTATCGCTTCAATCCTGTTGTTGGCACGCGGTATTTCGAGCTTGTGCTGCGTGATTCGTGACTTGTGATCTGTGATTCGTGACTCATGCGACAGTGGTACGCCGCAGGCGTTCGCAAGCAGGGCGACGTCGAGGATGTCTACCGGCCACTCGAATCGGTGGCGAAGTCAGGCCGCTTGGCGGAGCAGGTCGCAGTTGTGCTGAGGAAGCTGCTGCCGAAGAAGCAACTGGCGTCCCTTGCGCCTCGTACCGCTTGCGCAGGCGACTTGCGCAACTCGTGCACGAGTCACAGATCACCAGTCACTAATCACGAGTTACTGCAGCGCCTGGCGAAGATCCTCGATCAGATCCTGCGGATCTTCGAGCCCCACCGACACGCGCACCGTTCCCGGCACGACGCCCGCCTGGCGCAACTCCGCATCGGACATGCGGTAATGCGAGGAATAGAGCGGCAGCACAACCAGCGATTCGACGCCGCCGAGGCTGACGGCATGAAGGAAGATCTTTACGCGATCGCAGAAGCGGCGCGCCGCGGCGAGGCCTCCCTTGAGATCGAAGGCGAGCATCGCCCCATAACCTTTCATCTGCCGTCGCGCCAGCGCGTGGTCGGGGTCCGAAGCAAGCCCGGGATAGTGAACGCGCGCGACCTTCGGATGCTTTTCAAGAAACCGTGCCACCGCCATCGCGTTCTTGCACTCCCGTTCGACGCGAATTTCGAGCGTCTTCAGGCCGCGAATCAGCAGGTACGCGCCTTCGGGGTCCATCGAGCCGCCGAGCTGGATCATCAGGTCGCGGACTTTTTCAACCAGCACGCGATTCCCCGCAACGGCGCCGCCGATCACGTCGGAATGTCCGGCGAGATATTTCGTCGCGCTGTGAACTACCAGATGAAATCCCAGCGCGAGTGGCTTCTGCAGCACGGGCGAGGCGAACGTGTTGTCCACGATTGCGGGAATCGCCCATTCGTTCGCGAAGTCCGCGGCCTTCTGCAGATTCACCAGCCGCAGCGTGGGATTTGTGGGCGATTCGACATAGAGCGCCTTCGTGCGCGGCGTGATCAGATGGTCGAGTCCCGCGAGATCGTTTTCCACGTGGCGGATCGTGATGCCCAGGCGCGGCAGCACGTCGCGCATCAGCCGGTAGCTCCCGCCGTAGAGCTGGCGCGTGGCGATGATTTCATCGCCTGCGCTCAAAAGCGAAAGCAGCGTGGTCGAAATCGCGGCCATGCCCGAAGAAAGCACCAGCGCATCTTCCGCGCCTTCGAGAGCGGCGATTTTTTCTTCGGCGACGCGCAGCGTGGGATTCGCGTAGCGCGTGTACATGTAGGCCGGGCTTTTCCCCTCGGCCCAGCGCCGCATTTCTTCGGAATCGGCGAAGGTGAACGTGGTGGTGCGCGTGATCGGCGTGGTCACCGGCGCGTTGACGTGGAAGCGGTTTTCTCCCGCGTGCAGCGCGAGCGTGGCATCGCCCAAAACTTTACTGCGCGGTTTTTTCATGGCGCGAACAGAGTGACGCAGGTTCGGCGAAATTCGCAAGCGCCAATTTGGACAAGCCGCCGTCGCGGCGCGTCAGGAGGCGGAACCGGCGTGCGATCCTGCCGCCATGCCGAACTGGCTGCGACCGAGCGGTGTCAAATCCGCCTCGGTGGCGCGCCCTTTGAAATTTACTTCGAAATCGTCGGGCGCGAAATCCGGGGGAGTTTTTCCCGCGAGAAATGCGGGCAGCTCGCGTTCCAGATACGCCGAATTTTTTTCGCACCAGGGCGTCGACGCGATGTACATCACGTTGCTGTACTCTTTGCCCTTGTGCTCGTTTTCCACCGCGTGGATCAGATCGCAGTGCCAGAAAACCGTGTCGCCCGGCTCCATGTGCGGAATCGACGACACCGCGTCGTAAAGCAGCGCGTGATATTTCGGATCGCAGGAAAGGGCGCGGCCCGGCAGCGCGCCGCACAGGCTGTCTTCCGGCACGTCGTCCTGAATCGCGCGCAGCAGCAGATACGCCATCGCGTTCGAGATGGGCACCAGTTGCAGCGTGCCGTCGCCTTTGCCCTGCGGCGTGAGCGCCGTCCAGCCCTGGAACGTGCGATACATCGAGCAGACCGCGGCGGAAGGAATTTCGCGCGTTTCCGTGCGCCAAGCCGCGTCGAATGGATCGTAGTCGCGCCAGTTGCCGGAGAAAACGTGGCGATAGACGTTGCGGAAGTTGTCGTCGAGCCAGCGCTCGACCGATCCTCCATCCACGTGCGGCGACAGGCCAAGCGACGCCGAGGCCGGCGGCCGCCGGCGGATGCGATCCGCGTACACTGGCACGCGGCCGGGATCGAAGTGCTGCACGCCGTTGCTCTCCGTTTTCCAGAGGCGATTGAGGAACACACGTACAGCGGTGAGCGATTCGGACTGGCGCGCTTCCACCTGCGGCTTCGACCAGTAGATGCCGTAAATCTGCGGCTTGCTCGAAGCGAGCGTGCCGAAATATTTGTCTTCGGCCGCGTGCGCAAGGCGCTCGTCGAGATTGTTTTCGGTGACGTAGGTGGCGATCTGGTCGTTCCACGCGGTGGCCTGCGCGGAGTCGAACGTGCCGCGCACCACGCACGCGCCGCGCTGCTTCACGCGCGCGACGGTTTGTGGGGACACCCGGCCGCTGGCGATATCGGCGTAGGGAATTTCGGGAATCACGGAGCGTCCGGATTCGCGCTCCTCTACAATTTCTTCCACCTGGCGGCGCATCTCGGTTTCGAGAGTGCCGAACGCTTCAGCGCGCTCGGGAAGAGATTTGCGGAGCGCGGCTTTTGTGTCGCGGACGGCTTGCGGCAAATCCTGAACGATCAATGGCGGCATGGCCATGTCCTCCGGAAAGGGTCAGGCGGCGTCGGCAGGGACGCGGTCTGGCGGGAATTTGTTTTAACGCCGCGATTCTACACCCGTTCGAGGGAGAAGGGTTGCGGGGCGGAGCGTGTAAAACTCCGCTTGACAGGGTCTGAGAATAGGTCAAAAATGACTATGTCATGAATGACCTATTAATGTTGGCTCTACTGCTGGAAGGCCCGCAACACGGCTACGCGCTCAAGAAGCGCGCAGGACTGATCTCCGGGCAGAGCGAACTGCACAACAACGTCGTCTATCCGCTGCTGCGCCGTTTCGTGAAAGAAGGCTGGGTCACGCAGCGGAAGACGGGCGGCGAGCGAGGGCAGACGCGCGTGATGTACGCACTGACGGCGGCGGGGCGCAAGGCACTCGAGGAGCGTGCGAGCGTGTTCGGGCCCGAGGAGGCCGCGTCGGGAGAAAAGTTCCGGTTGCGCGTGGGGCTCTTCTCCATCCTGGACAGCGCGGCGAGAGCGAAAATTCTGGACGCGCGGCAGCGGTTTCTCGAAGGCGAGGCGAGGAAATACGCGGCGATGGTGCAGCAGATCGAATTCGAGATTTTTTCCGGAGAAGTGGTGCGTTCGATTCGCGAAGGAATTCAGCGCGAGCGGAAGTGGATCGAGAGGCTGCGACGTTTGACCCGGCAGGATGCTAAGGAAATGGCGCGAGCGAAGAGAGGGAAGCAACGATGACATATTCGGGGATTGCAGGAGAATTGTGGAGCGCGGTGGTGGCGCTGAAGAGCACCGGCTGGGCCGTGGCGGGCAGCTTCGTTGGCGGGTGGAGGGACGCGTTTGCCGAGGGACGTTCGCTCGACACAGGAGAAAGCATTTACTACGCGTGGGTCGCGTTCGCCGTCGTATGGCTCATCGCGGCGCTGCGGCAAAAGAGGGTGCAGAAAAGGCAGCCAGCGGGCGAGCGGCTGCTGCACATCTTATGGATGGGTGCTGCGGCGCTCTTGCTGCTCCGCGAACAGAGCTGGTTTATGCCGCTGAACGCACGATTTATCCCAGAGCGATTGTGGGTGGAAGAATTGGGAGCCTGGGCGACGGTCGCCGGGGTTGCGTTTGCAATCTGGGCGCGATTGCACCTGGGAGCAAACTGGAGCGGGAACGTGACGATCCGGCAGGATCATTCACTGATTCGGACGGGGCCGTACACGTTCATTCGTCACCCGATTTACACGGGAATGCTCGTGGCGCTGGGGGGCACGGCATTGGCCATCGGAGAGTATCGGGGACTCTTGGGATTTGCGATGTTTGCCGTGGGATTGGTTTTGAAAGCGAAGAAAGAAGAATCGTTTCTTGCGCCGGAGTTCGGGCCTTCGTTTGAAGAGCACAAGAAAAAGACGGGATTTTTCCTGCCGAGATTTTCGTAAGAAGGAGAGGGAGGGTTTCGTTCCGGTCGACGCTGAAGCCTCCGAGTGTTCTTGCAGAATGGGCTAAACCTGGCTCGCCGGCTGTGCCCCACACGCAATAATTACAAGACGGCTGCGACGGGCCAGATTCAGATCCGGAGTGGCTTTGTTGAGTTCCTCGCGAAAGACCTACTGAGAGATGTCCGCCGTCTCGGCCTGCCTGCCACGCCTGCGGCAGGCAAGCTCGGAATGACAATCGCGGGGACGCGGAAGACGAGGGTTGTCAACAGAGCCATCCGGAGTCCTGTATTTTGGCTTTCGCCGCAAGTCAATTGTTCATGGTGGCGAGACAGAGGTCGGCGCGGAAATGGGAGCGAAGGAACTCGAGGAAAGCGCGGACATTGGGGGAAGCGCTGAGGTGCGAGGAGTAGAGAGCGCAGAGCTCTACTGGATCCGGTTCCCAGTCGGGCAGGAGACGGACGAGACGCCCACTTTCCACATCATGGCGGGCCACCCCCTGAGAAATCAACGCGACGCCAACTCCAGCAAGAGCCAACTGATGAATGATCGAAGGATCGGGAACAGAGATGCGCGACTCGACGCGGACTTCTTTTAGTTCCGAGCCGCAACGGAGACGCCAAGTGGCGGAATCCACCGGCTCACCGAAAGCTCCGCAGGTTGCTGCGATGGAACTGTGGCGACGCAAATCGGCGGGTGCATTTGGAATTTCGCGGTCTTTCAAATAGGCGGGGCTCGCATAGGCTCCGAGGCGAATGCGCATAAGAGGCTTGACGAGGAGCCCCGAATCCTCGAAGGGGCCGGGACGAATGATGACGTCGAGAGAGCTTTCGCGCGCGGAGGCGCCGCCAAGAATGTGCAGGTGCACACGAAGGTCGGGATAGAGAGAGAGAAATTCCGGCAGAAGCGGCGCGAGAATGAAGCGGGCAAAGGGGATTGGCGTGCCCACGCGCAGCCTGCCGCGCGGTTTTGCCTGCATGGATCCCACAACAAGGTCAGCCTGTTCGGCTTGTTCGAGCACGCGCTGACAGCGATCGAAATAAAGCTCACCGGCCTCGGTGAGAGAAACACGGCGAGTGGTCCTTTCGATCAAGCGAACGCCCAGCCGGTCCTCCAAGCGCGAAATGGCCCTGCTGACGCTGGATTTGGGTACACCGAGGCGCTCCGCGGCTATTGTAAAGCTATGTGATTTAGCTACTTGCGAGAAAAACTGGAGTTCGTTCAGGTCCGCCATTGTTGTTCCCATATGGCAACAGTATATTGCAATTCCTAGTATTGTTTCAGTTTGTTTTCGGGTCTAGCTTAGCTGAAGCGACCGCCGAGAGCGAACGCCATTTTATGGAGGCAAGGAAATGTATCTAGTTACAGGAGCAACGGGAAATGTAGGCAGTGAAGTAGTGAACCAACTTCTGGCGCAGGGCGAAAGGGTGCGGGTGTTCACGCGCAACGCAGCGAAGGTGGCTCATTGGGGCGACCGAGTGGAAGTTGCGGTGGGGGACTTCGGCAAACCGGAGACCTTTGCACAAGCGATCAAGGGAGTGAAAGGCGTCTTCATTGTGAACGGGGGACCGGATCTGGAAACGTTCAAGCGCGTGATTGCGACGGCGCAGGCAGATGGGAAGCCAAGAATTGTGTTTCTTTCGTCAGTTCTAGCAGCGACGCCAGAGTTGAAGATCGGCAAGATACACAAGGACAAGGAGGATACTATCCGGGAAGCGGGACTCGACGGGAAATTTGTCCGCGCAGGAGGTTTCATGTCGAACTCGTACCAATGGATCGGATCGATCAAGGCAGACGGCGCGGTGTATAACGCGCTGGGCGACAGGCGTTTTCCTCCTATTGCGCCGGAAGACATCGCGGCAGTAGCGGTGAAGGCGCTGACAGAGAATTTGCGGGGAGAGATCTTTGAAGTGACGGGCGGAGAGTTGGTGAGCGTTGCGGAAGAGACAAATATCCTCTCAAAAATTCTGGGAAAACCGCTGCGGTGCCTTGATGTGCCAACAGAAGCGGCTGTGCAGGGGATGATTCGCAACGGCATACCGGCGGGGGTGGCAGCGGCGGTGGGCGAATCGTTTCAGGCGTTTCGGGAAGGGCGAAGCGGCAGCGAGATGAAGGACACGGTAGAGAGGTTGACAGGCAAACGCCCGATGACGTTTGAAGGGTGGGCGAAGAAGCACGCTCATAGATTCGCATAAGAATTCGGAGAGAATCCTTACGGGCGGAGGCAAGGGATGGGGGCATATTTTGGGGATTAACGACTGCGCTTGTCCTACCAAAGCAATTTCAAACCGAGCTGAATTTGGCGAGACGTAGTGGCAGTGGACGTGATGACCCCCGCAGTGGGCGAAGGAGCGCCGGTAGCGGAGGCGAAGACAACCGGGTTGGGCGTGTTGAAGTTTGTGTGATTCAGGAGATTGAAAGCTTCGGCGCGGAATTGGAGATCGAATCGCTCGGAGAGCCTGAATTTCCGGTCGAGAGCGAAGTCGGTTTCAAACAGCCGGGGACCAGGCAAGATGTTGCGGCCGGCGTTGCCATAGGTTCCCGGAAGCGGCTGTATGAACGCGTCGGGATTGAAATACTGATTGGGGTTGCCGAAGATCAATGGGCCCGCAAAGGCGGGATTCAAAGAGGGCCGGACCGGATTGCGCGAGTCACCGTCGTTTGACGGGTTGTAAGACAACTGGGGCGTCAAGGGCAGGCCAGACAGAAGCGTCTCGATGCCGCTGATTTGCCAATCACGCACAAGCCGCGATGGGAACGAGTCACCACCGCGCCCGAAGGGAAGATTGTAGGTTCCGTTGATCGCCGCCGCGTGGCGGACGTCAAATGACGCACGGCCGTAATCGGCCTTGGGATCCAAAGGGTTCGCAACGAACGCGGGAGAGTTTGTCGCCACGCTGGTGTTCATGTTGTCGCCATCGTCGAGAGCCTTTGAAAATGTGTAAACACCGCGAAACTGCAGACCGTGACTGAAACGGTGAGTGAGGTCGACTTCCAGTCCGTTGTAAGAGCTGATTCCCTCAGAGAACCAATGCGTGCTGTTCGTGAGGGCGCTATTTGCAAGGGGTGCGCCCGTCGGATAGTAAATCGCACCGGCTGGATATCCCGGCGGGCAAGGAGAGGCTGGGCAAACCGTGGGTGTGGGGAGATTGGCGTCCACGGAAAGAAGCTCGTGATAGCCGTGAGAACCGACGTAGCCAACGCTTAGGGATGTATTCCGGGAAATGGCTTGTTCTATCTTGAAGGACCAAGATTCGACCGTGGGCGTATACAAATCCGGTTGAACACCGCTCGGAACAGGCTTTGCGCTTGAATAAACGGCGTCGGGAGCAATGCTCGAAAACGGGATGCTCTTCACGGCATAAACCGAATTGAAGGGCGCGTTCTGATCGAGGCGATAGCTCAGATTGTCGAGCAGGTCGTAGTAGATGCCGAAGCCTGCGCGAATGACGGTTGACTTCCACGGGAACGGCGACCACGCGAAACCAACGCGAGGCGCAGGGAGGAATTTGGCGTTGTTCACGGCGAGAGCCGAATTGCCAACCGCAGGCTGCGTCAAAATGATGCCTTGTGAATTGAAAATGTAGTTCGAAGCGCGGCCGTGCGCTTCGTTCCAACCATTTGTGAACTCCCCTCGGAATCCGAGATTCAATTCAAGGGAGGAGCTCAAGTGGAGAGTGTCTTGAGCGAAGAACGCACCTTCGAGCGAACGCCAGGACAACGGCGTTGAGAGCGGAGCATAGGTATAGGTGCTGACGTTCCCTTGCAGGAACGATTGCAAGTTGGAAAAGGAAGCCTGGCCGTACTGGTCCTGAACGAGAGCGTCGTTTGCCTGGACGCGCTGAATCCAGACACCAAAATCAAACAAATGAATGCCCCGAGTGAGCGTGATCTGGTCGGTTGCAGTGAAGAGGTTCCGAATGGCTGTCAGATTACTTCCGGCGTTCGTACCACCGTTGGTGATCTGCGAAGCGCCATTGAGAGTTGTGCCCCCACCAACAACGAGGGCTCCCACGGGTTGCCCCGCATTGACCCATCCCGGCAAGGAGACCGTGGTGCCAGTGTTGAAATAGAACGCGCCGCGGGAGAAACCGAAAGTCGCGCGGTTCAAAAGGCTTGGCGAGAAAATGTGGGTCTCGCTCAAGCTGGCCACCTGCTGGCGCAGGAAGACGTCGTCGACCGTAAATGGATTATTGGAAGGAGAGATGGCCGTTCCGTCGTCAATGGTGTAGACGCCGGAAAAAGTGTCCTTATCCGAAAAGATTTGATCGAACCGAGAGGTGCCAAATTCCTCGCGAATCGTCTGCTGGGGATTTGAATACGCTTTGGCAATTCCGCTGGGCTGTCCGGTGGAGGTGAAGAGTTCGGGGCCGTTCGCTACGGGCCACAAAGCCAGAAGAGGCTGGATGCTCGGGACGGCGCTTGCTCGCGAAGCGGCGTCTGGCACAAGCGACAGGATGCTCAGGCGCAGATTCTGGCGAATGCCTTCGTAGTTGGCAAACAGGAAGCTTTTGTCTTTTCGAATCGGGCCGCCGAGAGCGGCGCCAAAGTTGTTGCGGACATATTCGGGAATCGCGCCGTGGTCAAAATAGTTGCGCGCGTCCAGGCCGCTGTTTCGCACGAAATCGTAGAGAGTCCCGTGCAATTGGTTCGTGCCGGAAGCCGTGACGATGTCGACTTGCGCGCCGGGGCGCTTGCCGTATTCCGCACCGTAGGTGTCTTTCACAACGGAGAATTCGCGAATGGCGTCGACACCCAGAAGCTGGCCGCTGACGCCACCGGGAGTGTCGTTGATTTCAGAGGCGCTGGTGAACTCGATCCCATTCAGCAGGAACAAATTCTCCTGCGGCCGCCGGCCGGAAGCGGAGAACATATTGCCGACGACTGAATTCGAAGTCCCGACACCACCGGCGCGTTGCGAGGTGTAATTAATGACGCCGGGATTCAGCGTGAGCAATTGATCGTAGCTTCTGCCATTGAGCGGAAGGTCTTTCACCTGGCGCTCGCCAACCAAGCCGGAGACATCTTGAGTGGAAACAGTGACCAGACCGATGTCTGTGGATACTTCGACCGTCTGGTGGACGTCTCCGACGTGGAGAACGAGCGAGAGCTGCGCACTCTGCCCGACAACCAGATTGATGCCCGTACTTTCACTCGTGCGGAAACCGGTCTTGGCGGCCGTTACTTGGTAGGAACCGACAGGAAGCGATGTTACGCCAAATCTGCCGGCGTCGTCGGTCGTTACGGTGCGGCGCGCGCCTGTTTCCGAATTCCTGATGTCCACCGTGGCGCCTGGGACGGCGGCTCCCGAGGAATCCTTCACCGTGCCCGAAAGGGCGGCTTCCGACTGCGCGAGCGCCGCTGGCGCGGCAATAAAACCAGCGAGAGACAAGAAAACCGCCAACAGAATAAGAACCAGCCTGCGAACGGAAAGCGCTGCAAGAGCTTTCATTTTTCACCCCATAAGATTTTTTAGATTGCCTGCGCCAAGCCGGCGCGGAAAGCGTTGCGAGAGGAAATCAGCGACAAGAACAACAACGAAGGCTGGGGGGAAAAATCGAAATGGGAAGGAAAGAGGGCAACGGCAGCGAAGCATAACTGCGGCGGGGATCTACGCACTCAGTGACAAGTGTTCGGGCCGCCGATTTTTCCGCCGCTTGTGATTGAACAAGACTCAAAACCGTTGCTCTCCGAAATGTTGTTGCAAATAAAAAAACCCACCGCAAGAAACTTCTGGCGGCGGGTTCGTATGCTGCCCAGCTGCTAACGGAAAATTAGATAGCGGGCCCCTCGACGCCAGATAAGACGAATGCGCAACACAAACAGCGATTGCGCGACACGTTCATCGGGCTGGGAGCGAATGACATGCCGAAGACAGTAGCAAGGAACGAGCGGGTATTGCAACCGTGAATTCGCAGGGCGCAGGAGTTGCGATGTTTACGGCGGGGCTGGTGGCGGGGTTGGGGACCGTGGAAGGCGCTTACGTTTGAGCGGGTGGAGGTATTCGTGAGGGCACGTCAAAAGCTCATTGTGGTCGCCGATCCCGAATCAAGGTGCAACACTAGTATTCGAGTTTGCCGAATTAAATTTCGGAATCGGCGATGAAATCCGCAAGTCTCAAGGGCACAGGCAATGCCTGGTATCAGATCGAGCGTCGTCAGTGGTGGCTCTCGGCGTCGAGTATTGTCCTATCGCTAGTTCTGACAGTCGGAATTCTCTCCCTCGCGGTACCACTCTTCACGCTTGATTCCAAGGCTTATGAGGCTCTCGACCAGCACTTCCTCCTGGACGCCCTGCTTGGCCTCGTGTTGGTGTTTGACATATACGTCGCCATTCAGCAACTACAGATCTACCGCGTGCGACGGCAGATTTCCGCCCGCGAGGAACTGTTCAAGCTGATCAGCGAGAACGCCGCCGACATGATTGCCGTCGTCAACGCCGACGGCACGCGAGCGTACAACAGCCCGTCGTACGAGCGGCTGCTGGGCTATTCGCCCGAAGAACTGCGCGGAACGGTTGGGTTCGAGCAGATCCATCCCGACGACCGCGCGAAGGTGATGCAAGCGGCGGAGGAAGCCAAGCGGTCAGGGTACGGCAAGCGAGTGGAATACCGCATGCGGCACAAGGACGGAAGCTGGGTCTCGCTGGAGTCTACGGCGAGCGTCGTCCGGGACAGCAATGGGCAAGTGCAAAAGCTCGTCATCGTCAACCGGGACATCACCGAACGCAGACAGCTAGAGCAGCAGCTGCAGATGGCGCAGAAAGTGGAAGCCATCGGCAGGCTCTCCGGGGGAATCGCCCACGATTTCAACAACATTTTGGGAGTGATCATCGGCTACACGGAAGCGCTGCAAAAACGAATGCAGCCCGAGAATGCGTTCCGCGAGGCAATTGACGAAATCCAGCGGGCCGCCAAGCGCGCCGCATCGCTCACGCAGCAACTCCTGGCGTTCAGCCGGAAGCAGGTCCTCGAACCAAAAATTCTGGACTTGAACGGAGTGGTCCGCGACATGGAAAAAATGTCGGGCAGCTTGATCGGCGAGCACATCAAACTCGCTCTCGCGCTTTCCGATTCGGTCGGAATGATAAAAGCCGATCGCACGCAGCTCGAACAAGTGATTCTGAACCTGATTGTGAACGCACGCGACGCCATGGCGGAAGGCGGAAAACTCACGATCGAAACTTCGAATGTCCATATGGGCGAAGCCAATCCTGCGCGTCCCGCGTACATGCAGCCGGCGAGCTACGTGCTTCTAAAAGTGGTCGACACCGGCTGCGGAATGTCCGCCGAAGTGCAGGCGCGCATGTTCGAACCATTCTTCACCACGAAGGAAAAAGGGAAGGGTACCGGGCTCGGCCTAGCGACTGTCTACGGCGTGGTGAAACAAAGCGGCGGCTACATCCTCGTTGACAGCGCACCAGGAAAGGGCGCCGCGTTCAACATCTACCTGCCGCTGATCGATGCGCCTGAGGAAATCGCGAAGGAGCCGCAGGCTCCGGCAAGGCGGTCGCGGAAGAATGAGGCGACCATCTTATTGGCCGAGGACGAAGCCTCACTCCGGAAATTGACGCGCGATGTGCTGCAAGAAGCCGGATATGCTGTGCTCGAAGCGGTTGATGCGACGCAAGCCCTTGAAATCGCGAAAAAATCCCGAACAATCGATCTCCTGGTGACCGACGTCGTGATGCCGGGAATGAGCGGGCGCGGCCTCGCCGATGCGCTCGCGGTCTCGCACCCGGACACGCGAGTCCTCTTCATGTCCGGCTACACGGACGGCGAAATCGCGAAGCAAGGAGTCCTGGATGCGGGAATCGCCATCCTTCACAAACCGTTCACGCGCGAAGAATTGATTCGCCGAGTAGAGGAAACGCTCGTGGGTGTAACTTCATGAACCCCGCCGCGGAACAACGCATGAAGCTCGTGGTAGTCGACGACGACCCACAGAATTTGAAGATGGTGCAGTTCGTTCTGGCGGACGAACAACTCGAAATCCATACGGCATCGGACGCGCAGGCCGGCCTCGACCTGATCCGCCGCACGCATCCGCAAGTTGTGCTCCTCGACCTCGTCATGCCCGGCATTCAAGGAATGGAATTGCTTGAAGACATTCTCGATTTCGATCCGGGGATCGACGTGATTCTGATGACCGGCTACTATTCGACAGAATCTGCCGTTGAGGCAATTCAAAAAGGGGCGTCCGATTATTTGCCGAAGCCTCTCCCGACCGAAAAACTCCAACAAAGAATTCACCAGATCGCCGACGAAGCGAAGCGCCGCCAGCAGAGCCTCCGGCTTGACAACGACCTTCTCGAAAATTTCGCATTTGAAGGCATGGTCGGCCGCAGCCCGCTTATGCTCGACCTTTTTTCGAAGATTCGCCGAATCGCTCCGCACTTTCGTACCGTGCTCGTAACGGGAGCCACGGGCGCCGGAAAAGAGTTTGTAGCCAAAGCTCTGCACACGTTGTCCGCCGCGAACCGTGGCCCGTTTGTGCCATTCAACTGCTCCTCGATCTCCGAGACACTTGCCGAAAGCGAACTCTTCGGCCACGTAAGAGGCGCCTTTACCGGAGCCGAGGAGAATAAGGTCGGCCTGTTCGAATACGCCGGTGGAGGAACCGCCGTTTTGGACGAAATTGGCGAAATGGCGTTACCCATGCAGGCAAAATTGTTGCGGGTCCTTCAGAATGGGGAACTTCAACGCGTCGGGTCGCCGGCACCAGTGAAGGTCGATGTTCGTGTCGTGGGCGTCACGAACCGCGATCTTGTCGTCTCGGTCAAACAGGGAAGATTTCGCGAGGATCTCTATTTCCGGCTATCCATGGTGGAACTGCGGGTGCCGTCACTTACGGAGCGACTAGAGGATTTGCCTCTCCTGCAGCGCCACTTTCTGCGACACTTCGCCGCCGAGTACAAAAAGCCAATCTCCGGGCTGACTCGTCGTGCCCAGGCGGCGCTCGCCCAGTACAGTTGGCCGGGCAATGTTCGCGAACTCCAGAACGTGATCGGCCACGCCTGCATGATGACCGAATCAGAATTCATTGATATTCGTGATCTGCCCGACGCAGTCGTCGCTCAGAAGCCGCATCGCAGAGCGGATTCCGATGCGCTCCTATCAATACGCGAGTTGGATCGCCTCCATGCCCGCCACGTTTTGGAACGCGTGGGTGGGAATAAAGTGAAGGCCGCCGAAGTTCTCGGTATCAGCCGCACCCATCTCTACGAACTGTTGAAAGACGCACGTGAAGAGGCCGCCGAGCAGCCTGATGCCACCGTCGCTGACGAGACGACCTGACCACCTAGACTGTCTCCTCGGGTGTAGTCTCCGCGTACAGCGTTAACGTCCTGAACAGCGTCTTCCTCCGGAAAAAGAACTAGCCTGATGTAAACAAAGAGTTTAGATAATCGATGTAAATGGCCACAGCCTTGCTTTTTCACTGGTTGAAGCGAGGAAGGCAACAATGACAAAGAGAGTCGAAATCACGATTGGAGATTCAGCCGCGTCGGCGGCAAATGAGCGCCGCCGGAATCCGCGTTACTGCTTCACAGCCGAAACCGAAATCGTACACCCGGAATCAGGGACGAAAATAACGGCGCGGACGTCCGACTTCAGCCGCGGGGGTTGCTACGTGGATATGTTGAGCCCGCTGCCGGAGGACACTGTTGTAAAGCTCCGGCTTACGAAGTGGCACCAGACATTGGAAACGCAGGCCAGAGTCGTTTACTCGTCGGTTGGCATGGGAATGGGGCTGATGTTTGGGGTGCTTGATGCAGCCCAGGGAGCAATCGTCGAAACCTGGCTTACTCAGCTTCGGGGGGTGCAGCCATGTTGAGCCAATCGCCAATGCAGGCGTATTCGGGAGGGTACGTCATGAACACACCTGAGAAGCGTGATTCGCAAGAGCGCCCAACCCTAGGAGCCCGGCTGGACGCCATGGTTAACGCGCTAGCCGAAGCTCAGCAAGTCACCGAATCGAGCAACTTGGACGCGCGGGTCCAAATCGAGTTCCGCCACGCGCTGGACCATACTCGACACACGGCATCGGCCGTTCAGCAGTGGTTCGATGCGGACAGGAAATCCGGCAGCGCATACGCGGTTTTACCTGCGCTGGCGACCCAACGCGTTCACCGCACCACCGAACTTGCCAAGGATTTGTCAGTGGACCTAGAAAACATGGACGTCACTATCGAGACGGAGGGCTTGCAGGATCTTTATCAAGCGGTTGGCCAACTGCATCGGCAGCTCGAAGTCCTCTGCAAGCGCGAGAAGTAACTCCGCGACCACGCGCCATTGTGGAGCGCTGGTCGCGGGATCACCTGGGCAGTGCTACCGTCTGGATCAATCAGCCCGCCTCAGTTGGCGGCTGCAGAAGAACGAAAGTCGAGGTCCTGGCCCACGATTCTTACGATGCTGTGGACGGTATCGAGCGGAGTGAAGGTTCCGACGAGTCTGCCGCTGCCGTCGGCTGAAAGCACCGGCATGATATCCACGTCGCTGTGAAGAAACTCTAACCCTGCCGCAAGCACGGCGTCGGTCTCTTTAACGCTCGGAGGGGCTTGGCGCATGAAATCGCGAACAGGCGTATTAAACGGCAGGCCCTTGCCCAGCACGGTGAAAAGTTCGCGGCGGCCGCAATAACCCTTCAAAACTCCACCATCCACGACAGGAAATGCCGCATACCCGGCCTGGAATTTCGCCACGGTATCAACCAGCGATAGGTCGGGAGACAAGGTCTGCACGGAACGAGCCATGACGTCGGCAACGGTGAGAGCGCCTATGGCGGGGTTTGTAGCCGCGAGTGTCGTAAAGTGCTCGTAGGCCTGGCGCGCGAACATCGCGAATTCAAGGTCCTTTTGCAGGGCTCCAAGCGATTCAGAGAGGCGTGAGAAATCCGCGGGATCGAGAACGATCAAGTCCAGGGGTGTTTCCGCCTTGACCGACGCCGTGTACGTCGGATGCGACGTGCCTTCCAGAAGCGCGGCGTCGCCAAAATGGTCCCCCTTGATCCACGTCGTAAGGGGAGCAGCGGAAACTTCATCAACATAAAGCCCGGCGGCGCCGGACTTGATTACGAAAAATGGACCGCCGGGTTCGCCCTTGCGAAAAACAAAATCGCCCGCAGCAAAGTGTGCCTGCTTAAATCGCTGCTGCTGTGAAACGCGGACTTCGACAATGTTGGGCTTGAAGAAAATATCCCAGGTCCAGTCCACGACGACATTGAGCTTGCGGCTGAAGGTCGGGATTTTCAGCAGGTAGACAGCTCGCCAGAGGAGCCAAGCAAGCAGACCTGAGAACTTCAGGCGGTAAATTTCTGCGACCCCGTTTTGATGGCCGATGGTGGCCAGAAGTCCTTGCGGACGAAAACGAAACGGCTTGGTTGCCACTCCGTTTCTCACCCGAACGAGGTTGGCGGCCAGTTGCGTCGCTTGCCGCAGCGCAAACTGTGCTGTAGGTGGAGATATTTGTCCGTTCCAGGCGTTAGGAACCGCAGCACAGTCACCGAAGGCCCACACGTTGGGCGTCCCGGTCACGCGCATGTCGGGGCCGGTCTTCAACCTGCCGTGTTCCACGGACAAGCCGATGTTCTTGATGAGAGGGACCGGCGCAGTCCCGATGGCGCACAGGACAAGGCCCGTAGGAATTCGCTCCCCCGTTCCCAACTGGACGTATCGCGCCGTAACCTCTTCGACGGCCGTTTTCAGCCTGACTTCGAGGCCGTTTTGCCCGAGTTTTCGCAGAGCAAAATCGGAAAGAGAATCGTGCTGAAATTCCGGGACAATTCGCGACCCTCGCTGCAGGAGCACCATACGAGGCCGAGCGCCGCTTAGGTGCGGATAAAACGGGTGAATATTTCGCATCAGGTCGAAGAGATGGCCCGCGGCTTCCACGCCCGTGAAACCACCGCCTACCACCACAATCGTCAGCAGGCGTTGCCGCTCGGAGGCATCGGGCTCGACAGACGCCTGCTCAAAACGCGCGATAACTTCGTTGCCGAGAGTAAAGCCGTCGCCGACTGTTCTGAGCGTATACGCATGAGCCGCCATGCCGGGAACTTCGTCGAGGTTGACTCCCGAGCCGCAGGCGAGAACCAAGTGACTGTAGGGAAGCGTCGCAATCATCCCGTCCGGGCGGGTATACTCGACCTCGTTTTTCTTTAGATCAACGCGGGTCACTGTGGCCCTTAGCCAGGTGGCACGGGGAGCGATCTGACGCCCTGGCACCACCACGTCCAGCGCGGAAAGAGAACGGCCAGCCACCTCGGCAAGCATCGGAGTGAAAACCATATGGTTTTCACTGCTGATGACGATTACTTCCACGTCGCGCGCGACGCGGCGGTTGAGTTCTTCAGCCAAGGTCACGCCCGCGAAACCGCCACCTACGATAATGATTCCGGCTGCTTCCATGATCCTAACCTCCGAAGCGTCTTGGTCCCAGGCATCCCGCGTAACTCGCCCCCCTGCTCTGTCAAAAAGGAGAGCGGATACCTTGTGGTGAAAGTCGCGGGCGATAGCGCCAGAGCCGGACAGCAGAAGTTTCAACGATTTCGCGACTGCCGGTTTCTTTTCCGATGTCGGGCAAATTCTCCTCCGACGTACGGAGTAATGAGGTCAATCGACAACGAGGTCTCGAACACAGGTATTTGACTCCCATCCAAAGCGGCACGTCAAGACACGTATGACGAGCGAACCGGAAGGAACGGGATGCGTCTCGTTTGCCGGCGAAGTTTTCGGTATCGACAAAGCCTGGAGGTTGCAGCCGCGTGGATCGAATCCCGGGAGATCGGCACAGCATACGAGAAGCCATCTCCTTTGGAATGCGCACTAAGAAGCACAGACGATCAAACGCCGGAAGGCCACGAGGATTCGATTTGCGGTGGGTGAAGCAGGGTTTGCATGACGACGCAATACTGCTCGGTTTTTTCGCGGAGGGCCCGCAATTGCTCGGCGGTCGCGGCGGGAGCGGCGATATCGAAATTGACGCGGATGTGTTCAAAGCCGACGGGAACGTCTTTGGAAATGCCGAGAGTGCCACGAAGGTCCATGTCCCCTTCGACGGTGACTTCGATGCGATCGTTCGGGATGCCCATTGCCGTAGCGACCATTTGACAAGTGATCTGCGCGCAGGCGGCGAGAGCGCCGAGGAGGAGATCGCCGGAACAGGCCCCGGCACCGGGGCCACCGACGCCTTTGTGAGCTTCGGCTTGATAGATGGCGCGGCCAATATCGACGGAGCACGAAACTGGAGCGCCAGTCTGCGAGCCTTTGGCGCGCAGGGTGATTTTCGAGGAAGAAGGGTCGCTGCGATATTGATCTTTCAAGGGCTTTTGAAGAGAGCGAAGGTCCATGGCAAAGTCCATTTTTCCTTTCAAGGATTCAGTCACTCAAGGTGCGGCTACCGAGTTGAATCAGCTGTCGTGAAGCGATCTTGAGGTGGCCGCATCCCCATGCTAGCATGCAGGCAGTTAGCGAGGGTGTGAATGCCCAAGTACGTCATCGAGCGGGAAGTGCCGGGCGCGGGAAACCTGACCGACGCCGAACTGCGGGAGATTTCGCAGAGGTCCGTGGGCGTGCTGAAGGAAATGGGCACGCAGATTCAGTGGCTGCATAGTTATGTGACGGGAGACAAGGTGTACTGCGTCTATCTGGCTCCCGATGAAGCGACCATCCGAGAGCACGCCAAGAGAACCGGGGTTCCAGCAAATCGCGTATCAGCCGTGCGGCGGTTGCTGGATCCCAGCAGCGCTGAATAACTCCCGCGGCACTTTCCCATCTCAACCGAAATTTTCAGCGGTCTTTCGTGCGCCCATAACTTCGCAAAAAAGTGTCCTCCAGCGCCGTTGAGAACCTCCGAAAACACGCTCTGCGAGATGTCCGCCGTTCCGGCGCCGAGATTTCTCGTCGTCGCAAAAGCGCCCGATTTTCGCGCAGTCTGAGGACGTGGGCGCGAAAATCGAGCTGCTCCTCCTCGGAATGACAGTTCTAAGGGAAGCGAAGCAGCCGCGTGTGAAGAGAGCACGCCTCTTAAGACGACGAAGGCTCTTCGCGGAGCACTTCGTCGATAGCCTTCTCAAGCGGCATTCCCCAACCTTCCAGCCATGCTGCCCCACTGGAAGAGTCTGGCAACGCTTGCCGAGCAGAATCGAGAACGGCCTCTAATTGAGCTTGCTCCGTGGCCATAAGAGGCGTACCGATATTCTGCCGGAGAGCAGCAGCTGCTCCTGCAAGACGGAGAGCGCGCTGAGGCTGATGCTGAACCGCCGCGAGGCAGGCAAAACACTCTAGCAGGCGGGCAACGCCTCGGTTGTGTTCGAGATCGCGGAAGATGGTGAGGCTCTCGCGGAAGTAGGAGCAGGCGGCGGCGCAATCGCCGCGTTCCCTGGCCAGGGTGCCGAGGTCAGACAGAGTTCGCGCCGTGCCCCAGGGGTCGGCAATCTCGAGGAAAATGCTCAAGCCCTGTTCGTAAAGTTTCTGGGCCGCGTCCGAATTGCCAGTCTCGCGGGCAACGTCGCCCTGATAGTTGTGAGACCAGGCCACGCCCATACGGTCGCCGAGTTCTTGAAAAATGAGCAGGCTTTCCTGATGGAGAGCGACGGAGCGCGAGAAGTCTCCCTCCATTCTGAGGATGTTGGCGAGATTGCTAAGCGAACGAGCCACGGCCATGCGGTCGCCGATTTCCCTCCACTGGGCAAGACTTTCTTCGAAGAGAGTGTGAGAGGCGGGAATGTTGCCATGCTCGCGCGAGAGGACGGCGAGAGCATTCAGAGAGACGGCGACGCCTTGTGGGTCGTTGAGTTGACGCGAGATCGCGAGGCTTTGGTGCATGTAGGCCTCGGCGGCGGGGAAATCTCGCTGCTCGCCGGCGAGAACTCCGGCACCAAAAATGGCGCGGGCGAGGGCCTTGGTGGGAACGTTGGCGCCCTGGATCTGCAAGAGTTTTGTGAGACTGTCGCTGCCTTCCGCGAAGTATTCTCCCTGCTCCCAGAAGCGAAACAGGGCACCCCCGAGACGAAGGCCCCAATCGGCGTCGCGAGCCTCGATCAAGCAGGCAATGGCGGCGCGAAAGTTATCGTGGTCGAGTTTGAAGCGGTCGAGCCATTCAGGCTTTTTCGCGTCTGACTCCTCCACGGCAACTTCCTCGGCGAGCACGAGAAAGTAGGCGGCGTGGGCGCGTCGCGCGGTAGCCTCCTCGCCGCTGGCGGCCAGCTTTTCGCGAGCGTACTCGCGAATCGTCTCAAGCATGACAAAGCGGAATTCGCCATTCGGCTGTTCGAGCTGCTGGATGAGGCTCTTATCGACCATCGAGCAGATTCCGTCGAGAAGATCGATGCCGAGATCTCCCTTGGTGTCGCAGACCGCTTCGGCGCCTTCGAGAGTGCAGCCTCCGACAAAGACGGAAAGCCTGCGGAAGAGGGTTTGCTCGGCGGGAGTGAGAAGATCATAACTCCAATCGATGGCGGCTCGAAGGGTCTGCTGGCGTTGAGGGAGGTCACGCGCGCCGCCGGTCAACATCTGGAGGCGGCTGGCGAGACGAGTGCGAAGAGAGGCGGGGGAGAGAACCTTGAGGCGCGCAGCGGCAAGCTCGATGGCGAGGGGAAGCCCGTCGAGGCGGGCGCAAATTTCGATGATGGCCGAGGCGTTCTGAGAGTCGAGTTCGAAATTGGGGCGAGCGGCGGCGGCGCGCTGGACGAAGAGAGCGACGGCGGGATATTGCGAAAGCAAATCGATCGAAGAAGAAGAGGAGCGGGGATCCGGAACGCCAAGAGCGGGGACGGGAAATTCATGTTCGCCATAGATGTGAAGAGCGGAGCGGCTGGTGACGAGAATTTTAAGGTTGGGACTCATTTCAAGGAGCTTGGCGACAGTGGG
Organism: Candidatus Acidiferrum sp.; assembly: GCA_035524135.1. Lineage (GTDB taxonomy): Bacteria > Acidobacteriota > Terriglobia > Acidiferrales > UBA7541 > Palsa-295. Next base: position 8,603 of record DATKPM010000072.1, on the reverse strand, counting down.
CGCGGCTTGAATCAAGTGCTCGAAATTGTCGAGGAGGAGAAGCAAAGGGGCGCTGAAGGAATCTTGCAATGCTTTCCGGAGAACTTCGAGAGGTGAAAAACCCGCAGCTTCGCGAATCTCGAGAGCCTGGACGATCGCGGAGGCAATAAGATTCGGATCGGTGAGACCGGAGAGGGGAACGAAATGCACTCCCCCTGAAAAGTTGCCGGCGAGGGAGGAGGCAACTTCGACGGCGAGGCGTGTCTTGCCGATTCCGCCGGGCCCGGTGATAGTGACCAAGCGAACGCTCTTGGACAGGAGCAGCTCGCGGGCGGCCGAGATTTCCTTTTCGCGGCCGACAAAGCCGGTGCGCTGCACAGGAATATTGCCGGGGTGCGGCTGCGAAGGTGCGGCAGGCTTTTCGGAGAAGCGCTCGCGCATGGCAGTCAGCTCGCGGGCGATGTCTTGCGTATTCGCGTAGCGCTTTTCGGGTTCCTTGGAGAGGCAGCGCTCGACGACCCAACAGAGAGGGGCGGGAGCGTCCGGGGCGTGGGCGTTCACGGGTTCGGGCTGCTCGCGGAGGATTGCGACGAGAGTCTCAGCGACCGTGGGCCTGCTGAAAGGACGTTTTCCAGTGATCATTTCGTAGAGAACAAGGCCAAAGGAAAACTGGTCGGAGCGGAAATCGAGATCCAAGCCGGCAGCCTGTTCGGGCGACATATATTCAGGAGTGCCAATGATGAGACCGGGACGCGTGTCTGCAGCGGAAAGTGTGCGCCCGTCGGAGGGAAGTTCCGCGGGGGCGGCGGGCTTGGCGAGGCCAAAATCGAGGATTTTCACGAATCCATCCTGAGAAATCATCAGGTTGGCAGGCTTGATGTCGCGATGGGCGATGCCTGCCGCGTGAGCCTTAGCGAGACCTTCGGCGACTTGGGCAGCGATCAGGATGGCCCTGCGAATCGGAAGCGAACCGGCGGATAGCAGGTCGCGAAGTGTGGAGCCCTCGATCAATTCCATCGCAATGTAGTGCGTCGAACCGTCCTGGCCCAGCTCGTAGATGGTGACAATGTTGGGATGATTGAGAGCGGAGGCGGAGCGGGCCTCGCGATGAAAGCGGTGCAGGCGTTCGGAGTGAGAGGAAAATTCGACGGGGAGGATTTTGATGGCCACACTGCGGTCGAGGCGCGTGTCGCGTGCGCGGTAGACTTCGCCCATGCCGCCTGAACCAAGCGGAGCAAGAATTTCGTAAGGCCCAAGACGCGAACCCGAGGAAAGAAGCATAACTTTTGGGAATTATACCCTCAGAAACGCCATCTCGACGCTGCGGAAGGCGCTGGACCCCAGCGAAAAACAAGCGGGCGAGCGAGCCGAATTTCGAACAAATTCTGCAAAAATCACACGACTGCGACCTTGCCGCTGGCGAGGTCGTAGACGCCGGCGCCGACTTGAAGCTTTCCAGATTGGACGGCATCGCGGATGACCGTGGAGGTGTTGCGAAGCAAATCGGCCTGAATTTTCGCGTTCAATTCGATGGCCTTGCTGAGATTTCCTCCCGATTGCTCTATCGCGTGGCCGATATGCAGATAGAGCGCGCTGATTTGGCCTGGGACAGTGGAAACGTTGAGAGCCGCTTTCACAGCACCGCAACTGCTATGGCCCAAAACAAGAAGAGATGTGACTCCGAGGACCGCGACGGCGTATTCGAGGCTGGCGATTACTTCCGGAGTGACGATGTTGCCTGCGAGGCGCGCGACGAAAATCTTGCCGATGGTCTGGTCGAAGATTAGCTCGACCGGGACACGAGAATCGGAGCAGGAGAGAACAGCGGCGAAGGGTTCCTGCTTGTCCCTGGTTTGGTCCCGCATGGCTCTCAAATCCTCGGAGGTGGAAGAGAGCTTGCCCGAGGCGAATCGCTCATTGCCGGCGAGCAATTTCTGAAAAGAGGCGTCGGGAGAGAGTTTCGTTTGAGCGTCCAGCGGCTCGGGCACGGCCAACTCGATTCCGGCCCGCGCCACAGCCGCGATGGCGGCGCTGGAAAGAGCCGTTTGAAGAAACCGTCTTCTCGGAGAGTTTTCGGGAGTGCGTGCATCGTTGGCCATCATTTACCTCCGTGTAGCAACTTGTAAACCTGCATTTATAGACATGCGTTCACTGGATCGCTTTCCGGGAAACTTGCCGCCGCAGTAGGGGCTGCGGCAAAGCTACCACAGCTTGGCGACTTTGCGGGAGGGAATTGCGAAACGCATTACGGATGCGAGGGCCGATAACGGAAAAGCTTCTGACATTCGCGGCGGAGAAAACCACCAGTGACGGGAACGACATGATTTCCCTTCTTCAAGACGAATTCACAGGGAATGAGGCAGGCGCGCCATTTGTAGTATTCGGTGCCATTCTTGCGGCCAAAGGCGGCGATATCTTCCTGCGAAACGCCGAACACGACCGCACCGATGCGCGACCAGACGCAAGCGCCGGCACACATGGCGCAAGGCTCGTGTGTGGAATAGAGAACGAAATCCTCGAGATAGCGTCCGTAGCCGCTCGAGACGTATTTCAGAGTTTCCAGCTCGACGTGCTTAATGCTAGAGCCGGAAGTCTTCACGCGATTGCCGGCGCTGGCGATGACAACTTCGCGGCCACCGCTGATGCGCGTGATGACGGCGCCGATGGGATAGTCACCGCGATCGCCAGCGCGCCTGGCCTCCGCGATGGCGAGCTCCATGAATCTCTTTTTCGGCTTGTAGGATTCAGGAATCATGAGGGGATTATAGCTGTTTGCCACGCGGGCTCCTTGCGGGAAAGATGGCGGCGGAACGTTGCGCAGAAACAACGAATAGGCGTGGGGAATCGGCGAGCAGGCATGTTCGAGAAAGGCCGCACAGAATAATGAATTAGTACTTTAGTACCAGAGGAAATGCAGATTCGCTTTCCATTCTCCCAGTGACTGGTTGGACGAAAGGAGCGAAAAACGGTACTCGGGCGAGAGTCGCGTCCATGCAATGCTGAGGAGCAAGAACAGCGAGGGCGTGTGCCCGCGTGGAAACCAATTGCGAGGCGACCCATGAGAAACCGGGTTGGAATTGTTCTGGTGCTTTCGTTTTCGTCCCTGGCTCTTTCCGGGTGTTTGATGAACACCGCGGGAGGGCCGTGCTATGGATTCGGTTGCGGATCAATGGCGAGTGCGCCCGCAGGGGCTCCGCAGAGCGGCGCGTACAACGAGAACGCGGCGGTGGCGTCGAACAACGCGCCGGCGGATGACAACAAAAACGCAGACGTGAAACAACACGGTGCGAAAGCGTTCTTCAAGAACTTGCTGCCTTCACAGCATACGGGCGTCGCTCCGGCGACGGTTGCGCCACCAGCTGCGACGGCAGGGAATTAACCCGGGCAGCCGAGAGGTCGCGTTATCTCTCCTGGAAGTGTGAGACGCGGCGTAGGCGTGTCTTTCCGCGCAAGAAATCGAAGACCATTTGATTGAAGAAGCCGGGCACCGTCCCCGATCTTCCGGAGATCCCCCCGGACGGGGACATGCCGTGACCCTACGGATCCCTTGGTCGATCCCGCCCGACGAAGCAATCGTTAAAGCAAATAAGCACGAAAGTCCGGCGTTCGCGGGCCGTGCGCCTACAGGAGGCAAGCCTTCGGGCCTGCCAAACGGAAACGGAAGCACTACAAGAATAATGGGACTGAACCGTCAGGCTGAAGCAGCGCCAGCCTCTTCTTCCCCGGCGTGATGCGGTTTGTGCGCAGCGATCACCTTATCGGCGAGTTCTCCGGGCACGAAGTCGTAATGTGAAAATTCCATCGAATAGCTTCCGCGTCCCTGCGTCATCGAAATCAGATCATTCGCGTAGGAAAGCATTTCGGCGAACGGGACCTGCGCCTTGATGACGACCGTCCCGCTGCGGGATTCGCTGCCGCTGATGCGCCCGCGGCGTGAGCTGAGATCGCCCATCAAATCGCCGGAATACTGGTCGGGAGCATAGACCTCGACGTGCATGATCGGCTCGAGAAGTGCGGGACGCGCCTGTTTCATGCATTCCTTGAAAGCGAGCGAGCCCGCAATCTTGAAGGCCATATCACTGGAATCGACGTCGTGATATTTGCCGTCGTAGAGGCTGACGCGGAAATCGACGACGGGAAAGCCGGCGAGGAATCCGCGCTCGGCGGAGTCGCGAACGCCTTTTTCAACGGAGGGGATCCAGTTTTTCGGGATGGCGCCGCCGAAAATGTCGTCGATGAACTCGATACCGGTGCCGCGCGGAAGCGGCTCCATCTTGATGCGGCAGACGCCAAATTGCCCGTGGCCGCCGGTCTGTTTCTTGTGCTTGCCCTCGGCGTCGGCCTTGCCGCGAATCGTCTCGCGGTAGGGAACCTTTGGCGGCTTCAAAGTAAGCTCGACGTGGTAGCGCTTGCGGAGCTTGGCGACGACGACTTCGATGTGCTGCTGGCTCGAGCCGCTTAGGAGGAATTCCTTGGTTTGTGGATCGCGGCCAAAGCGGAGAGCGAGATCTTCTTCGAGGATCTTGTGGATAGAGGTGCCGATCTTGTCTTCATCGGCGCGCGTTTTGGGCTCGACGGCGAAGGTGATGGAGGGTTCGGGGATGCGGGGCAGAGGGTAGAAAATGGGCGAGGACTTGTCGCCGAGAGTGTCGCCGGTGAGCGTGTCTTTCAGCTTGGCAATGGCGCCGATATCCCCGGCGTGGAGTTCGGAGACGGCGACGGCCGTCTTGCCCTGCATGACCTGAAGGTGCTGGAGGCGTTCGGCGGAATTGCGATTGAAATTCTGGAGAGTCGCGTCGTTTTTCAGAACACCGGACATGACTTTGAAAAATGAAATGCGCCCGGCAAAGGGATCGGCAATCGTTTTGAAGACGAACGCGGTCACCGGCTCGGAATCGGCCATTTTTCGCTCGATGGTTTCGCCCTTGTGGTCGGGAGACTTGTGCCCGCCGGCGACTTTGCGGACGGCAGGAGAGGGAAGAATGTCGACGATGAAATTCAGGATGGCGTCGGAACCGATGTTGTGAAGCGCGGAAGAAAGAAGGACCGGGAAGATTTTCTTCTCGATGATTTCCTCGTGGATGCCCTTCTTCAAATCTTCGGCGGGCAAAGTGCCTTTCTCGAAAAATTCAGCCATCAGATCGTCTTCGCCCTCGGCGACGAGTTCGACAAGCGCTTCGTGCGCTGCTTGCGCTTCTTCGGCCATATCGGCGGGGATTTCCTCAATACGAGCTTTGCCGTCGCCATCGGGCGTGTAATAGAGAGCCTTCATGCTGACGAGGTCGATGACGCCATGGAAATTTTTCTCCGAGCCGATAGGCAACTGGACCGGAATGACGCCGCGGCCGAACGCATGTGCGAGCGATTCGAGAGCACGCTCGAAGCTGGCGAGATCGCGGTCCATCCAATTGAGAACGAAGGCGCGAGGCTGATCGTATTCGGTGGCGTAATCCCAGACTTTTTCGGTGATGACTTGAACACCCGCGGCGGCGTCGATAAGGATCAGAGAGGCATCGGCGGCGATGAGAGAAGCCTTCGTTTCGTTGATGAAGGTGGAATAGCCGGGCGTGTCGAGAAAATTGATTTTCGCTTTTTCGGGGTCGCCGGGCGCCTGCCATTCGGCGAAGGCGACGCCGGTCTGGATGGAGATTTTGCGGGCGATTTCTTCTTCATCCCAGTCGGTGACGGTGGAGCCATCGGCGATCTTGCCAAGCCGGGGCGTCATCCCCGCGGTGAAGAGCAACGACGACGCGAGCTGGGTTTTTCCCGTGTCGCCGTGGCCGACAATGCCCACGTTGCGAATCCAATCGGTCGAATAGGCTTTCATGTTTCACCTCGATGAACGGAATTCATAGAAAGCAGAAAATTTGCGCGCAGGAAGGCGGAAAAATTCGTGAAGCGCGGCGGCAAGATAGGCATTTCGCGGGGGAACGAAAAGGCGGGGAACACCGAGCTGTAAATTCGAGCCAGCATCACGGCGCCGCCCCCCGGCGGAAACGCGATGACTCGGAAAAGCGGGATGCTAGCACACAGGGTGGGACGGTTCAATCGAGCGAGGCAGAGAGGACGGGAAAGAAAAAGCGAAATGCAGGGAGGAGTGCCCGCCTGCAGGCAGGGGCCCGCAGGCTCGTCGGCGCGGAGGGAAATGCCAGATTTTCATTTAAAAATTAGGCAAACTGCAGATTCCTTGCGCGAAAATGCTGCGCTCGGAATGACAACAATTTCTCTCATCGTGACGCAGAAAGCTCAGTAAGACTTGAGGACCCAGGCGGCGATGACGAGGCGCTGAATTTCGCTGGTGCCTTCGTAGATTTCCGTGATGCGGGCGTCGCGATAGTTGCGCTCAACGGGATATTCCTGGCTGTAGCCATTGCCGCCGTGAATCTGAATCGCTCTGTGCGTGACGCGCGTGGACATTTCGCTGGCGAATAATTTAGCGATGGACGCTTCCATGGAGAAGCGCGCGCCGGAATCCTGCTTCCAGGCGGCTTTGCGGACCAGCAAGCGCGCGGCGTCGATTTCCGTGGCCATGTCGGCGAGCATGAATTGAATCGCCTGAAAATCAGAGATGGGATGGCCGAAGGCTTGGCGCTGCTGCGCGTAGGCGAGCGCGGCCTCGAAAGCACCTTGCGCGATGCCCGTGGCTTGCGCGCCGATGCCGATGCGGCCGCCGTCGAGAGTGGAGAGCGCGACTTTATAGCCTTCGCCTTCGTTGCCGATGCGGTTTGTGGCGGGGACTTCAACGTCGTTGAAGACAAGCTCGGTGCAGGCCGTGGCGTGAATGCCGAGCTTTTTTTCTTCCTTGCCGACTTTGAAGCCGGGCGTGCCTTTTTCAACGACGAGCGCGGTGATGCCCTTTTCGCCCTTTTCCGGATGCGTGTTTACGTAGACGATAGCGGCGTCGGCGGCTCCGCCATTCGTGATCCAGGCTTTGGTGCCGTTGATGACGTAGGAGTCTCCTTTGCGGACTGCCTTCGTGGTGAGCGCGGCGGCGTTCGAGCCGGCTTGCGGCTCGGTGAGCGCGTAGCAGCCGATTTTTTCGCCGCGGGCGAACGGCACGAGGAATTTCTTTTTTTGCTCCTCGGTACCAAAACGGAGAATCGGATCGCAATAGAGAGAATTTTGCACGGAGAGAATGACGCTCGAGGAAGCGCAGACACGGGCGATTTCTTCGATGACGATCGAATAGCTGACGTGGTCCATGCCCGCGCCGCCGTACTGCTCGGGAACGGCGATGCCGGTGAGGCCAAGCTCGGCGGCCTTCGAGAAAAATTCGCGCGGGTAGTGGCCAGTCTCGTCGAGCTCTTTCGCATGAGGCTTTACTTCCGCTTCGGCGAATTCGCGAACGCTGCGCTGGAGAAGCTGCTGGTCTTCGGTGAGGTCAAGGTTCAAGAACGGTGCTCCCCAGAAATGCAGAGTCGGTCTGTAAGGATTCTACAACCCCGGGGCGCGTTCAGGAATCGCCGTAGACGGGGATGGAGGCGCCGGTGACGAGCTTGGAGGCATCGCTGGTGAGGAACAGGATGACACGAGCAATGTCTTCGGGCTTGGGCCACTTCGAAAAGTCCGCAGAGGGCATGGCTTTTCGGTTGACTTCGGTGTCGATAATGCTCGGCAGGACGGAATTGGCGCGGACGCCCGTGCCCCTGAGGTCGGCGGCGAGCGAATCGATCATGGCGACGGCGGCGGCTTTCGAGGCGGCGTAGGCGCTCGCGCCTGCGGCGTGATCAACAGCAGCTTTTGAGGCGATGTTGACGATCGAGCCGCTCCCCTGCTTGAGCATTTGGCGCGCGGCGACGCGCGACAGGACGAATCCCGAGCGCAAATTAAGAGATAACATGCGGTCGAAAACTTTCGGGTCGAGATCCCACAGCTTGATGCCGCCCGCGTAGCCGCCGACCGTGTTGACGAGCGCGTCGAGACGGCCAAAGCGCGCGACGATTCCTTCCACCAATCGCTCGACGGCCTCCTCCTGCGTCACATCCACGCTAAAGCCTTCGAGTGAGCCGCCGGCCGCGCCAGCGGCTGCGCTTTTGAGCGCCTGCCATTCCGAGGAATGCTGGTAGATGACGTGAACGGCGTCACCCGCGGCGACATAGGCGAGCGAGACGGCGCGGCCGAGTCCGCCCGTGCCGCCAGCGATCAAGACGACTTTTCCAGTTGCGTTCATGATTCCCCCAGCGAAAGCTTTGATGAAAGAAAAGAGTAAGTGGTCGCGCTAGACTTTCAAGGCTTCACGCGTTTCGCGAATTTGTCCGGCGTGGCGAGCAGGATGAAGTGCGAGGACGAGCAGGAGCTCTTCGCCGGTGATCTCGCCAAGGACGGGATGTTTTGCGCGGTACATGCGGAGATCGCGATCACAGATTTCGATGAATGCGATCGTGCGAGCACGGACCGCGGAAAAATGCTCGATGGCTTGGGCCAAAGTGGAGAAGCGACCGGTGGGAAGGACGCGCGCGGGCGCGGCCATTTTTTCCTGGCGAGCCGTGACAAAACGAATGACGGATTCCTCGCGCTCGCGAGGGCCGGGAAGATCGGCGAGCGGGAGACGCGTTTCGAGGGCGCCGAGCATGCGGTCTTCGACATTGCAGACGTGTTCGATGCACTCGAGAACCGACCACCGT
>DATKPM010000071.1:0-11822 GCA_035524135.1 Candidatus Acidiferrum sp. | reverse complement strand
GGCACGCGAAGTGGACGGACTGATTGCGGAAAGGAGCGGGACGAAGGCGAAAAAATGGCGGAGGGGGTGGGATTCGAACCCACGAGACCCTTTCGGGCCTAACGGTTTTCAAGACCGCCGGTTTCAACCGCTCACCCACCCCTCCGGGCGCAAACCTCCAAAATATTGTAGCTTACGCCGCCAGAGCGGCCCAGTCTCGTCTGGCACTGTGGCATCGAGTCGCCAAAGTTGCCCCCTCATAAGAGGCAAGGTTTGTGAGAGAGATCGGCGGTGCGTCAAAGTAGAAGCACTAACGCTCAGCCACACGAATGGATTGAAATGGAGAGGCGCGGTCGTGCGTATAGAATAGACTGAGCTTGGCAGCGACGTGCGGAAATGTGCGATTGCAGCAGCAGAAATCCAAAGCGAGCGACTCGAAACAGACGAGCGAGGGGAAAACGGGTTGAGAAGACGAATCGCGGGATTTGTCGTCACCATTCAACTGTTGCTGTTTTTTGGGCACTGGCTAGTTTACGAGACCTGGATGTATTTCTCGATGCCGGGAACACTGCAGGAAGCGCGAGCGCTGCAAATCGCGCTTGGAGTTCTCTCCATAACGTTTGTCACGGCATCGATGCTGAGCTTCCGATTTAACAACCCTCCTGTGCGATGGTTCTACACGCTCTCTGCCACGTGGATCGGCACACTGAATTACCTGGTACTTGCGGCGTCGGGTTGCTGGATCGTGTACGGCGCAGAGCTGCTGCTCAAAATGCAGCCAAACCGGCCGGAAATCGGCGACTGGCTTTTCGCGGCGGGGATATTGGTGAGCGTATTCGGCATCGCCAATGCCTGGTGGGTGAGGGTGCGACGCGTCGGCGTAAAGCTGCAGGGATTGCCGGAAGCGTGGCGAGGTCGCACAGCAGCGCTGGTGACGGATCTCCACCTCGGGCACGTGCGGGGGACGGGATTTTTGCGGAGGGTCATCAAACTAATCCGGAACCAAAAACCGGATATTGTCTTTATCGCTGGAGACCTCTACGACGGCGGAAAGGCCGATGCAGGCGCGCTTGTGGCACCGTGGAATGCTTTCTCCGCACCGTTCGGAACGTATTTCGTGACGGGAAATCATGAAGGCTTCACGAACCCGCGAAAGTACATTGAAGCGGTGAAGGGGGCGGGCATTCGTGCACTCGAGAACGAACTCGTCGACGTGGACGGATTGCAGATTTTGGGCGTGAACTATAGCGATTCGAGGACTGCGGAGCAGCTTCAGGGGATTCTCGACAGGGCTGGCGTCGATCCTTCACGGGCGAGCGTCATGCTGCTGCACGTGCCGCACGGGATGGCGATTACCGAAAATCACGGTGTGTCGCTGCAACTTTCCGGTCACACGCATGGGGGGCAGATGTTTCCGTTCACTTGGTTCACGCGGCGCGTGTTTGGCGGCTACACATACGGGCTGAGCAGGTTTGGGGAAATGCAGGTATTCACGTCGTGCGGGGCCGGAACCTGGGGTCCTCCGATGCGCGTTGGGACGACCCCTGAAATTGTCCTGATTCGCTTCGAATAGGTAAACGGCAGAGACCCAATCGCCAAAATAGTTATAGGTTGCATCACTTTTTTTGCTGGCGGAGAATGCGCCAATCGCTGCTAGATTGCCGCAATGGCAGCGCCGCTGCGCGCAATGCAACCAGGACTCTTTACGGGATACGGCACGGACAATTTCTATGACGAGATGTTTGTCCAAGCCGCGGAGCCGCGCCGACATTATCTCAAGCTCTATCAAAAGCTCGCGACAATGGCCGGCGCTCAATTCGAAGAGCAGCGCAAGCTGGCCGACCTCTCCTTCCTTCTGCAAGGAATCACGTTCACGGTGTATAGCGACGGCCGCGGCACCGAACGTCTTTTCCCCTTCGATTTAATTCCGCGCATCCTGCCGCAATCGGAGTGGCAGCATGTGGACCGCGGGCTGGCGCAGCGAGTGGTGGCGCTGAACCTGTTTCTGCAGGATGTCTATGGAAAGCAACGGATCCTGACGGACAAGAAGATTCCGCGCTCGCTGGTGTACTCGTGCAAGCATTTTCACCGTGAGATGCTGGGAGTGGAAGTGCCGCGTGGGATTTACACGCATATCTGCGGCATCGATCTGGTGAGGGATTCCAAGACCGGGGAATTCTGCGTACTGGAAGACAACGTGCGGACGCCGAGTGGCATTTCCTACGTGCTCGAAAATCGTTTGGTGATGACGCGCACATTTCCCGACCTGTTCCAGGCGCAAGAAGTGTTGCCCGTGGACCATTACCCGACGGAGCTTTCGAAGATCTTGCAGAGCCTTTCGCCTCGCGGTGGAAGCGAGGCACAGATCGTCCTGCTGACGCCGGGGATTTACAACAGCGCCTATTTCGAGCACAGCTTTCTGGCGCAAAACATGGGCATCGAGCTGGTGGAAGGGCGCGACCTGGTGGTGGACGGCGGAATTGTCTACATGAAGACGATTCGCGGACTGAAGCGCGTGGACGTGATCTACCGCCGCGTGGACGACGAATTCCTGGACTCGCTCTGCTTCCGGCCGGATTCTCTGCTGGGCGTGCCGGGCCTGATGGCGGCATACCGTGCCGGAAACGTGGCGCTGGCAAACGCGATCGGCAACGGCGTGGCAGACGATAAGGCGATCTACGCCTACGTTCCCACATTCATCCGATACTATTTGGGCGAAGAGCCAATTTTACGGTCTGTGGAGACTTATCTTTGCTCGAAGGACGACGACCGGCAGTACGTGTGCGAACATCTGGACGAACTGGTCGTAAAGAACGTCGGCGAATCGGGAGGGCACGGGATGTTGATCGGGCCGGCGGCGGAGGGCAAGAAGCTGGGAGAATTTCGCGAGCGCATACAGGCCAACCCGCGCAACTATATTGCTCAGCCGGTGATTCCGCTTTCGCGCGTTCCTTCCTACGATTCGAAAACGGGAAAAATGTGGGGCTGCCACGTGGATCTGCGCCCCTACTGCCTGTACGACGGCGAAAAAGTGACCACGGTTCCGGGAGGACTCACGCGTGTGGCGCTGCAGCGAGGCTCGCTGGTGGTAAATTCATCCCAAGGCGGCGGCAGCAAAGACACCTGGGTCTTGCGGGGAGAATGCTGAGATGCTCTCGCGCATCGCGGACTCGATGTTCTGGATGGCGCGCTACATCGAGCGCGCGGAAGACACGGCGCGCATCCTCGACGTGACCTACCACACGCTGCTCGAACAGGCGCAGCATTCCTACCGGCTGCGCTGGGATCCGCTGATCGCCATGGCGGGAGAAGAAGCGCGTTTCCGGCAGTACTACGAAAAGACGGACTCGCAGAGCGTCTTCGAGTTCCTTGCATTCCATCCGAGCAATCCAAGCTCGATCGTGCAGTGCATCATGAAAGCGCGCGAAAATGCGCGGACGATGCGCGACAGGATCTCACGGGAGATGTGGGAAGACATCAACGGCTTGTATCTGATGGTCGCGCGATACAATCCGGCCGAGGAAATCGCCTCCGGCCCGCACCGATTCTGCGAAAAGGTGAAGTTCGCGTGCCATCGCTTTCACGGCGTAACGGATGCGACGCTGCCGCACGATGAAGCCTGGGAATTTCTGCGCGTTGGATGGTCGCTCGAAAGGGCCGAAATGACGGCTCGGCTGGTGGACGTGCAGTATCACAATCTCCTAGAGGCTGAGGCTGCGGCGGAAGCGCCGGGAAACCATCAATGGATGGCAGTACTGAAATCCGTGGGAGCGTACGAGGCGTATCACCGACAATACCGATCAGTGATTGAGCCGGAGCGCGTGGCGGAGATGCTGATCCTTCACCCACAGCACCCGCGTTCAATTCGCTTCAGCATTCAGGAAGTCCAGTCCGGACTGCGGGCGATCAGCGGGACGGGACCGGGCTCCTATGCAAACGAAGCCGAGCGCCTGACGGGCAAGCTGCTGGAGCGGCTGCGCTACGACAAGATCGAAGAAGTCTTCCAGCAGGGGTTGCACAACTATCTCAGCAGCCTTTTGCGGATGACGGAGGCGATCGGCTTCGATATCGCGCGAACCTACTTCTACTATGCGGTGGTGGCATGAACCGTTACCGGCTGGTGCATACAACTCAGTTTCATTACGACGGACCGGTTTCAGAGAGTTACAACGAAGTCCGCTTGCGGCCCACCCACGATGAGAGGCAAAGCTGCCTTTCTTTCCGGCTTGCTTCCCATCCTGACTCGCGTGTGACGGCGTTTCGCGACTCGTTCGGAAACTGGGTGCACCAGTTCAACATTCTTTCTGAACACCGGCAGTTGCGGATCGAAGCAGAATCGGTAGTGCTGACGCACGAAGATACGTCGCCCGCACCGGAAACCATATCGCTCAGAGAAACGGATTCTCGCCGCGAGGACTTGTATGAGGAATACTACGACCACATAGCGCCGAGCGATTACGTTCCTCACTTGCCTGACCTGGAGAGATTCGTGACGGAAGCGGAAAAAGCTAGCGGGGGAACGGCAGCGGGATTTGCGCAAAGCGCTTCGAACCTGATTCACAACCGGTTCCGGTATGTGAAGGGTGCGACGCATGTGCATTCTTCGATCAGCGATTCGCTCTCGATCCAGGCGGGCGTGTGCCAGGATTTTGCGCATCTGCTTCTCGGAATCGTGAGGATGCGCGGGCTCCCCGCCCGTTACGTTTCGGGTTATCTCGTTCCAGGCCCTGCCGCTGCCGTCGACGCAAAGCAGGAGGAAGTGATTGGGGGTCAGGCATCTCATGCCTGGGCGGAAGTCCTGATTCCGGTCATGGGCTGGCGCGCCTTCGACCCTACGCTTGGACATCCAGTGGGTCTGCGGCATATTCGCATCGCTTACGGCCGAGACTACGGAGATGTCGCTCCTGTGCGCGGAGTCTATAAGGGACAAGCGGGACAGAGGCTTTCCGTAGATGTCCGCGTCCGGCCTGCGCTCGATGAAGATGGGCACGAACAGATGAACAAACCCGCCGCAAACCTGCCCCCAGCCCCAGCACTGGTGGAGCGTCCTCAGCAGCCGGGTCAACAGCAACAACAGCAGCAGTAGAGACGAAACCACAGAATCGAACGCACTAGAGGTGCGCCCGCGTAGTGAACCGAGTGAGCGGCACTTTCAGACACGGAGAATCATTACCTCTGTCGATTTGATGAGAGCGGCGACCGTCTCCCCTTTTTTCAGGCGCATCTCGCGCACAGCATCCGCCGTGATGACAGAAGTGATGTGCTGTCCGCCGATGGAAAGAGACACTTGGGCCATCAGCCCGCTGACTTTCACGTCCGTAACGCGGCCGATCAATTGGTTGCGCCCACTGACGCGGCGAAAACCGGTGCGGCGCGAAGCGGGTTCGCCGCGTTCTCCCACACGGTGAAGAAACTTATCGAGTTGGCTTTCGGGCACGCGGTGGTGTCCGCCCGCGGTCTTCACAGTGCGAATCTTGCGCTTGTAGATCCAAGCCTTCAGCGTGGGATAGCTAACGCCCAGAATTTGAGCGGCCTCCCGGGGGGAAAAGAGCTTCTCGTGCGTCATTGCGAACAGGAATAGACCTGAACGGCGCGGACGTCAACAAGAATTGCCGCGGGAACAGCCCGGTGAACGATTCGGTGAGATTCGCAAAAAACAAGAGAGGAAGAAAAAACTGAACAGGACTGCCGGAGGTGAAAAAGAAATGGCGAGGCGCGCTTTTGCGCCTCGCCATTCTCGGGTTGGTTACGGCAGGTAATAACGGAACGAAGTGAACACCATCGAGTCGTTGGCAGCAGGTGCCCCCGTCGGGTGCGCCGTGGAGCCCACACCAGACCACGCGGTGCGAGTCACGTAGGAATACTGCATCCCGTACTGGAAGCGACCCTTCGAGCCCTGGTAGAAGCGGTACCAGAAGCCGATGGTGCCCTCAATGATGTTCCGGGTATCGCCCGTGCAGTTTGAGAGGCTGCCCGGAACGAAGCCGGCGCCAGCCGTGGTGCCCGCAGGCGTCGTAGTAGTGGGCGGAGTCTCAGTCCAGCAACCTGTGTTGCTGAAGCCGATGGCGCCGTACCCTTCGTTGGGAGTGGTTGCGCCAGTCTTGAAATACTGGCCACGAGAAACGTACTCGTCACCGACATTCGTGTAGATTTGGAGTTTCGGAGTCGGATTGAACTCGAGCGTGCCCAACCCCATCCAGTTGTGGAGAAGAGCAAGAGTTCCATCCGGGCGAACGGTTGCATCAGGCAGTTGTGCGCTGCCGTACCGGCCAACGCCGTTTCCGCCCATCCCCTTGATTCCAAGCGTAACTTTCTTGGAGAAGAGTTGCCACCGGGCGCTGGCGCCGATTCCGCCGCCGGTCCGGGTGTTGTTGAAGGCGCCTTCCGCAGAAGGAGCCACAACGGTCGGATCGAGCGCGCAGGGAGCCGTCGCGGAAGCCGTGGCGCATGGGAAAATGCGCGCGCGGAAATTGCTCACCAAGCCATAGATCTCATAGTGACCGAAGCCAGGTTCCCATACGGCCTTGAAGATGAAATCCGGAGTCTTGGTATAGGTGTAATTGGCGAGGGAGTTCAGCAAACCGCCGCCCGAACCAGCTTGCCCGAGGAGATAGTTGGTGTAGGTGGTCGTTGTGCCGCCGACGCTTACAGTCCCAGCGGCGCTGCAAGTGCCGACCCCAGGATCGGGGCAGGAGACAAGCGTTGCACCGGATGTCGAAGTTCCCGTGGGATTTCCGTGAACCGTGACGGGCGTAAGCTCACTATTCTCAATCGAGAAACCCACCGTGAACTTGTTATCCATCAGGCTTTTTGTGACACGGACACCGTATTGACGCGCCCAGTTGAAGCCGACGCTATATTGCGCGTCGATCGTTCCTGGAAGCTGTTCCGTCCGGTTGTCCATCCCGTGCCCGGTTTCAGTAACGAGGCTCCACATCTGGCCGCCCGTGAAGGTGAAGCCATTGTCGAACTTGGCTTGCCCCCAAAACTGGCGTTGACGAAGCGTGTAGCTGTTGCTCTGGTTGTAATTTGAAGTGGTTCCGGCCGATAGGAAGTCCGCCTCGTAGTATCCGCCGATCGTCGCATTCGAGATCTTGCCTTGCACCAACATGCTGATGCGCGACTGCCGGCCGCTCGCATTGAACTCCGTAATGTGAGCATTCGACGAACCCGGATACGGGATGGAGGTGAACGGGGTGTTCACGTCCGCGCTGAGTGCCCTATTGCGGAACGCCGTTTCAGCCGCCATGAAGCCGCCGGGGGTCAGCGTGACTCCCTTAAAGTGAATGGAGGCTGGCTCGTCCCCTTCGGGGCTTGCTCCCGTCCAAGCCGAATGACCTGTGGCCGGAGCGTTGGAGACGCGGACGGTTGTCGGATCGATGCCCGCCGCCGGATCCGCCTCGAGGGCATCGCCGGAAGGCGTGGCTGCCTTCATGTTGTCTTCCAGCAATTCCATTTGCTGCTTTTGTTCGCGAAGTTGCTGGCGCGTCGCTTCCAACTCCTTGGACTGAGACAGGATGAGATCCCGGAGCTGCTGAAGCTCGCTTTCCGTGTTAGAAGCATCCGGCTTTGCAGGAGCAGCGGCGGGCTTGGGAGCGGCCGCAGGGGCGGAGTTCGCCGCCGCTGCAGACGGAGTGGAACTTGACGGCGCTGGTACGCCGCCGCTGCCATCGGTTTTCCCACCGTCTCCGGCAAATGCCGGAGAGGCGAGAAGGCCGACGGCAAGAATTGATGCAACAAGTACTCGCATTCATTCCTCCTTAAAGTGAGCTGCTTAAAGCGAGAAACCAACCCGAGAGAGAAACTTGACCCGAGTTTCTGGACAGACTACCCGATAAGATCAAAGCGCTCTGATTGGTCTATAACGGGGAAAAACGGCGACCGCTAGTTCTTAGCTGCAACAGAGGCAACAGGCAGTTGTGTCGAGGGAAATCACCTCTCGAAGTTCGCGAGATCCCGCACAACAGTCCCGTCGTATCATTCAATTTGGGACTACACCCCGGTTGAAGCAACCGCATCCCCACCCGAAAACCGCTCCGGCACGAAGAGAAGAAGAGCGGCAGAAGAGAAAGTAGGGAGAAGGGATAAACGATGAGTCACTAGCATATTAAATCTAGGTTACAATGTAAGTGACAAGCAGCAGGTAGGTTAGCTGCCATTCCTCCGATTCCTCTGGGGTAGAGTGGGCAATCAAGATTACGAGGTATGTGAGGTCCAGGACCCTCGGATTCTGAACTCTCTTTCAATCTGGACCGCCCCCACCTTGTCCCTCTACGGAAGGTGAGTCAGAGCTGGATTGAAGAGCCAGGCACCTGCGAACGGTGCAAGGTGGCCGCAGAATGAATCGGAAAATCGTGATAGTCTGGAGTTTCCTGTATACCTGACGCCCCTCCAAGACGAGTGCAGGCAATACGATCAGGCGCGAGGCCCGGAAATTTCTGTGGAATTCAATCGCGTCGTGCGGATTTTTATCCGCCGGATGCTCCTGCCGGTCGGCGTCTTCGCCGGATTCTGCGCCGTCTGCGCTGGGGTGTACGTCCATCTGGAGCACATCCGATGGATTGATGCCCTCTTCTGGATTATTCACCCGCACGCTATCGACTACCACGACGCAAGGAACGCGACAAAACTGTTTGCCATTTTCGTTTTCTTCGGAGTGTTCTCGTTTCAAATCTGGGTGGCGGAGCGCGTGCTCGGTACGCTCTTTCGCAGACAGGGAATGGAGGCTTGGAAGGCCATGTTAAATGAGGCGTCGATCGAAAACTTGAGCAATCATTTCATCGTTTGCGGCTACGGACAAGTAGGACGGACAGCGATCGATCAACTGAATCGGATGAAAATTCCGTTCGTCCTGATCGAAACGAATGACGGTCTATATCGCGAGCTGTTGAAGGACGGCATGAACGTCATCCATGGCGATGCGAAGCGCCATGATGTGCTGGAAACGGCCGGGATCCGTCGTGCATGCGGCATCTGCGTGCTGATCGACAACGATGCGGACAATCTCTACATCACAGTCACTGCCCGGTCGCTCAATCCAAAGGTGAAAATCATTACGCGCGCCGGGCAACAAAGATACGCCAATGCCATCCGCAATTCCGGGGCGGATGAAGTGGTGATTCCCGAATATGAAGGCGGCCTGATGACCGGTCGCATGATCGAGAAGTATTATCCTTCCGTCCATAGAATGGAGTGAGGAGGAGAGGGGTATAATTCGGGACTTATGGAAGAAGTCGAGCGTGATCAAGTCGATTGCAGGGGAAATATCATGAAGACAGCAAGTCGTGCGGGGACTGTGCTTCTGTGCTGTATTGTGGGCTCTTTGATCTGTGGCTTAAGCCCTGTGCGTGCTCAGCAGGGCGGGAATCCCGCTGCCCATGACACCGCGAAGAACCCCGTTCCGCCCTTCCACGCAAGCCCTCCCAGTGGACCTCTTCCCCCCGTCCTGGATCCGTCGAGGTTCCCTGACGGCGAGACTCGGAACATTTACGCTCTCGCGGCAAGAGTGGAAGCGATTCTCTACCAGCAGCCCTGCTATTGCGGCTGCGATAAAGAAGACGGGCACAAAAGCCTCCTCGATTGCTACACAGGCTATCACGCCAGCGGGTGCAGCCTATGCAAGAAAGAGGCTGTCTTTGCCGCAACGGAATATTCGAAAGGAAAGACAGCGGTTCAGATTCGTGAGGAAATTATCGCCGGCAAATGGAAAACTGTGGATCTTTCGGCGTACGGCGACAAGCCGCAAGGACGGTGAGCCCCGTTCGCAAGACACCGATTTGAATTTCTCATCCTCGGGAGGTAAGGGAAAGCCTCCAAAAAACTTTCCTTTTTGCTTTGTAACAGATGGCTTCGACGATTTGGCGAGACTTCGATTCTGCCTTGGACCTTCTGCGGACGGCTTTTTACCGTGAGGAATGCGGCGAGGAATGGTCGGGCCAGTCCGGAGGGGCGAAATCGACGCCCCAAAAATGCGGGCAGGGTGCGAGAAACTCGATGCCGATGCGCGTGCCCCGCTCCGATGTGTCGCCGACGTAGACCACGCGGCATTCCTGCTCTTCTTCCGTCACAGGATTCGTCAAAACAAGATCTTCGCCGAGGCTGAGCGTTTCGTGCAGATAGAGCAGGCCGCCGTGTGCGTTGATGACGATGGTCTGGCTGTTTTCGCGGAACTTGCGCCCCTCGATATCCTTCCCGCTGGCGCGCACGGGTATTCGCGTAAACATCCGTGAACTGCGCCGCTGATCGCTATACTGAGGCGTGCCGGACTGCGAGGCGCTCATGCGGGTATCGTGCAATGGGGACCGGAGAGAGTCAACGTGGGGAGGCCGGGGCGTGTCCAAAATGGCAGTCTCTGTTAAGCTTGATGGACTTGCGTAAGGTTTAATAAAATAGCTAATTTGTGCGCGGCCCGGCGACTTTCCTGGGGGCCGCGTGGCACGCCAGCAGTCTTTTGTTCAAGGGGAATGGGGGGAACGGGATGAATTTACTGGAACATATTGAGGCTCGGCGCGAAGATCACCTGGCCGAGCTGAAGGAATTCCTGCGTATACCAAGCGTCAGCACCAAAACCGAAAATAAAGGAGATATCGAGCGAGCCGCCCGGTGGGTAGCGGAAAAGCTCCGCCAAGCGGGACTCGAGAACGTGACCATCGCCGAGACCAAAATGCATCCTCTCGTCTACGGCGAATCTCTCCACGCTCCGGGTAAGCCAACGGTCCTCATCTACGGCCACTACGATGTTCAGCCCGCGGAGCCTCTGGATTTGTGGACAAGTCCGGCATTCGAACCTGCGGTGCGCGACGGCAATCTATATGGGCGAGGCACGGCCGATGACAAGGGGCAGGTCCACATTCATCTGAAAGCGCTCGAATCATTAAATAAAACTTTTGGTAACCTTCCGATCAACGTAAAAATGATGGTCGAGGGCGAAGAAGAGGTTGGAAGCGTCAGCCTGTGGGATTACGTGAAGCAGAACCGCGACCGGCTCAAGGCGGACGCGCTCATCGTCTCGGACACTTCCATGCTCGCGAAGGGAGTTCCATCCATCACGTACGGGCTTCGAGGACTAAATTATTACCAGGTGGAAATCACAGGTCCCATCCAAGATCTGCATTCAGGGGTCTTCGGGGGTGCAGTGCCGAATCCCATCACCATTCTCGCCGAGACCATCGCCAAGCTCCATGATCGCAACTTCCGCGTGACCGTGCCCGGCTTTTACGACGACGTTGCGACGCTCTCCAAGCAGGAAAGAAAAACCCTCAATTCCCTTCCCTGGAAAGAAAAGGATTTTCGCAAGACCGTCGGCGCTTCAGCGTTGTGCGGCGAAAAGGGCCATACGATCGTCGAACAGTTGTGGACGCGACCGACCCTGGAATTAAACGGCATCTGGGGCGGATATACCGGCGAAGGAGCGAAGACCGTGATTCCTTCAAAGGCCTACGCGAAATTTTCCACGCGGCTCGTACCCAACCAGGACCCTGCCAAGATCGCTAAGCTTGTGGAACGGCATTTCCGGAAGCTGCTCCCCAAGAGCGTCGAGTGCAAGTTCGAAGTCCTGAGCACAGGGAAACCATGGGTGGCGCCCTACACCGACAGGATTTTTCAAAAGGCGATCGATGCTCTCGAAAAAGGCTTTGGGAAAAACGCTGCCTTCATCCGCGAAGGCGGGTCGATTCCGTTCGTCACGCAAATGTACGACACCTTCAAGGTCCCCTGCGTTCTGATGGGCTTCGGCTTGCCGGACGAAAACGCGCACGCCCCCGACGAGCACCTCTCGCTGGAAAACTATTTCGGCGGAATTAGAGCAGTGGCGCTCTTCTACCAAGAGCTTGCCAAAGGGTGAA
>DATKPM010000070.1:0-91035 GCA_035524135.1 Candidatus Acidiferrum sp. | reverse complement strand
CAGGTACTGAATTTTTTCGGCGTTCGATAGCGAAACGCGTTCCGAAAAAACGTCGAATCCCCGCTCCTCGATTCGCGCCAGCAGCGAACTGTAGGTCCGCACCAGCGCCCACAAAGTCGCCCGGCTGTCCGCGTTCACCAGCTCCACCAGCCGCGCACCCTCCTCGTAGCACCGCCACGCTCGCTCCGCTTCGAATTCCAACAGTTTGCGAAGCGGCGGAGTCAAAGGCCCGCCAAGGTCTCTTTCGCACACTTCGAAGCGTTCCAAATCCTCCTGCGGCAGATACACTCGGCCCATCTCATAATCCGCGTGGATGTCGCGAAGAATGTTCGTCATTTGGAAGGCGAGCCCCAAGCGTTCAGCCAGGTCGGGCGAGTGCGGATCGCGGAATCCAAATACGTGCAAGCAGGTCAGTCCGACCGTGCCCGCCACGCGATAGCAATATTCCGACAAGCGGTCGAACGTCGCATAGGATGGAATCGTCAAATCCATCTCCGCGCCCAGAATCAGATCATGAAAGTAGCGCGTCGGAATCTCGAATCGCGCGATCGTATCGGCAAGCGCGGGAAGAATGGCGTGGGAACGCGTATTCCCTGCAATCGCTTCATCCAGCATCCTTCGCCATCGTGCCAGCCCCTGACGTTTGGCGTCGATATCACCCGGCTCGTCCGACACGTTGTCCACCAGGCGCATAAAAGCATAGAGCGCGCACAACGCATTGCGCTTCTTGCGTGGTAATCCGAAGAATGTCAGATAAAAGCTGCTCTTCGCCCCTCGCGCGATCCGGTTGCACTCGGTGTAGGATTCCTGGACCTCGTTGCCATAGGTCACTGAGATTCGCTTCAGCAAGTTCTCACTTCCCTGCATCTCGGCGGAAGTGCTGGCATCAGATTCGGCCGCGTCCGCTACCGTCGAGACAGCCCTGGAAGAACCCGATGCGCGCGCAGTGACAGTTCGCAGCAGCGTGCTTCCCAGCAGCTTCGCCTGCGTCCACTTCGTCAGCGAAGGCCGGTGTCGCAGCGTGTTGTACCCTTTGCGCTCGATAGCATCCAGAATCGCCATTCCGCCCCGGCTAAACATTTCCAAATCGACCTGCAAGAACGGTTCGACGCTTTTCGCCAGCGGCATCCCTGCAGCAAACAATTCACGCGTTCGCGCGATCAGAGCCTTCATCAGATGGACGTAGCGCTCGTCAAATCGCTTCTGCACGATGTCCTCTTCACGCAGGCCGTGCTTTTCCAATTCCTCCAGAGGAATATAGATCCGCCCCTTCTCCAAATCCCGCGAAACGTCCTGCCAGAAATTTGCCAGTTGCAGCGCCGTGCATGTGAAGTCCGAAAGCTTCTGCCTCTCTTCGTCGCGATAGCCGCACACATACAGGACGATCCGCCCGACGGGATTTGCCGAGTAAACGCAGTAGTCGTATACGCCTCCCCACGTGGCGTACCTCTGCACGACCTGGTCCTGCCGGAAGGCTTTCAGCAAGTTCCGGAAAGGTTCGAGAGGAATCTCTTTTTTGCGGATGGTCTCGCGCAGGGCGATAAGAACCGGGTGCGCGTCCTTCACTTCTCCATCACAAACGTTGACGAGTTCCTTTTCCCAGGCGTCCAGGAGTTGAAGGGCCCGCCCGCGATCCGCAACTTCGTCGCCCAGATCGTCCGACCAGCGGCAATAGGCATAAACATTGTAGAAATGCTGATGGAGCCGCTTGGGCAAAAGCCACGACACGACATTGAAATTTTCGTAGTGATGCGTCGCCAGCCAGCGCGTGTACTTCTGCGCCTCTTCGGGCGTGCACCCCTCCCGGGGGAGATCCTTGGCGATTTCCAGTTCAGGCGTGGCGAGCATGTCGCTTCAGGCAGGATGACAAACCTAACCTGCTCACAGAATACCGGGAAAATTCTCGGCGGTCGTGTTGCCGCCGTCACAACTCCGGCCAGTGGCATCGGCTTGCGTCGCACGAAACTTTGGGCCGTCCGGCAGGAATTCGTCAGGGGATAATCGCCGTCTTCAACTCGCCGTTCCGGTGCTTCATGTGTTCGAACACCTGCGGCAAGTCCGTCAGCGGCACTTCTCCGGTGATGAAATCGCTGGCGCGAATTTCTCCGCGCGCAATCGATTCCAGCGCCTCGCGCATGAACCGGGGCGTATGGTGGAACGTGGACTTGATCGTGACCTCGGAATAGTGCAGCGCTGACGGATCGATCTTTACTTCCGACCCGCGCGGGCACCCTCCAAACAGGTTCACCGTTCCGCCCTTTCTCACCAATTGCAGCGCCCATTCCCAAGTTTTCGCCTGGCCGACCGCTTCGATCACGGCATCCGCCCCGCGGCCGCCGTCGGTGAGTTGTTTTACGAGCGCCACGGGATCGTCGATCTCTTCCACGTCGAACGCGGCAATCGCACCCAGCCGCTCGGCGGCCTTCATTTGGCTCAACCGCTTGCCGATGGCAATCACGCGCACACCGCGCGCGGAAAGCACGCGAATGAACTTCAGGCCGATGGGGCCGCACCCGATGACAACGGCCGTGTCGTCGGGATTGATGCCCGTCTCATGGATGCCGCGCAGGACGCACGCCAGCGGCTCGGCCATCGCGGCGTCTGTAAACGTGACGCTTTCGGGAATCTCGATCAGGTTCTGGCGCACGATTCTTCCCGGGATGCGGATGTATTCCGCATAGGCGCCGTTATTGAAGAGCAGGTCTTCGCAAAGATTCGGCTGGCCTTTCAGGCAGTAAAAGCAGGTGTTGCACGGAGCGGAATTCGACGGCAGCACGCGCATGCCCTTGTGCAATCCGTGGTTTACCGAACGCCCCTTTTCCTCAATCACTCCCGCCAATTCATGCCCGAAAAGCGAGGGCGGCTGGATCATCCGCGCGTGATAGCCTCGCTTCCACACCTTCAAATCCGTTCCGCAGGTCAGGGCGACTTCCACGCGGACCAGCACCTCGTCGTCCGCGAGCTTTGGAATGTCCACTCGCTCAATCTTCAGATTTTCCTGGCCGTAGAGTACGGCCGCGGTCATATGTCCGTTGCGTTCGCTTCTCATGCGTGATGTATCACCACTTTCAGTGTATTCTCAGACGGCCGAGCAGCCATTTCCAACGCTTCCCCAATCCGCTCCAGCGGGAACCGGTGCGAAACCATGTCGCGCACCGGCAACCGGCGTTCAAACACCAACCTCGCCGACTCTTCCTGGTCTTCAATCGACGCGCTGTAACTCCCCAGAATTTCCTTTTCCTCGACTCCTACGGCCGCCGCCGGGAACTCCAATCGCATCACCGGATCGTTATGAGCAAACAGTAGCACGCGTCCGCCAGGGCGTGTCAAAGCCAAGCCTTCAGCGACCAATGACGGGTTGGGCACGGCCAAAAGAACGGCGTCAGCGCCCCTTCCGCCCGTGCGCTTCCGCATCTCTTCGAGCAGTGAATGCTTTGCCGGTTCGAATACTTCCTTCGCTCCGTAGCGCAGGCTCGCCTCGCGACGTCCCGCCATCGGGTCGCTGGCATACACTTCCGCGCCTTCGAGCTTCGCCAGCAACATCAGCAGCATCCCGATCGGCCCTTGCCCGATCACCAAGACTATTTCTCCGGGAGCCACCCGCGCTTTCCGCACGGCCTTCAAGCAAGTGTTTACGGGCTCGACGAACGTCGCTTCTTCAAACGTCACGTCGGGCGGCAGGAGAAGCATTCCGCGCTCCACGATCCACGGCATCGCGCGGACGTATTCCGCGAATCCTCCACCGTTCGGATCGAATCCAGCCGTCAGGCCCGTCTTCTTATACGTCGCACACTGAGAAAACAGTTTTCTCTCGCAGTAGAAGCAATTCTCGCAGGGAACGTGGTGGAAACTCACCACGCGGTCGCCGGGTTTGAACTTCGTCACTCCGTCGCCCACCTTCAGGACCGTGCCCGCCAGCTCGTGTCCCAAAATCTGCGGCGGTTTCACAAAGCCATGGTGGATTTTCTTGATATCGGTGCCGCAGATCCCGCAGGCAGCGACGCGAAACAGCACTTCTCCTTCGCCAATTTCGGGAACCGGTACCGT
Source organism: Candidatus Acidiferrum sp. (assembly GCA_035524135.1). Lineage (GTDB taxonomy): Bacteria > Acidobacteriota > Terriglobia > Acidiferrales > UBA7541 > Palsa-295. Next base: position 86,988 of record DATKPM010000070.1, on the reverse strand, counting down.
CTCGACAACCACCTGCCCTTTCCCGCGGTACACACCCGCCCGCATCATACCGGCCGCTCGCCCCGGCGGAGGCTCCTTGGGAATCGCTTGTGTCGTCGCTTCGCTCATCGCATTCAGTCGTTCAACGGCCTGCACCCGCTCCGTGTGCTTCGAGTACGCTCATTTTCTCTGAGATATGACCGATATATTTCGTAAGAAAATCCGCCAGATTCTCTGCCGCCTTCTTGCTCTGTTGCCCCAGCCTCACAAGCCCCGGCAGAGCTTGCGGACGCAGAGCGGCCTGTCCCAGCACGCGCGCCACGCTCACCTGCCCGTCCTCGTTCAAGATTCCGTTCATGTCGAGCGGCAGATCTTCATCCACGGCGTCGCTGATCGCGCGTATCGCGATCCCCGGAATTCCTTCTTCCCTGCCGGCTAAAAGCACGTCGAAGCTCTCCATCTCCACCGCGTCCGCCGTCTCACCAAGGCGGATTTTCTCTTCGGCGGTCGCCACCACGTGTGCAGCCGTGTAGAACCGCTTCACCACCTTCGCGTCGCATGCTTCGGCAAATTCGACAAGCGGCCGGCTCGTTTCCAGATAACCGCCGCGCGCATGTGGGTCCAAAGGCTCACAAGCGACGCCTCGTGCTGCAATCACCTGCCCGACCTGCATCTCCGGTTGCAGGGCGCCCGCAAGCCCCGAACTGATCAGCACCTCATAGCGTTCGTCGCCGCGCAGAATTCTGGTCACGGCGCGCGCCGCCCGCTTTGTCCCCACGCCCGTCACAACGGCCGTCACGTTCGCGCCCTGAATCTCCGCGCGAAACAGTCCGTCTTGCCCGGCGTCCCGATCTTCGCGGAATCCCGCCGCTTCCCGCCAGGGTGCGAACTCATTCGCCAGCGCAAATGTGACCAAAAATCGCAAATTCAATCCTCACGCTGCCGCGCGGACCGCAGACCTTTCTCCCGCACTTTTTTGCGCGCTCACATATCCGTGAGTCTCGTACCAGCGCACGGCGCTTTCGAGCGCCTTCTCTACCGGCCCAGCGGCATAGCCCAATTCCCGCCCGGCCTTATCGCTGGCGACAAACATCTTGTGCCGCGACATCTTCACGCCCTCGACCGGTATCTGTGGCTCCCGTCCTGCCAGCCGCGCCAACCACGTATCGGCATAGCCCGCCACCATTGCAACCGCGTGAGGAATCTTGATTTTCGGCGCGGTTTTTCCCGCGATGAGGGCAAGCGCCTCCAGGATTTCTTTCAGCGTCATGTTCCGCCCGCCGAGGATGTACCGCTCGCCAACACGGCCTTTTTCTGCCGCCAGCAAATGTCCCGCCGCCACATCTTCCACAGGCGCCACATTCAATCCCGTGTCGACATATGCCGGCATCTTGCCATTCAGAAAATCGACGATGATCTTGCCCGTAGGAGTTGGTTTCCAGTCCCCAGGCCCCACAGGCGCCGTCGGATTCACAATCACCACCGGCACTCCTCTGGCGGCAGCCTTCTTCGCTTCCTCTTCCGCCAGGAATTTCGACCGCTTGTAGTGGCCGATCATCTCGCACAACTCGCTGCGCGTCTCCTCATTCGGTAGAGGGCCTTTGCGCGGGACGGCAATCGTCGCCACCGTGCTGGTGTAGACAATCCGGTTCACGCCCGCGCGCTCCGCCGCTTCCAGCAGGCGTCGCGTGCCATCCACGTTGCTCTCGTACAGTTCCTCCGGCCGCCGCGTCCACAGGCGATAGTCCGCCGCGACGTGAAATACCCGCACGACACCCCGCACCGCGCGTTCGATGGAGGCACCGTCTCGCAGGTCGCCTTCGACGTAGTCCATCGCAATGTTTTCAAGGGCATCCCGCCGGCTTCCAGGCCGCACCAGCACGCGCACGCGTTCGCCCCGGCTCGCAAGCTGCCTTGCGATGTGGCTCCCGACGAACCCTGTCACGCCGGTGACCAACGTTGTCATTCTGTTTGGGATTCTCCTGGCCGCGCTACGCCCAGCGGCCGTCGCTCTGCTGCAGCTCTTCAGCGGATATTTTTACGGCCACGAACCGCCCCGCGCCTTCGCGCATGTTCCGGTACCGCGCCAGAGCGTAGAGCGGAAACGAGTGCCGGTAGAGGTGATACCGCAGATAAAACACACACGGAAATCCCGTTCCCGTGAATTCCGGCTCATCCCAGGTTCCCGCTTCATTCTGATGTTTCACGAGCCACGCCACAGCTCTTTCCGAGGCCGCGTCCTTCGCTCCCACCGTGGCCAGCAGCCCAATCAATCCCCATGCTGTTTGCGACGCCGTGCTCTTGCCGCGCCCTTTCGCTGCCGCGTCGTAGTAAGAGTGGATCGACTCGCCGAATCCTCCGTCCTCGTTTTGCACCGACTTCAGCCACTCCGCCGCTCTCATGCAATCCGGGTGATGATTCAGGCTCAGCAACTCAAGCGCCCGCAGCACGCCGCTCGTGCCGTAGACGAAGTTCACTCCCCAGCGCCCGAACCACGCGCCCTCTTCGGTTTGATCGTGGCGCAGAAACGCGCGAGCGCGCTCGACCACTGGGTGCGACGCATCCCAACCCATCTGCCCCAGGCATTCAAGCGCCCGCGCAGTCACGTCCGCGGTTGAGGGGTCGAGCATCGCGTTGTGATCCGCGAAAGGAATATTATTCAGAAACGTCAGGTTGTTTTCGTGGTCGAATGCGCCCCATCCGCCGTCGCTGTTTTGCATGCTCACCAGCCACGCCAACCCGCGCCGGATCGACGCTTGCAGCCGCTCTTTTTCGGGATCGGCGACACGGCTGAGCGCCATCAAAACGAAGGCCGTGTCGTCCACATCCGGATAAAAATCATTCCGGAACTCAAATGCCCACCCGCCCGGATCGGCCTTCTTATTTTTCACCTGCCAGTCACCGGGGCCTAGAATCTGCTTGTCCACCAGCCAGCGTTCGGCGGCAATCAGCGCCGGATGGGCAGGATCGAGCCCTGCCTCTTCCAGCGAGACCATTGCGATTGCCGTGTCCCACACCGGCGAAATGCACGGCTGAATGCGCAGCGTATCGCCCTCATGAATCTCGTATCGTTCGAAAAATTTGATTTCGCGGGACACCAGCGGGTCGCTCGGCGCCTTCCCGTCTGCCAGCAGCGCACAAATTGTGTTCATCATCCCCGGATAAATCGCGCCCAGGCCCTCGCTGCGTTCCATCCGCTCGAACACCCACTGCCGCGCTCGTTCAATAGCCATCTTCCGCAGAGGATTCCGCGGCAGCCGTCCGTAGAGCTTCAGAGCCCGGTCCACGGCCAAAAAGAATGTCTTCCAGGAAAACAGCTTTCCGTTCCACGTAAGCGATGGCGGCTTTGCGCCCGGATTCTTGAACAGTTCGGTCACTGTCACGCCTTCGGGCAGGTGCCAATCGGGTTTCAGCGCGTAAATGATCGAGAGAGGTACGACGATCGCGCGCGTCCACGACGACATCTCGATCAAATTGACGGGAAACCAGGAAGGTAGCAACACAAGTTCCGGCGGGATTGAAGGCACGTGGCTCCAATCGATTGCCCCCACCATCGCTAGGTAAAACCGGGCGTAGGAGTTGGTCTCTTCCAAGCCGCCAAGTTCGAGGATCTTTGCTCGTGCTGTTTGCAGGTGCGGCGCGTCGATCACATCACCCGCGACCCGAAGAGCTACGTACGCTTTCACCGTCGCGTTCAGTTCCGACGGCCCTTCATGGTAAATATTCCATCCGCCGTCCGGTTGTTGCTGCCCGCGGATGTGATTGGCGAGCTTCGTCACCTTTTCCGATTCCGACTCGCCGAGCAAATAAAGATAGAGTATGTAGTCGGATTCGAGCGTCGTGTCCGCTTCCAGCTCGCCCCACCAGTAGCCCTCTTGCGCCTGCGCGGCCAGGAGCCAATCGTTCGCCTGCCCGATCGTTCTGTCAACCGTCGCCCCAAAATCCTTCGCGGGAACGGTTGCGGCCCCTGAAGCCGTGCCCAGTATTCTCAGCCTTGCTTCCGGTGTCATTCTCTATCGGCTCTCAAAATCTAAAGTACTTCATCTCGCCAAGTACAAAAATTGCCGCTATGGTGCCCCGTCATTTGGTCCATTCCTCTTGGATCATCCCCGCTGCTGGAAGGAAAATCGTTCGGTACTGCCCCAAGCCTCTGTGCTTGGTCCTTGCCGCCCCCCAATTGTGCAACGCCTCCATGTGCGTCTGGCAACGCCCAACCTTTTCTCCGCCTCAGGCGTCCTCGACGGTAAGCGTTCCGGCTTGGACCTGTTCCCCCGTGCCACTCTAACACTCTACAAATTCCCTAACGTTAGCATTATCTTTAGGTTTGGCCTATTGGTCAACTAAAAACTATTCAGCCTGCACTTCTCAGATGTCGTTCGGACCTGTTTCGTTGCGTGACAATTTTCTTCATTTTCTAGGCAAGCAAGGTTCGATTTGATGAAGTGTCATGGAATTCCAGGTGGGAGCCACCAACCGTCTCAATTTGCGTTTTGCACGCAACTTCCCCTCTGGTCCATTCCGTCTTTATTCGCCAGAGCTTCTCTTTTCCAGTTCCTTTACGCGTTCGGCAAGCTCCGGCAGCCTGCCAAACCAGCCATACTGCTCCTTGAATTTGACTAACGGTCGTGCAGGTGTCCCCCACACAATTTGTCCTCGCCGGATTTTTTTGCCCGTCGGGATTCCCGCCTGTGCTCCCAGGATTGCGCCGTCCTCAATTTCGCAATGGTCCGCTATCCCCACCTGCCCACCCACGACAACCCGGCTTCCCAACCTGCTGCTGCCGGAAATGCCCGTCTGTGATGCAATCACCGAATGTTCCCCAATCTCGACGTTGTGGGCGATCTGCACCAAGTTATCTACCTTCACACCTCTGCCGATGCGCGTCGTCCCAAGCGAGCCACGGTCCACGGTCGTGTTCGCTCCGATTTCCACATCCTCCCCAATCTCCAGTTTTCCTACTTGCGGGAATTTCCAGTAGACACCTTCTCCATATACATATCCGAATCCCGGCGCTCCCAGCACAGAACCCGCGTGAATCTCTGTCCCGTTTCCAATCGACACTCCCGCATAGACCGTCACGCGCGGGTGCAGACGGCATTGTTGTCCTATCCGCGCTCCCTTGCCGATAAAGCAATACGCTCCGACCGTAGACCCATCGCCAATCTCCGCGCCTTCTTCGACTACTGCAAACGGTCCTATCGATGCGCTCTTCGCCACCCGCGCCTTTGCGGACACAATTGCAGAAGAGTGAATTCCCGGCTCCTTCGTTTCCTTGCTCAAAAGAATGGCGGCGGCTTTGGCAAAAGCCAGCTTTGCGTCCTTCACCTCCAGATTCGTCTTGCCCGGCACACGGATTCCTTCCTTCACCACCACGCAACTCGCTGCTGACGTCTCGGCTTCGCCTGCATAGCGCTCCGCTTCGACGTAAATCAAATCCTCAGCCATCGCACTCGCCGCTCCCGCTACTCCCGAGACTTGCAATCCTCCATCGCCCGTCAGCTTCGCGCCCAGATGCTGCGCCAATTCCCTCGCTGTTCGCATCGTCCTCGCCTCCTCGGCCGGATCATTCAACACGGATAGATTGGCTCTTCTCCAGGCGGCCTTGTCTTCCATCTCTTGTGCGCCCAGAGCCACTGGTCCGGGAATTTCCGGACGTAGCTCTCAATCACGTTGGTGAACTTCGCCGTGTTCGCCACTACATCTGCTTCTTCATCTCCCGTTCGAACCAATTCCACCACCGACTGAAATCCAAGCCTGTATTTCTTCTCCGTCGCGTCCCAGGAAAGAAACCCCGGCACGACGGCTGCATCTGTCCGCAAGGCAATTCGCGCCAAGCCTGAAGTCGTACAAGCCGGCACCCCGAAAAAATCCACAAACACTCCTTCGCCCCACGAGGTATTGTGATCTGCCAGAATGCCCACCGTCCCGCCCTCTGCCAGCACTTTCAGAATCGCCCGCGCCGACCGGTTTTTTTCGATAGGCTCGTTGCCGGAAAGGCACCGGTAGCGATTGATCAGCGCGTCCACTCGCTCGTTCGCCACCGGGCGCACCAGAAAATGCAGCGGATTGCCATACAGGGCGTGGACGAACGGAGCCAGTTCCCAAGCGCTCATGTGCCCGGTCAGGAACAGCACGCCTTTGCCGCGCCGACGGGCGCAATCGAAATTTTCGAACCCGTCCACTGCGACGATTTTCTTGATCGTCTCGCGCGTGTACTTCGGAAATTGCGAAAATTCCCCGGCCATCCATCCGATTTGCCGCACCATTCCCCGCACCACTTCTTCTCGCCGCTCGTCCGTCCACTCGGGGAACGCCAGCCGCAAATTGAACATCGCCACCCGCTGCAATGGCGGCCGCAGCCAGTACGCCATTTGTACGAATTTTTCGCCGGCAAACCGCGCAGCCCATCGTGGCAACAGCCCCATTCCCTTCAGCCCCAGCCACGCCGCGGCATACTCCACCCGTTCTCGCATTGCGAGCCATTATGCAAGACCCTTCGCAGCCCGCGCTAGTCTCGCCTCTCTGTCTTTTGCGCTCCCAAGGAGTGATAAACTCTTTCGCCTTGCACGCTTCGTCAGAAAAAACTCGCCAGCAGAACCTTGCCGCCGCCTGCGCTTCTGTCATAGCCGTTATCGTGTGCCTGTTCGGCAATCTCGGCGCTATCGGACTTTTGGGCCCCGACGAGCCCCGCTACGCCTGGATCGCTCGAGCCATGGCCGATTCCGGAGACTGGGTAACACCTCGCCTTTACGGCCAACCCTGGTTTGAAAAACCCGTCCTCTACTACTGGGCCGCCGCAATCGGCTTCCGCGTCCCTCTTTCTTCCGAGTGGGCCGCGCGCCTTCCCTCCGCCGTCGCCGCACTCGCCGCGGCCATCACCATTTCCTGGCTCGCTTGGAATTTCTTCGAACCGCTTCGCAATTTCTTTCGCGGTCCCGCGCTTTTTGCCCCACTCCTCTTTTCGACCACGGTCGCAGCCATCGGATTTTCTCGCGCCGCCACGCCCGACATGCTCTTCAGCGCTTTTCTCGCTATCGCCATGGCTTTTGCCGCAGCGATCCTTCTGTGCCGCGGCGCTCTCGCAGCATCAAATGCGTACAACCCTTCGGTCTCAAGCGCTAATTCAAAAAATACTTCGCTGCTCCTTATCGGCTGGGGCGCGTCCCTGGGCGCCGCCGTCCTTGCGAAGGGCCCCGCAGCCATCCTTCTCGCGGGCGGAGCCATTCTGCTCTGGGTCATTGTCTCGCGCGATCGACGCTCCGCCTTCCGCCTCGCTCATCCGCTCGCGATCGCCGCGTGTTTGCTCGTCGCTCTTCCCTGGTACGTGCTCTGCTCGCTCCGCAATCCCGATTTCCTGCGCGTCTTCATCTGGCAGCACAATTTTGAGCGCTACCTCACCCCCCTCTTTATGCATCGCCAGCCATTCTGGTTCTTCGGTCCCATTTTTCTTCTCGCGCTTCTTCCTTGGACTGTTCTTCTCTGGCCCGCCGCTCTTTTGGGAATCAATCTCTGGCGCAAGAAGTCCTGGCAAAAATCTCCTGGCTGTTTCTTCGTGTGCTGGACGCTGTTCCCAATCCTTTTCTTCAGCCTGTCGCAATCCAAGCTTCCAAGCTATGTCCTCCCTTCCATCGCCCCGGCGTGTCTTCTCCTCGCAGCCGCCTTCTTCCGCTTCGCTCGCAGTGAAGCAGGCACACTACCCGTCTTCCGTCTTTCGGTAGCTTCTGTAGGCCTCACGTGGATTTTTCTCGCCATCGCGGCGCTCTTTTGGCTCCATCGCGTTCCCGCCTCCGAACGCACGGACCTTCACGCATCGCTTCTCCCGCTCGCTCTCCTTGCCTTTGCGGGAGGTGTCGCCGTCTTCGCGCTTGCATTTTTCCGTCCGCGAGCTTCGGTCTATACCTCCGTTTTTTTCTCCGTTCTCTGCATCGCCATCGCTGGCCACAACTTTCTTCCGGCGCTCGACCCTTACGTCTCTGCTCGCCCGCACGCGCTTCTCTTCACCAATAGCCATTTCCCGAATCGCATCTTCACCTATCAACTCCCGCGCAGTTGGGACTATGGCTTGGCCTTCTACTTCGATCGTAAATTGCCGGAGTGGTCTCCTGCCGATCCAGAAGCCGCAATTCTGCTCACCACGCCGAAGGGTTTGGAAGAAGTGAAGCAGCAGCGCCGCTTCAGCGGTCCGCTCGAGGAAACATACAGGGGAGTGTTGCTCGTTCCGGTCTTGCCCGCAGCCCGCGACGAAACGCGTTAGCTACGGCTGCGCCGTCGCCGGCAAGTTCTGCAGGAAGAAAGTCACAATCTCGTTTTCGTAGGCGTGACGGTCGTCGTCGGTCATATCCGAATAGCTCACCCGGTCCTTCTGAATCTGCTTCGGATCGGGCGCACGAAGAAACAGATCGAACGTATCTTGCGCCAGCCCCGGTTTGTCTTCCGATTCGATGAACAGCTTCGGGATTCCCTGCGTCTTGCTGAAATTTTTCGTCACCGGAGGCGTGTTCCTGTACTGATAGTTCAGCATCTTGAATCCGAAATCCGACAACCGCGTCACGTACGGAATAATCGACAGTCCGGAATGCGCCACCAGCAGGTGCAGCATCTCATGCGGGTCCGCGTACGCGTTGTCAACGGCCACGGCCGCAATCCGCGGGTCCGACGTCGCCGCTTCCAACGCCACATATCCGCCCAAGTCCACACCCCACACGCCGAAATGCTTCGTGTCGATGTCACTCCGCGTCGCAAGCCCCTGAATCGCCGCCTTCAAATCTCCCGTCTCTTTGTAGCCGAGCGTTGTCAGCCCCGGCGTCGTCCCGTGCCCCACAAAGTCGAACAAGAACACGTTGTACTGATGATCCTGCAGCGCCGAGGCCAGCGTCAGCAGGTCCGCCCTCTGCGACATATACCCGTGGCACACCACAATCGTCGGCCCGCCTCTTAGGCCCGGGAAAAACAGGCCATCACGATCAGGCATTCCTGGCACGGAAAAGGAAAATGACGATGGCTGCCCCATCATCACGTTCAGATCGTAGGTAGCAGGACTTCGTGGCGGGCGCAAAATCTGGTACAGAAGAAAACCCGAAATCGTCCCCACCGAGACGACGGCAAACAGTACGAGCGCCAGGACTGCGGAAACGACCTTGGCGATTCGCGTAGTCGGGTAGCGAAGCTCTGAGAGGACGGCCATCCAATAGTTGCGGGCGTCCCGCCTTCAACGCCTCGTCAAATTAAATCGTAACACAACTCCTCAAGCGCCCCTTCCGCAGCCAGTTAACCTTTCGGGCAATTTGGTCAGGCGGATGCCCAAGTCTATAATGGCTCGGGGGCGGAACAACCCGGCTCAATGCAAATTTTGGATCTCCGGCAAGTTCACGCGAAGACTCTCGACCCTCTTTTCCAGGAAGAGGCTCGCCGCTGGCAGGAAGAACTTTTCTGGGATTACCGTCCGTCGATCGAACTCATCCGCAAATTTGTCGATTCGCGCTCGCTTGGCGGCTACATGGCAGTCATCGACTCCAAGCCCGCGGGTTACGGCTATTACGTCCTCGAAGATTTCAAAGGCCTCATCGGCGGCCTCTTCGTTTCTTCGCGCGTCGATCAAGCGGCCGTCAATCAGCGCTTGCTCCGCGAAATGTTCCAGTCCCTTCGTGCCACTCCCCATCTTCATCGCGTCGAAGCCCAGTTGATGCCTTTCGGCACGCAGCTCGACCCGTCCTTCCTCTCACAATTCTTCCGCCTGCACACGCGCCAGTTCATGCTCCTCAACATCGATGAAGCGTCTCTTTCCGAAAAGCCTCTCTCGCCGGGCCTGCGCATCGAATCCTGGTCCGACCGCAATCTCGATTCCGCCGCCCGCCTTATCCAGCTCGCCTACGCCGGCCACGTCGATGCCGAAATCAACGACCAGTATCGCAGCGAAATCGGCGGGATGAGGTTTCTCCGCAATATCGTTCTTCTTCCCGGCTGCGGACAATTTCTTCCTGAGGCTTCTTTTCTCGTCCGCCCCGCGAGCGGCGAGCCTCCCATCGGCATGGTTCTCACTTCTACTGTCGACGCAGGCGTCGGCCACACCACACAGGTCTGTGTCAAACCGGGTCACCAAAGCCACGGCGTTGGCCGCCAGTTGATGGAGCACTCCATCCGCGCCCTCGCCCGCCGCGGCTTCCGCTATCTTTCTCTCACCGTCACTGCCGCTAATTCCGGCGCCGTGCGCCTTTACGAAAGCCTCGGCTTCCGCACCATCAAATCCTTCGCCGCCGGCGTCTGGCAGCCGTAACTACTATTTCTTCGCTCGATCCACCAGCAATCCCTTCAGCTCGTTCATAAATTCCTTCACGTCCTTGAAATCCAAATACACCGACGCGAACCGCACATACGCCACCTTGTCCAGCTTTTTCAGCTTGCTCATCAGCAGTTCGCCGATCTCCGAAGTCGTCCTCTCGCGGTCCGGCGCTTCGCTGACAAACGCTTCCGCCTCGTCCACAATCCCTTCCAGCTTGCTCACCGGCACAGGCCTTTTCTCGCACGCTTTCAGCAGTCCCACCAAAATCTTCTGCCTCTCGAATTTCTCCCGCCGTCCGTCCTTCTTGATCACCATGTAGGGAATTTCGTCGATTCGCTCGTAGGTCGTAAATCTCCGCCCGCACTTCAGGCATTCTCGCCGCCGCCGGATCAAATCCCCCGTGCGCGCCTCTCGCGAGTCGATCACTTTGTCGTCCAGATGCGAACAGAACGGGCACTTCACGGTTTGCCTTCTCCCCTTTCAGCGCCGCTTCCCTCCCACACCGCTTCTTCCGCCGCCTCGGCCGCCTTTTCTTCGGCCGCGGCCATCCGCTTCAATTCACCCATCGACCATCCTTCGCGCAGCAGCAGCGGCAACCCTCCAATCGAGACAGACGCGAACGATATGATCCACAGCATCACGGCCACCACCGCCGCAGGCTCTTTTCCCACTCCAAACAGCAGCGTCAGCACCAGGAAACTCGCCGCTTGTGCTCCTCCGCCCACCGCCGGCAGTTGAATCGCCGATCCCACCAGCGTGAACGCCAGCACTACCACACACGCCAGAAATCCCATCCCCGCAAAATCTCCGCCGAACGCTCTCATGCTGATGAAATAGCACAGCGCCACACCGAACCAATGAAGTCCCGTGTAGCCCGTCAGCACTCCCAGGTCTTCCCACGTCCGGATTCCTCGCAGCCCGTCGCTGAATCCTTCGAGCAGCGACGCCACTCGATGCCTCCAGCCCTGATGCCACTCCGGCCGCTTCAGCCGCCCCGACAGCCACTCTGCGCCGTGGAATCGAAAATAGACGAGAAAGCAAACCGCCGCAGCAAGCCCCGCCAGCAGCCCCACACCTGCCGTTCGTGCCAGAGCCAGCAGATTTGCGCTATCAGCCGACTCCACCGCCGAGTGGCGAAAAAACAGCAGTCCCAGTCCGGCCAGCACGGCTGTTGCCGCCACATCCGAGATCCGCTCGAGAATGTATACCCCGAACATTCCGGAAATTGGCAGCCCGTCTTTTCTCGCGATCAGCACCGGGCGAATTGGCTCTCCGGCGCGCCCTAGCAGAAATATGCAGGTAAATCCCATCAGCGTCGAAGCGAACACGTTGCTGAATTTCGTCCGCCCCATCCATCGCGAAAGCCGCATCCACCGCGCCGTCCGCGCCGCATGGCACAGGTAGATTACTCCCACCGCCGCGAGCATCAACCCCCAGTTCGCGCCTGCCACCGACTCTTCCACTTCTTTCCAGGAAAATCCAGCCAGCGTGATCGAGTTGCGGAATTTGTAGAGGAAAAACGCCAGCGCGGCCAGCCCGACGGCCAGCAGAATGTATTTTCTCAGCGCCCGCGCCATTGGCCTGCGACCGTACCAGCATATTTCCGCCACTGTCAAGCGCGCCGCCTCTCTCCTTTTCAACCTCCAGCCTCTGCCGCGGCGCCCTTCATTTCAAATATGAGATTTTCTTCTCCTCCCCTGTCCTTCTTGCCCTTCCGTCCAGTCTCCTAAGTCTGTCCTTCCCGCTCCCCTGCTCTTTCGTCGAGTCCTGTGCCTTGTCCTTTTTCTGTACCTTTCTCTTCCCCACTTCTTCGCCTCTTCATGCTACCCTCCATCGAGGTATGCACCGCAATGTTGCTATTGGAGGTCGCCGCGAAAAATCCCGCCCCAGGAGAGGCGATTCTTCTTTGCTTGCGAGAGCGCGCTGCGCGCGCCTCTCCCGCATTCTCGCCTCTTTCACGAATCACAATTCACGCGTCACAAGTCACGGGTTTCCCCCTTCCTAATCGCGACTGGTCGGAATTAGAAATCCTTGCATCTCATTTAAAACACAGGGTCGGGCTCATTTCTAATCGCAACCGTTTCCGACCCCATTCCCGCGCCGAATTTTTCTCTTCCCACTCTTCTGCCCCCCTCCCTTGTATTTCAATTCCCAACCCGACTAAGATGCCTCTCCAAGATTGCTCTTCGAGAGCGTCCCGCAGCCGTCAAACGAGCAATGCTTGTGCTGCCGATCGAGAGATTGAGGAAAGCGATACGTCCACTAGCGGCCATGCGCCGGATTCGCCACTCGTGTCCGCCAGCGGACACTTCAGGGAACTTTTTTACGCGCTTTTGCGTTCCTATGAGCGAGGTCCGAAAAACATGGGAGCGGCGAGGCTAAACGCGATTGGATCCCGACGCCCAACTGGTGCAGCAATGCCTCCGGGGCGAGGCCCCGGCCTGGGAAGAGCTGGTGAAACGGCACACGCGGCGCGTCTTCAACCTCTGCTACCGCTTCACGGGAAATCCCACCGAGGCCGAGGACTTGAGCCAGGAAGTGTTTCTTCGCATCTATCGCACGCTGCCGAGCTACCGTCCCACAGAGGGAGCATTTCCAACCTGGCTTGCGAGCGTGACGCGAAATTTGCTGGTGGATCATTACCGGCGCACCAAGCGCGACCGCATCACCGACTCGATCGAGGAATCGTTGCCGCAGCTCGAAGAAAAACATTCGACGGCGAGAACGCCAGACAAGCTCGCGCTTGCCTCCGAATTGAGCGGGCAGTTGCAGACGGCCCTTTCGCGCCTTTCGCCCGAGCTCCGCGAAGCCGTCATTCTTCGCGATTTGCAGCAGCTCGAGTACGAGGAAATTCGCATGGTTTTGCAAGTGCCGGAAGGAACCGTGAAATCGCGCATCAATCGCGGGCGCATCGAGCTGGCTCGCGTGCTTAAGGAAATGGGCGTGCGGCCGCATTGACGCCGCCGACCGAAAGGATTGTTCTCTGGGAGCGATAAGCATGGCTTGGGACTGCCCACAAATCGAAGAGCGGCTGAGCGATTGGCTCGAAGGGCGTCTGTCTCCCGAAGACGCCCGGGACTTCTCGGCGCACCTCTCCGCCTGCGCGCAGTGCCAGCAACTGGTCGATGGCGTTCGCGGCCTTGTGAATTCGATGTCGCGCCTTGAAATGGTTCCCGAGCCTCCCGGACTCACGCGCAAAATCCTCGATGCAACCATCGGCCCGCGCGTCAAGGTGGGCTTCTGGGAACGCTGGACGGGCTGGACTGCCGCGCAGTTGCGCCCGCGTCTCGCCATGGGCGCCGTCACCATGGCAGCCGTCGCCGTCATCGCTTTCCAGGTGTCCGGTGTCAAGGCCGCGCGCTTCCGTCACGTGGATTTGAATCCTATTTCCTACTTCCACACAGCGAATCGCCAGGCGCATCTCGTTTATTCGCGCAGCGTCCGCTTCGTCAATGACCTTCGCGTCGTCTACGAAATTGAATCGCGCCTCCAGCCCGCGCCGGAGGCCTCGCCCATCGAGCCTCCGGCTCTGCCCGAGGAGCAGCCGGCCCAGCCCGGCACGAACCCGCAGCAGAAGTCCGAAAATGACAAGCACCGCGACCGCAGCCAGATTCGCACGGCCGCCCTTGTAGCTATGTTGTCGCCCGCCGAATTTTTCGTGGGCGGCTCGACCAGGAGCTTCCAATGAACTGCGCCGTTCACACCGATCAGCAGGCCACCGGCTTTTGCCGGAATTGCGGCAAGGCAATGTGCCCACAATGCACGCGCGAGGTTCACAGCGCTCTCTACTGCGAGGATTGTCTCTCTAAGCTCCTCGCGGCTCCGGCGTCGGGCTCTCCCACGCCGCTCGGCGGCTCCGCGAGCGATTCGTCTGCCTCCGTTCCGCCGTCTGCGCCTCCTGGCGCGCCCAATCCCGCTCTCGCGGCGCTTCTTGGTTTCATTCCCGGCCTCGGCGCGGTTTACAACGGTCAATACTTGAAAGCCCTGATCCACGTTCTGATTTTTGGCGGACTGATTGCCGCGCTCAGTTCGGATCTTCCCGGCACTGGCTACTACGTCTTTTTTGCCATCGCCCTCGGCTGCTTCTATTTCTATATGCCGATCGAAGCTCACCATGTCGCGCGCGCCCGTCGCCTGGGCCAGACTGAGACCGGCACGCTTCTTCCGGAAACTTCTGCGGGTGGCAAACCCGTTGGCGCCTTCGTCCTCATCGGTCTCGGACTCCTTTTTTTGCTCGCGAATTTTGGCTTGTTGCAATCGGAATGGATCGCCAAGGCCTGGCCGGCCGGTCTGGTCGTTCTTGGCATTTATATGATCTGGACCCGCATGAACAGGGGCGAATAGGAGAGATCTCATGGCAGATGCCTCAAATACGCGATGCACATGTCTTTCCTGCCGGTTGCGCGGCATGATGGGGCCCATCATGCTCATCACCATCGGCGTGATTTTCTTGGTCGGCGAATACTCGCGCTACGATTTCGGCTATCTCTGGCCCATCCTGTTGATCGTTCCCGGCATTGTCCTTGTCGCCCAGGCGTTTGCTTCGAAGGAAGGCCACATCGAGCGGTGAATCGACGGTGAGCAACGGAGGGCCACAACGCGGATCGATTTTTACGGGGCTGCTCCTCATCCTGATTGGCTCCCTTTTTCTCCTCCAGCGTTTCGATCCTGACCTCGGCATCGGCCATCTTCTCGCCCGCTATTGGCCCGTAATCCTGATCGTCTGGGGAGCGGCGAAGCTCATCGACCATTTCGCCGCCGGAAAATCCGGCGAGGATCGCCCTCCGCTTTTGAACGGCACGGAAGCCGCTCTCCTCGCTCTCCTTGTTGTCGTTCTTGTTGGCATGGCCGTCCTCGAATGGCTGCCCCGCATTCATCCCAGTTGGGCGGCGAAGACGGATATCTTTCAGAGCCGCGTCGAGCAGACGCAATCCTTGCCGTCTGTGCAGATTCCCGTCGGCTCCCGCGTCCGGGTGGCAATCGACAACGGAAACATCACGCTTCGCGCTGTGGAGGGGAGCGAAATGCGCCTCTCCGCGGACGTGCAGGCCGCTGGATCGAGCGACACAGCGGCGAATTCCCGGCTGGGCGGCGTGCAACTCGCTGTCGACCATTCCTCCGGAGAATTCGTCGTCCACGTGAACGGCAAGAACGCCTCGGACGCTTCCGTGCACGCAAATCTCAGCCTGGATTTGCCGTCCGCAACTCCGGTCAGCGCGCAGACGCAGAATGGCGACATTCAGATTTCCGGCTTCACGTCTGGAGTCACAGCGCAAACGGGCGGCGGCGATCTCGATATTCATGACTGCAACGGCGACATCGTTGCGACAGCCGCTGGTGGCGACACGCACATCTCCAATATCCAGGGTAACGTTACGCTCAACGGCCGTGGCAACGATGTCGACATCAACGATATTTCCGGCAACGCGACGCTCGCCGGCAGTTTTCTTGGCACCGTCGTCGTCCGCAACGTAGCGGGAAACACTCAATACGCCGAGACGCGCACGAATCTGGTCGTCGCAAAATTGTCTGGCCGCATCGAAGCCGATGCTGACGATTTGAAGATTACCGGCGCGGCCGGGCCCGCACGCGTTTCCACCCGCGATAAGGACGTCGAAATTGATGACGTTTCGGGACCGCTCGACGTCGCCAATACGCATGGCGATGTCACCGTGCGTTTTGATAATCCGCCGTCGCAATCTGTCAACATCGCCAACGGAACTGGCGACGTCACGCTGTCTCTTCCTGCGGGCTCGAATTTCCGGATTTCCGCCGTGGCGGGCTCGGGAGAGGTTGACAGCGATTTCGACGCTGATAGCCTGCAACTCGTAAACGGCGATTCCAGCGGGAAATTGTCGGGGAGTGTCGGCTCGGGCGGCCCGGGCATCAGCATCACCACGAGCTATGGCACGATCCGGTTGCGAAGATCTAGTTCTTGAGGCCGCGCAGACGGTCCAGAACTTCGAAAAATTCGGGGAAGGAAACGCCGGCGCATTCCGCGTCGCGAATCGTTGTTTCGCCTTCGGCGCCGAGCGCGGCCACGGCAAGCGCCATCGCGATGCGGTGATCGCCGTGCGGTTCGATCGTCGCGCCTTTCAGTTTTCCGGCGCTTCGTCCCGCGACCCGCATTCCGTCCGGAAATTCCTCCACGCTCGCGCCCATTCTTCGCAGGCCCTCCGCCAAGGTCGCAATGCGGTCGCTTTCCTTCACGCGCAATTCCTTAGCATCGTGAATCTCAATTCCCTTCTCCGTGAAGGGGCCGAGTGCAGCCAACATCGGCAGTTCGTCGATCATCTCCGCCACTTGCGCGCCGGAAATCTCTCCGCCGGCAAGTTCCGCATGACGCACCGAAAGATCGCCCACGAGTTCGCCGTGCCGCGCCTGCAGCGCCGTCGGATGAATCGACGCTCCGATCGAGATCAGGAAATCCAGCACACGCGCGCGTGTCGGATTCAGTCCCACGTTATGCAGGATCAGCGCCGATCCCGGCAAAATCGTCGCCGCAGCCGCCAAGAACACGGCGGAAGAAAGATCACCCGGAACATTCAGTTGCCGCCCTGCGAGCTTCGCGCCCGGCTGAATGCGAACCGTCGTCTTCGACGCATCGATCTGCGCGCCGAATTCCCGCAGCGCCAATTCGGTGTGGTCGCGCGTGCGCACGGCTTCGTTCACGCTCGTGGGACCGTCGGCGTAAAGTCCCGCCAGGAGGACCGCAGATTTTATCTGCGCGCTCGGCACCGGCGGCGTGTAATCGATGGCCCGAAGCTTCCCCCCTCGAATCACCAACGGTGCGCGCCCGCCGTCTTCCGCGCGAATCTCAGCGCCCATTTGCGTCAGCGGATCGATCACGCGGCGCATTGGCCGGCGGCGCAGAGACGCATCGCCCGTGATCGTTGTGGTAAACGGCTGCCCCGAGAGGATTCCGGAAAGCATGCGGATCGTCGTGCCGGAATTTTCGGCGTCGAGCGCGCGGCGCGGCTCCCGCAAGCCGCGCAAGCCGCGCCCGGCGATCTTGACTCGCTCTTTGTTCGCGTCGATTTCGATTCCCAGCCGTTCGAGACAATGGAGAGTGCTCCGGCAGTCTGCGGACGTGGCGTAATTCGCGATTTCGCTCGTGCCCTCCGCCACGGCGGAGAGGATCGCGTAGCGGTGCGAGATGGATTTGTCGCCTGGGAGTTCTGCCATTCCCGAAAGCGCTCCGCCGGGAGAAATGATTTTTTTGCTCACGAAAAAATTCTAGCATGGCCGGCCGCTTTCGCCGGAGATGGCATCTCGTTGGAAACATTCCTTTCGGGGGACATTCGCGAACTGTGGCCCTGGAACCCCCCTCGGTGCGCTCATTTGCTTCGGCGGGATGGGGCCGTTATGATGTTTGTCCCATGGCCTTGACGCCCCGGAAGTGGCACTCACTCATCCCAACAATTCTTTTTCTGATGCTGGCAGCGACGCGATGGGCTGCCGCCGCGCCTGCGCCACAGGCTCCGGCCGGGGAAACCAATGCGACGTTTCCGCTCGATCAAGTCCAGCCGGGAATGAAAGGCGACGTCTACACAATCTTTCAGGGCGACCAGATCGAGAAGGTGGATCTGAACGTGATCGGCGTGCTGCACAACGCGCTCGGGCCCAAACAAGACGTGATTCTGGTCCGCCTTCTCGGAGACGAGGTGGCCAAGACCGGAGTGGTGGCCGGAATGAGCGGCAGCCCCGTCTACATCGACGGAAAGCTCGTGGGCGCTCTTTCGCTCAAACTCGGCGTTTTCACGCGCGAGGCCATTGGCGGCGTGACCCCGATTGCCAGCATGTACGACGTGCAGAAATCGACTCCTGAGGAAGCGGCCGCAAGCGCTGCAACGATGAATGGCCAAGCCATGGCGATGGCCGTGCAGAGAATTCCGCTGCCACAGGCATTTGCGCAGCAAACTAGCGTTGGCGAAGGCCAATTCCTTGTGCCGATCGAAACGCCGCTGATTGCCAGCGGTCTTTATCCGGAAACCATCGCCATGTTCAGCAAGCAATTTGCGAACTGGGGAATGTCGATGATCGCCGGCGGGACATCAACGCCGTCACCGGCGGACGCGCAAATCAAACCAGGAGACATGGTCGGCGTGGAATTAATCCGCGGGGATTTGTCGATTGCGCCAGGCTGTACAGTCACGACGGTTGAAAACGGGCGAATCCTCGCGTGCGGCCATCCGATTTTTGGCTTCGGGGCCGTGCAGATGCCGATTACCCGCGCGCACGTACTGATGACGCTTGCTTCGGCAATGGCTTCGACAAAAATCATCACCACCGGCGAAACGATCGGCACTCTGACGGGCGATCATGTGACGGCAATCGAAGGGCGGCTCGGCGCCGGGCCGGCAATGATTCCCGTGGAAGTGGAATATCAGACGCCGAATGTTGACAAGAAATTTCATTTCGAAGTAATTGAGAACCGGCTGCTGACACCTACGCTGGTGGCACTAAGCGTGTTCAACGGCATATCGAGCAACACGGCTTCGGGCGAAGGCATGACGCTTGAAATGAACGGAACGATCGACATTGAGGACCACTCGCAGGTGAAGCTGGCGGACTTGTTCGCACCTACCGATGTCCCCATCCCTGCCGGGTTTTTATTGGCGACGACCGTGCAAAGTTCTTTTTCGAGCATTTACAGCAATCCGTACGAGACTCCCAAAATTGAAGCCGTGCACGTGAAGGTCACGGCCTTACCGGAACGGCGGACCGCGACGATCGACAACGCCTGGGTGGAAAAGAGCGAAGTACGGCCGGGCGAAACCGTAGGAGTGAAAGTGCTGC
Organism: Candidatus Acidiferrum sp.; assembly: GCA_035524135.1. GTDB lineage: Bacteria > Acidobacteriota > Terriglobia > Acidiferrales > UBA7541 > Palsa-295. The sequence continues at coordinate 67,931 of DATKPM010000070.1, read as the reverse complement.
TTCGACCCTATCGCGGCGAACCGGTGATCCGGGAGATCCCGGTGACAATTCCTCCGCAAGCAGCCAAAGGGACGCTCGAACTGCTGGTGAGCGACGCGGACACACTGAACAGGATGACGGAGCTGCTCGAAGCCGGCTCGCAAGGACAGCTTTCCGGACTTGAAGAGCAGATTCAACTGCTCAATCGCGACCGCCGGAACGACCGCGTGTACGCGACGCTGCTGCAGCCGACGCCGACGCTCCTGGTGGAAGACAAAGAAATGCCGAATGCTCCACCCTCGGTGATCAACGTGTTCGACCAGCGGCAGAATCCGGGCGGGGCGCGGCTGCTTTACCAGTCACGCGTTGGGGAATGGTCGATTGAAATGAATCAGGTGATTTCGGGCGAGCGCCGCCTTTCGATTACGGTGAAGTAGAGCGCACACGCAAAGGAGATTCGCAAGAATGAATTGCCGGAAGATGGCGGTGGTATTGTTGACCGGTGGACTTCTGTGCGCGGGCCCTGCGGGAGCGGAGCACACACACAACTGGCGGCAGAGTGAATACTCGGATTTCGATCGCGGCACGGCGCGCGGCGTGGCGCTGCGCAGCGACGGCAAATTAACACCGGCGCCGAAATTCGATTCCTACTCGGACCCAAACCTCGCCTATGTCTGGACACTGGCAACGGATTCGAAAGGACGGCTGTACGCAGCGGGAGGCTCGGACGCGCAAGTGCTGCGGCTGGATGATCCTGCGAAGCCAACGAAAATTTTTGAATCTGCGGAGCTGGCAGCACAGGCGCTGGCATTCGATTCGAAAGACAATTTGTACGTGGGAACGTCGCCGGACGGAAAGGTTTACAAGGTTACGCCCGACGGCAAAAAGAGCGTTTTCTTCGAGCCGAAGGCGAAATACATCTGGGCGATTGCCGTCAGCCCACAGGGCGACGTGTTTGTCGGCACGGGAGACGAAGGAAAAATTTTCGTAGTAGGACCGGATGGCAAAGGAAAGCTTTTCTACCAGAGCGATGAGCGGCACGCACGATCGCTGGCGTTCGATGCCAAGGGGAACTTGCTGGTAGGGACCGATCCAAGCGGGCTGGTCCTGAGGATCGAAGTGAAGAAGGCAAACGCACAGGCGGCTCCGGACGCCGGCCCTTCCTTTGTAATCTACGAGACGAGCAAGAAGGAAGTCACTTCCCTGCTGACCGACGCGAGCGGAAATATCTACGCAGCGTCCGTAGGCGAAAAGCAACGTACCGTGGGCGTGTCTTCGATCATGGCGGCGCAGATTTTATCGGCACAGGCCGCGGCAGCTGCGGCTGCGACAAGCGCGCGCGAAGGGGCGCAGGGAACGGTGGTGGCGACACAAGGTGCGACACCTCCCGTGTTTCCCTTCTTTCCTTCCACCAGCGGTGGATCGGAAGTGGTGAAGATTTCTCCGGACGGATCTCCTGACACGCTGTGGACCTCGCGCGAGGATCTGGTTTTCGCGATGGGATTCACGGCGGACGGAAAACTATTGTTGGGAACGGGAAACAAGGGAACGATCATCCAGCTTGAAGGCGACAGCGTGTACTCGACCGTGGCGAAAACGGCATCGTCGCAAGTGATGAGCCTGGCTCGCGGATCGGATGGGCGCATTTTTGTGGCAACGGCAAATCCCGGAAAGATCTTTTCGCTCGGTCCCGGCTACGACGTGAAAGGCAGCTTCGAATCGGATACGTTCGATGCGCGGATTTTTTCGCAATGGGGGCGGCTGACCTGGTGGGGCGAGAACGGCGCGATGCAAAGCAAAGTGGAGTTTTACGTGCGCTCGGGCAATACCTCGAGCCCCGAAAAGAATTGGAGCGCCTGGGCGGGCCCCTACAGCGGAGCGGGTGGAGATAAGGTGAATTGCCCACCGGCAAGGTTTGTCCAGTGGAAGGCGGTTTTCCTCGACAACGACCACAGCGGGCTGCCGTCGGTCACGTGGGTGAATTTGGCATACCTGCCGAAGAACGTCGCTCCGGTTGTGGATGATATCGCGATACAGGATCCGAACGTGCGCGTTCAAAGCTTTGCGGGGCAGGCCGGCCCGGGAGCGCCGCAACCGGCGCAACTTCGGATGCCGCAGAGACAGGGAGTGCAAGCAACGTTTGCCGCGGCCTTCGGACTGCAGCCAACTACAGAAACTGGCGGCCGACCGGGAAAGGTGGAAGTGCCGCCGCAGGGATTTTCCGAGCACGGGTATGAAAGCGTGCTATGGAGCGCCCACGACGACAACGACGACGATCTGATCTATTCGGTGTATTACCGCGCCGAAGGAGACAACAACTGGCTTCTGCTGAAGGACAAGGTTACGCAGAAGTTTTACTCCTGGGACACGACGACAATGCCGGACGGCGCGTATTATCTGAAAATCGTCGCGTCCGACGAGCCTTCCAATCCGCCCGACCAGAAATTGACGGGAGAACGCGCGAGCGACCGGTTTGTGATTGCCAACACGCCGCCGAAGATTGTGGATCTCAAGGCCGACGCAAGCGGCAGCACTGCCAAAGTAACATTCACGGCGACGAGCACAGCCGGAGCCGTGGCGCGCGCGATGTATAGCGTCGATGCAGGTGATTGGCGAGTGTTGTTTCCCGTCGGAGAGCTTTCCGACGCGCCGAAAGAAGACTATCAGTTTTCAATTTCCGGGCTGAAAGCCGGAAATCATATCGTTTCCGTGCAGGTGGGGGACGCGTACGACAACACGACGGCGGCCAAGACGACGTTTACCGTAGCGGAGACGGCTTCGAAATAATCACGCCGGAAAGAAAGAGATTGTCTGGCGCGCTGATCCCGCGGCCTCAGTTGTCCCAGGTTCTGTAGGATTGCAACGGCTTGTAGCTTTCGACGTAGGCGCCGACTTTCCACGCGCCATTCTGGCCCACTTTGTCTACGTGGACGACGCGCGCATTGCAACGAACGTCTTCCGTATTTCGCCCGGTCAAATCACGCGGAAGAGTGAAGAGCATCTCGACTGCTTCGCCCACCTCGATTTTTTCTCCCGAAAGAAAGCAGACGCCTCGTTCGGAAATATCGATTGCCTCTCCTTCGAATTGGTCCACGGAAGCCACGGCGGAGCGTGTGGCGGCAGCCGCGGCACCGGGTTTGACGACTCCGATGGAAGCGGCGACTTGCTCACTCAAAAAGCGGAAGCGGATGGGTGCGGCAAACAGCTTACGGGGAGACATGCGACGTTCGATGGAGTTCATGTTGGCCTCCGGCCGACAGGCGAATTTTGACGCGGGAAAAACGAGGAAGGGGAGATCAGAGAATCCCACCGGAGAAGAAGCGAGTCAACAATTTTAATGTTGGAACGAAATCAGAGTTAGAAAATGGGCCGCTGCGAATCTGAAGCGAGATGCGCTGTGCCATAATGCAACGCGACGAGCCATGAAAACACAGACAGAATTTGTCACGCCGACTCTTCAAGACATTCGGGAAGCGAGAACGCGGATTGCCGCGCACATTCATCGGACACCCGTGATGACGAGCGAATCGCTGGACAAAATTGCAGGCGCGCAGCTCTATTTCAAATGCGAGAACCTGCAGAGGACGGGATCGTTCAAGATCCGAGGTGCGACGAATGCGGTTCTATCACTCAAGGATGAAGAAGCACAAAGAGGCGTGGTGACGCATTCCTCGGGGAATCATGCCGCGGCGCTCTCTCTGGCGGCGAGATGGCGTGGAATGCCAGCGTACATCGTGATGCCCTCGAATTCCCCACAAGCAAAGAAGGACGCCGTGCGCGCTTACGGCGGAGAAATTACGGAGTGCGAGCCGACGCTGGGGGCGCGGGAAGCGGCAGCTGCGGAGCTGATACGAAAAACAGGCGCGATATTGGTGCATCCCTACAACAACACACGCGTGATTGCGGGGCAAGGGACGGCAGCAATAGAGCTGCTGGAAGAAGTGCCGGAATTGGAAGCGATCATCGCACCGGTGAGCGGTGGAGGATTGCTGAGCGGGACGTCGATCGCGGCGAAGGGACTGAAGAATGGCGTGCGAGTGATTGGGGCGGAGCCGCAAAATGCGGACGACGCAAGGAGGTCGCTCGCGTCGGGAAAAATCGAACCGGCTTCGACAAAGCAAACGATGGCGGACGGGCTGCGGGCGACGCTGTGCCCGCTAACGTTTTCGATCCTGCGTGAAAATGTGGATGAGATCATACCGGCAGAGGAAGAGGAAATAGCCGGAGCAATGCGCGCCATTTGGGAACGAATGAAGCTGATCGTCGAGCCCTCCGGCGCGGTGGCTGCCGTGCCGCCGTTGATGCGAAAAATCCGTGGACAAGCAAAGCGGATTGGGGTCATTCTCTCGGGCGGGAATTTGGACTTGGGGAATATTCCGTTCTAAATTCGGGGACAGGCCAGCTCTCATTCCGCTTCGTGACATTTTAAGAAGACGCGTCCTGCACAGAGTCTGTCCAAGGGCAATCCGATTCCCTTTTCCACTTGACGAGCGCAACAGTGCGGCCAAATCACTGAGGAGATCCATGCGATGAAAATGCGCGCAATTTTTTGCAGCGTTTTGATGGCGACGCAATTGGCGATGCCGCTGCCGGGATTCGGACAGCAGGCGGCTCCGGCAAAGCCAATGGAGGGATTCAGCGCGAAGTCGGCGGAGCAAGAGATCGTCTGGGAGAAAAAATTCCGTGATGGGGTACAGGCGGAGAACATCCGCGCATACATGAAGCGGCTGAGCGCGCGGCCGCACCACGTGGGATCACCTTACGACAAAGACAACGCCGAATGGATCCTGGCGCAATTCAAGAGCTGGGGACTGGACGCGCACATCGAGACGTACGACGCGCTCTTTCCGACGCCCAAGGAGCGGCTGCTGGAACTGCTGGAGCCGACGAAATACACGGCGAAGCTCCAGGAGCCTGCGCTGGCGGTCGATCCGACTTCGGACCAGACGGCGGAGCAACTGCCGACCTATAACGCCTACTCGGCGGATGGAGACGTGACGGCAAAACTCGTATATGTGAATTACGGGATTCGCGAGGACTACGAACAACTGGACCGGATGGGAATTTCGGTGAAAGGCGCCATCGTGATTGCACGCTACGGAGAAGGCTGGCGCGGGACAAAACCGAAAGTGGCGGCGGAGCACGGAGCCATCGGCTGCATCATCTACTCGGACCCTCGCGGGGATGGCTACTTCCAGGGAGATTCGTATCCCAAGGGAGGCTGGCGGCCGAGCGAAGGCGTGCAGCGCGGGAGTGTGATGGATACGGCCTATCCAGGCGATCCGCTGACACCAGGCGAGCCTTCGAAGCCGGGTGTTAAGAGACTGTCGATCAAGGACGCGAAGACGATTACGAAAATTCCCGTGCTGCCAATTTCGTATGCGGACACGCTGCCGCTGCTTTCCGCGCTTGGTGGGCCGGTGGCGCCGGAAGCGTGGCGTGGAGGACTGGGAATCACGTATCACGTGGGGCCAGGGCCGGCGGTGGTACACCTGAAGATGGAGTCGAACTGGGATATCAAGCCGGTGTACGACGTGATTGCGACGCTGCACGGTTCGGATGACGCAAACGAGTGGGTGATTCGCGGGAACCATCATGACGCGTGGGTGAACGGGGCGGAAGATCCGATTTCGGGGCAGTCTCCCATGCTCGAAGAAGCGCGGATGTTGGGAGAATTGCACAAGCAAGGGTGGACGCCGAGGCGGACGATTATCTATTGCGCATGGGATGGAGAAGAACCCGGACTGCTGGGATCGACGGAGTGGGTGGAGGATCATCTGGCGGACTTGCAAAAGCACGCGGTGGCTTATGTGAATTCGGATTCGAACGATCGCGGATTTTTGGAACCGGGCGGAACACAGGATCTGGAGGAAATGCTGAGCGGAGTGGCAAAGAGCGTGGAGGACCCGGACACGCACAAGACGGTGTACGAGCGGTCGTATTTGAACAGCATCGGAAAAGCGAAGACGCTCGATGACAAAAATAAGGCGCGCGAGCGCACGGACCTGATTGAACCGATGCTGGGCGATGGCTCCGACTACACGGCATTCCAGGATTTCGCGGGAATCTCCACGATGGACCTGGGATTCGGCGGAGAAGATGATGGGGATCAGTATCACTCGATTTACGACGATTTCTACTGGTACACGCACTTTTCGGACACGGATTTTTCCTACGGGCGGGCACTGGCGGAGACGGCCGGGACGACGATGATGCGACTGGCAGATGCGGACTTCATCCCCGTGGATTACGCGCCGCAAGCGAAGGCAATCGATGAATACGAGACCGAACTGGAGAAGCTGCTGAAAGACAAACAGGACGAAATTGCGGAACAGAACCTGGAATTGAAGGAAGGAGTTTTTCAGGCGATGGCCGACCCGCACAAGACCTACGTGCCGCCGCCCGCAGAGCCCGTGCCGCCGTACATGAATTTCAGTCCGCTTAAGAATGCGATTGAGAAGCTGAAGGCGAGCGCGAATGACTACTCGCAGGCGCTGGCGAAATACCGGGCGGAAGGCTCACCGGCACTGCCGCAGCAATCCCTGGATACGGTGAACGAGGACTTGCTGCAAGTGTCCCGGCTGTTCCTGGACCAAAAGGGACTGCCTGAAAGGCCGTGGTTCAAGAATCAGGTGTACGCGCCCGGAGCGTATACGGGATACGGAGCGAAGCCGATGGCCGCGGTGCGGGAATACATGGACGAAAAGAAATGGACGCTGGCGGATGAGCAGGTACCGCGAGTGGCTGCGGTGATTGTCAACGTATCGGGAGGAATCGAGAAGGCGGCAACGGACCTCGAGACCGCGCTGAAACAAGGAAATCAAACCGCCGGACAATAAGACTAGAACCTGTCTGGCTCTGTTGAAATCCTCTCGAAACATCTGCTGCGATGTGTCCGCCGTTCCGGCGCCGAGATCCCTCGTCGTAGCAAAGACGCCCGATTTTCGCGCAATCCCCAGATGTAAGCTCGAAAATCGAGCTGCTCCTCCTCGGGATGACAATGTGAACAGGGCAAAAGAAGCTGGGTGTCAACAGAGACAGATGGCTTCTAGCTTTCCTCGACGGGGCGCCAGTCGGAGGGCGGAAAAGCGATCTTCCAAAAATCGGGCGCGGGGGAATCGAATTCGAGGGCAACGTGAAATCCCTCGGGCATTTCCTTGCCTGGACGAGCGACCTTGCAGGCGACCTTTTCTTTCGTGGTGCCGTGCTCGAGAACGAGACGTGTTTCGGGCGGGAGACTCTGCGTCATCACAACGATGGCGCCCGCTGTATTGACGCTGAGCGTGAAGACGTCGAAGGTGACAGGCTTGCCTTGCAGCGCAACGTGAACGTTGGCGCGGACGCGAAGCAGAACGCGCTGGCTGTGGCGCCGGTCGTCGCGGGCTGCCGCCGGCTGGCGGGAAGATGCATGAGGCGCAAGCTTGGCCGGAATAACACCTGGTTTGGATGGGGCGGAAGAACGGCTGGGCGCAGGGACTTTCAACGATTGCAGTTTCAAAGGTCGACTCCCCAAAAATCAAAAAGTTCAGCGGCCAACTCGATGCCTAGATCCCAACCGTCGGGCCGCTGCTGTCCCTTCCAAACCACCACTGCTTCCACTGCCTGGTGCGTCGCAAGGTTCGTCAAACGGATGCGCTGGTTCAGACTCAACTCCGCAGGACTGACGAGCAGGCAACCATAGCAGTTCACGACACGCGTAAATCCGGTTTCAAAGCGCAAAGGCCCTTTGCCGTTCCATTCGATGGCGACGGGCACGCGGGAGTTCATGCGTGCGCCCCGCCGTTTGGGACGGCTGCGAATATCGCGGGGCAGGTCCTGCGTAAAGGGCATCCTGTAAGCTTCGATTGCTTCGCGGTGGCGCGAGCCAGGGCGCCGCGCGAAGGAGTCTGTATGGAGGACGCGCCTAGCGTCCGACGCCATCCTAGGTGCGCGGTAAGAGCAGGTCAATGGTACGAAACGACAGGTCGCGGACCGTCCGGAAGAACAGGAGAAATTAAAGGCGAGAAAAAGCGAAGAAACAGCGAATTGTTGGAAAGAGATCAGTCCGCAGAAGCGGGATGATCGGCCAATTCGGTGCGGCCGAAGCGACGACCGAGCCAATCCTGGAAGGAATCCATGTACGTGTAGAAGACGGGCGTGAGGTAGAGCGTGACAAGCTGAGAGAACAACAGGCCGCCGACCACGCAGAGGCCGAGGGGACGGCGTGAATCAGCGCCGGCGCCAAATCCGAAAGCGATGGGAGCGGTGCCCATGAGAGCGGCCATCGTGGTCATCATGATGGGACGAAAGCGTATGAGGCTGCCTTCGTAGATCGCCTCACGGGCCGATTTGTGGCCAGATTTTTCGCGGTCGACAGCGAAATCGACCATCATGATGGCATTTTTCTTCACGATGCCGATCAACATGATCACGCCGACGAAGCCATAGATGTCGAGGCTGTAGTGAAAAATCTGAAGCGTGAGGAGGGCGCCGAAAGCGGCGGATGGGAGACCGGAAAGAATCGTGATCGGGTGAATGAAGCTCTCGTAGAGGATTCCAAGGACGATGTAGATGACCAAAATCGCGAGAATGAGCAGAATGCCGAGCCCGGTAAGAGAAGACTGGAAAGCCTGGGCTGCTCCCTGAAAGGAGGCGCTGAAGGTGGCGGGAAGGGTCCGGCGGGCCAAGTCTTGAACTTCATTGACTGCGTCGCCGATCGCGAAACCGGGCTTGAGGTTGAAGGAAACGGTGACGGCTGGAAGCTGACCAAGATGATTGACGCTGAGCGGGCCAAGGTTGGTCGAGAGCTTTGAGACAGCGTTGAGAGGAACCAGGGTGCCGGTGCTGGAGCGAATGTAGAGCATCGAGAGGGCGGCGGGATCGCTCTGATATTTGTCTTCGAGCTCCATGATGACCCAGTATTCGTCGTTCGGCGCATAGATGGTCGAGACCTGTCGCTGACTGAATGCGGTATAGAGAGCGTCTTCGACCTGCTGCGCGGAAACGCCGAGGGCGGAAGCTTTGTCGCGATCAATATCGACATTGACCTGAGGATTGGAGATGAGGAGGTCGCTAGTGACATCCTGCAGCCCAGGCAGCTTGGCGACGCGCTGCGTGAAGGGAATGGCCTCGCGATAGAGCTCCTCCGTGTCGGGCGTTTGAAGCGTGAATTGATATTGGCTCTTGGTGAGATTGCCGCCGATCTGGATAGGCGGCGGATTCTGCATGTAGACGTTGATGCCGGTGACGGCGGCAAATTTGGGCCGAAGCTCTTCCATAACTTCGTCGATTGTAGGGTGATGTCGGAATAGAGGCTCGACAGCACGGAGAACATTGCCAATCACCGGCGTCGAAGCGTATTTGGTCTCAAGGCCAAGAATAAACTGGCTTGGGATCTCGGGCCGTTCCGAGCGGTTCTTAAGGTGAAGGAAGAGGATGCCCTGATTATTGCTGCCAAAGCCTAGAGTGGAGAAAAAGTCGAGCCGGTTGGGATCGGCCATGGCCACTTTGTTGAGCGCCTCCTGATGCTTGACCATGGAGTCGAAGGAAATCCCCTGCGCGGCTTCAGTGAAGCAAAAGATCTGCGAAGCGTCTTCCTCCGGCAGGAAGCCTTTGGGCATGATGACGAATTGCCAAAGGGTGATGACGAGAATGACGCCGGAAACCGCCATGACAATGACTCTGTGGCGCAGCGCCCATTGCAGGGAGACATCGTATTTGCGGTGGAGCCAATCGAAAAAATCCTCAAGGGCCATATAGGTGCGGCCGTGCTGCCGCTCCTTTTGGTGACGGAGAAAACGGCTGCAGAGCATCGGCGTGAGCGTGAGCGAAACGATTCCGGAAACCAGAATGGCAACCATGATGACGACGGCAAATTCGTGCAGCAAGCGGCCCATGATTCCGCCCATGAAGAGGACGGGAATAAAGACGGCGGCGAGAGAAAGAGTCATGGAGAGAATCGTGAAGCCAATCTCCTTCGAGCCGGTCAAGGCCGCTTCCATTACCCCCTCGCCCATCTCCATGTGGCGAACGATGTTTTCGAGCATGACGATGGCGTCATCGACGACGAAGCCGACAGATAGAGTGAGCGCCATGAGGGAGAGGTTGTCGATCGTGTAGCCGAGGAGATACATCACAGCAAAAGTGCCGACAATGGACATCGGCAGAGCGATGCTGGGAATGATGGTGGCGGAAAGATTGCGCAAAAACAAAAAGATGACGAGGACGACGAGCGCGATAGCAAGGAAAAGCGTGAATTTTACGTCGGAAACGGATTCACGGATCGAAACCGAGCGGTCGTACAGAATGCGCATCGTAACGGAAGGGGGGATGATGTCGCGGAACTCCGGGAGGACCTGCTTGATGTTATCGACGACTTCGATGGTGTTGGTGCCCGGCTGGCGGCGGATGGCCAGGACGACGGAACGAGTGTCGTTCCACCAGCTCTCGACTTTGTCGTCTTGAACGCTATCGAAGACCTTTCCGATATCCTCCAAACGCACCGGCGACCCATTCGAATAAGCCACGATGAGCGGACGGTAGAGTGAGGCATGGGCCAATTGCCCGTTCGCCTGGAGCGTGAATGCCTGATGCGCTCCCCAAAGAGTGCCGACCGGTAGATTCACGTTAGAGTTCTCAACTGCTGTGGCTACCTGGTCGATGCCAATCTGGCGCGAGGCCATGGCCTGTGGATCGAGCTGGATGCGAACCGCATATTTCTGTGAGCCGTAGACCTGCACCTGAGCGACGCCCTTGATCATGGAGATGCGTTGACCGAGAAGCGTTTCCGCATATTGATCGACCACGTACATCGGGAGCGTCTTCGACCCGAGCGCCATATAGAGGATGGGCGAGTCGGCAGGGTTCACCTTGCTGAAAGTGGGAGGAGTAGGCATTTCGGGGGGAAGCTGCGGAGCAGCACGGGAAATGGCCGCCTGGACGTCCTGCGCGGCGCCGTCGATATTGCGACTCAGGTCAAACTGAAGAGTGATAGAAGTGCTGCCCTGAACGCTGGAGGAAGTCATTGAGTCGATGCCAGCGATGGTCGAAAACTGCTTCTCAAGAGGTGTAGCGACGGCGGAAGCCATCGTATCGGGGCTGGCACCGGGCAGAGAAGCGGAGACCTGAATGGTCGGATAGTCAACGTTTGGGAGATCGCTGACGGCAAGCGCTCGGTAGCCGATGATGCCGAACAGAAGAATCGCCGACATGACCAGCGTCGTCATGATCGGGCGACGAATGAATAGTTCGGCAATGCTCATCGAGATGCCTCAGCTTCCTGCAGGGCCACCTGATTCCGGCTGGCGGATTTCCACCTTGATGCCGGGAAGCAGGCGCAACTGGCCATCGGTGACCACCGTTTCGCCCGGCTTGAGACCCTGGGAGACGATGGCTTCGCCGCCAAGAGTGCGCGCGACTTTCACGGGGCGGTTTTCGGCAGAGTTGTCGGCAGTGACGACGTAAACGAACTGACCGTCCTGGCCGGTCTGAATTGCCTGTGAAGGAACGGTGATAGCGTCTTCTTCCTCGGCAAGACGCAAGGTGACGGTGGAAAACTGGCCCGGCCACAGGCGGTGGTCGGGGTTCGGGAAAGTTCCTTTCAGCTTGATAGTGCCCGTCGTGTTGTCGACGGTGTTATCGACGAAGGACAAGTAGCCATTTTCGGCAACGGTGTCGCCGTAGGGCACCGCTTGGACCGCGAGTCGCCCTTCCGCCATATATTTCTTGATAACACTAAGGTATTGTTCCGGGACTGAAAAATCGACGAAGAGGGGCGTGATCTGGTTGATGACGACCAGGACCGGAACGTCGTTCTGCTTGACTAGATTGCCCGGATAAACCTGCAAGGCGCCTGTGCGGCCGTCAATGGGAGATGTGATGGTGCAGTACTGCAAGTTCAGGTTGGCAGCTTCCACAGCGGCTTGGTCGGCGCGAACGGCGGCGTCGTCCGCCTCGGCCGTTGCTTGGTTTTGATCGTAGGTTTCGCGCGGCGCTACGCCTTCGTGGAAAAGCTTAGCGTAGCGTTCTGCCTGCACATGAGCAAGCTCCGCCTGGGCTTTGTCACGCGCGAGATTTCCCTGCGCCTGAGCAAGAGCAGCCTGAAACGGACGAGCATCGAGAGTAAAAAGAAGCTGGCCCTTCTTGACGAAGTCACCCTGCTGAAAATGGACGGCGTCAAGAATGCCGTTGACTTGGGACTCAATCGAAACCTTCGAGTAGGCCTCGCCGGTTCCGATGGCGGTCAGCTCGATGGGAACGGTCTTTTCGACGGCTTTGGCAACCGTGACCGGGACGGCGAGGTTGGGCGCAGTCTGCGCCGTTTTCGTGGCGCAACCGGAGAGAAGAGCCATTGCACACAGCAACACAACGAGAGGAGAAGCGTGCCGTATATTCTTGTTCGAGGCTTCCAAGTTCACTTTCCAGGTGTCACTTCGAGGCACCGCGTGACCCCGCAGAATGCTCCCTACTATCATACCGTGTCCGCCCCCAGATGTGCTTCACCACTGAAGTCCCTACAAGAGAAGCAGAATGGCCACACCCAGACATTCAGCGTATCTAGGCTATTGGACGCAGAAGAAAGCAATCGGTTTGCGGAGAGAGGAGAGAATCAGCCGGCCGCCGCACGGTCCAGAAACCAAATGACGGCGCCGGAAGGCTGGAGCTGGCGAGCGGGGTAGGCAGAGGGCTTACCCTCCGGCTCGCTGCGAAGCTTCTCAATAATGTCACGCTTCTCTGCCCCGGCAACGAGAAAGTATGTGTTTCTCCCCTGATTCAGTACAACCGGCGTGAACGTAAGCCGATTGGGAGGTTTGGCCGGGGCCTGGACCGCCATCACCCAGCGAGTTTTCTCCTGCAATCCAGGCGAGCCGGGAAAGAGAGAAGCGGTGTGGCCTTCGCCGCCGAGGCCCATCAACTGCACATCGAATTGGGGAGGGGCCGAGGCGAAGAACGCGCGCAGAGTGGATTCGTAGTCGGCGGCGGCGGCCTCAGGAGTCGGCAATTCGGTGCGAAAGGGGTGAACGTTCGCAGCAGGAATAGGAACGCGAGAAATGAGCGATTCGCGGATCATACGGTAGTTGCTGAGCGGGTCGTCGGGAGGAACGAAGCGCTCGTCACCCCAGAAGAGATGAATGCGATCCCATGGCGTCGAGGAATGATCGCGCTGGGCCCAAAGCGAGTAAAGGTTTGCCGGCGTGTGGCCACCAGATAAGGCGATTGCGAAGCGGCCGCGCTGAGAAACTGCTTCGGCAATCAGCCGATCCATGTCGCCAAGCACGGCCAAATTGAGCGAAGGCAAGTCCGGAAGAACTCGAATGTCCATTTTCATCGGATGCTCCTGCCGGACGGCCGGCAAATGAAGGAATCGAAGCTGGCTCACGTGGTGGTGACGCCCAAACGAGCCAACTCGTCGCGAAGCTGCTGCACGTTGACGAATTGGATGACGCGCATTCCCATGTCGCGGGCACATTCAAGATTCAGGCCGCGGTCGTCGATGAAGATGCATTCCTCGGGTTCGCGCTGGGTGATTTTCAAAGCCAATTTGTAGATGCCGGCATGCGGCTTGCGGACTCCGAGATAACACGAGCCGAAAAATGCCGTGAAATACCTCCGGAGCTCGAATTTCCGGACGCGGTATTGGTTGATTTCAAGCGATTCATTGTTGAGAGCGGCCATGAGATATTTCCGCGTCGCCGCAAGCTCGCCGAGAAAAGCGAGCGATTCGGGGAACGGCTGGGACTGCTCGAACATGAACTGTTTGAATTCATCGGGAGTATACGCCCGCTCGCGGTAGAAGACGACACGGCGTACATATTCGTCGAGCGTCACATGGCCCGTCTCGAATCCGTGGAGCATGAGTTCGTGACGGTCCTCGAAGTCGTCCCAGTCGAGACGGAACTTCTCGACCGCGAGCTTGCGCGATTCGCGGTCCCATCCGTTGGTCAAGATCACGCCGCCGTTGTCCCAAAACAGTGTGGTGATGGTGGCCATTGAGTCCTCGCAGGTTGCGCGGCGGAGAGGTAGCTAGAGATCCAACCGGGCGAAGGCATTTTATCTGAAGGCAGGGGTTGGAGTCGAAGCGGAAATCTTGGCACTCCCGAGCAACGGCTGGCGCTGGTGACAGGGGGTTTGAGTGAAGGCTGCTCGAAAGAGTCTTAGTGCATTGGTGGCGCTTCGCCCCCGGCAGCCGGGCGCTTCATCAGGAATGCCAGCGGAACAAGCGCCAGGATGGCAAGAGCCAGCACGGAAACAACGTCCGTGTAGGCGAGCGATGCGGCCTGCTGCTGCATCAGCGCCTGCATGCGCGCGTAGGCGTGGCGAGTGGCATCGACCGAGCTGAACCCCGCGGCGCGAAGGGACGAAATGAGCCCCTCGAGCATCTCGCGGAACATCGGATTGCCCTGGTGCATATTGGCGACAAGATAGTTTTGGCGCGCCTGCGTAAGGCGAGTGACTTCTGTGCTGATCAGCGCGATGCCGATGCTGCCGCCGATATTGCGAACGAACGAGACCATGCTCGAGACCTGATTATTTTTGGCGCGCGGAACGCCGACGTAGGAGAGAGTATTCGAGGGAACGAAGATGAATGCGAGACCCGCTACCTGGAAGACACGCAGAAGGGCAATGGTCTGGAAGTCCATGCCGAGGGTGAGATGCGTGGCCATGAAATAAAGGCCCGCGGCGACCGAAGCGAATCCGATGGCCATGAGCATGCGCGGGTCCATCTTGGACGTGAGCGCACCCGAAATTGGCATCATGACCATCATGATGAAGCCGCCGCCGGCAAGGGCTTCTCCAGCGAGAACGGCCGGGTAGCCCATCAGGAGCTGCAGGTATTGCGGGATAAGCACGGTGGTGCCATAGAGAACGATGCCGAGAATGAACATGAAGAAGACGGCAGTGGCAAAATTGCGCTGGCGAAGGAGGGTGAGCTCGACGATCGGATTTGGATGGCGCCATTCCCAGATGATCCAGGCAATGAGCAGGATGCAGGAGAAGATTGTGCCGGCAAGAATCCAATGAGAGGCGAACCAATCCGACTCCTGCCCTTTGTCGAGCACCATTTGCAAGGCGCCAATGCCGACGGCGACGAGGCCCAAGCCGATGTAGTCAACGCGAATTCCCTGCTGGCGGACTTTTTCTTCCTTCAGGTAGGGAGGATCGTCGATCAACCGGTAGGTGAGATACAGCGAAATGATGCTGATCGGAACGTTGATATAGAAAATCCAGCGCCAACTGTAGTTGTCTGTAATCCAGCCGCCGAGCGTGGGGCCGATGGCGGGAGCGACGACGACAGCCATGCCGTAAACGGCGAAGGCCATGCCGCGTTTCGAAGCCGGGAAGGTGTCGGCGAGGATGGCCTGCTCGCTTGGCTGCAAGCCTCCGCCGCCGGCGCCTTGAATGATGCGAAAGAGAATCAGGACGCCGAGGCTGGGCGCCAACCCGCACAGAAAGCTGCTGGCGGCGAAGATGGCCACACAAGCCATATAGAAATGCTTGCGGCCGATCCGCGTGGCAATCCAGGCGCTGATGGGAAGAATGATGGCGTTTGAAACGAGATAGCTGGTAAGAATCCAGGTGGATTCATCAGAACTGGCGCCAAAACTGCCCGCGATGTGAGGCAGAGCGACGTTGGCAATGGAAGTGTCGAGAACTTCCATGAAGGTGGCCAGAGTCACCGTGAGGGCAATGAGCCAGGGATTATGGCGGGGATGCCAGGAGGCGTGATCGACGGAGAGAGCAACAGCTTCGGCCATGGAACGTCCTTGCGCAGCCGCACGCGCCGCGCTATAATAATATACATGCATGTATGTATCTTGTAAAGCGGAGATACACGGAGAGTCTCATGCCCACAACGCGCGCCGCCCACAAATTCCTGGCAGCCCCTTCCCGCCAGCAAATCCGCACCGAAACGACGCAGAGAAGACTGCTGGCGGCGGCCGAACGCATCTTTGCGCGCGACGGATTCGAGGCGGCGCGCCTTGAGGACATTGCCGCCGCGGCGGGGTATACGCGCGGAGCGCTTTACGCCCACTTCGAAGACAAGGAAGACATCTTTTTTGCGCTGCAGGAGTTGTGGGTGGCCGAGCGGATCGGTGAAGTGCGCACGCTGCTGGAAAGCTATGAGAAGCCAGAAGAGCGCCTACGAGCACTGCGGGACCAATACTCGGAAAAAGGAAAGAGCCGCAAGCTGGCCCTGCTTTCGACAGAGTTCAAGCTCTACGCCCTACGCCATCCGAAGGCACATGCGCGGCTGCGAGCACGGCAACGGCGATTGTGCAACACGGGTGCCGGATTGCTGCGGGAAATCGTAAGCGACCTAGGATTGGCGACGGCGGCTCCGGAGGAGGCGGCGACAACGGCGCTAGGCGCGGTGGCGCATGCACTGCTGCTCGAACATCTGGTGGACTCACAGGCGGTGCCGGAAGAATCGCTGCGCCGACTTCTAGCTATCATCTTTGATGCCGTGATTGCCGACGGTTCAAGAGAACAAGAGAAACCCTAGTTTAGAAGCGCTATTTCGCGGCACCCACCGCCACGGAAGAAGCCAGCGGCGAGAAATAACCGATTCAGGGCAATTCCTTCAGCAACGCTTCGCGGAGTTGCAACTGGCGCGCGCGTGAGAGCTTGCCGCCTCCGGAAGTGAGATAGAACACGTCAATCGCCATCTGTCCTTCGGTTTCGATCACGGCGATTTCGATATTGCAATCCATCTGCGCGAATTGTGAGCTGATGCGATGGAGCAGGCCGGGACGGTCTTGGGCGAGGACCTCGACCAGAGTGCTGTGCTCGGAGGCTTCGTCATCGATCAGGACGTCCGTATTCACAATGACTTTGGGAGGCGCGGGCTTGTGAGAGCGCATCCGGTCGCGCAACATTTTCTCGAGGTCGGCGCGTCCGGAAAGAACGTCTTGAATGCTTTTCTTGAAGCGATCCCATTCGGGCAAGTTCAACTCGAGAGTACGAAAACGGTCGGTGAAATAAAAGGTGTCGACAACGGCGGCAGACTGATTGGAGAACGCCGCCGCCTTGACGATATTCATGCCCCATGCGGAGAGGACTCCGGTCATGTTGGAAAATAGATAAGGACGATCGCGCGTGACGAGCGTGATTTCGTACCAATGCCTGCCCCGGCGGAGAGAGAGCTGCACGGGATCGGCCGCGAGCCGCTCGGCCATTTCCATATGACTGAGAATTTCCTCGACAGAATAAGAGCGGAGATAACGCCGCGGCAGTCCCTCGAGAAAATGCTCCAGACGCTTTCCGGCGGCGGGAGCGAGCGTCCGAAGGTGCGCCATCATCTCATCGTCGGTATTGACATGGAGGCGCTCATCGACGGTGCGGATCATGTCGTTGGCCGCCCCGATGTAAAGCTGCCAGATATTTTCAGCCTTCCAAGGAGTGAGAGTGTCGGGGCTGACAGCTTTAATGTCGGCATATGTCAGCAGGCAAAGCATTTTCAACCGCTCCGGTGTTCCGACCTTTTCAGCAAAGCTTCGGACTGTGGCCGGGTCGAAAATATCGCGGCGAAGAGTACTGCTCATCTCCAGATGCCGGGCAATCAAAAAAAGAACCGTTTCACGGTCGAGTGAATCGAGGCCGAGGCGATCGAGGGCTTTTTCTGCAAGGTCGACGCTGGCGCGGACGTGATTTTCCGACTTCGCACCTTTGCCGGTGTCGTGCAGCAGCAGAGCCAGGTACAGAAGCTCAGGCTGTTCGATTTCATCGAGTATCTCCGCGTAGCGCTGGTCCCATTTCGACTGTGACTGGCGCAACCGGTGCAGATTTTCAATCGCGACGAACGTGTGTTCGTCCACCGTGTAGCGGTGCGAATAGTCGCGAACGACCAGCGAATCGATACCGGCAAATTCCGGCAGAAGCACATTGAGCAAGCCGAGATTGTGCATTTCGCGTAGCGCTTCCGCCGCATGCGGCGCAAGAAGAATTTCCTGCAAGGCGACCCAGAGGGCGTGTCCCCGGAGCGTCTTCTCGGAAACAGCGGGCAGCGCCTGCTGAATCTGATTTTCGGTGACGGAATTGAACTTGAGCCCATGGCGCGCCATAAAGCGGAAGGCGCGCAGCATCATCTGCGGATCTCCGATAGACTCTGGCTGGCGCAGGTAGATGAAATCCTCCACGACTGAAAATTCGGAGTTGGAAAGGCGCGACCGCAAGGATTGGAACTGCCTGTGCAATGAGGGGCGCGAAACGGGAATCTCTTCCAAAAGCTGGCTGCTCACACGATAGATGGCCCGCGCATTCAGAAAATAGGCGCGCATCCAGTCCGCGGCGGGGAGAGCGTCTCCGCCGCCAAGGCCGATGCGGCGCGCGGCAGCTTCATCCTGAGCTTCCCAAGCCAGCGTATTGTCGTCGCGCCCGTGACGGAAATGCAGAAAGCAGCGGACAGACGTGAGGAAGCTGAAGGCGGATTCAAACTGTTCGCGCACAGGCAGCGAGAGCGGGGACTGAATTCCATCCCATCCGCACCCTTTGGCCAGAGAAGAGATTGTGGAAAGCCAGCCGATGAGATTATGGTCGCGCAAGCCGCCGGGCGCATCCTTGACGTTGGGTTCTAGATGGAACACCGTGAATCCAAACCTGGCATGACGTGTGCGAGTTAACTCACCAAGCTTTTCGACAAGCATTTTCGATTCGCGAGCAGCCATTCTCGGCACGACGCTTTCACGCAATTTAAGGAACAGGTCGCGATCTCCGGCCAGATAGCGGCAATCCAACAAGGAGATTGCAAACTCGAGATTTTCCGGATCGAAGCGATCGCATTCGGAGATCTTGCGGCTCGTGGGGCTCAATTTCAGCCGCAAATCCCACAAAGCCTGAGAAAAATCACGAATCGGCACTTTGATTTTTGATTCAATTGAGCTGCTCTCGAAAAGAAACAAGATGTCGATATCGGAGTAAGGGAACAAGCTTGCGCGACCGAATCCGCCGAGCGCCACGAGAGCGACTCCGGAAGGAGCGGACGAGCTCGACGAGACGGATTCCGTCCAGAGGCGCAGGAGGATCGACTCGACCAATCTGGTGCGTGCGGCAACGGCGGCGCGACCGTCCCCGGATTCATCGAACGCGCTTTGGACGCGAGCAAACTCCGCCGCATACAGGGAGCGGAGTTCGACGCCCAGCGTAGAATTCACGAGATTACCGGAAGGCCGGGCAGGGCCGGACCTTTGCAGGATTTGCGGGCAGCCGGGACATCCGGCGGTGGCGCGCCGCGCGCCTCGTCAAAGAGCGCTTTCTCCGCGGTCATCGTTGCGAATGCGGATCGCTTCGTCCACCTTGGTCAGGAAAATCTTGCCGTCTCCGATTTGGCCGGTCCGGGCAGCGGAAACCACGGCCTGTACTGCTCGCTCGACGACATCATCGTGCAAAACCATCTCAATCTTGATCTTTGGGATCAGGTCAACGGTGTACTCGCGGCCGCGATAGAACTCCGTGTGTCCCTTCTGTCGGCCGTGTCCACGAACCTCCAGCACGGTCATCCCTTCGACGCCAATCTCATGTAGAGCGTCCTTTACGGCGTCCAGCTTGGAGGTCTGAATGATGGCTTCCACTTTCGTCATTTTCACCCGCCTCGAATCGTGGAGTCTCGCTCACCTGCCGTGACGCAAGCGCCGGTCAGGGAGAAAACTCAGGAAGAAGCCTCCCAGTTATACCCTTCTTCGCCGTGCTGAGAAAGGTCCAGCCCTTGCTGTTCGTGCTCTTCGGAAACGCGCAGCCCCATTATTTTGTCCACGATAAAGAGAATGACGAGCGTGCCGACAATCGCCAGGACCCAAGCAATACCGATGCCCACGATTTGGTTGAGCAATTGATGCGGATTGCCTTCGATCACACCGGAGGGAAGAGTGTCGCCAGCCGCGTCTTTGAAGATCGGATTGACCGCGCTCGAAGCGAAAATGCCGGTCAGAAGAGCGCCGATCGTGCCGCCCGCTCCGTGGACGCCAAAGGCGTCCAGTGAATCGTCATATCCAAAGCGCGACTTCACTTTGGTGACCATCCAGAAACAGAACACGCCTGCGACAAGCCCAATCACGATGGCGGGCATCGGCTTGACGAATCCGGCAGCGGGGGTGATTGCGACAAGACCTGCCACAGCGCCGGATATGGCCCCGAGCGCGCTTGGTTTGCCGTTACGAATCCATTCGGCGCCGCTCCATCCGCATGCCGCGGCCGCAGCACCAAAATGCGTGGCGACAAAAGCACTTGTGGCCAAGGCTCCAGCACCCAGGGCGCTGCCGGCGTTGAAGCCGAACCATCCCACCCATAGAAGACAGGCTCCGATGAAACTTAGAACGACACTGTGCGGAGGCATCGCGTGCTTCGGAAAACCAACGCGCTTGCCTAAATAGAGCGCGCAGACCAGAGCGGAAACTCCCGAGGTGACGTGCACGACGGTTCCACCCGCAAAATCAAGCGTTGGGAAAGCGCCGCCGAGAGCCGCGTTCAAAAGGCCGCCCTTTCCCCAAACCATGTGCGCCATCGGGTCGTAGACAACGATGGACCAGAGCGAAAGAAAAACAAGCATCGAGCTGAATTTCATGCGCTCCGCGAAAGCGCCGGTGATGAGCGCCGGAGTGATGATGGCGAACATCAACTGATAGATCATGTAGGTCTGCGCAGGGATTGTCGCGGCGTAGTCTGGATCCGGCGTGGCTCCCACGTTATGAAGGAAAAGGTTATGAAGGCCGCCGATAAAGCTGGTCCCATGCGAGAAGCATAGTGAGTATCCAAATAGCGCCCAGAGAATCGAGATAACGCCCATCATGGCGAAGCTCTGCATGAAAGTGCCAAGGACATTCTTGCGGCGCACCAGACCGCCGTAGAAAAGCGCCAGGCCAGGACCGGTCATCATCAGGACAAGCGCGGCGCTCACAAGCATCCAGGCGTTGTCTCCGGCGCTCTGGGCGGCCGCGACGCGATTCTCGAGGTCTTGAAGATGAGCTGTTACGTCATTGGGGGTGGGCGCCGCAGGAGGCGAAGCGGCTGAGGAGGAAGAGGGAGCCGCTGACGCTTGTGCAAACAATGGAGGCGTAAAACTACAACAGAGAGCCAGAACCAGAAAGAGTTGCAGCCCGAAGCGTTTGGCCATTAAGAGTTTTTCATCTCCAGCTTTCTGAGATTGATGAAGCCGGATACTTTAACGGAGCCCGGCCAGTCTCTTGTATCCAATGTTTGAATTGCCGCTATCGGGAAACCGAATGCAGTGGAATCGCCCGAGGGAAGGTTACTCCCTTTGCGAGGCACACTTCCAGGAAATTAGCGGCGGCGGCTCTATGGCATTCGCGAAGTATCGCAGCAAATATCGACCCTTAGCCAAGATCCGGCGGCAAGAGGGTCAGAAGTAGAATTTCAACGCGAATTGGACGAAACGGGGATCGCGAGCGGCGAGAGGATACCCGAATTGGGGCGTGCCAAACTCCAAGGGCTGTGGCTCTTCGCCGATCTGCCCGATGGATTCGAAGAGCGGATTTTCGTGGTTCCATATGTTGAAGAACTCGGCGCGGAATTCGAAGCGCGTCTGCTCGTGGACAGGAAACGTCTTGAAGATAGAGAGGTCCCAATTCTGAAAGCCAGGACCTCGAACGATATTGCGGCCCGCGTTGCCGAACGTGAAAGGAATCGTATTATCGACAAACGCGCAGGTATTGAAGATTTGCCCCGTGACGCAGGGGCGGCCGTTCGGATTGCCAACGACGTTGGGACGCACTTCGTAGTATGCCACTCCACCGCCGCCGTCACTGGTGGAAACGTTGGAAAGCGAGTCTGTGATCGTAAACCAGTTCCCTGTCGAAGCAGTGGTGATGCCCGCGACCTGCCAATTGCCGATAATCTGGTTCTCCAAACCTGTTGCATTGCCGCCAAAGCGCTTTCCGCTGCCGAACGGAAGCTGGTAGATGTAGCTGATGACGATGCGATGGCGCACATCGAAATCGGAATTGCCGTACTCGAGAAAGGGATAGCGTTGGTCTCGGAAATCTCCGTTATTGAGAGAGCCTAAGTTGGCGCTCGAGGCGTCGTCGAGAGCGTGGGAGTAAGTGTAGGAAACCTCGAATTGCAAGCCGTGTGAAAAGTTCTTGTCGAGCCGTGCTTGAAGAGAATTGTAGTTGGAAATGCCATCGGAGCGGAGCTCGTTGATGGCCGTGTCGAAAATTGGATTGCAGTTCGGCGGAAAGACCGAATTGTCGCAGCTCTTTGCCGGGCGGCGCGGAGCTGTCGGACAATTCCCTGCCGTGTTTGGAGGAGTCGTGCAGAACGTGGCATCAGGGACTGCCTGGTTGCCATTGTAATAGTTATAGAGCTTCGAGCCGTGCGAGCCCGCATAGGAAAGCTCAAATACGGTTTGACCGGGGAGCTGATATTGGAACCCCAGATGCCACTGCTGGGTGTACGGCGTTCCCAGCGTGGGGCTTACCGAGAAAAGAAGCGGAGTATTGGGGTCAACCAGCGAATTCGCGGGAAAGCCCTGGCTGAACACGTTGAGGCCGGGGATGGAGCAGTCGGTGCCGCTCGGATTTGCGGAGGATAAGAAGCAGGGCGGCGAAAACGATTGCGTCACGAAGAACGGCGGATTGAAACCAGGACTGGGATTCGAGTAAGGTCCGTTCTCCTGGCCACCGTAAAAGATTCCGTAACCCGCGCGAAGCACGAGCTTCGGCGTGATTTGATAGGCGAGCCCCAGCCGCGGCGCAAAATTCGTCAAGTCGGGGGAGATAAGGCCCGCGCTCCCCGTGCGAACAACTGGAATGTTTGCTGCCAAAAAGGGAGTGAGCTGTGCGGTTTGTCCCTTCGGGACGAGGATCGAATCGTCAGAGAAATCGAAGTTCGCTTGCTGGTTTCCTGAAGCTTTCACCGTGGTGAAAAGCTCATAGCGCAGACCGAGATTGAAGGTAAGCCGCTGCGTCATTCGAAAATCGTCTTGCGCATAGAGCGCATAGATCTGGCGGTGATAATCGACGTTGTGGACGCTGGTAATCGTGCCGCTGTCCGGGATTCCCAGAAAGTAAGTGGCGACCGCATCGCCACCGGTGGTGGGAGAGGCGGGATTATCGGTGAAGTCGCTGCCAAAGCTGACAGTTCCGCGCGCGGCGGCGGGTTCCAGCAAGGTGAATTGCTCGTCCCGGATTTCCGTTCCGAATTTCCAGGAGTGCCGTCCGTGCACCCAAGTCAGGTTTTCATTGAAGACGTAGCTGTTCTGTTTTTCGATGGCGGGCAGGAACCCGGAGCTGCCGACTGTTGCCGTGCCGTCGGAGAAAGAAATTTGCGGCAAGCCTCCCAAATTTGGCCCGAAAGGCACACCCGGGTAATCCAATTCCTGCGAAACATTCTGATCAGAGTTCAACTGGAGGCGGCGCGAGTTGATTCGGTTGTAGCCGAAGCGGAATTCGTTGACGAGCGTCGGCGTGAAAATATGCGTCTCGCTGAGCGCCAGGCTGCGGAACGAGTCCTCTTCCGTTCCATCCGAGAACGCGCCGCCGTCGAGAGCATTCTGGAAAGGTGACGGTGTAAAGCTCGGCTGATCTTCATAGCTGAACCGGCCGAACAAACTGTCTTGATCGGAAATTTTGTGGTCGATGCGGACGTCTCCATTATTGCGGCTTGCCGTCCGCTTCGGCTCTGCAAGAAAGTTGAAGCCATACTGATTGATATCGACGTTGGGTTGTGGAAAGAGCGCAGCAAGGCGCGCGGCGAGTGAATCGATCGAACCGGCGGGAAAAATGTTGGTTGGGTTCCCGGCGCCATCCACGCCGATGGGAACGCCGCAATAGCCGCTCGGGTTCAGATTCGATGTCTGCGTGAGCCGCGTATTGAAGATTTCTCCCAAGTAGGTGGGGCGCCCATTGCAATCGACCGCGACGGTATTGGGAAGGACGTTGCCGTTCGCATCCACTTGCGGGGCGACCATGTTCGTCAAAAGAGACGAGAAATCGCCGCCTATTTCCTGAGGAGTTGGTACGACCGAGCCCTGCGGCAAGGCCTGAATCACTCGCAAACCTTCGTAATCGACAAAGAAGAAAGTTCGGTCCTTGATGATCGGCCCGCCAAGAGTCGCGCCGAATTGATTTTGGTGATATGGCTGCTTGCCGAAAATATCGAACGCGTTCGAAGCGTCCAGCGCGTCGTTGCGAAAGAATTCGTAGAGGTCGCCGTGAAAGCTGTTTGTGCCGGACTTGATGACCGCATTCAAAATTGCCCCGTTCCCCCGCCCGAATTCGGCGCTGTATGCATTCGTCTGAACCTTGAATTCTTCGATTGCATCCACGGAGGGTTGAATGACGTATGCCTGGCCGGTCAGCACATCGCCAAGATTCGAATTGTTATCCACGCCATCGAGCAGAAAATTGTTTTGCAATGAGCGTGCGCCGTTGGAGCTGAAGCCGTAGCTTGTCTCCACGCGCGAACCGGGCTCGCTGGGCACCACACCCGCTCCCAAAAGGGCGAGTTGAGCATAGTTGCGGCCATTCAAAGGGAGAGTGACCGCCGTGCGTCCCGTGACGGTATTTCCCAGATCGGAAGTTTCCGTCTCCAACAAGGGCGTCGATGAAGTCACCGTGATTGTCTCGTCGGCGTGTCCCACCTGCATCACAACGTCCACGGCGGGCTTTTCATCCACATTCAGGGTCACGGGACCCGTGACCGATTTCTTAAACCCCGACTTTTCCACTGTGACCGTGTAGCGGCCGATCCTCAATGGACTCGCCACATATTCTCCCGCGCCGTTCGAGGCTGTGGTGAATGAAATTCCACGGTCGATTTCCGTCACTGTGACCTTCGCTCCCACGATTACGGCACCAGAGCTGTCCTTCACGGTGCCGACGATTGCGCCTGTATCCTTCTGGGCAGAGGCAGGCAATGGGAACAGACCGACTAGCAAAAGAAGCAGGGCAACGGACCAAAGCGGACGGAAGCCTTGAAAGGATACGCCTTCCCCCAAGGACCAGGAACGAGATGTAGTCACGACCCCTCCCGCTCCGTCGCGCTGGGCTGAGCGCCAGCGAGCGGAGTGCAAGATCAGGCAGGAAAAAATCATTACCCTGAGCGGTCAAATAAGTAGTACCATCCTGCGCGATTGTCAACTATTATTTTCGTTTTGTATCGTTTATGAGCGATTTTGTTTGGCGCGGGGCCTTTCGTATGGCAGAGTGCGGTTGCACAATCGGGTCCGCATCGAGCCGAAGAGCCGAGGCGAGAGGAAATGCTAGCGGAAGAACGTAGATTTCGAATTCGAGAATTGCTCGCGATGCAGAGAAGCGTGACCGCTTCGGAGCTCTGCGACATCTTGCGCGTGACGCCGGCGACGATACGGCGCGATTTGGCCTGGCTGGAGCGAGAAGGTGTTCTGGTAAGGTCGCACGGAGGAGCCGTTTCAAGAAGCCCTGTTGTTACCCTGCAGAGTTCAAGCGACGGAGTCGGACCCTCCAACCGAGCAGAAAAGGAAGCCATCGCGCGGGAAGCAGAGCGATTAATTCTCGACGGCGAAACGGTATTTCTGGACGCGAGCACGACTGTCTACGAGGTAGCAAAGCGGCTTGGCCATCGAAATCGGCTGACTGTCGTGACAAATTCGGCGCCGATTGTCTGCCTGCTCCAACGCAGCCCGAACGTGATGGTTATCTGCACGGGAGGCGATTTGCAAAAAGGCGCCTTTTATCTTTCCGGTCCGTGGGCGCAACATGCGCTCTCGGAAATTCAGGTGGACAAAGCGATTCTTGGCGCGAGCGCAATCGATCCCGCCTGTGGAATTTCGACAGCCACGCAAGCGGAAGCGCTGCTCAAGAGGATGATTCTGAAAGCGGCGCACGTGAGCGTCGCCGTGGTAGACCACACGAAATTCGAGCGGCGGGAATTCGCGCAAGTTTGCCCTGTGAGCGACATCGATATCCTGGTGACAGATTCCGGTACCGATGCGAAGCATCTAGGCCTGCTGCGCGAGGCGGGACTTGAGTTGATCGTCGCCGATGTGCGTTCCAGTGGCGATGCCGCGCGAAGCGATTCCGGAAAGCAGCGAATCCGCGGCGGGCCTAGGGCTTGATCGGGCCGGGAACGCACCTCGTTCCTCCAGAAAATAAAACTGTGAGAGGTGATACGAATTGACCTACCGGCCTCGAAAGCAATGTTGGAAAGCCGCGCTGCTTCTCGCTTCGCTCACCTTAGCGCCATTGGCAATCAGCGGCTGCGCGAAATTGCGAAGCATGTTTGGTTCTCCGACGCTGCCAAGTGAATTTACCTCACTCGATCCGATCGACACACACGTCCACGCATTCCGAAACGATCCTGCATTTTTTGCGATGCTCCAAAGATTGAATCTGCATGTGCTGGACATTTGCGTTGTGGACAGCTACCAGATATTCGGCACGGAAACGGTTGAGCGGCAACGCGCCGATGCGTTTGTTTCCGGGAGCGAGGGCCGCGCAAAACTTTGCACGACATTCGATCCTTTCTCTTTCGAAGAATTGGGTTATGCCCAGCGCATCGTCGAGCAGCTAAACCAGGACTTTGCGAACGGGGCTGTGGCCGTGAAAATCTGGAAAAACGTCGGAATGCAGATCCGCAAGCGCGACGGAACATACTTAATGCCCGATGATCCGGTGTTTGCCCCCATTTACCAGGACATTTCCGCTCACAACAAAACATTGATCGCACACCTCGCCGAGCCATCTTCCTGCTGGCAGCCGCCCAATCCGTCAAGCCCGGACTACGACTACTACAAGCAAAATCCTCAGTGGTACATGTACCTGCACCCGGATCACCCATCGAAAGAGGCGATCCTCGCGGCTCGGGATCATATGCTGGCGGAAAATCCCGGCCTCCGCGTGGTTGGCGCACATTTAGGAAGCATGGAGACGAGCCTGGACGACATTGCCAGCCATTTCGATCGCTACCCGAATTTCGCGGTGGATATGGCCGCCCGCATGGAATACCTCATGCTGGCGCCGCGTGAAAAAGTGAGAGACTTCCTCATCAAGTATCAAGATCGCGTCCTTTATGCAACCGACCTGGAATTTCTGGCAGACGAATCACCCTCCGACGCCGAACATGAGTGGACGCAAACGTATCTGCGCGATTGGAAATTTCTCGCCACCGACGACACGATTCCGTTGCAAGGACGGGAAATCCGAGGCTTGGCTCTTCCCCACCCCGTTCTCCAAAAGATTTACCACGACAACGCCGTGCGCTGGATTCCGGGAATCGTGCCGGAAAAATGATTTTCGCGAGGGGTTCGCGCCGATATGGCGGACGGGATGGGCTTCTTCTTTGCGAAAGAAAGAGGAAATGATGTCAACAATCAGGTGGACGGTACGAACGGGAAGTTTTCTGACTCTGGTGGCGATCGTCTGCCTCGCAGGATGCGCGAAAAAGTCCGTTCAACCTGCGGCCGAAAAGCCTTCTGAACAATCGGCGATACAGATCCACCAAGCCAGTGGTGAAATTCTGATCGACACACCGAAAGCAGAATTTTCCATTTCACCGACCGGCTATGTCTCCGGAAAGCTCATCGAAGGAGAAAAGGCTGCCACGTTGGAAGCACCCGACGGAGCATCGGGATTTTCAGCCACGAGCGCAGGAAAGGAACTGAGAGACTTTGTCTTTGATCTCTCTCACCCTGACGTAGCTCCGACGGACGGCAAAATCGGCGCCAAGGGCAAGCGCGTTGAATTGACCGGCCATAGTTCGAGCGCGCCCCTCGAAGCCGTCCTCGAAGTGGAGGCCTACGACGATTTTCCGCAGATGGCGTTCGTCTCAGCCACAATTCACAACACAGGCGGAACCGAGGTCCCGCTCGACTCCGTCGATATCGACGAACATCTGTTCGACGCGCGGCTCACCGATCCTTCGCTACAGCCGTACCAAATGTGGTCCTTCCATGGAGCAAGTATCGAGTGGGGTAAGGACAACATTTTTGAGATTCCGCGAAAATTCTCACAGACGAATCAGATGGGCTCGCTCGTGGAGGTAAAGGGCGACCTCGGCCGGGTCGGCGGAGGCATTCCTGTCGTGGCCGTATGGACACGCACGGTCGGCGAGGCAATCGGGCACGCGGAGACTCTCCCGCTTGTGCTTTCCATTCCCGTCGAAACAAAGAGCGACGGGCGCGTGCGTGCCTCTGTTCACTTGCAACCCGCGGAAACGCTGAAACCTGGCGGCACGTACGCGACACCGCGGACGTTCCTGGCAGTCTATTCCGGCGACTACTATGCACCACTTCAGATGTACTCCAACATGCTCGGGCATGAAGGTCTGCCCAAAGTCACCGACACGAACGAAGATTATGCTGCGAGCTGGTGCGGCTGGGGCTATCTCTCCGATGTGACGCCCAAGCAGATGCTCGGCACCATTCCCAAGCTAAAAGAACTTGGGATCCACTGGGCGACGCTCGACGATCGCTGGTTCAATAACTACGGGGACTGGCAGCCTCGCCGCGACACGTTTCCCGACGACGAAATTCGCAAGATGGTTGACGAATTTCACGCGCAAGGTATCAAGGTGGAACTTTGGTGGCTGCCCCTGGCCGTTGAAGATGGCCACGGCGGCTACGAATCACACAAGTATGGAATTTCCGAGGTTGTGAAGGAACATCCGGACTGGCTGATTCTGGACAAGCACGGCAAGCCGGCGCGAATGACGCGGAATTTGGCCGCTCTTTGTCCCGCCGTTCCCGCGGTGCGCGAGTACTACAAGCAACTGACGGAACGGTTTATCAAAGACTGGGGATTCGACGGCAGCAAACTCGACAACATTTACAGCGTGCCGCTCTGCTACAACCCCAAGCACCATCACAAATCTCCACTCGATTCGGTGTATGCCATGGGCGAAATCTACAAGACAATTTTCGACGAGACGCGCTCTCTGAAGCCCGAAAGCGTGACGCAAAGCTGCCCCTGCGGCACGCCGCCAAATATCGCGTGGTTGCGCGATATGGACCAGGCCGTTACGGCCGATCCGGTGGGTTCCGGGCAAGTGCGGCAGCGGATCAAAATGTACAAGGCTCTTCTCGGTCCAATCGCGGCCGTCTATGGCGATCACGTCGAGCTGACCCGCATCAAAGACGCGAATGGAAACGAGCAAGACCTCGGCTCGGATTTCGCTTCGACGATTGGCCCTGGCGGAGTGGTCGGGACGAAATTCACGTGGCCTTATTACGGCCCGGAACTTCACGACGTTTATTTGACACCGGAAAAAGAGGCCACCTGGAAGAAGTGGATCGGCCTCTACAACGAATACATGCTCTCGCGTGGGACCTTCCTCGACCTTTACACCTATGGATACGACCACCCCGAAGGCTATGCAATCGAAAAGGACGGTGTGATGTATTACGCATTCTTTGCGACTGTGCCGGGAAATCCTTCCGAGCCTTCGGCGTGGTCGGGCGAAATCGAGCTGAGGGGGCTTGCTCCGGGCAAATATCGTGTCGTCGACTATGTAGACAACAAGGATCTGGGTGTTGTGGCTGCGCCCGATGCTCGGATTTCAGCGTCCTTCAACGACCATCTCCTGTTACGCGTCACCAAGGAATAGAGCGCGATGTCAGAGCATTCGTCTAGTGCGAATTCGCTCAGCGGTCGCGCAGAAAGAACTGTTCGCTAAAAATCCGGCGCACTTCTTCGCGATGACGGAAGGCCTCAATTCCACCTTGGCAGGTCGTAGAAAAACCTCCCGCGAGATTCGCATAGTCGAGGCATTCTTGGGGCCCGGCGCCCTGCAAAAAACGGTGAATGTAGCCCGCGTCGAAGCTGTCCCCGGCTCCGATCGCGTCCTTTACTCTTACAGTCAGGTGTTCGCATCGGAATTCCTCTTGCCTGATCCTTGCGAAGGCGCCACGCGAGCCCAGCTTGATCACAACTCCTCCGCAAATTTTGCTCAGCTTCTGCGCCGCCCGGCCGATGTCGCTCTCTCGGGATATTTTCAAAGCTTCTCGCTCGTTGGGAAAAAGTAAATCGACAAACGGAAGAAGCTCGTCCAGTCCGCCTCCCCACTCGTCTGCCGGATCGTCATTCGTATCCAGCGACGTGCTCAATCCCCTTTCTTTAGCCACGCGGAACAATTCGGCCAGTCGCGGCCGCAGTGCGCGATGCAAGAAGAATGACGAAACATGAAGGTGCCGCGCCGAAAAAACATAGTCGAGATCCAGATCTTGGTAGCGTAATTCAAACATCGTCCCAGGATAAGTGAGGATGTAACGGTGTTCCGGTTTGGACAGAATCAAGGTCACACCGGTCGGTGTGTGTCCTGTCGAATTAACTTTTGAGGTCTCAACACCCGCCTCTTCCAGCCACTCAAGTGACATTTTGCCGAAAGCATCGCTCCCAATTTTTGAAACAATGCCGACTTTCGTGCCAAGCGCTGCAAGGTTGTGCGCAAAAATTGCGGAGGAGCTTCCAAGCGTTATCCGGAAGCCCTCGATCAACTCTTCCCTTTCGGGCTTTAGTTCGGTGGGCAAGCCGGACAGGATCAGATCCGGATTGATTTCGCCGACGACGCAAACATCAAGCGGGGGCACGCTCGACACCTCCGCTTCCCCCGCCTTCCAGCATCACAACGCGCGTCAAATTTCTCGGCTCATCGGGGTTGAATCCCTTGCGCAGCCCGGTATAAAAGCCGAGCAACTGCCCGGGTATTACCGCCACCGCTGCTCGAGCCACCTCAGGAACCGGCAACGACAATTCGATCAGGTAATCAGCCGACCGGCGAACCAGCGGATCTGCCGCGTTGGCGATCACGAGCGTGGCTCCGCCAAGCGCCTTAATTTCTTCGAGCACTGCTTCCTCGCTTGCGAAACCACTCTCGCTGAGGAAAAACGTCACAAGCGTTTCCGGGCTCACGATGGCCTTTGGTCCATGGCGGAATTCCAATGTATGGAAACACTGCCCATACGAGCATGACATTTCTTTCACCTTTAACATCGATTCCTGGGCAACTCCGAAAAACGGTCCTTGCCCCAGGAACACGTAGTCTGCGAATTTCCTGGAATATACCAGGGACTCGATCGTCGTTTCCATCGACGGCAGAAGCCTCTGCGCCCGCGCCGCCAGAGCGCCGAGGCTTTCCATAAAATCCTGATTACCTGCACGCACAGCGGCAAGGCTTTGAAGGGCTAGGAGCATGGAGGTGAACGACCGCGTCATCACCGTGCTTTTCTCATCCGCTGCGGGAAGCGTCAAAAGGTGCGAGCAAGCGTTTTCCAGCGGCGTTCCCGCGCCGCATGTGAGGCCGAGCGTGGGGATTCTCAGTTCGCGCTCAAGAAAAAGCGCGGCTTCCACGGCCTCTGTCGTTTGCCCAGAGCGAGAAATCACCACTGGTTGACAGGGGCGCGTTAAAGCTTTTGGGAAGAGCAGAATTTCCGAGGCTGGCACCGCCTTTGCGGGCTCACCCGTGAGGAGCGTCCAAGACGTCGCGGCGCTCAGCGCGACGTAGTAGCTTGACCCGCAACCGACAAATACCAAATCAACCCCTTTCGCCAAGACCGCTTCTAGCGACCGCAGGCGCCCCGTGCTCCTCAGGTCGGCAATACACTGTGTCCAAGTCTCCGGCTCCGATCGAATCTCGCGAATCGTATGCGCACCAATCTTCGGCTCTGTCAAAGCGCTCCTCCGGAAATTTCTCTAGGAAATAATGACCTTGATCCCCGCCTCCCGCAGTCCCCTTAGATACGTTGGGGAAATCTTCTTGTCTGTGATCGTGCAGTGAACTGAGGAGGGGGGAGCAATAAAGGAAAGGCTGCGGCGCCCGAACTTGCTTGAATCGCACACGACGATGGTCGTCTTCGCATTTTCCATCATCACGCGGTTGACGCGCGCCTCCAGCAAGTTCGGTGTCGTCAGTCCGTAATTCAAATCAAATCCGTCAACGGCCAGAAACAAAAGATCGGCCGTCACATGCCGCAACGCGTCTTCAGCCAAGGGTCCGACGAGCGAAAACGAGTTCTGGCGCAGTGCTCCTCCGCTGAGAATTACTTCTACGTCGGTTCCCGCCAGCTCTGCGGCAATGTTCACTGCGTTTGTAATCACAGTCAGGTCGCGAATATGCTTTGCGGCGCGTGCGACGGCCGTTGTTGTGGTGCCTGAGTCGAGGATGATCACGTGCCCTGGCTCGATCAGGCGTGCCGCTGCAGCTGCAATGCGCAGCTTTTCCTTCCGGTGGAGCCGCTCCTTTTCGTCCAGTGACGGATCGCGCAGCGCGGCCGCATCGATCGGCAAGGCCCCTCCATGCGCCCTCTCGATGCGTCCCAGGCGGTGGAGATGCTCCAAGTCCTTCCGAATCGTGATTAACGAAGTCGAATAACGGCGTGCGAGGTCGTTCACCGTGACGCGGCCGTCCCGCTCGGTCAGCTCCACGATTTTCCGGCGTCTCTCTTCGGCAAGCATCGAATCTTTCACTAGTTTCGTTTTGCTTCTTTTCATTACTAATATCTTCGGTGTGTGTTAGTCTGTCACAAGTCTCCCAAAGGAGCAAGCGCCACGATTTCGCCCTCCATTGTCTGCCTCAGCGCCAACCCCGCTTTGGATCGCCGCCTCCGCCTCGCTTCACTTGTCCCTGGTGAAGTCCAGCGCGCCCGCGAGGCCGAAGGTTTTCCGGGAGGAAAGGCAGCGCATGTGGCCTTCTCAGTCCATGCTCTGGGCGCAAGGGTTCTTTGGGTTGGTTTTCTCGGCGGGGCGATCGGCAAGGAGTGCGCCGAAGGGCTAGTGGCTCTCGGCATAGAAGCAGTTCCCATTCACACAAAGGCATCCACGCGCGTCAATTTGGAATTTGTCGAAGATTCGGGCCGCATCACGGAAGTACTCGAACCCGGAGCGGCTCCAGAAGAAAACGAACGTGCCGAGATGCTGCGAATCTGTTCACGGACTTTGGACGAAGATTGGAAAGGAGCGTCGCTCATAATTTCCGGCAGTCTTCCTGCTGACACTTCCCCGGATCTCTATGCGTCGCTCATTGACAGGGCTCGATCTGCGGGAAGCTCTTCGCTAGTGGACACCAGCGGAGATGCGCTCCGCGCAGCGCTTGCCGCACGGCCTGCGTTTGTGAAGTGCAATCGCTCCGAGGCGGAGTCCTTGCTAGAAAGAAAACTTCCAGGTGCCGCGGAAGTCCTCACCGCTTGCCGGGAATTCATCAGCCGTGGTGCAGCCAGCGCAGCGATTACGATGGGAGCGGGCGGACTCGTTTGGATGGAGCGCCCCAAGGGGCCCGCGTGGTTCGCGCGCCCCCCGAAACTGACGGCAATTTCGACCGTAGGTTGCGGCGATGCAACGATGGCCGGCTTTGCCTATGCGTTGGCTCAGGGGAAAGAGGGCGAGGAGGCTTTGCGATTCGCCACGGCGTGTGGAGCGGCCAATTGCCTTGCAAAGTTTGCAGGGCGGATATCTCGCGCAGACGTTGAATCTCTTCTTCCGCGCGTTGCTATTGAGCAGATTTCATAGCGCTTCTCCTGTTGATTCTGTGTCTCGATCCTCAGAATCCGGAGTCGTCGAGTATTAAATTGCAGTTAACCGAGGATTCATCCAGCCAAGCGAAATTTGATGTGCTGCGTTCATAGACGAGTACTAGTATGAACGCAGTTCCCTTTGGGAATTGGAAGCGGGTCTCTGTTGAAAAAGCGGCTCCTCATCGTGTTGTTCGCTGTGATCGTCGGACAATGGCATTCTTCAGTATTCGCCCAGGAACCCTCCACGAGCACTTGCATGCGCCCATCTCCTGGGAGCGTTGTCCCCGAACCCGTCGATTTGCGCAGCAAAAACGGAGTTCTAGAGGTAAACCTGACGATTTTCGATTACAAGGACTCCGGCGGGACCATTCGCTACTGCTATGTAGACGACAAGGGAGATCAATCTCCAAGCCTGCGCCTCAAGCCCGGAGATCTTTTGATTCTCCACCTGAAGAACGACCTGAAAGACCTTGATCCTGCCGCTCATGCAGTCATGAATCACAGTCGCATGGGCTCCAATTCATCGAACCCTTGTTCCAGCGGAGCCATGACTCCCACAGCGACGAACCTTCACTTCCATGGACTCACGGTCCCACCGGTCTGCCACCAGGACGATGTTCTGCGCACTTCAATAGCTTCGGGCTCTCCACCCTTCGAATATCGGTTCCGCATTCCAGAAAACGAGCCTCCCGGCCTCTACTGGTATCACCCTCACATTCACGGGTTCACGAGGGATGAGGTTCTGGGCGGAGCCTCAGGAGCGCTCATTGTCGAAGGCATCGAGCGGGCGAATAAGACGCTGGCGGGCATGCCGGAAAGGGTGCTGGTCATCCGGGACCAGGATCTTGTGAACCCCAACGCACCACCATCGAAGTCTGAACCAGTCGTGCCTCATATGTTCATTGACCGCGACGGCGACGCCGCAAACAACGGCACTGGGTTTGGAAAGCCCGCCAAGGATCTCTCCATTAATTACGTGCCCGTTCCCTACCCGGACTATCCACCCGCCATCATCAAGATGAAGCCCGGCGAGCGCCAGCTTTGGAGAGTGCTTAACGCGTCCGCAATCACATATGTGAACTTGGCTTTGCTATTCAACCGCGCGCCCCAGCCTTTGGGTCTTGTGGCCATTGATGGCGTTCCTCTCAACGCGAGCGGAAAGCTGGGGGATTTTGTGGATTGGCAAACGCACCTCGGCATTCCACCCGGAGCGCGCATGGAATTCATTGTCCAGGGCCCTCCGCTAGGTACCGATGGTCTTCTGGTCACACGCACTGTGGATACCGGCGTTGGTGGCGAAAACGACCCCAACCGCGCCCTTGCTTCTATCATTTCATCCGCGGATGCGCCGGAACCCCGCTCGATTCTGGATGCTTCACCAACGCCTTTGCCACCGCCCAAGCTGGCATGGCTCGGAAGCGTCATGCCTGTGCGAACGCGAAGACTATATTTTTCGGAGAAATTGTTGAATCCGAACGACCCGAACAGTGCTACCGAATTCTATATAACGGTGGAAGGACAAACGCCCAAAGTGTTCGATCCAAGCGCCAAGGAACCGAACATTACAGTGAAGCAGGGCACGGTCGAGGACTGGATCATCGAAAATCATTCGACCGAATTGCACGACTTTCACATCCACCAGCTTCACTTCTTGCTTCTCGACTACGATGGCGTGCCCGTGAATGAGCCGTTTCTGCGCGACACGGTCAACGTTCCGTATTACAACGGAAGAACCCTCACATATCCCAGCGTCAGAATCCGCTTGGACTTCCGCGACCCGAATATCGTGGGCACCTTTGTCTATCACTGCCATATTCTTGAGCACGAGGACGCTGGGATGATGGGGACGATCCGCGTCGAGCCCGCCGACCAACCTTCTTCTGCAACCACGGTCCCCCCCACGAGCAAATCGCCTCAAGGCGCCGCCACATCGTTAGGACAGTCTTCGCAGCCCGCACCAGCGACAAAGAACTAGCCGGTACCGCTTAAAATTAGTACTCAACTTAGTAAGGCGTGGACGGTCGATTACCCTAAAATGGAAAATCCCCGCACATGGCATTCCCTTCCTCAAAGCCGAGGGAGGATTTAGCATTTCCTTGACATAAAACACATCTAACGGAAACATCCTGTCGCTATTCATCCACAAGCTCGGCCCGGCTGTAAAACTGCGTCTATAAGGAGAGGGTGAATGATCTTGAAGCACGTCGGATCAATTGCGTTGCGCTGCGCCCGTTTCGGCTTGGCATCCATCGCGCTTTTCCAGTTTACGATTGGCGCGTCTTTGGCTGCCCCGATCCCGCCGCAGAGATCGAACGACGGCAACACTCGTACGCCCATCAAACACGTCATCGTGATCATCGGTGAAAACCGAAGCTTTGACCACGTTTTCGCCACCTACGTGCCCAAGCACGGCCAGACTGTTGAGAACCTTCTCTCGGAAGGCATCATCACGCTGGACAAGAACAAGAACGCTATCCCCGGCCCCCACTTCGACAAGGCACGTCAGCTCTCGGCTTCGGACAAGGGCAGCCAGGATGCCTTCCTGCTGGATCCGCCGAAGCAAGAATTTCCCGGAAACGTGCTGCCTGCGCCGGAAGCTGGTGGTCCAAGCGGCGTCAATGGCTATTTCACCGGCTCCAACCCTTGCCATACACCGAAGGGCGAAACAGCTCTGACCCCCGTGCAATGCGCGCAAGTCACCGAAAACGGCCTCGACCCATCCTACTATTCGAGCTTGGCCAGCGGCGGCACTGGTCAATACAGTTACACGCCGGACGTGCGCATCGCCAATTTCGACAACCTGCCGGCCGGCCCGTTTCAGTTGACCAATGGCACCAAATCTGCCACGCCGGGCTTCAGCCTTACGTACACGGACTACGCGGCCAGCCCGGTTCACCGCTTCTACCAGATGTGGCAGCAGGAAAATTGCAGCCTCAAGCATGCCACCTGGGACAACCCGTCGGGTTGCAACGCGAAACTGTTTGCTTGGGTTGAGGCGACTATCGGTGCCGGCAACAACGGCCTGAGCCAAGCCCAATACGCCCAGGGTTACTACGGCCCTTCCTTCAGCGAGTTCTTCACGTACCCCGCTGGGTACTCCGCCAGCAACCCGCCGACCGAAGCAGAATGGACGGCGAACGAGTACGCGCTGTATGACTCGGTCCCGACCACCACTGGCGAAGGTTCGACTGCTCTTGGCTTCTACAACGTCCAGCAGGGCGATGTTCCCTATTTCAAGAGCCTGGCAGACACCTACGCCATGAGCGACAACTTCCACCAGTCCGTCGATGGCGGCACCGGTGCAAACCATATAATGTTCGGCCACGCCGATATGATCTGGTATAGCGACGGCAACGGCCACCCGGAGGCTCCACCCCATAACGTGGCTGTCACTACCAATCCTGCCGGCTACAGCGGAACGGGAATAATTGACCAGATCGAAAATCCGAATCCCGCCAAGGGCACCAATAACTGGTATACGCAGGACGGCTACGGCTCAGACTACAACGCCGGTTACCCGTCGTATGACTGGACCACGACCCAGGGGAACGGGTTGCCCATCATCTACGGTGGCGGTTCCTATAGCGATTGCTCAGACCCGAGTCAGCCCGGCGTCGGCCCGATCGTTGCTTATCTTCACTCCATCCACATTGACCCACGCTGCCAAGCCGGCCACTACTACCTGCTCAACAACTACAATCCGGGCTACTTCGGCCAGGGTGAAAACGCGTCTCTCGACCAAAACCCGTCCAACACACCATTTACGATTCCGCCTTCCTCGACACCCAGCATCGGTGATGACATGATCGCCCACAATGTTTCCTGGAAGTATTATGGCGATCAGTGGAACAACTATGCTGGCAACGCGCAGTTGGGCATCGCCGAGGACAAGTACCAGTTGAACTGGGGCTATAACGGCCCGACCGCGGACGAGTACTGTAACATCTGCAACCCGTTTCAGTACGACACCTCGATCATGGCCAACGCATCCGTCCGCCAAGCGCACATTCAGGACTCGGCGAATCTCTATACCGACATCCAGAATGGCACGCTGCCGGCAGTTTCCATCGTCAAGCCCAGCGGCTACGCCGATGGCCACCCGTCTTCCTCGAAGCTCGACATCTTCGAGGGCTTCGTGAAGAAGATCGTGGATGAGGTCCAGAGTTCGCCGTACTGGAATAACACCGCCATCTTCATCACCTTCGACGAAGGCGGCGGCTATTACGACTCCGGCTACGTGCAGCCGCTCGACTTCTTCGGCGACGGCACGCGCATACCAATGATCGTCGTCTCGAAGTACTCCGAGGGCGGCCGCATCTCCCACGTGTACTCCGACCACGTTTCGATCGATAAGTTCATCGAGCGGAACTGGAATTTGCCGCCGATCACGAACCGCAGCCGCGACAACTTCCCCGACCCGATCGCCGAGCCTTGGAATCCCTACGTACCTTTGAATAGGCCATCGATCGGTGATCTATTTGACCTGTTCAACTTCGGCCCGCAATTCCCGGGCTACGGCCGCTAGGAAGCCTCAGACCAGCGACTGCGAAGAAACAGTAGAACTGAAAAGGCGCTGAAGCTGCTCACAAAGAGCTTCGGCGCCTTTTCTTTTTTCGAAGGAGCAACCTTTGATTTACAGGGGAAACAATCGTGCGGTGCTCAGGATTAGCTGACTGTATTCAGATCCATTGACCACGTTCACAAGGAACTACCCGATTGCGCAAACACGTTCGCCAGAACCGCTGCGAAATGTCCGGCGAACGGCGCTCAAATTTTGGTCAATTGCTTGTCTTTGCCTGCGGAGGAGATTCGGAAAAGCTGGAGCCGAGGGCGAGACTCGAACTCGCGACCTGCCGATTACGAATCGGCTGCTCTACCAACTGAGCTACCTCGGCGTGCGGTAAATCCACTCTAGCATCGCTGCAAAAATAGTGTCAAACGCGACAAGCTCCGTCGTGCCGTTCCTTCTCTCCTCTTCAAGACCCACTCAATGCGAGAAGGGATACATCATCCAGGCAATTCCAATTGCCACTCCTAGAAACGCCAAAAACACGAGCAGTCCATACTTCACTCGTTCTGCGAGCGTCCGGTGTGACAAACAGGAAAGAGCGGCCGACACGAGCGCGGCGAAAACGACCATCGACCAGAAGTGCGAAAGATGCCCCATGCCTCAGCCGCGATTTCCTCCCGTTATTTCGAGCACGTCAACGATCGCCAGCAGGTTCACCACTCCTGCTGCGGCGATAAATCGCGTGCCGATGTCGCCTGCTGCTAGAGCCATGTCTGAGCCTGTTCTTTCCAACAAATGGGCCGCCAGATAAAAACCCCCTGTTGCAACATCGGCGATAAACCCGAGCGTCCCAAAAGGTCCGCTCGAGTGCGCTGGAAACACGTATCCGCGGTCGGCGAACCCTACGATTGCCAGTCCTGCCACTGCAACAAAAAATGTCGCTGCTCTGCCCCACCGCCCCAGCAGTCCGTGCCCGAGCCCGGGCACAAGCCAAGCCGAAACAGAAACCAGCGGGACCAGCCACAGCCTCGCTGTCTTTTGCTTTTGCAGCGATTCGTCGGCGTTCCCGAAAGAATTTGTCGGAGTCTCGTTCAATCTCAATTAGGCCAGAAGCGGAAGGACCTCTTGTTGAATTGTCCCGGTCACTCGGGCCGCGCGTTCCCCTACATAGACATTCAGTTCGGAGCGAACGCCGAATTCCGGCAGATAAATGCCCGGCTCAATCGAAAAACAAGTTCGCGCTGCCACGCGCCGGTCATCGTGCGTTTCTAGGCCATCCATATTGGCGCCGTTGCCGTGGATCCCCTGTCCGATACTGTGGCCCGTCCTGTGCACGAAATGCTTCCCGTATCCCGCTTTCCGGATTGTCTCCCGCGCCACGTGGTCCACCTGCCAGCCGCAGATTTTTTTCCCCGCTGCAACCGATTCTTCCACAAATTCCACCGTGCGGTCGCGCGCCTCGCGAACAATGCCGAAAATCTTCGCGTAGGAATCCGGCACGCGCTTTCCCAGGTACCCCATCCACGTAATATCGTAATAGACCGCTCCGGGCTGCTTCAGTTTTCCCCACACGTCCAGCAGCAGCAGATCCCCAGCCCGAATCGGGTGTGACGTTGCTTCCTTCGGTTCGTAGTGTGGGTTCCCGTTGTTGGGCTGCACGGCAACGATGGGAGGATCTTCCGTCTCCACGCCCTGCCCCTCAAACTGCGCCACAATCCATTGCTGCAAATCGTATTCGCTGATCGACTGGCCTTCTTTCACAAACACCGCCGCACGTTGAAACGCGTCATGAACGATTCGGTCAATTAGCTTTCCCGCGGCCAAGTGCATTTCGAATTGCTGAGCGCTCCAGCTCGCCTCGAACGTCTGCACCAGATCCGCAGACGTCACCACCTTCTTCTTCGCCTTGCGAACCAGCTCGATCGTGCCCGCATCCACCAGCCCGATATACGGAATGGCGTTAAGCGGCGAATACTGCATCGCGACGGTCTTTGTTCCGGCGAGCAGCTTCGGCAACGCCTTTTGCAGCTCTTCCCAGCCGGAGTACACCTGCTTCTTTCCCGGCAGCGCGTCCAGCTTGTCGCTTTCGACCCGGTGGACCAGCTTTCTCGGCTCTCCCTTTGCTGGGATGAAATAAAACCACCGCCGCGTGGCCATCACCTTTTCGTTCAGGCCCAGAATACGCGACGCAATCGGGTCCCGGTGATGGTGGTCGTAGAAGAGCCACCCATCCGCATGGCTCGTGCGTAGCTCTTCTTGAATAGCTTTTATATCCGGCACGAATTCCAGCTCCCGCTATTTGTTTTCTGCGGATTTTCCTGAGAGCGCGGCGAGAACTTCTGCTCGCGTCTTACCCATCACCTGTACGCGCTTGCTGCGGCTCGTTTCGCCGGCGACGATTCTAACAGCAGCCTTTGGCACGTTCAAACACTCCGCCAAAAACCGGCAAAGCGATTCATTCGCCTTGCCGTCCACGGGCAGAGCTTTCAACTGGACCTTTGCGGCGCCGCCGAATTCGCCCTCAATTTCATCCCTCCGCCCACGCGGAGCCACGCGTACAGAAAAAATCACTGCTCCGTTCCGCTCCTCGACTTCAATCACGCGCTTGTCTTCCTTTGCCCAAACAGTGCCGACCCGACACGAATCTCCGTCGCCCCCTCCTCAATCGCCACCTCGAAATCGTGGCTCATCCCCATCGAAAGCGCAGGCAGCTTCCGGCCAATCCTGTGCGAGACATCATCCCGCAGATCACGAAGCCGCGCGAAATGCGGCCGCGTGCGCTCCGGGTCCTCAAAAAACGGTGGGATGGTCATCAGTCCGAGCAGATCGATGTGCGCGAAGGGTGCGACGCCTTCCGCAAGC
Organism: Candidatus Acidiferrum sp.; assembly: GCA_035524135.1. Lineage (GTDB taxonomy): Bacteria > Acidobacteriota > Terriglobia > Acidiferrales > UBA7541 > Palsa-295. Next base: position 27,168 of record DATKPM010000070.1, on the reverse strand, counting down.
CTCGGAAGCTCCTCCGGATCGACGCCGCTCTTCGTTTCCTCCCCGCCCAGATGAACTTCGATCAGAATCGGCAGCATTTTTCCTTCGGCGGCCGCCGCCGCATCAAGTTTTTTCGCCAGCGCCAAATCGTCCACCGAATCGATGCGCTTGAATAGAAACGCCGCCCTGCGCGCCTTGTTGCTTTGCAGGTGTCCGATCAAATGCCACGTTGCTTCCAGATCCGCCAGCTTCTCCCTTTTTTCCTCCCACTCCTGGACGCGATTCTCACCAAATTGGCGTAAACCAAGCCCATAGGCGGCGCGAATCGCTTCGGCTGGGAACGTCTTCGAAACGGCGACGAAAGTGATCTCGTCGGCCTTCCGGCCGCACTTCTTTGCTGCGCGCTCGATGCGCGCGCGGACTTTTTCCAGATTTCCCCGCAAATCGTCTTCGAATCCCATCTCGGGTCAGGATTCTAGCATGTGCACGCTGTGCTACACTGAACAGCAATCCGATGCCTGCGCGCGGAAAACTCATTGTCCTCGAAGGGATCGACGGCTCTGGCAAGCGAACGCAGCTCGATATGCTTGCTCGCGCATGCCTCGAGCGCGGCCTCCGCTTTTCGCGATACGCGTTTCCGAATTATTCGGGCTATTTCGGAAAACTGGTGGCTCGTTATCTGAACGGCGAATTCGGCTCTCTCGCCGATGTCGACCCGCATTTCTCCTCTCTCCTCTACGCCGGTGATCGCTTCGAATCGAAGCCCGCCATGGAAAAAGATATTGCCCAAGGTCTTCTGCTTCTTGCCGACCGCTATATCGGCTCGAACCTCGCTCATCAAACAGCGCGTGTCACACCCGAGCATCGCGACGAATTTCTCGCCTGGCTCAAGCATCTCGAGTACAGTGTCTACGCCCTCCCCACCGAAGACCTCGTGATTTATCTTTCCCTTCCCCCACGCGAAGCTCAAAACCTCGTCGAGCAGAAGGGCCGCCGCGAATATACGACCCTCCGTCGCGACATTCAGGAGGCCAGCCTTTCGCACCTCGAAGCCGCCGCAAGCATCTATGATCGCCTGGCTGCCCAGCCCAATTGGCTGAAGATCGATTCCTGGGATGCTGCCCGTGGCGCACTGCGCCCACCGGAAGAGATTCACCGCGACGTCCTGGCAGCCGTCGACTCGCGCGTTCTTTCCGGACTTTTCGCCGTAGGACGCCACCATGAGTTTTAATGAATTTCTCGGCAATGAACGTATCGTGAGCGCCTTGCGGGGAATGCTCCACCGTGGGCGAATGCCAAGTGGACTCCTCTTCACTGGCCCGCGCGGCATCGGCAAATTCACACTGGCGCGCATGTTCGCCCAAGCGGCCAATTGTCTCCATCTCGCGGGCGATTTTTGCGGCAAGTGCGAAAATTGCATACGCATTGCTCTCTTGGCCGATCCTGCGCCCCTCATCGAACGCGGTTTGGCCGAACGCGGCGAGAGCGCCGATGCCGCCGCGGTCGAGCGCTCGCCTTTGATCATCGAGACGCACCCGGACGTCTGGCTCATCGTCCCCGACCCGGTTCGCCTCCGCAATCCTGTCGCGCGACCGCTCCTACGAGTCGGCCAGCTTCGCGCTGTCCAGCGCGCCGCCTACTTTCTGCCCCAGGCTCGGCGCCGTGTTTTCATTCTAGACGGCGCGGACACCATGCGCTGGAACGACGCCGACGTCTTCCTAAAGATTCTCGAAGAGCCCCCTGAGACGGCCACTCTCGTTCTTCTTGCTGAATCTCCTGATTCCCTTCTTCCCACGATCCGCTCGCGCTGCCTCCAATTCCACTTTGCGCCCGTTCCCTTCGAACCCATCGAGGCCTTTCTCGCACAACAAATCGACGCAAAGCCCAAGGACCGGAAGCTCGCCGCGCAGCTTTCCGGGGGAAGCCCGGGAGTGGCCCTGTCGATCGATCTCGCGGAATCAGTACGGCTGCGGCGGAGTCTTCTGTCGTGGCTCGAGAAGGCCGCAAAGGGTGAGAACTTTGCGGAGATATTTGCCGCTTCTGCTCAGATTGCCAAGCAGGAGAAGGAGTCGTTTGAAAATATCCTTGATCTGCTCTACAGTTTCCTTACGGACCTTCTCGAATCTTCTTACAGCTCAAAGCCCTCAATGCTGCGAAACCCCGATCTGGGTCCGGAAATTGCGTCTCTGTCGAAGCGGACTCGTTGGGAATGGATTTTGGAAGCGGTCGGTAAGCTAGATCAGGTCGAAAGCCGCCTGCGCCGCAATATCAACCGCCAGTTGGCTCTCGACGCCTACGCCAGTTCGTTGAATGAGCTCTAGCGGCCCGGAGATTCGAAAACTTCCTGGACTTTGCAACCGAATGGCCGGTTCCGTAGTCTTATCAGTAGTGCATTGGGGGAGCTATAATGGTTAATCGGAAATTATTCCGTCCGAATCTTACAGAAGCGAAGGAAACATTCACACCGAGAGCGGTTCAGGCTGCGCCACAGCAGGTCTCGACGATTCCGCAGCGGAAAAAGCCCGCGCCGCCGGAACAGACGCACGCCGAGAATTTTTACTTTGTGAAGCAGATGCAGTCGCGCTCCCCCGTCGCCATAGTTCTGAACGACGGGGAAGTCCTTCACGGGGTCGTCGAATGGTACGACCGTGATTGCATCAAGCTCACCCGCTACGGCAGCCCGAATCTTCTCGTCTACAAACACTCCATCAAGTATCTCTATAAGGATGGAGAAGAAGCGGCGCAGGGTGGTTCGAACGGCCAGTAGCGGGCTGTGCTGTGGGAGTCCGACCTCGGTGTAGAGTGGAAGCGGCCTAGCGCGGTCGCTTCCGGCTCTGACGGAAGGGTCCCACGAAAAAGGTCATCAGCGCCTTCGCCACGAGCCTCTCCCCTTCATCGTGGACGTCGCAGTCCACCACGGCGATATGGCGTCCCATGCGGACAACGCGCGCATCGGCCGTCACCACACCCCTCTCGACACCTTCGAGATAGTTGATCTTCAGTTCGATCGTGGCGCTTCGCGCTCCGGGTGGCAGCGCCATGTAAGTCGCGAGCCCTCCTGCCGTATCCACAAGCGCCGCCATCACCCCTCCGTGCACGACGCCATGAATTTGCCTGTGCCGATCGTCTACGCGCATCGTCATGGCCACGTGCCCGTAGTCGGCTTCCGCAACCTCAAAAGCAAATTGTTGCGCCGTATTCGACGCTCGCACGCGCATTCGCAACTCTTCCACCGTGATGTGCGACCGCTTTCTTGAGGAGTTCTTCGACCTGCGAGAGCCTGCTGCCTTCCGGAGAGTCATGTCAGTATGCTGTCAGCCCTCCATCGATTGGGATTGCCGCTCCCGTCATCCATGCAGCTTCATCCGAAGCGAGGTAGACCGCAAGCTCTGCGACATCCTCCGGCATACCCAGCCTTCCGAGAGGAATTTGCTTTGCCCTTTCCACGCGGTCGGCGGCAGGATCCGCCGCCTTGGCCATCGACTGAATGCCCAGCTCCGTTTCAACGATCGACGGGCAGATACAATTGACGCGGATCTTGTCCTGTGCGTGGTCGAGAGCCATGGCCTTTGTCAGCCCCGTCACTCCCGCTTTAGCCGCGCAGTATGCCGCTCTCTCACGCCTCGCCACTAACCCCAGGACAGACCCAATGTTCACAATCGATCCCCCGCCTGCCCGGCGCAGGATCGGCAGAGCCGCCCGGGACACATTGAATGTCCCTGTCAAATTCACTCCCAGCACGTTCTGCCAGTCCGCATCCGTAGTCTGCTCCGCCGTCGCCACCACCACAGCTCCCGCATTGTTCACAACCACGTTCAACTGCCCAAAATGTGTCTCCGCTTTCGCCAATGCTCTTTCGACGCTCGCCACGTCCGTTACGTCGCACGCAATCGGCAGCACGTGCCCGCTGGCCTTCCCCACTTCTTGCGCCACCTCGTGTAACGGCCCCACGCGCCGTCCCACAATCGCTATCTTCGCCCCCTCCCTCGCAAACGCCATCGCGCAAGCCCGTCCGATACCCGTCCCGGCCCCTGTCAGGAAAGCTGTCTTTTCCAAAAGTCGCGGCATCCGGTAATCTCCTGCCTCGTCTAATGTAGGGCCGGACTCCCTCGTCGCCAAAAGCCTTCGCGTCACTGAAGGCTGCTGTGTGCCTCAGGAGTCGCGCCGCATCCGGCGGATCGGACATCACCCATGCGAATCGGCATCACATGTTATCCCACTTACGGCGGTTCCGGCGTCGTTGCCACGGAGCTCGGCATTGAGCTGGCCGCTCGCGGCCATGAAGTCCACTTCATCAGCTATGCCATGCCGATTCGCCTCACAAATTCGTCCGAAAACATCCAGTTTCACGAGGTCGAGGTCACCACCTATCCTCTCTTCGACCACCCGCCTTACACACTCGCCCTCGCCACAAAGATGTTTGAAGTCGCCGAACAGGTCCGCCTCGACATCCTCCATGTCCATTACGCAATTCCTCATTCTGTCAGCGCTCTTCTCGCCCGCATGATGACTTCCCCCCGTCGCCTGCCTTTCATCACTACGCTTCACGGCACGGACATCACACTTGTCGGCAACGACCGCAGCTATCTTCCCATCACTCGCTTTTCCATTGAGCAAAGCGACGGCGTCACCTGTATCTCTAGCTATCTTCGCGACCGCACAGTCCGCGAATTCGAAGTTCGCCATCCCATCGAAGTGATCCCTAATTTCGTAAACTGCGATCTCTACAAACGCTCCGACGACCTCGCTCTCAAGTCCCAGTGGGCTCCGCACGGTGAACCCGTTCTGATGCACCTCTCGAATTTCCGGCCGGTCAAGAGAATCACAGATGCCGTCGAAATCTTCGCCCGCGTCCGCCGCCAAATGCCCGCGAAGCTCGTAATGATGGGCGACGGGCCTGACCGTGGCGCCGCCGAGTACATCGTGCGCACGAAGAAACTTCAGAAAGATGTGTTTTTCCTTGGCAAGCAGGACCGCGTGCAGGAAAAGCTCGGCCTCGCGGACCTTTTTCTTCTTCCCAGCGACCTCGAATCGTTCGGCCTCGCCGCGCTCGAAGCCATGGCCTGCGAAGTGCCTGTAATCGGCACGAATGCCGGCGGAATGCCCGAAGTCGTCACTCACGGCGTCGACGGTTATCTGGTCGAGCCCCGCGACGTAGAAAGCGCCGCGCGTTTTGCTGTCGAGATTCTCTCTCGCTCCGACCGTGGCCGTTCGATGGGCCTCCAGGCGCGAATCGACGCCCGCCGGAAATATTGCTCGGTTGACGTCATTCCGAAATATGAGGCCTATTACCGCCAGGTGTTGCACTCTGTGGAAACGTCTCAAAAAAAATAGCGAGGCATATTTTTCGTCCTCGAATTTTCTTTCCGTCTATCTTTCTTCGAAGGGAATCGGCTGCAAGGTCTGAATCACAAAATTGATATCGTCCTGCGTGATGGTCCCTTGCGTTCCTGGGCTTGTCACGAACAGAAACCGGAACTGGTGGTCGCGGTTGTCAAAAACTCGCAGCGCCACCGGCCCTCCCTTTGCCGGATCGCCGAATTCGAATCCCCGCGCGTTTTGCCAATCGAACGAACGAATGCCCGGCTGTGCGTCCACGCCAAAGCTGATCTTCCACAGCAGCAGCACGTTCGCTCGCATCGCATCCTCGAGCGGCATGAACGGCGACATCAGCGTCGGTGATGCCGAATATACATCCCGATATAGCTCATAATTCGTTTGCGGAATTGCTCCCTGAAACACGTTCGAGAGCTTGTCGAAATTCACGGGATTCAGCTTCTTCAACTGCCCGAGGGTGTCCGCCTGCGCATCCGGGTCATAGAACGCAATCGCCTGCCCGGTGTCGAATCTGAATTCGATCGCCGTCGGCAAATGTCTCTCCTTTGGCTCGCCTTTCCACGGGACGCGAAACTCCCACTCGCTCGTTTTCACAAATGACGGCTTCTCTTTCATTTTGGAAAAGTCCGGCAATGGAGCAGGGGTCGCGAGCGGTTGCGGCACTTCGTTGAGCCACGGATCAGTCCGCACCCATGTTTTTGCCTCCAAGTAAGTCAGCGTCTGCAGGCCGTACCGGATGCAGTAGCCCGCCACCGCCAGAACAACTACCAGCAGGATAATTGCGTCGCGCGCGCTGTCTTTTTTCGGTTCTTCCGTCGCCATTCGCTGGGTGCCTTCCGCCAATTGGGATTCGCTCGTCAACGTGCTGCCCGCCATGTGGATGCGATATCCTGTCGAACGGTTATCTTGCTTTGTTTACATCCCGCATGCTTCACGCTCCCCATGATTGTCATTCCGAGGAGGAGCAGTCTGATTTTGGCGCTTCCTGCCCCGGTCTGCGCGAAAATCGGACGCATTTGCAAGACAGGGCTCCCGGGTCGACGGTCAGTCGAGCCCAGGAGATCGGTCGAGGAATCTCCGCGCCGTGCTTGCCCGCCAAGGCATGGTCTAGGCGGGCAAGCCGAAACGACGGAAACCTCGGAGAAGCAGATTCAGAGTGATATCAACACAACCCGCATATCTCTGGTTTCCTGTCCCTCAAGCGCTTCATATTTCGATCGCGGGTTAGCCCTCAATTGGGACGGTCTCCGCCACCTCGGGGATCTCGATGTGAATCTGCGTCCCCTGCCCTTCCTGGCTGTGAATGTCCATTTGAAATTGATCCCCGTAAAGTAACCTCAGCCGCTCGTGCACATTGCTGATCCCGATTCCTCCGCCATACACTTCCGCGAGGCGCTCTTGCGGTATTCCAATTCCGTTGTCCTCGATTTCAATCCGAAGACGACCGTCGGCCCGTCGCGTCCGTATATGAATCTGTCCTCCCTCGAGCCGTGGCGCCAGCCCATGCTTGATCGAGTTCTCCACCATCGGCTGCAGGAGCATGCTCGGCACAAACGCGTCGAGCGTGCCCTCGTCAATTTCTTGAAACACGCGCAGCTTGTCCGGCCCGAACCTTGCCACTTCGATATCCAGATAATCCTCGATGAAATCCAGCTCTTCCCTCAGCGGGACAAACGTCTCATGCTTTCGCAGCAGTCTTCGCAGGATGTTCGAAAGCTTCAGCACCACGTCCCTCGCTGCGTCCGGATCAAATCGAATCAGAGACGAAACGGTATTCAGTGTGTTGAACAAAAAATGTGGATTGATCTGGCTTGTCAGCGCGTCCATGCGCGCTTTCAGCAGCAGTTGCTGGTTTTCCTCCAAATTCATTTCGATCCGCGTGTTGTTCCAGATCTTCACAGCCATCGCCACGCACATCATCGACGACACCACCACCAGCACCCTGTACAACCAGTTTCTGGGATCATCGGTGAAGAGCCAGGTCGATGGAACCGCTGTCGCCAGCTCCAGCCTGCCGATCTCGACTCCCACAACGCCGAATAGCGGAAGCATCACCCAGCCGGACTTTCCGTATCGCACCGTTCGCCACAGCCACTGCGGAATGTTCAGGAAAAGGAACGGCCCGAAATGCCAGATGTCCTCCTTTTCAGGCATCACCTCCCGGATGGTTCCCGCAAACAACCCCACCAGCGCCGCCACAGGGCTCGAAAGCCATTCGTGGTTGCCGAACGCCGGCAAGCTGATCAGCGAACCTCCCAGCAGCCCCACGATTCTTCCGCCTACCAACCCCATCAAAAACGCCCCCTGAATCATCAAATCAAAGAAGCGATAGCCAGCCAAGCGCAGCAGCACGCCGATCGCCAGGGGCGGCGTCAGAAAGAGCAACAGCATCACTTTTTGGTCGGAGTCGCGGATTTCGGTAAATAGCAGCTTGCGGAAATGGCGGAAACGGACCAACAGCGCCGCCAGCGCGGCCGAGAATCCCACGCGCAGCACAAGCGTGAAGAAGAGGTCTTGTTCGCCGGCAAAGGCAATCATGGCTCTCGCAACTCGGGCTTTCCCACGGTCTCGCGTAACGTTAGCCAATCGCTGTCCCGAAGTAAAGCGACGCGCTCAATGCGCCTTGCCTCCCGCAAATCACCCGTGCGGGAACTGCTATACTGGAGTAGCGCAATGAAACAAAAGACAAAATCGCCGAAAGCACGCGTCGTCGCCCAAGCGCAGCTTCCCACGCGCTTCGGCTCCTTTCGCATTCTCGGCATCGAAGGCAGAGGCGAAGGTGAAGAGGCAGTCGCCCTGGTTCACGGAAAGCTGAACGGCGCGTCCTCCACCCGCTCCAAACCTCCTTTGCTTCGCGTCCATTCCCAGTGCCTCACCGGAGACGTCTTTACCTCCGAACGCTGCGACTGCCGCGCTCAGCTTGAATTTTCTCTCCGCAAAATCGCCAAAGAACACTCCGGCATCGTTCTCTATCTCCCGCAGGAAGGCCGCGGCATCGGCCTGCTCAACAAACTTAAGGCCTACGAATTGCAGGACCAGGGCCTCGACACCGTCGAAGCCAACCGCAAGCTCGGGTTTGCCGCTGACTCTCGCGACTACGACTTCGCCGCCGAAGCCCTCAAAGCACTGCACGTTAATTCCGTTCGCCTTCTTTCAAACAACCCCGAAAAAGTTCGCCAGCTCAAAGCCGCCGGGATTCGCGTTGCCGAGCGAGTCCCCTGCCGCCCGCGCACCAGCCGTCACTCGCAGGCCTACCTTCGCACGAAAAAGAACAAGCTCGGCCACCTCCTTTCCGGTCTTTAAGGTTCCAACTTTTTCCGCTTGACAATTTTTCGGCCCGCATCCATACTAAACCATATGGTTAACCATATGAATCCCGCTCTCGATTCCACCTTTGCCGCGCTTTCCGACGCAACCCGCCGCGGGATACTGGCACAGTTGGCGCTTGGGGAGACTTCGATTTCCGAGCTTGCTGCGCCGTACCGCATGTCTCTTCCCGCCGTTTCGAAGCACGTCCGGGTACTGGAGAGCGCTGGGCTTGTCACTCGCCGCAAAGACGGGCGCGTCCATCGCTGCCGTCTCGCAGCCGAGCCAATGAAGGAAGCGGCGGAATGGATCGCGTTTTACCGGCGGTTCTGGGAACAACAGTTCAACGCATTGGATCACTATCTTGCCGAAACCACCCCCGAAAAGGAGAATCCATGGCAAGCTCCCAACCTCTCACAGACCTCGAACTCAAAGTCCGGCGGACGTTTGCCGCGCCGCGCGAACGGGTCTTCCAAGCCTGGACGAAACCCGAAGCGCTGACGGCGTGGTTCTGTCACGGCAAGCCGGCCCATACCGGGAAAGTGGATGAACTCGACCTGCGCGTTGGCGGGAAGCTCGAGTTCCAGATTCACGATCAGGAAAAGGGACTGTCTTATCAATTTCGCGGCAAATACATCGAGATTCAGCCGCCGGAGAAGCTAACGTTCACTTGGTCTTGGGACGGACATCCGGAATGGGGCGAGACAGTGGTGAGCCTGGAGTTTCACGAGCGTGGGAATTCGACCGAGCTGATCCTGCGCCACGGAGCTTTCCCGACGATGGAAGCGCGCGACGGCCACAACAACGGCTGGAAGAACTGCATGGAGTCGCTCGAGAAATTTCTTGCGGAGCAGCCGACTCAAGGAAAGAAGCCATGAGCGCGGCTGGACGGGTTGCTTTAAGAAGTCTGCACGTCTCTTGAAGTCTGATTTCCACGGCAGCGCGCTGTGTTCTCGGGCCCTGAAACTCATTCTCTTGGAGGAAAACATGAATCGGATAGGTGTCACACTAGCAATAGCTGCACTGGCTCTGACGCTCGGAGTCGCAAAAGCGGCCGATCAACCGAAGGCGGCGACCGCGTTCGACCGGCTGAAAACTCTGGTAGGAAGCTGGGAGGGCAAGCAAGAAAACGGAACGACCTTCTCGATGTCCATGCGGCTGGTGTCGAACAATACGGCGATCGAGGAGACGATCAACGGGCCGCACGACAATCAGATGGTGACGCTGTTTACGGCGGATGGCGACCGCATCGCGTTGACCCATTACTGCTCGATGGGCAACCAGCCGCGAATGGAGACTTCGGCAGTGAATGCTGAAACCTCCCTATTTGCTTTTGACTTTATGGGAGCGACCAATCTGGCGCATCCGACCGATCTGCATATGAACCAACTGACTCTGCGGATCATCGATCCAGACCACATTTCGGAGACTTGGGTGGCCGTAGTTGGCGGCAAATCGACGCCGTACACCTTTCAGTACACGCGAATGAACTAGCGGCATGCGCTGCCGCAGCGGGTTCGGAGTGATATCATCGCGTCACTCCGAACCAAGGCGGTGCCTCTTGACTTCTCCTTCCTCGATCGATGTGGCCATGGCGTTTGTCGCTCGAATCAATGATCACGATGTGGCAGGCCTCGTTGCACTGATGACGCCGGGTCACAAATTCACGGACTCCGTAGGCCACGTCGTGGCCGGCCGCGACAAAATGAAAAAGGGCTGGACCTATTACTTTCAAATGTTCCCGGACTACGCGATCGAAGTGACGAAAGCTTTTGCGCATGCAAATGTAGTCGCTCTTTTCGGCCAAGCGCGCGGAACCCTTGTGGTGAATGGCAAGCTCGCGAAGGAAAACTTGTGGGAAATTCCTGCCGCTTGGAAAGCGGTTCTCGAAAACTCTTTGATAGCCGATTGGCAGGTTTACGCGGATAACGAAGCTGTCCGAAAAATTATGAGCGCGAACTCGCCGCTGAAATCCGGCTAGCCTCCGCCTACCAGCTGAACGATCTCGTACCGGTCATTCGCCTCGACCGCCGTCATATTCCATTTCGCGCGCGGCAGAATTTCCAGATTCCGTTCGACAGCCACGCGTTCCACGCGCATTTCCAGATGTTCCAGCAGGCGCCGCACCGTCAGGCCATCCGGGATCTCCCGCAATTCCCCGTTGATCGTCACCTTCATCCCTGCGAGCCAGTCTCCGGCGCCTTGGCGCGCGTGCGCATCGAGAAACGGATCGAGTCGTCGCCTGTGTTCCCCTTTGCATAGATCACCAGCGCCAGATCTCCCTTTCCCAGCGGCGGCAGCGGAAATCGTATCTTGGCGCGGCCGTTTTCATCGCTCGTAGCCGAATGCTTCGTTTCCTGTAGCGCTCCTTCGATCATGGCCTCGACGATCGCTCCTGCTTCCGGCTTCTGGTCGTGGCGCCTCAGGATTTCCAAATCTAGTGAGATGTTTCCCGCCGAAAGCCACGATCCCGGGTTTTGCAATTGCACCTGGATGCCTTCCATCGGTCCTGGTGCTGGCGGATCGGTCGCAACCGGCACAGCCTTCGGCGCCACCCCCAACATCCCCTCGATTTCTGTTCCGAGCGACCCCACTCGTAGTGATTCGATTACCTTTTTGTGTTGTTCCTGCACGCGCTGGCGCAGCGCTTCCTGAGAAAATTCGGCGGAGTCGGCAAATTCGCGGTAATTCGTTGAGAGACGGTGAACGACGCGCCCGGAGTGGTACACAGCCGTGTCGATGCTCGGGTGAGCGGGTCCTCGATCTTCCGTTTGGACGTGAAACACGCGCTCGCCCGCGCGCACGTCCGTGTTAAAGCCCGAACTCATCGCATCGCTTCCAAGATATTTGCGCCTCACCCCGCCGACGCTCAAAAAAATCTTGCAAGTTCGATTGACCGCTGTGCACCCGGCCCATTATTATAGCAACGCGCCGAAAATGAACAGCAACTACCTGGACAATTACGCGCCCTTGTTGCTGATGTTTATACTCGCTTGCGGCTTGGCGGGCGCGTTGGTCGTTGTTTCAACTCTTATCGGCCGCCACAAGCGGTCGCGCACAAAAGACGCTCCTTACGAATGCGGCATCTCGCCGACCGGCGATGCCCGCGAACCTATGCCTGTCCATTTCTATATGGTCGGGTTGATCTTCATACTCTTCGACATCGAGGCCATTTTTCTTTACCCGTGGGCCCTCGTCTACCGTGACCTGCGTGTCTTTGGTTTTGTGGAGATGCTTCTCTACATTATAATTTTATTGGCTGGCTACATATTCCTCTGGAAGAAGGGCGCTCTCACCTGGGACCGCTGATCGCCCTCCGGAATCGAACTCACAGTGGAATCACAGGACGCTGACAAAAATCCGGTGGTGCATAAACTCCGCGAGTGGGATGCCGCCACTGTCTCCGCAGTTAAGGAGTTCCGCGGGGAAATCACGGTCGTTGTTCCGCCGTCTCATCTTGTGCGCGCCTCCGAGTTTCTCTCAACGGAGCCTTCACTCCGGTTTTCTTTTCTATCTGATCTGACTCCTGTCGATCGCTTTCCCCTCGAGCCTCGCTTCGAGATCAATTACCACCTTCTTTCTCTCGACCGCCGCGAGCGCCTGCGCTTGCAGGTCTGGCTCTCCGGCAAGGATCCTGCCGTCGATAGCGTGACGTCTGTCTGGCCTACAGCCAATTGGCACGAACGGGAAGCGTTCGACCTCTTCGGCATCCGTTTCGAAGGTCATCCCGACCTGAAGCGCATCCTCATGCCGGATGATTGGGAAGGCCACCCGCTGCGCAAGGACTATCCAACGGAAGGATACCGCTGAGATGTGCCAGGAAAGGAGGACCGCAACGATATGACAACCTCTGTCATGACTCCCGTCGGACCGGGCAAGGCCATGGTCCTCAACATGGGGCCGCAGCATCCTTCGACGCACGGCGTCCTCCGCGTTCTGCTTGAGCTGGACGGCGAAATCGTCGTCAAAGCCGAACCGATCATCGGCTATCTTCACACCGGCATCGAGAAGTCCTGCGAGGCCAAGACCTATTCCCAGGCCATCACCCTTACCGACCGGATGGATTATCTCTCTCCGATGTCGAACAATCTCGCCTATTGCCTCGCCGTCGAAAAAATTCTGAACATCGAGATCCCCAAGCGCGCCCAATACGTCCGCGTCCTTCTTGCCGAGCTCACCCGCGTTGCTTCCCACCTGGTCTGGCTCGGCACGCATGCCATCGACCTCGGCGCCATGTCCGTCTTTCTCTATTGCTTCCGCGAGCGCGAGGAAATCCTCAAGATTTTCGAATACCTCTCCGGCCAGCGCATGATGACTAGCTACTTCCGCATCGGCGGTCTGGCTCTTGAGCCTCCACCGGACTGGCTCGACCGCGTCCAGCGCATTCTCGACACGCTCCCCGCGCACATCGACGAATATGAAGAGCTGCTCACTGCAAACCGTATTTGGCAGGCGCGCACCAAGGGAGTTGGTTACGTCAGCGCCACAGATGCCATTGCGCTGGGCCTCAGTGGGCCTTTGCTTCGCGCCAGCGGCGTCGCGTATGACGTTCGCAAGATGTTCCCGTATTCCAGCTACGAGGAATTCGATTTCGAAATCAAAACGCAGACGGCGGGCGACTGCTACGCGCGCTATCAAGTTCGCGTCGCTGAGATGCGCGAAAGCCTGAAAATCGTGAAGCAGGCAATGCCGAAGATTCCGTCAACAGGCCCGTTCCGCGCCGACGTACCCGGCATCATCCCTCCCTCGCGCGAGGAGATGAAGACCTCCATTGAAGGTCTCATCTACCACTTCAAGATCTTTACCGAGGGTTTTGCCCCTCCGCCTGGCGAGGTCTATCACGCCATCGAATCGCCTCGCGGTGAACTCGGCGTCTTTATCGCCAGCGACGGCTCGCCAAAACCCTATCGCGCCAAGTTCCGCACGCCTTCGTTCATCAATTTGCAATCGCTGCCCAAACTTGCCGTGGGTCGCTTGATCGCCGACGTGGTCGCCTGTATCGGCACAACTGATATTGTTTTGGGAGAGGTAGACCGCTAAGCGGCCCGGGACCAAACTGACCATGCAACTGCCCCCAGCTCTCGAAGCAAAGTTCACCGACCTCGTCGGCCGCTACCCCGTCAAGCGTTCCGCGCTGATTCCCATGATGATGTACGGCCAGGATCAGTTCGGTTACCTCAGCGACGAGCTTCTCGAGGAAATTGCCCGCCGTCTCGACCTCAACATCACCGAAGTCACTGAGACGCTCGCTTATTACTCGATGCTTCACCGCAAGCCTGCCGGCAAGCACCACATTCAGGTCTGTACCAACATTTCCTGCATGTTGCGCGGCGGCAATGAACTCTACGCGCACGTCCAGAAGCGTCTCGGCATCGGGCACAAAGAAGTCTCACCCACGGGAACGTTTTCGCTCGAAGAAGTCGAATGTATCGGCGCCTGTACCGGCGCGCCCGCCGTGCAGGTGAATTACGATTTCTATGAAAATCTCGACGCCGACAAGGTCGACGTCATCCTCGAACAGCTTCAGGAAGGCAAACGCCCCAAGCCTGTTCCCGTCATCTCCGGCTCGCTGCACGAGCCGCATCCGGCCGAAGTTCGCGTCATCGCTAAGCGCTTTGGGATTCCCAATTCTCACAAAATTGATGTCTACATTCAGAACGAAGGTTATCAGGCGCTCGAAAAAGCCCTGAAGCAAATGACGCCCGCACAGATTATCGACGAAGTGAAAAAGTCGAATCTCCGCGGACGCGGCGGCGCAGGCTTCTCCACGGGCATGAAGTGGAGTTTCGTTCCCAAGGACAATCCGAAGCCGAAATATGTCCTCGCCAATTGCGACGAATCCGAACCCGGCACATCCAAAGATCGCCCGCTGATGGAAATGGATCCGCACCAGTTGATCGAGGGCATGGTCATTGCAGGACGCGCCATCGGCTCGAATCAAGGTTATGCCTATATTCGCGGTGAATATCGCTACATCATCGACATCATGGATGTTGCGATCGCCGAAGCCTACACCAAGGGCTTCCTTGGCAAGAACATTCTCGGTTCCGGCTTCGATTTCGACCTTTGCACCCACACCGGCGCAGGCGCCTACGAATGCGGTGAAGAATCGGCGCTTATGGAATCGCTTGAGGGTAAGCGAGGCTATCCGCGCATCAAGCCTCCCTTCCCTGCCGTCGTCGGCCTCTACGGCTGCCCAACGATCATTAACAATGCCGAAACGCTCAGCAGTGTCCCCGCCATCATCCGCGGCGGCGGCGAGTGGTACGCAGGGCTCGGCACGCCGAAAAACGGCGGCACGCGGCTCTATTCGATTTCCGGCCATGTGAACCGTCCCGGCATCTACGAATTGCCGCTCGGTTTTCCCCTGCGCCGCCTGATTGAAGATGTTGCCGGCGGCATGCGCAACGGCAAGAAGCTCAAGGCCGTGGTTCCTGGCGGCAGTTCCTGCCCGCTTCTTACCGCAGACGAAATTGATGTCGCCCTCGACTATGATTCGGTCGCCAAGATCGGCTCCATGCTCGGCTCCGGCGGCACGGTCATTCTTGATGAAGATACTTGCATGGTCGATTTTGCACGCCGCATCATGAAGTTCTACGCGCATGAATCCTGCGGCTGGTGCATTCCTTGCCGCGAAGGCACCACTTGGCTGCGAAAAATGCTCGACCGCTTCCATGATGGGGCGGGGCGCGAGGAAGACATTTCCTTGATTGGCGAGCTGTCGCAAAATATGCTGGGGCGGACGTTCTGCCCGCTCGGCGATGCCGCCGCTATGCCGACCATCAGCATCGTGCAAAAATGGCGGCACGAATTTGAAGATCACCTCCGTGGGAAGTGCGCTTACAAGCCCGCGGATGCTTTGGCCGTCGGACTGTAATCGTCGTTTGCGGCGCCCGGCTTTTTCGGCCGCTGCTTCTTGACTGGATACTCTCGCGTTCGCTGTTGAAGCTTGCATCGCTTCAGGGGAAACATGGCTGACCAGAAGCAGATTACGTTTACGCTCGATGGGCAACCTGTCACCACCGCCCCCGGCACTTTGGTCATCGAAGCCGCCAAGCGCCAGGGCATCGAGGTGCCTTCGTTCTGCTATTACCCGGGCGTCACACCCTCGTCTGTAGCTGCCTGCCGCATGTGTCTGGTTGAAGTCGAAAAAATGCCCAAGCTCCAGACCGCCTGCACCCTCGTCGCCACCGAGGGCATGGTCGTCAAGACCAACACCGAACAGGTTCACAGCGCCCGCAAGAACATGATCGAATTCCTGCTCTCGAATCACCCGCTCGATTGCCCCGTGTGCGACAAAGGCGGCGAGTGCGAATTGCAGGACATGACCTTCCGCTACGGCCTCGACCACAGCCGTTTCAATGAGGAAAAGCTGCACTATCCCGAAGAAAAATGGTCGCCGCTTGTTTTCTACGATGCGCCTCGGTGCATTCTCTGCTTCCGCTGCGTTCGCGTTTGCGACGAGGGCATGGACGTCAAGGCTCTCGGCGTCGGCGCCCGCGGCGTTCATTCCGTCATCATTCCCAATGAGCCCGGCTCTCTCGCCTGCGAAGAGTGCGGCATGTGCATCGACGTTTGCCCGGTCGGCGCACTCACGAGTGGCACCTACCGCTATCAGACGCGCCCCTGGGAAATGCAATATGTAGGCAATCCCTGCGCGCACTGCTCGAACGGCTGCAAGACCACTCTCAGTGTTCGCAATAACGAAATCCTCCGCGCCAACAATCGCGACCACTCCGGCATTAACGAAGAATTCCTTTGCGGCAAAGGCCGCTTCGGCTTCGATTTCACCACACATCCTGAACGTGTTCGCCAGCCGCTTGTCCGCCGTAATGGCTCGCTCGAGCCGGCCAGTTGGGAAAACGCCATCGAGGAAGTCGCGCGCCGATTCAAGCAGGTCCATGACGCCAATGGCGGCTCCTCCATCGGTGTCATCGGTTCGAACCACACCACCAACGAAGAAAATTATCTGCTCAACCGTTTTGCGCGCGCCACTCTCGGCACCAACCATCTCGATCATCACCGCTCGGCCGATTATGTTGGCCTGGCGTCCGTTCTCGGCCCGAACTGGAAAGATTCGGCCGCAACGATGAAAGATGTTTACTCCGCTCCCGCCGTCTTCCTCATCGCCAACGACGTCACGCAGCAGAATCCCTTTGTCGCCTGGCAGATTCGCACGGGTTTCCACCATCACGCTACGCGGCTCTACGCGCTCGATAGCCGCCCGAGCAAAATTCATCGCCACGCGAAAATCGTCTTCGAGGTCCAGTCTGGCGCGGAACGCGCCGCTCTCCGCTGGCTGGCGTCCGAACAAGGCCAATTCGACGCAAAGACCACCGAATCGCTCGTTCGGCTTAAGGCCGCTCTCGAAGCCGAATCCGCCGTCGTCGTTCTTTTCGGCTCGGACATTCAAGGCTCTGCAATTCGCGACCTCGTTTCCTTCGCCGCTCGCTTCCAGGGCAAGACGAAATTCATGGCTCTCGGTGACTACGCGAACTCCCGCGGCGCTTCCGATTTCGGCGTGCTTCCCGACCGTTTGCCGGGCTACGCACGACTCCAAGATGGCTTCGAGCGCGAGCGCTTTTCGAAGCTCTGGGGCGCGGAAATCTCTTCCGTTCCCGGCATGACGGCCCGCGAAATGATGGAAGCGGCCGTCTCCGGCAAGCTGAAGGCGCTTTACGTCGTCGGCGCGAATCCCGTGAAGACTTTCGGCGTCGCCCAGTCCAGCCGCATCGCAGGACTCGATTTGCTTGTCGTACAGGACCTGTTCCTCACTGAAACGGCGAAGCAGGCTGATATCGTCCTTCCCGCCGCTTCCACCTACGAGAAAGACGGCACGCTCACCAACACGGCCGGCGAAGTGCAAATGACGCATCGCTCCGTTGATCCGCAAGGTCCGCGCAGCGATTTCGATTTGATCCGCATTTTGTCTCATCAGCTTTCCATGTTGGGCCTCGGTTCGCCCATCCGTTTGCGCACTCCCGAAGCGGCCTTCGATGAAATTCGTCAGAATGTTCCCGGCTACGCGCTTTCTTTCGCCTCTCTTCTGGCGGGTGGCGCGGAGATTTCTTCCGCTTCTTGCAAGGCCGTCGAGCCGTCCTATGAACCTCCAGCCGGTTCGGTGTTTTCGTCCAATGATTTTCTCTTTACCAGTGGCACGCTGGGCCGTTACTGTTCCAAACTCAATTCGACGAGCGAGGCCAAAGAACGACCGTGGAGTTCATCACCCAGCATCCAGTCCTGGTGGTATCGCTAGTCAAAATTGCCGTCCTGCTGTTCGTGGTCATGACGGCCCTGGCGTACCTGACCTGGTTCGAACGGAAAGTCGTCGCGCACATCCAGTCGCGCTGGGGCCCGTATTACGTGGGCGCTCACGGGCTGCTGCAGCCGCTTGCGGACGGCTTGAAATTTTTCTTTAAGGAAGACCTGACGCCCCCTGCTTCCGACAGGCTCATCTTTACGCTCGCACCTATGCTCGCCCTGGCGCTGGCGCTCACGGCCATCGCTCTGATTCCCTTCGGGCCTCCCTCGATTCAGGTTCTCGGCCAGCCCGTGTTCATCGTCTCGAATCTCGGCGTCGGGCTGCTCTTTCTTTTTGCCATCACCTCCATGGGTGTCTACGGGATCGCTCTCGCCGGCTGGTCCTCCAACAGCAAATATCCTCTGCTCGGCAGCCTGCGCAGCTCCGCGCAGATGATCAGCTACGAAGTTTCACTCACTCTGTCTGTGGTCGGCGTCGTTTTGATGGCCGGCACATTTAGTTTCAATGGCATCATCCAGGCGCAATCCGGCGCTATCTGGCATTGGAACGTATTCGGCGTCCGTCATGGCGGCATAACGCAGGTAGTTGGCTTTCTGTGCTACCTCATTGCGGCTATCGCCGAGACCAACCGCATTCCCTTTGATCTTCCGGAAGGGGAGACCGAACTCGTCGCCGGATTCCACACCGAGTATTCCAGCTTCAAGTTCGCCATGTTTTTTATGGCTGAATACGCCAACATGATTACGGTTTCCTGCCTGGCCACGATCCTGTTTTTCGGCGGCTGGCTCTCTCCTTTCCCCGGCACCTGGACCTGGCAGAACTATTTGCCGGGAGCATTGCTCCTGCTGACCGGCATCTACACGGCGTTTGATACTTTCGTCGTGCTGCGTGGCATTGCGCGCTTGCAGTTTGCCGTTGTCACATTGCTTCTTCTCGGCGGCGGCGTCATCTGCCTCCATCCGGCGGTCGCCCCGGTGATTCAAGGGCCGTTCTGGTTTGTCTCCAAAGTGTTCGTATTCATTTTCCTGTACGTCTGGATTCGCGGCACGCTGCCGCGTTTTCGTTACGACCAACTGATGTCGTTCGGCTGGAAGCTGCTGCTTCCTGTATCGCTGGCGAACCTGGTTGTGACGGCCCTGGTGATTGTGTTTCCCTGGCTGGGGGCGCACGGATGAGCCTCCCTCTGCTCCTATTTTTTGTTTTCGCGTTTATCGCCGTTGTCGGCGCGATTTTGCTGATCTCTGCCCGGGAGCCGATTCACAGCGCTCTCGCCCTAATCGTCGTCATGGTTTCTCTGGCGCTCGTCTACGTTCTCCTCGGCGCGGAATTCATCGCCGCCGTGCAGATCATCGTGTACGCGGGCGCGGTGATGGTGCTGTTCGTCTTCGTCATCATGCTGCTCAATGCCGGGCAGGAAGAGCGCACGGACTGGAGCCGCATGGCGAAATACGCCGGCATTCCTCTGGCGGTGATTTTTCTGTTCTGGATCGCGCACTGGATGGCGCGCGCGGCGGTGGGCGCGGTGGCGGGGTACGCTCCCGGTGAGTCGTATGTGACGCCTTCGACGACGGCGGACCTGTCGAAGCTGCTCTTCACCTCATATCTGTTGCCGTTTGAAGTGACTTCGATTTTGATTCTGATCGCCATTCTCGGCGCGTTGGTTCTGGCACGGAAGGAAGACAAGGCGTGATTCCCGTCTCTTACTTTCTGGTGCTGAGCGCGATCCTGTTCGGGTTGGGCGTGCTGGCTTTCGTTTTCAAACGCAACATCATCACGATTTTCATGTCCATTGAGCTGATGCTCAACGCCGTGAATCTGGCTTTTGTGGCGTTTGGTCGCGCGTGGGGGCAACTCGACGGGATGGTTTTCGTCTTTTTTGTCATCGTGGTCGCCGCGGCGGAAGCGGCCGTGGGCCTGGCCATCGTCATCACGCTCGTGCAAGACCGCCAGTCGCTCAACATTGAACGCGTCAACCGGCTGAAACTGTAAATGTTCATACTCGACTCGCTCTGGATCATTCTGGCTCTGCCCCTGCTCGGAGCGGCCGTCAACGGCCTGCTCGGGAAGAACTGGCCGAAGTCTGCCGTCAACTCGGTGGGCATCGGCTCAGTCGCGCTTTCTTTTCTGTCCGTTCTCGAAGCGGTTCGCGAGTTTTCGCAGCTCACGCCGTCGCAGATTCCCTTCGTGCGCGACTATTTCTCCTGGATCGCGGCCGGCCCGTTCCGCGTCGACTTCTCGCTGCAAATCGACCAGCTCACGGTTGTCATGCTGCTGGTCGTCACGGGCGTCGGCCTGCTCGTGCACATCTATTCCGTTGGCTACATGGCGCACGAGGGTGGCTACTACCGATTCTTCTCCTATCTCAACCTGTTCGTCTTCTTCATGCTCACGCTGGTCCTGGGTTCGAATCTAATCGTAATGTTCGTCGGCTGGGAAGGCGTGGGCTTGTGCAGCTACCTGCTGATCGGCTTCTGGTTCCTGAAGAAATCCGCCACCGACGCGGGCAAGAAGGCGTTCATCACCACGCGCATCGGCGATTTCGGTTTCATGCTGGGCATTTTCCTCACCTTCTGGACATTCAACACGGTCGAGTACAAGGGTATCTTCACGCAGTTGCAGCAGGGCTCGTTCGCCGAGTCCACACTGACGCTGATCGGTCTCTTGCTCTTTGCCGGCGCCGTCGGCAAATCCGCGCAAATTCCCATCTACGTCTGGCTGCCGGACGCGATGGAAGGCCCCACTCCCGTCAGCGCCTTGATTCACGCCGCCACGATGGTCACTGCGGGCGTCTATATGGTCGCGCGCATGAACCCGGTGTTCTCCCGCGCGCCGGAGGCCATGTTTGTCGTAGCGCTCATCGGAGCGCTCACGGCGTTCTACTCCGCCACGATCGGACTGGTGCAAACGGACATCAAAAAAGTTCTCGCCTATTCCACCGTCTCGCAGCTCGGATACATGTTTCTCGGCTGCGGCGTGGGAGCCTACGCTGCCGGCGTGTTCCACTTGATGACGCACGCCTTTTTCAAGGGCCTGCTCTTCCTCGCGGCCGGAAGCGTGATTCACGCGATGGGCGGCGAGCAGGACATGCGCCAGATGGGCGGCCTGCGCAGGCACATTCCGATCACCTACTGGACGATGCTGATCGCCACGCTGGCCATCGCCGGGATTCCGGGTTTTGCCGGGTTCTTCAGCAAGGACGAAATTCTCGAGGCGGCGCAGTCCGGCCCGCACGCAAATACGGCGCTGTGGCTTCTGGGCGTTGCCGGCGCGGCGCTCACTTCGTTTTACATGTTCCGCCTGATTTTCCTCACGTTCTTCGGCAAGGAGAGGTTCGACGAGCACAAAGTGCATGTCCACGAATCGCCGAAGAACATGACGATTCCGCTGATGATTCTGGCCTTCCTTTCGATCTTCGGCGGCTGGGTGGCGGCGCCGCATTTCGCCGGCGGAACGGATTACTTCGAGAAATTCCTTCATCCGGTCTTCACGCAATACGCTCCGGCGGCAGCAGGGACGGAAACGGCTGCGGAAGCCGGTGAAAGCGGCGGCATGCAACTGCTGCACGCGCTCACTGGTATTCCGGTGATTCTGGGCATTCTCGGCCTGCTGGTTGCCTGGTGGTTCTACATCAAGAATACGGAAGCGCCGAAGCGGCTGGCTGCGAGCCTGCACGGCCTGTACTTGCTCTTGCTCAATAAGTATTACGTCGACGAAATCTATCTCGCCGTCATCATCCGTCCGCTTCTTTGGATTTCGACGCACGTGTTCTGGCAGACCATCGACGTCGGGCTGATTGACGGCACGGTGAACGGAGCCGCGCACCTGGCCCGGCAGGCGGGCGGCGAAGTGCGCGAAATCCAATCGGGCAGCACTCGCAGCTATGCGACGTGGGTGCTGGTGGGCGCTGCGGGTTTCACGGCGTTGCTGCTTGGACTCTGGTGGAAGGTGCGCTAGCGAACGATGCCATCCTCTCATCTGCTCACGATCGTCACATTCTTCCCGCTGCTGGGAGTGCCGGCGCTGCTGATTCTGCGCGGCGAGGATCACATCTGGATCCGGCGCATCGCGCTCGCCGTATCGCTGATCGAGTTCGTCATTTCTCTGTTTCTGCTTCCTGTATTTTCGGCAACGGCCGGAGGCTACCAGTTCCAGGAATTCCACGACTGGATTCCGAGCGTAGGCATTCACTATCACCTCGGCGTCGATGGCATCAGCCTGTTCCTCGTACTGCTCACCACGTTCCTCACGCCGATCTCGGTCCTGTGCTCGTGGACTTCGATTCACGAGCGCGTGAAGGAATTCTTCATCTGCCTGCTGGTGATCGAGACGGCGATGATCGGCGTCTTCCTCTCGCTCGATCTCTTCCTCTTCTTCGTCTTCTGGGAATTGACGCTGATTCCGATGTATTTCCTGATCGGCGTCTGGGGCCACGGACGCCGGATCTACGCGGCGCTGAAATTCATCTTGTACACGATGTTCGGGTCGATCCTGATGCTCGTCGCGATTGTCTGGCTCTATGGACTGACGGGGACCTTCGACTTGGTGCGGATTCAGGAGTATCTGACGCACACGATATTGCCGCCGCAGACCGAGCTGTTGCTGTTCGGCGCGTTTTTCGTGGCGTTTGCCATCAAGGTGCCTCTCTTCCCGCTGCACACCTGGCTGCCTGATGCGCACACGGAAGCGCCCACCGCAGGCTCCGTGATTCTGGCGGGCGTGATGCTGAAGCTCGGCACGTATGGCATCCTGCGCTTCTGCCTGCCGCTGTTTCCGCACGCGGCTTCGCGCATGGCCCCCTTGATCGCCGTGCTGGCCATCATCGGCATTGTTTATGGCGCGCTCGTCGCCGCCGTGCAGACCGATCTCAAGCGCCTGGTCGCGTACACGTCCGTCAGCCACCTCGGACTCGTTGTCCTGGGACTCTTCGCTTTCAGCACCGTATCGATCGAAGGTGCCGTCTACCAGATGCTCAATCACGGCGTCTCCACCGGCGCGCTCTTCCTTGCCGTTGGCATGCTCTACGACCGCCGCCACACCTATGAGATCAAGGAATACGGTGGCCTCGCGACGCCCATGCCCATCCTGATGTCTTATTTCTTGTTCATCTGCCTGTCTTCGCTGGCCCTGCCGCCGCTCAATGGATTTATCGGCGAGTTCATCATTTTGGTCGGGACTTATCAGGCGCACCACGTGTGGGCGACGTGGGCCGCGACAGCCGCGATTCTGTCCGCCATTTACTTGCTTTGGTCCTATCAGCGAGTGGCGCTCGGCGAAGTGACGGTGGAAAAGAACAAGACGCTCCCCGACGCATCGCCTCGCGAGAAGCTGATTCTTGCGACTATGGCCGTGGTGATCATCCTGATGGGCGTCACTTCTCCGTACTTCACGCGCCGGATGCAGGTTTCTGCGGATGCCGTGGTGCAGCGCTTCAATGGCTACCAGGACGCGTTGCGCCGGCCCGTGATCGCTCCCGCGCCGCCACGTGCTGCAACAGCCGGCGCGATTCATAGCGCCGCTCCCGTGGCCGCGGTTGCAATCGCTCCTGAAGTGACGAAGGGAGCGCGGCCGTGACGCCTTTCCTCGCCGAGCAGCTCCGCAATCTCTATCTGCTGAGCCCGGAGATTGTGCTGTGCGTCTTCGGCATCGTCATCATGGTGGCGGATGCGTTCACGCCAGCGGCAAAACAGCGGTGGCTGGGCTGGACCGCCTTTCTGGGCACCCTCGTTGCGCTTGCCGCCGTGCACCACCTTTCCCACGAGTCCGGAGTCTCGACGGCCTACAGCGGGCTGATTCGTGTTGACGGGTTCAGCATTTTCGTTCACGTGGTGGTGCTGGTCGCCGTTGGTCTCGCGATCCTCGGCTCGATCGACTACCTCGAAATGGAAGGTTTGCAGCGCGGAGAATATTACGCGCTGGTGCTTTTCGCCGCCGTGGGAATGGGGATATTGGCGGGTGCGAACGAGATGGTGATGGCTTTCCTCGGCCTGGAGATGAGTTCGATTTCGAGCTACATCCTCGCCGGATTCCGCAAGCGCGCGCCGCAATCGAATGAAGCTTCGCTGAAGTATTTTCTGCTGGGCTCGTTCGCGACGGCGTTTTTTCTCTACGGCATCGCCATGGTGTATGGCGGCACGGGGACGACGCGCATCGACGCCGTCCATGAGGCGGTGTGGAGCGCCGTCGGAAAGCAAGGACACACGCCCGCGCTGGCTATGCTTGGGTTGGGACTGATCTTCGTCGGCCTGGGATTCAAAGTAGTCATCGCACCCTTCCAGGTTTATGCGCCGGACGTGTATGAAGGCTCCCCGACGCCCGTGACCGCGCTGCTGGCTGCGGGTCCGAAGGCGGCGACGTTTGCGCTGATGTTGCGCATTTTTTACGTTTCGTTCAACTCGGCCAGCTCGTTCTGGTTCTGGGCTGTTTGGATTTCCGCCGTGCTGACGATGTGCATTGGAAATTTTGCCGCGCTCGTGCAGACCAACGTGAAGCGCATGCTGGCCTACTCCTCGATCGCTCATGCCGGATACATTCTGGTGGCGTTTGCGGCGGGGACGGAAATCGGCGTGGCTGCTGTACTGTTTTATCTCGCAGCCTACGTACTGATGAAAGTCGGCGCGTTTTTGGTGCTCACGCATCTTGGCCAGCTCGACGAGCGCTATCTGGATATTCAGGACTACGCCGGCCTGGCGGTACGCCAGCCGGTGCTTTCGGCGTGTTTCGCGCTGTTCCTTTTCTCGCTGCTGGGGCTGCCGGCAACGGGGGGATTCTTCGGGAAGTTCTTTGCGTTTCGGGCGGCGCTGGATGCACGCCTCGTGTGGCTGGTGGTGATTGCGGCAATAAACAGCGTGATCGGCGCTTACTACTATCTGCGCGTGATCGTGGCGATGTATTTCTGGGAGCCGTCGAAGGACTACACGCCCACGCGTGTCGCGCCCACGCTGACCTTCGGCCTGGCCATCGCCGCCATTGGCACGATTTATCTGGGCGTTCTTCCCGCGCGCGTCTTGGATTTGGCTCAGGCCGCCGCGCATTCCCTGCTCTCGCGCTAGCCTGCTCCCTCATCGAGACAAATCCTTTGAAAATCCGCGTTGAGCGAGCGCCTTTTTGCGCCGGCGTGGCGCTGAATTGCGCAGGCGCGAACCTGGCGGTCTGCTCGCGATTAGAATCAGCACCAATCCTGTATTTTCTGTAAGTTACAGCGATTTCTAATCGCCCTGACCCGCGATTAGAAATACCCGGCGCAGAGGGTGTTTCGAGGTGACTGCGGCGGACTTGGGACGTGAAAATCCGCGTTTGGCAGGCGCGCATTTCGCGTCTCGCGGGGCGACTGTCTTTCGCGGCTTCGATTGCCACTGCGAGCGCGTTGCGCATGGTGCACGTTCCTCGACGCGAGGGTAACAGAATGGAAAGGCCAAAAGAATTGAGCGAACGTACAGAAAAGGGACAGTTCTAGAACTGGACTTTTCATGGGAGCGCGCGCAAAAGAAAAGGCCCGGAACATCTGCATTCAGCAGACGCTCCGGGCCTGAATTGCGATTTCGCAGTCTTACTTGACGCGGATGAACATCGTGGCAAACGTATACAGCGCCATGGATTCGATCAGGACGAGCGCCAGAATCAGCGCGAAGCGGATTGCCGCTGTCGCCCCCGGATTGCGCGCCAGAGCTTCGCAAGCGCCTGCCGTGGCGATTCCCTGCGCGATGCCGCAGCCTGCCGAAGCAATCGCCATGCTGAAGCCCGCAGTAATGGCAATCCAGTTCGTGCCGCCAGCCGCTTCCCCGCCCTGAGCCGCAAAGGCGGCCGGGGCGAAAAGGCTGATGGCGATGACCGCCAGCAAAAACAGCCCGAGTCTCTTCATGTGTGTCTCCTCGTTATGAATGGTCCGCCAGGAGGTGGTTACCTGCGCGCCTTGGGAGGCTCGAGGTCTCACGCTGGAGCGGGATAATGCCCGAAAAGTCCGCGATTAGTGCTCGTCGACGACCGATCCCGCGACGTAGATTATGGGCAAAATCGTGAATACGAACGCCTGCAGGATCGCCACAAAGATATGAAGAAAAATGAACAGAACCGGCACAATGAGCGGGAGGGCGTACGCCACGTTTCCGGCCACATTGACCTTCCCGAGAAAGAAAGAAAACTCCAGAAGCAATCCGAGGAATATCCCGTACAACAGCTCGCTGACCAGCATATTCACCCAGAGACGAACCGTCAGGGACAACAACCGGGCGGAGTGGCTAACAGCTTCAATCGGAAGCATCAGAGGCGCCAGCGCGGGCAGCGGGCCCAGGAAATGCTTTCCGTGTCCGAGCGGCCCGTTTTTCACGATGCCGGTCCAGTTGTAGTAGAGAAACACGACGACAGCACAGCCGAAGGGAACGGAAACCTGAGCGGTGGGCGATTCAAGCGTCGGGAAGACGCTGACCAGATTGCACAGCAGGACCCAAATGCCGATGGCGCCGATCATGGGCAGATATTTTTCGCTATTGTGGCCGATGCTCTCTTCGAGCAAGTCGGTAACGCCGACGCCCATCGGGTTGTGCAGGAGCAATTCCATCGTCTGCTGCGTGGCACCGGGCTTATCGATGGAAATGCGCGCGCGCAGCCAGAGGAAAAAGATGACGGCGATGGCAAATACAAAAATTTCCATACAGATGTGGGTGGGAATCGGGTAGTCGTGATTCGCGGGGTCAATGTGCAGATAGGCGAGCAAGGCCAATGCAGCCTTGCCGAACAGCCGGTTCACGATCACCGCCACCCACATCGGATGTTCCATTCCCGCCCCTTTACGAGCCCGCGCGCGGCTCTGGCACGGACCGGAACAGCAGGCCGATCATCTCTGCCAAGACAGCCACGGCAACCGCCAGGAATCCGGCCAAAAGGCTTAAGGCCGGCAAACCGAAGTAATGCAGGATAACATAGGCTCCGAGGACCAGCAAAGCGTAGCGACCCATGAATTTGATGTAGGTGGTCTTGGGAACGCGGATCTTTTCCGCGCCTTCCTGGGGCGTCGCCAGCGAACCCAGCGCGTTCACCCCTTGCTTCATCCACCGAAAATTGAGCCAGGAAATGACCGCGCCCGCGGCGACCGCCTCGCCATGGCGATGCCCCCAGACGAATGCCGCCACCAGCGCGCCCACCGCTCCGATGACGGGCGTAAGAATTTCAATGCGCCGCTCGGCAGCGGCATAATAGGCGTCAGCTTCCGCTGCCATCGCTCTTCTCCATTTGCGAAAGCCTTTGCAGAACCTTCCAGAGGCCCAGTCCGAATCCCGCCGCGCCGAACA
>DATKPM010000069.1:0-3931 GCA_035524135.1 Candidatus Acidiferrum sp. | reverse complement strand
CCCACTCGTCCAAGTGCGGTCATCTCCGCCACGCGCTTGTTGATTTCCGGATTGTCTCGCACCATCCCGCCGCTGAAGTCAGTTTCGATCGCACCCGGCGCAATCACGTTGACGGTGATTCGGCGGGGCCCCAGTTCTTTCGCGAGATACCTCGCCAGAACTTCCACGGCTCCCTTTGAAGCTCCGTAAGCGGAGCTCCCCGGAAGGGCAAATCGCGCCAGTCCCGAAGAAATGTTCACGATGCGCCCGCCGTCGTTCATCAACGGCAGCAGCTTCTGCGTCAGGAAGTACACTCCCTTGAAATGAACGTTAACGATCGAATCGAATTGCTCTTCGGTTGTCTCCATGAAAGCGGCGTGCAGAGAATTGCCCGCGTTGTTCACGAGAAAGTCAAAACAGCCCACGCCCCAGCTCTTGAGCGTCTTGCGCACGCCGTCCACAAACTTGTCGAAAGATCGCGTGTCGCCGGCCTCGAGCTGAAACGCCGCCGCCTTCCTCCCCAGCGCTTCGATTTCGCGTACGAGCGAGTCGGCCTGCGCGCGATTCGATTGATAGGTGAAGATGACATCCACGCCGCGCCGTGCAAGATTGACGGCCGTCGTCCGTCCAAGCCCCCGGCTTCCGCCGGTGATGATCGCAATCTTGCCTGTCATTGTTTCTGTTCCATTGCTTGCCATAGGTGCTCCTTTTTCTCTTAAAGACTAGGCGGAGTAGTCGCCAAAATATTCCCCGACAAGTTCCTCGCTCTTTTTCCACAGCGCCTCAGCGTTTTCCGCGTTGAGAGCGTAAGCACGCACTCCTTCTCCGACTGGGGTGATTACCTCGTCTTCGGACACGACATGGCCAACTTGGCAGTTCGCACAATAAAGGCCGCCGATTTCCTCCGCTGGCGCAACCACTGCCGCCCACACCGAAGTCGCCGCGCCTTGCGAAAGAGTCTTCCACTGGAAGGGGCCCTTGCCCTGGGCCGCAAGCTCCTTGTTGGTCCGGTCAAGCAGAGCTTGCAGTTGGGCGGCGCTCATGTATCGGCCCAGCTCGGTCTGAATCACGCCCGGGTGGACCGCCGCCGCGCGCACGCCACGATGCTTGTGTCTGCGATCGAAGGCAACTGCGAAAAGAATGTTCGCCGTCTTCGATCGGCCGTAGGCCACGAAGGGATCATACGGAGTCTTTTCGAAATTGGGATCGTTGAGGTCCACGTCGGAGATGCGATGGCCGCCAGAACTGAGGCTGATGAATCTCCCGCCGGGGCGAAGGAGAGGCGCTAGACGATTCACCAGCACAAAATGCCCCAGGTGATTCGTACCGAACTGCGTTTCAAATCCGTCCGTCGTATGGCCAAAGGGAGTGGCCATCACTCCCGCGTTGGCGACGATCACATCGAACGGCTCGCCCTTCGCCAGCAAGCGGTCCGCGCACGCCCGCACGCTCTTGAGATTCGCAAGCCCGAGTTCGGCTAGCCCGAAACTTCCGCCGCCGGCCTCGGCGTCTTTGCGAGCCTGCGTGGTCGCCACTTCCGCCTTTCTCAAATCCCGCACCGCACCCACCACCTGCGCGCCGTGCGCTGCAAAAGCGCGTGCCGTCTCTACACCAATCCCTGCCGAAACGCCGGTGACGAGAATCCGTTTGCCGTGCAGGTTGATTCCTTCCAAAACTTCTTCTGTTGTCGATGTTGCTCCAAAAGTCGTAACCATTTCTGCTCTTCTCCTCTCGATGCTTCGATTGGGTTCGATGCCTGCGAACGCCGCCGCGGGTTAGCGCCGAGAAAGCGCTTCTGCCGCGCGCTCAGCGACGGAATAGTTCATGTTGGTGAGGTCGGTAATCAGTCCCGGACCAGTCGGGCTCCACCCCAGCCGTTTCTGAGTCTCTGCGCTTGAGCCAGTGAGATCGCGACCAGCGAATATCCCCAGCCATCCGAAATGGGCTGCTGCCTCCTCGGGAGATTTCGACACGACCGGCACGTTCAGTCCCCGGCCGATGGCTTCAGCAATCTCCCGCAAAGGCACTCCCTCTTCGCCCACCGCGTGATACCTCGCTCCTGTTTCCTGCTTCTCCAGCGCCAGCCGATAGAGGCGTGCTGTATCAAGGACGTGGGCCGCCGCCCAGCGGTTGAGTCCCTCGCCGACATACGCCGATACGCCCTTCTCGCGGGCCAGCGCAATTAGGTAGGTGACCAGTCCCTGCTTCCGTGTGTCGTGAACTTGCGGAAGGCGGACGGTTGACACGCGTACGCCGCCTTTCGCGAACGCCGCCCCTGTCAATTCCGACACGCGGGGAAGCGCGGGAATCGGAGGGCGAGGATCATCTTTCTCCGTAGCAGGCCGCCCTTCCGCCACTGTCGCAAGCCCCGAACTGACGAGCAGCGGCCGTTCGGAGCCCTCCAGCACAGAGCCAAGAAGCTCGATCGCCCGCTTGTCCTTTTCGCACGAAGCCGCGAAGTTCGACCAGTCGTGCACGAACGCTGTGTGGATCACCCCGTCGGACGCGGCCGCTCCTCTCCGCAAGCTCTCCAAATCTTCGAGCGACCCGCGCTGTACGTCGGCCCCTGCCGCAGCCAGCGACTTGGCGCCTTCCTCCGAGCGCGCCAGCCCCAGCACCTTGTGTCCCGCTCCGATCAGCTCCTTCACAACGGCTGAACCAATGAATCCTGTGGCTCCTGTCACAAAAACTCGCATATGAAATCCTCCTTAAGTCGCTCTTCCCATCGTACGATTCGAGCCGCCACTGTTGACATCTCGCCGCTATTTCGACTAAAGTGGAGAGTGTCTCCGTATCAGTAGATTACCGGAGACTGTCTCCGGATGCAAGTTTTTTCGATTTTCTTAACGATGCCATCGAAGCGTTCCAAACCGCCTGCTCGAAAGCCCCGCTCCGATGCCCAGCGCAATCGCGAACGCATTTTGGAAGTTGCCAAGGGAGCGTTTACCCGTGGGGGAGCGGATACCAGCTTGGACGACATTGCCAGGCAGGCCGGTGTTGGCCCGGGAACGCTCTATCGCCACTTTCCGACGCGCGAAGAGCTTCTAAAGGCGGTTTACCGCACGGAGATGGAAAGGCTGGCCGCGACGGAGCAGAAACTTGCTGCCACGATGCCTCCCGTCGAAGCTTTGCGGGC
This sequence comes from Candidatus Acidiferrum sp., assembly GCA_035524135.1. Classification (GTDB taxonomy): domain Bacteria; phylum Acidobacteriota; class Terriglobia; order Acidiferrales; family UBA7541; genus Palsa-295. The sequence goes on along the minus strand of DATKPM010000069.1, from coordinate 816 downwards.
TTGGCTGCTGTTGTTTGTGGATGCCATCGCGGCGAAGAAGCTCATCGCGCCCGCTCTAAATGCGCTTCTGGGCGACCCAAAAAAAGTCTTCGAAGCTTCTCACGCCCAGATCCACGAGGCGCTTCACGCGCTCGTGAAGCGCGCGATCAAGAGCGGCGACGTGCGGAAAGACCTCGATCCCATGGATTTACTGAGCGCTCTTGTCGGCGTTTCGAACGTCGCCGCCGGACCCGATTGGGAGCAAAGCGCCAGGAGACTCGTGGATATCCTCATTGCCGGGTCGCGGCCAGCCACATAGCCACGGTTTCGATTTGAAAAACGCGCCGGCGAATACGGAACTAAAAAATCCCACGCGCTACTTTCGTTCGGCCCAGGCCATGCCGTCGGGGCCGCGGCCGGTCTGAATTTTTCCGCTGACGGTCCACGTGGCGAGGTCAATCACGGCGACCGCATTTCCCGGCCCGAGAGCGACGAACGCGCGCTTGGCGTCCGGCGCAATCAAAATTCCTTCGGAGGAGCTGCCGAGCGGAATTTTCCGCAGCACTTTGCGTGTTGCGACATCCATCACCGTCAAATCATTCCCTTGCAAATCGGAAATCAGCGCGTATTTTCCATCGCGCGTGAATTTCAAGCGGTTGGCGTGCTTCACCGAATCCGGAATCGTTTGAATCACTTTCTTTGCGGCGACATCGACAATCGAAACGGTCCCGTCATCGGCGTTCGCCACCCACATCTGGCTTCGGTCCGGCGTTACATCAAATCCTTCCGATCCTCCGCCCACCGGCACGACAGTGACGGACCAGTCCGGACGGGTCG
>DATKPM010000068.1:0-14259 GCA_035524135.1 Candidatus Acidiferrum sp. | reverse complement strand
TGGGGATCAGTTTTTTGCACACGATGAAAAGCAGCGCCGCGAATACGAAACCAACGATCGGCGAAAGAATCAGCGACTTTCCGATGTTCGTTGCCTGACCCCAGTCGACGCCGCTCGTGCCGCTCTTCACAGCCATGAACTGGTTCGCGAGGCCTACTCCGATGACTGACCCAATCAGTGTGTGCGAGCTCGACGCGGGCAATCCGAACCACCACGTGCCGATGTTCCAGATGATCGCGGCGACCAGCAGCGCGAATACCATCGCGAAGCCCGCGCGCCCGCCGACCTGCAGAATTAGCTCCACCGGGAGGAGCGACACGATCGTGAACGCTACCGCGCCCGATGAAATCATCACGCCGAGGAAGTTCCACATGCCCGACCAAACCACCGCGACGTGCGGCTCAAGCGTGTGTGTGTAGATGACTGTTGCCACCGCGTTTGCCGTATCGTGAAATCCGTTCACGAACTCGAAGGCCAGCGCCGTCAAGAGCGCGATGCCCAGCAGGATAAACGGCATGTAGCTCGTCGGGTGCACGTCGTGCAAATCGGAAAGAAGGTGTGCAGCCGCGTAAAATACTCCGATTACCATCGCACACACGGCGATGAGCATTCCGATCCGGCCTGGCCCGGACGCCATCTTCTTATCAAGCGCCGATTTGTGGCCGTCTTCTGGCGTTACTTTTTCGAGCGCTCTCGCAGCCGTAGCCATTCATCACCTCACGAGGTGGGAAATTCAGTGCGCCAAGCTACCGAGCGCATGTTACGGATTCATGACAAGCGCGTGAACAATCTCCCGGTTCAAGTGCGTGCTTCGCCTTTCCTTCAAGCGCCCGTGCTCTCATGCGATCGCATCGAATGCGTCGCACTTATTCGATCTGAGATCGGTTCGCGCCCGCAACGGGCGATGCGAAGGCTTGGCAGCGTCAGACGGCGCGGTTGAAGAATCTTGGCGCGTATCGTATTCTATTTGGACCGCACTCGCACTCCGGGGCGCCCGTAGCTCAGCTGGATAGAGCGTTTGGCTACGAACCAAAAGGTCGGGAGTTCGAATCTCTCCGGGCGCGCCATATCCTCGATAGAAACTGTTCGCTGCAAAATTAAGTGACCACCCAGGAGGCTCGCGTTACGCTGTAGCCCGTGCTTTCGTCTCGACGCATCGGCCATCTCCGTTGGCTGCTTCTGCTCTTCCTGTTTGTCCCCATGTTGCGCGCCTACGCGCAAGAGACTGTTTTCGACGAGCCGAGCGCAGACATTCTCGCAAAGGGCAAAGTGTACGGCGAGCTTGACGGGACCCTGCGGCCAGTGACTTTCGAGGCGACGTTCACGCCACGCGTCGTTCTTGGCATTGGAAGCGGCATCGAGGTCGGAATGAACTTCAACGGACCGAGTGTGCCGGACTTCGGCCAGTTGTCGCTCTCTCCAACCATCAAGTGGCGCCCGTGGGACGACGTTTCGTCCGGTTGGTCTTTCTACTGTGGGAGCGACGTCTTCTTTCCGGTGCGGATGAGAACCTACGACGCGGGGGCGTATATCTATGCCAGCTTCGCGAAGTCGTGGAAGAGCGGAACCACGGTCACATTCGGCGGATACGACTACACGCGTGATGTTGTTGCTCCGGCTAACCGCGCCGGAGGGGAATTTTCGATTCAACAGCCGATCAGCCGCCGGTGGACTTTTGCTTCGGAGTGGTACACGGGAAAAACCAGCGTGGGCTACGTCAATACCGGCTTGATTGTGAAAGTCACATCAAAAGTGACTCTTTACAGCGCCTACCAAATCGGCAACTACGACGTAACCAAGGGCAACCACCAATTTCTCTGGGAAATTGGGTACAACTTCAACTAGAAAAAAGCCAATTGCTTCGACCTCCGGAAGCTTTTCTTTTCCCGCCAAAATCAGTTGAAGCGCACATACTCGAAGTTCAGCGGTTGACCGTTGATGCCGCGAATGGGCGGCGCAATCCAATTGGCAAATTTTCCTGGCTCAATCACACGGCTGGTCATCAGCGATTCGACGAACGCATGATCCGCAGCATTGGCGATCCATTCGTCGCGATGGTTTTCCCAGGTTTCCTCGCGCAGGACTTCGCCCTCCGGGCTGACGAAGTGCCCGGCGAAATTCCCAATGGCGCGATGAAATCCCTTGTGAGGCAGCCGCAGGCGAAAAGGAATTTCTGCCGCTTCTATGACTTTGTTCCAACGATCGACGCCGGCCTGAATTTCGTGGATGTAATCGTCGCGAAGGCGCTCGTTTAAAGCCGTGAGAGCGGGAACATCGCGCGAGATGATGCGGCTGCCTTCGACTTCGAGAACGGGATAGGTCGCATCCGACAAAACATGATCGTCCTCGATTTTCGTCTCTTCGTAGCGGCCTTTTACGCCGCTTGTGAAATAGCTGGCGGCATTCGAAGAGGAATCGGAGCCAAACAGATCGATCGTGACACTGAAGTGGAAATTCAGATAACGCTGGATCGTGGGGAGATCGATCACACCAAGCGCTCGGACCGAGGCAGGATCCTCCACCTTGTGCTCTTTCATCACTTCGCAGGTGCGCTTTAAGATGCGCGTCACGCCCGTTTCGCCGACGAACATGTGGTGCGCTTCCTCGGTGAGCATGAAGCGGCAGGTGCGCGCGAGCGGGTCGAATCCGGATTCGGCGAGGGCGGTAAGCTGGAATTTTCCGTCGCGGTCGGTGAAAAACGTGAACATATAGAAGGAAAGCCAGTCGGGAGTGGGTTCGTTGAACGCGCCGAGAATTCTGGGATTATCCGCGTCGCCCGAGCGTCGTTCGAGAAGCGCTTCAGCTTCTTCGCGGCCGTCGCGGCCGAAATACCGATGGAGCAGATAAACCATCGCCCATAAATGACGCCCCTCCTCGACGTTCACCTGAAAAATGTTTCGCAGGTCGTAGAGAGAAGGGCAGCAGAGGCCCAGCATTTTCTGTTGCTCCACCGAAGCCGGTTCGGTATCGCCCTGCGTAACAATCACACGGCGAAGAATGGAGCGGTATTCACCCGGCACGTCCTGCCACGCAGGGATGCCTTTGTGCGTGCCGAAATTTACAGCGCGTTCCCCGTCGCGCGGCTGGAGAAAAATTCCCCAGCGATATTCCGGCATCTTCACGTAGCCGAATTGCGCCCAGCCGCTGGGCTCAACGCTGATTGCGGTGCGCAGGTAGACTTCGAAAGCATGGCTTTCGGTAGGGCCCATGTCGTACCACCAGTTCAAATAGGCGGGCTGCCAGTGTTCGAGGGCGCGCTGAAGGACGCGGTCACGCCCCAAATCCACGTTGTTCGGAATTTTCTCCGTGTAATCAATCATGACGACCTCCTCACGCGGCACGGATCGAGCATCTTGCCTCAGACTCTTTCGCGATTAAATTTCACCGGCGCGCCTGTGCCGTAGACCTTAAGGGCCCCGCTCGGTCCAACTGCATTTGGTCGAACAAAAATCCAGTTTTGCCAGGCCGAAAGCCTGCCGAAAATCCGCGTGAGCATCTTTTCCGGCAAACCAAAGCGAAGATTTGCTTCCATGCCCGTCAGAGCATCGGGAGAAAGAGCGGCGCGCGATTCGATCGCTTGACGGAGTTCATCGTCCCAATCGAGCTCGTCCGGCGCGTCGGTGACGAGGCCTGCTTCAAGGGCATCCTCAACGTTGAGCCGCTTGCCGGACAGCGATTCGACGCGGAAGAGCTGCTCCGCATCCTGATAAAAGCGTGCGGAAAGGCGCGAAAGACCGCTGACCATGGTAAGCGGGCCAAAATTCATTTTCGAGAGAGCAATCGCTGCAGGGTTTAGCGAGTCCTGCGAGCGGAACATGTAAGCGCGATCGGCAGCGAGCGCCAATTCGAAAAGGGTTCCGACGAAGCAGGAATTTTCCTCGATCAGAGCGAAGATCGAGCGAGACGTTACATCAAGGCGGGAAAACGTCCGCCGCAACATTCCGATCACTTCGCGGACGAACCAATGACTGCTCTGGGAGACCAAGAATTCGTCGACAGCAAGAACCTTCTGGGCATCTCCTGCGGTTTTGAAAATCCAAAGCCCCAGCTCCAATTCGTTGGTTCGCAAGCCGAGGATGGCGTCATCCAGTTCGCGCGCCATTTGCAGAGGCCACCAGTTGGCGCCAAGAGCGAGCGCTTCGTCGACCGTACGTGCCTCGACTTCCTCCGGCCCGCGAACGGTGAACGTGGCGGTGCGGGCGTCGCGATTGAACTCGACATCGACGTATTTGTAGTGGAGGCCCGAATCGCTGGATGAGCGGACCAGAGGCGTGAGAGAAATTCCTTTTGCGTTTGCCGGCCGGTCGCTTGATGCGGCGAGTTCGACAGCACGTTTCTGGATATGGTCGGGGAATTGTTGCGTCTTTACGACATCATCGACTAATCGCCAATCTTTGGCGCGCTGGCCGCGGACGCCATCTGCGTTGGTGCAGAAAATATCGGCGAGATCGCGGCGGACTTTCCGTTTGTCGGTCAGGCGCGTGAGGCCTCCAGTGCCGGGAAGAACGCCGAGGAGCGGAACTTCGGGCAAGCTGACGGCGGAAGAGCGGTCGTCGACGAGAATGATTTCGTCGCAGGCGAGCGCCAGTTCGTAACCGCCACCGGCGGTTGTGCCATTCAGCGCCGCAAGAAACTTGATGCCGGAATGTGCGCTAGAGTCCTCCATTCCATTGCGGGTTTCATTGGTGAACTTACAGAAATTCACCTTCCAGGCGTGAGATGACAGACCGAGCATATAGATGTTTGCCCCGGAGCAGAAAATGCGGCTCTTGGCGCTGGTGATAGCGACGGTGCGGATTTCGGGATGCTCGAAACGGATGCGCTGGAGTGCGTCGTGGAGCTCGATATCGACTCCGAGGTCGTAAGAATTCAGTTTCAGTTTGTAGCCGGGACGGAGACCTCCGTCTTCTTTCACGTCCATCCTGAGCGTCGCGACCGGGCCTTCGTAACTGACTCGCCAGTGACGGTATTCGGCGGGAGAGACTTGATAATCAACCGGTGCGGCCTTTTCTTCGATTTGCGAACTTGCTACCGCATCCACACGCGCCTCCTGGACGGCAGATTTGCCAAGGGCGTCCCTCGCGAACATTCGAAGGCAACCCTCCCGTCTCCAATTATATGCTCTCTTAACGGGTCGAGCGTTAGCGACCTATATGCCATTGCCGTCGGGGGGACTTGCGCTCTGGAAGAATTGAGTAGAAGCTGGCGCGCCGGCGGAGAGTAAAATGCCGCGCAGCCGGCATTCGGCGGCGAAATCCTACAACGGGAAGCAGGGGCCAAATGAAACCAGAGAAGAGAGATTCGGGCAAGGCAAGCATGACGCGCACGCGACGCGAGTTTCTGGCTACGTCCGCAGGATTGGCAATCGCCGGCGGTGTGGCAGGGATTGCGCCTATGGCAACTGGAAGTCCACGCCGAAGCGCATCCAACGGACCCGACGCGGCGAAGCCACGGCGGATCATTATCGACACGGACCCGGGTGTGGACGACGCGATGGCGATTTTCCTCGCGCTGCGTTCGCCGGAGCTGAAAGTGGAAGCAATCACACCTGTCTCCGGCAACGTGCCGTTGGCAATGACACTGCCGAACGCACTGCGGCTGGTGGAGATTGCCGGGCGGCCGGATGTCCCGGTCGCTGCGGGGGCGAGCGTCCCGCTGGTGCGCGAGCTGGTGACAGCGAAGTATGTGCACGGGTCGAACGGCCTCGGAGGCGTGGAGTTCCCCGAGCCAAAGGTTAAGCCAGTTCCGGAGACGGCGACGGAACTGATCTGCAAGCTGGTCCGCGACAATCCGGGAGAGATCACAATCGTCGCAATCGGCCCGCTGACAAACGTCGCCACTGTGCTCCGTTCGGACCCCGAAATCGCGAAGATGATTCCAGCGATCGTGATTATGGGAGGAGGAATCGGACATGGAAATATTACTCCTGCGGCAGAGTTCAACCTGTATGTGGATCCCGAAGCGGCGCGCGTCGTGTTTGACGCCGGCATCCCGCTGACGATGGTGGGGCTCGACGTGACGGAAAAAGTGCTGGTGAATGAGTCGCACATCCAGCAATTGCGCGCAGTGCAAAATCCCGTGAGCCAGGCAGCAGCGAAAATTCTGCAGGCGACACTCGACCACGTGAGCCACAGCAACGACATCACCTACGTGGCGATGCACGATCCGCTGACGGTGGCCAGCCTGATCGATCCCTCGATATTGACGTTCACGGACTATCATGTGGAGATCGAAACCGAAGGAGAGTTTACGGCGGGCATGACGGTGTGCTGGAACCGCGCGCCCGTTCGCGGATCGGCGCCCATGGCTTTGGCAGGAAAGGCGGAGCCGGAGCCCGACATGTCGTTCCACGCGAATGCTAAGGTGGCGACAGCGGTTGAGCCGCAGAAGTTTTTCGATCTGTTTATCCCGCGGCTGACGGCGAACGCGTGATTCAGCGGCGCTTTGGAGTTCACGCGTAACGAGCATTTCACGGCGCAGGAGCTTTTTGAGCGGCTCTTGCGCCGAGATTATTTTGCCGCCAGAAGGGTCGACTGGCTGGCAACACAGACCCAGGCCCCGTTCTCCTTGACCCATGTGTCTGTAAAGCGGCCGTTCCTCGCGTAGGCGTGCCCCCTGTCGTTCCCTTTCTCGTGATAAACCCCGGCGACGACCGCTGAATCGCCAAACATTTGCACTTGCTCGGAATCGTTTGTGAGCGTCATGCCCTGGATGGGGCTTTTCTTGACGGAGGCGAGGAATTCCGGCTTGGTCATGAAACTGCCGTCCCAGTCGGTATAGAGGAGAGAGTCGGCGAGGAGTGAGTCGAGAGTGCGAGTATCTCCCTTCGCTTCGGCCTGATTCCAGGCATGTTCGAGGGCCAAAATTGTGGCTCCGTCGCCCAAGTCTCCCGAGGCAGTTTGCGTTGAGAGAAGGAGGGAGCCGGACAGAAGAAGAAGACAAGCGAGCAGAATGCGCATGACAAAGTTCTCCTCGACGCGAGAAATCGCCTGGCGCGATTTTCCAAGCGCGCAGTAGCTTGCCTGATTGTGTCACACGCTTTACTTCTTGTGGTGGCCGGCGCGGCGCTGCATGTCGTAAGCGGCTAGGGAGTGTTCGATGACGGGATAGGCAGCCGAGGCGGGCTCGATTTCGTCGACTTCGACGATCTTCCCTTCGAGCTGCTTGTAATCCTGGAAAAAGCGGCGGACGGTGAGGAGCTTGTGGGGCGGGAGTTCACCGGCCTCGTGATAGACGTTGTATTCGGGATCGCCCGTGGCGACGGCGATGATTTTGTGATCCTTGTCGCCGGAATCGATCATGGTCATGAGGCCGATGGTGCGGGCATGGAGGATGGTCAGCGGGGGAACGGCTTCCTGGCAGAGGACGAGGACATCGAGGGGATCGTGGTCCTCGGCAAGGGACTGTGGGATGAATCCATAGTTGGCTGGGTAGTAGACGGCGGAATAAAGCACGCGGTCGACGCGGATCAGGCCGCTTGGCTTGTCGAGCTCGTATTTGATGTTCGCCCCCAGAGGAATTTCGATGACTGCGTCGAATTCGTGCGGGACCCTCGGTCCGGGGCTGAGGTCGTGCCAGGCGTGTGTCATGAAGTCCTCGATGAGTGAATGGAGCGCGAATGGGCGCGAACCATCTTAAACGACGAAGGCGGTGGCTGCCAGAGGCTCGAATGTTACGGAAAGAGTTGCGATTAGAAAACAGGTCGAGACTGTGTTTTGAGGAAGATACGGGGAATTCTAATTCTGACCAGTTGCGATTAGAAAAGCAGCGCCGAAGGGCATTCCAATCGTTCCTTTCTATGTGTGGGCAAGCAGGGCAGGTGGCCGCCGAGCGGCTGGAACAAGGATAATGAGGAGCAGAAGGGTGCCTTTGTGGTCGGGAGGGTAAGCGATCGGCGATTTTGTGAGGCATGAATCACTCGATCGAAACTAGCACACGGAGATTACGGAGCGATGAAGCAGCAAGGAGAAAAAAGTACAGGGCATAAGACTCGACTTTCGAACAGTTAAAAGACTGTACTTCTCCATTGAGGGAGAGCGGGGCATAAACGACTCGCAGATTGATTTCGGGAGCGAGAAGGCGGATTCTTTCGGGCGAGCAAGAGGAGAAGGCAATGTCTGCGAAGAATGGGGGAGGATGATGAGAGGGGCAACGGATAGGCGCGCGGAAGACGGCATCGTGGCGGGAGGAAACCTGACGGCATTAGGAATGGCCGGGTTAGCTGCGGCGGTGGCATTTCTGTTCCTCGCGCCGGCGGGAGCGGGGACAGCGCAGCAAGGGTCACAGAAGGCGACGCTGGCAGGAAGCACGGCGGGGGACTATTACGAAAACGTGCAGGCGCTGAAAGACATTCCGGCCAGCGAGTTGATTCCGGCGATGCGGTACATCACGACGTCGCTGGGAGTAGGCTGTGATTTTTGCCATGACGAGAGGCATTTTGAGAGCGATGACAAGAAAGAAAAGAAGATCGCGCGGAAGATGATGGAGATGATGTTTGCGATCGATCAGAATTCGTTCGGAGGCAAACGCATTGTGACGTGCTACACGTGCCATCGCGGGTCGACGAAGCCGATCACAACGCCGATGCTGCCGGGGCAAATCGCGGAGGCAAGCGGAAGCGAGGGAACAGGCGGCGCGGGAGGGGAGAAGAACGCGACAGCGACTGCTGCGAATCTGCCGAAAGCGGAAGAGATTGTGGCGAAGTACGTGGAAGCGATTGGAGGAGAAAAGGCGATTGCGGGAGTTGGGACGCTAGTGGAAAAGGGAACATACACGATGGCGGGGCGAGGCGTGGCAGCTCAGGTGGAGATCGCGCGGAAGGCTCCGGATTTGTCGGTGACGACAATCGTGACGCCGCACGGGGGGATGGCGCACGGATTCGATGGGGCGGGGGGATGGGCTCGGTTTGGAGATCATGTGGAAGGAGTGGCTGGGAACGACCTGGTGCAAGAAAAGAGATGGGGGGCGATTTATCCGGGGGCGGACATCGCGAGCTATTACAAGCGGCTTCAGACAGCCGGAACCGAAAAAATCGATGGGCAGGATGCGTACCGCGTGACTGGATGGCCGGCGACGGGCGCACCGGAGCAAATGTATTTCGACGAGAAGACGGGGCTGCTGGTGCGGGTGACATCGCTGGCGGACAGCCCGCTAGGGGCGCTGCCGAAGGAAGTGGACTATGGGGATTTTCGCGAAGCGGGAGGAATCAAAGTGCCGGCAACGATACGCATCGTGCAGTTGAGCGGGACAGGGACCTATCAATTCGCGAGCATTCAAGCGAATGCGACGGTGGACGACGCGAGGTTTGCCGCGCCGAAAGAGAAGGCGCAGGAAAAGTAAGGATGCCGCTAAGGTCTCCGGGCTTCTGCGGGAGGGGTGGGGGCGGGAACGGGGGATTTCGACGTGTGCGGCGCGGGCGATTGAGAATGCGCAGTGAGAGAGACGGAGCCTGAACGCATTGGCGAAGCCGGAGGGGCGGCGGCAACCGAGTGTGCAGCGGGAGCAGCCAACACCGGCGACACGGAATTTGCGGAAGGAACAGCGGATTCGTCGGCGGGCGGGGCAGACTGCGACAGAGGGCCACCGCATCTGGCGGCAACGGATTCCGCGAGCCAGTCGTCGAGAAGCGCGCCGCTGCGGGATTTCGCGGAACAGATTTGCGCTGGGCCAATGCCGAGGGCCCCGCGAAGATCGGCACCATCGAGAAGAGCGCCAACGAAATTCGCGTCGTTAAGAACCGTGCCCTGGAAAGCCGCGCCGCGCAGGTCTGCGCCAGACAAGTCCGCGTCAATAAAAATTGCCGACTGGAGTTTCGCTCCGGCGAGATTCGCGTTCACGAGTTTTGCCGACCAGAGATAGGCCTGTGCGAGATCGGCATGAGAGAGATCGGCGGCGGTGAGGTCGGCGTCGCGGAGATCGGTCTTTTCGAGATGGGCGCGAATCAGCGAGGCTCCAGCGAGCCGCGCGGAATAAAGACTGGCGGAATCGAAGAGGGCATCGACGAGGGAGGCATCGTAAAAAGTGACGTAGGAAAGATTGGCGTTGCGGAAGTCGGCGCGCGCGGCGCTGACGCGGTCGAGAGAAGAGTGATCAAGGTTGGCGCCGGAGAGACGCGCCGAATCGAGATTGGCAAAACGCAGATCGGCCTTACTCAGGTCGGCGTCGCGCAAATCGGCAAGCGAGAAATAGATGCCTTCGAGGTTGGCATTCCAGAGATGAGCGTCAGGAAGAAATGCAGCGTAGGCTTCCGCATAGCGAAGATTCGCTTGATTCAGATGCGGGCCCTCGACGCGCGAAACCTGGGAATCGTCGCCGGACCAGTCAGGAGGCTTGATGGAAAGAGACGCTTCGGTGAGGTTCGCATAGGGATCGACGCCGGCGACCCATAGGATGTTGGGAGCCCAGCGGCGAAAATTGGCGGCGCCATACTGCGGGGCGCGGGCAAGATCATGAGGGACACCGATCATCACGCCTACGGAGAGAAAGACAAGGAGCGCACCGAGGGCGCTGAGTGAGTATGTAAGAGGCGTGGCGCGGAGACGGGCGAGCAGGGGAAATTCACGGACAGGATGGAGGACCCAGCGCTCGGCGCGGCGGCCGATGCGCTGTGTGCTGTGAAGCGCTACGCCTGCCGCTCCAACGACAAGGGCGGCGTGAAGGAGCGTGCCATGAATTTCCTGAAGCGTGAGATAGCGCCCCCAATAGAGGAGCAAAACAAAAGGCGCCAGCCAGTAGGCGGCAAGGCGCACGGCCCATTTTTCAATGAAGCGGACGGATGGAGATTGTGGGCTCAGCCAGTAAAAATGAGTGCGGGCGAGGGCCTGGACCACGCGCGGGCCGGACTCGCCGAGTTCGCGGCCGTCGGGGAAGACGGCGGGAAGCTCGACGATTTTCTCCCAGACCTGCTGCAGATAGAAATGGAAAACGAGATAGAGAATGAGAAGAACTGCGGGGGAGATCAGATAGAACTGGGCAGTGGGGAGAGCCGTTGTGGCGTGGAAGAACGGGATGACGGCGGAATCGGTGAGGAGCTGTGCGTCGTGCGTCTTCCAGATGAGAAGGCAGGACGCAAGAGAGTAGATGACGAGAAACGTGAAGTAGCGCGCGGCCATTTGCGCGGCCTTGAGAAATTCGGGAAGAGCGGAGAATTCGGTAACGTTGGGAGGAAGAGCCGCTTTGTAGAGATCGGCGCCGGCAAGCTGACGAGGCAAAAGACCCAGGGCGGTGGAAAGCGAAGCGCTTTCGAGATTGGCGCCTTCGAGATTTGCGCCGACGAGACAGGCCTCGTCAAGTTGGGCACGGGCCAAGCAGGCGCCACGCAGGTCGGCGAGGAGGAGATCCGCGGACCGGAGATTCGATTCCTGCAAATCGGCGTAGCGGAGATCGATACTGATCAGGTCTGTGCCCGAGAGATTGACGGCGGCGAAATCAGCCTTTTTCCCAGAAAGGCCGCGAGTTTCGAGCCATTCGCGATGGTCGGCGAGCGCTTCTTCAAGGCGCCACTCATCGGGATCGACGCGAGGCGAGTCAACGAGATTCAAAGAAGAAGGATTGACCATGCGAGTTGCGGAAAGAGGAGTTTCAGAGCCCGGCGGGAAAGATGAAGGAGGAATTTCAGGCGGTTGCGGTGTGCCCGCGAGGTGCGTGGTGGAGGCCGTATCGGGTTGCGAACTTGTTTCCTTGCCACTTCCCGAAAGGGAGAATTCAGCTGAGGGTTCTGAGGAAGATGGAGCTTGTGATTCAGTCGAAGTCGAAGGAAGAGGTTCGTGCGATTCGATGGATTCGGACGTGGCTACATTTGCCCCTGCAGGCGCAGAGGAAGAGGCTGCGGGCGCTTCTTTGGAAAACAGGCGGTGAAGGACCGAACCCATCAAACGACCCCATGCTGCCGGCGTTTGGAATTACCAGGATGCCCCGAACCATCTTACGCGAAGGGAGGTGAAGAAAGTCCTGTCCGGTGGGACAGGCATTGTACAGTTGGCCGCACGTTCCTGAAATAAGCGGAGAAGAGAGGCGAAGTGGCGGGAAGGACAAGAGAGCTGCGAGGGTGGTGAAACCGCAGTATGCTGATAGTTAGATAAAAGGCGGCAAGGAAAAGAGAGTCGGGAGGGCTGAAGGTGGACGGGAAAGCGACAGTGGCAGCAAATCGAGCGATGCGGATCGAATCGGACAGCATGGGGAAGATCGAAGTTCCCGCAGACCGTTATTACGGGGCGCAGACGGCAAGGTCGCTGATTCATTTTCACATCGGCGACGACAGGATGCCGCGAGAGATGATTCGCGCGCTGGGGATTCTGAAGAAGGCGGCGGCGCTGGTGAACCAAGACTTGGGAAAACTGCCGGCAGAAAAGGCGCGGCTGATCACGCAAGCGGCGGACGAAGTGATCGCGGGGAAGCTCGACGAGGATTTTCCGCTGCGCATCTGGCAGACGGGCAGCGGCACACAGACGAACATGAACGCCAACGAGGTGATTTCGAACCGGGCGATCGAAATCGCGGGCGGCGTGATGGGCAGCAAGAAACCGATCCATCCGAACGACGACGTGAACATGTCGCAATCGTCGAACGATACATTTCCGACGGCGATGCACATCGCGGCGGCGACGCGCGTGGCGGAAGCGCTGATTCCGGCGGTCGAAAGGCTACGGGACGCGCTGGGCGCGAAGGCGCGCGAGTTTGCCGATGTTGTGAAGATTGGGCGTACGCATCTGATGGACGCGACACCGCTGACGGTGGGGCAGGAGATCTCCGGATGGGTGAGTTTGCTGGAGCGCGATGTGGACCGGCTCAAGAAGGCGCTGCCAGGACTTTATGAGTTGGCGCTGGGCGGAACGGCGGTGGGAACGGGGCTGAACGCGCATCCTGAGTTTGGAGAACGCGCCGCGAAAAAAATCGCGGACCTGACGAGGCTGCCGTTCCGTTCGCACCCGAACAAGTTCGCGGCGCTTTCAGCGCATGACGAGATCGTGTTTGCGAGTGGCGCCCTGAAGACGCTGGCGGATTCGCTGATGAAGATTGCCAACGATATTCGCTGGCTGGCTTCGGGGCCGCGAGCGGGATTGGGGGAGCTGCGGCTGCCGGAAAATGAGCCGGGATCGTCGATCATGCCGGGAAAAGTGAATCCGACGCAGAGCGAGGCGATGACGATGGTGGCGGTGCAGGTGTTCGGGAACGACGCGGCGATCGGATTTGCGGGCTCGCAGGGAAATTTCGAACTGAATGTGTTCAAGCCGGTGATTATTTTCAATTTTCTGAATTCGGTGCGGCTGCTGACGGATTCCTGCGAGTCGTTTGTGGCGTATTGCGTAGAGGGGATGGAGTTGAACGTGGAACGAATCGCCGAGAGTGTGAAAAACTCGCTGATGCTGGTGACGGCGCTGAGCCCGAAGATCGGCTACGACAAAGCGGCGGAGATCGCGCACAAGGCGCATCACGAGAATCTGAGTCTGCGCGAGGCCGCGCTGAAACTAGGGCATCTGAGCGCGGAGGAGTTCGACAAGCTGGTGCGGCCGGAGAATATGACGCATCCGTAAAGAAGTCGTGCGTGATTCGGGACTGCTTTACACCCCGGACGTTTCAAATGGAATCACGCCGTTTTGGTAAGGTGCCTGGTGTTGTCTTCTTCGGAAACATTTGTGAGCCAGGCCGAATTTTTGTTTTGACAGATTCGAAAACCTTCATTAACGTGTAGCTCCCCTTGGGAACCTCTCGCAGTTCCCCCCTTCCATTGGAGTTCACGTGCGACTTTTGCTGGCTGAAAACGACCCGGCGTTGGGGACGTTTCTCCAAAAAGGATTCGACGCCGAAAACTATCTGGTGGATTTGACGCAGGATGCGGAAGAGGCGAAGAACCTTGTCGACGGACAAAAATACGACCTGGCGATTCTCGACTTAAACCTTGCTCCAATGGACGGTCTGAGCATGCTGCGGGAGGTGCGTTCGCGCGGAGGCGGGCTTCCGATCCTCATCCTTTCCAGCCGCGGACGACTGGAAGACCGCGTGCAGGCGCTGGATATGGGGGCGGACGACCTGGTGATGAAGCCGTTCGCTTTCTCCGAATTGTCGGCGCGCGTGCGGGCGCTGCTGCGGCGAGGAATTCGCGGAGAGAGCCCCGTGCTACGTGTGGCGGACCTGGAACTAAACCGCGTCGAGAGGAAGGTGTTCCGAAGTGGCGTGGGCGTGGAGCTGACTCCAAAGGAATTTTCCCTCCTTGAATACCTAATGCTGCATGAAGAGCAAAACGTGAGTCGCGCGGAGATC
>DATKPM010000067.1:0-8895 GCA_035524135.1 Candidatus Acidiferrum sp. | reverse complement strand
TGGATCCACCGCACCACGCAGTGGTCCTTCAAATACTGCGCCACTTTGGACTCGTTAATCTCGAGATGTTCGGCCAGCTTCGCTTTCAAATCCGCGTCGGAGATGCTTCGGCCCCCGCGCATATTTCCTCGATTGCCGCGTGTCCCGCCGCGCACCAGATTTCCCAATCCCACTCGCAGCGTCTGGCAAGCCTCGACGTAGTAGTACCCCGTCTGATCCGAATCCGACAGCAGGAACACACCCGGCCCTGCGGGTGCTTCATCCACGTCGTCCAGCCTATGCAGCGGGCTTCCCACCAGCCGCCGCAGCATCGATTCTAGTTGCGCCATCCGCGATGCCAGTCCCGGATCTCTGTGCCCGTGCGCCGCGCGCTCCGAAGGCAGCATCGGCGTCTCGGCAGCCATCGACGCTGGCTGTCGCACCGGCTCGCGAGGCATCAGATTCTCCGAAGGCCTCTCGCTGGTAACCAGGCTTGGACGTCGCCCCGCTGCGTTCTCACTGTCTCCAGCAAAAGCGCGCGGAGGCAATCCGGCGGTTCTGCTTCCTTCGCTGGCCGCGGAACCCTCTCCGCGGCGATTTCTACCCCGCCCGCCGCGTCGTCCCCGGCGCCTCTTGCCGCGAAATCCTTCTTCTGAAGCTCCTCCGGCGGCGGGTCGCGATGCCACCGCTGCGGCCATTTCGGCGCGCGGCGCAAGCTCTTCTTGTCCCACCGCTTCGTCTGTGTTGGCTTCCTGCTCTTCTGCGGATTCCTCGGCGCGATGTTCCTGCTCCTCTGCCATTTCTGCTGCCGGGGTCGACGCTCCTTGCGCAGTTGCCGGCACTTCCTCTCCCAATCTTGTCAGCGATTCTTCCGCCTTTTTCTTCCAATCAGATCTGCGAAATCTTTCCCATGCGGCCTTGTACCACTTCACGGCTTCCTCGGTTTGCCCGTTTTTTTCGTAAATCGTCGCGAGTTCCCAGGCGACCATCCCGTCGCGCGTCCGCAAATACAGTTCAGACAGCTTTACGAGCGGGTCGGTGGCGTTCTTCGCCTTCCGGATACGAGCTTGAATTTGACGCCAGTCTGCCACGACCCCGCATTGTAGCAGCGGCCCGCTCCGCAAGCTACTCTTCCCGGCCTTCGAACCAAACTTCCTTCCCGCGCGGCGAAAAGCGCTTGCAGCAACTCCTGCGGGGGTTTGCTGCATAATTCAGTCTTATAACCCGTGAAAAAATTAGAAATTTCACTTATTCGCGTCCTTCCCATTTCAACTCTGCCGGCCCGGGGGACGAATCCATTTACCGCCCAATCTGTTGGCCTGACTGCAGACTGCTGTCTGAATCCGCGACATGCGGTTCCCATTAACGAACATTTAGCATGCATCAAGCGGCTCCGAATGCTCGTTAGGTCTAATAAGTTCAATAAGTTAGATCACAAAGATTAAGGAAGGCGGCTTGCGACGGAGGTTTGCGATTCTGCGGGAGTTTGTCGCGATAGCGGCCGACGAGGGGCAAATCTTGGGTGGGATTTGCCCCGGCTTGAAAAGAATTCAGCGGAGGCTGTCGATTTTGTCACGGTCCATTCGACAATCAGATTGAAGGCTAAGTTGAGGTCGTAAGCGGGGCGCAGGGTGTTAACTTTTCCCGATTGAGGAGTGAATCATGAGGTTCCTTCATGATCTGAGAATTGCGATGCGATCGTTATCACGGGCCCGGGCATTGTGGCTGACGGTGGCTGTCACTCTGGCTCTGGGGATCGGCGCGAACGCCGCCATTTTCAGCGTGATTCGCGGGGTGCTGCTCCGGCCTCTGGCTAACCGCGACGAAGACCGCCTCCTTTACATTCGCGAAAGCGCTCCGGGCATTGGTGACGATAACACCACCTTCTCCATTCCCGAAATCAACGACATCGGCAAAAACCTGAAGACCATCTCCGCGCTCGGCACGTTTTCCGAGATGGATTTCACGGTGATCGGCCTCGGCAAGCCGCGTGAAATTCACGGCGGCGTTGTGGACGGCAATTATTTCAACGTCATGGGTCTGCGGCCTGTCCTCGGACGCCTCTTGGGTCCGAACGACGACGGTCCAGAGGCTGCCGGAGCCGTGGTACTGACCTACCGGTTCTGGACAGGTTCGATGCAATCCGATCCGAGCGTCATCGGCAAGACGATCCGCCTCGACAGCTTTGCTGGCTCGCGCACCGCCGTCATCATCGGCGTTCTCGAACCGTGCGTTCCCTACCCGGTTGAAACGCAGCTCATCGCCAACATTGTCACCAGCCCGCATCATCTCTCAGCGACCATGGTGCAGGGGCGCGAGCATCGCATGACGGAAGTCTTTGCCCGCCTTGTTCCCGGCGCCACACTGGAATCCGCCCGCTCCGAACTCCACACCGTCTACGCCGGAATGCTTGCAAGCTATCCCGACGTCTATAAGCCCGCCGACCACTTCACCATCACCGTCACGCGCCTGCACGACCAGATCAACTCTCGCGCGCGGACGATCCTCTGGGTTTTGTTTGCCGCTTCGGGCCTGCTCTTCGTGATCGCCTGCGCCAACGTTGCCAATCTGATTCTTGCGCGCACCGTCCGGCGCGAATCCGAGCTTGCGGTTCGTTCCGCTCTCGGAGCCACCACGGGCGCTCTCCGCCGCTCGCTCTTGGCGGAGAGTCTCATCATGTGCGGCAGTGGCGCGCTCCTGGGCTTTCTCATTGCCACGCCGATGGTTTCCATTCTTTCGCGCTACGCCGCGCGTTTTTCCGTCCGCGCGCAGGACCTTACGCTCGATTCGAGCATGGTGTGGATCGGCATTTCACTCGCCCTCGTCGCGGCCGTGTTCCTCGCGTTCGTCCCGCACCTTCCTTCCTCGAACGCCTCGCAGGGCCTCGGCCTTTCGAGCAGCTCCCGGATCACCAGTGGTCGCAACGGCCGTCTCCGCGTTTTCGCCGTCACGCAGATCACCGCTTCGTTCCTGCTGCTTGCCGGCGCTGGCGCGCTCATCAAGACGCTTCTCGAACTCGAAAAATCCCAGGCTCCATTCGATACGGCACGCGCCCTCGCCATCAACCTTCCTGTCGTCAGCTACGGCCACACTCCCGAACAGGTCCAGCAGTTCTATCGCGACGTCCGCCACCGCGTTGCGGAAATTCCCGGCGTCGAATACGACGCTACGGCCTTCGGCGTTCCCTGGCGCGATGCTCGCGGCCTGGGCATCAGCTTTTCTTTTGCCGCCGAAGGCGCTCCCCGCGAGAATGGCAAGGACGACTGGCGCGCCAATTTCCGCTCCATTTCTCCCGGGTATTTCGGCACCCTGGGCATTCCCGTCATCGAAGGGCGCGATTTCCGCGACACCGACCGCGACGGCGCCGAACGCGTCGTCATCATCAGCGAAAGCGTCGCCCAGAAACTATTCCCCGGCCAGGACCCGCTCAATCGCCACATCTGGTGGACCGACGGCGTCATGAAATTCATTGGCATCAGCTACGATCCTCGCCGCATCGTCGGCATCGTTCCCGATTTCGACGACGAAAACATCATTCCCAAGCCCACCATGACCATCTACCAGCCGTCGGATCAAGAAGGCTGGAGCGGCCGCCTTCTCCTCCGCGCCAAGGGCGATCCGTACTCGCTCGTGCCCGTCATTACCCGTATGGTTCACGATATGTCCGTCGACCAGCCCGTCGAGCAAGCCACCACCCTTGGTGATGTTCGCGCCGAAATTCTCACTCCAGACCGCTTGAACGCCGTCGTCTTCGGCGGATTTGCCGCAGTTGCGCTGCTCATATCCATTGTAGGAGTTGCCGGCGTGCTTGCGTTTTCGGTCAGCGGGCGCATTCGCGAATTCGGCATTCGCCTTGCTCTCGGCGCTCAGCCCCGCGACATTCTTGCCAACGTCCTCTCTGAAGGCGTCGTCATCGCTTTCATCGGCGTTTTCACCGGAGTTTTGGTTGGCCTCGCCTGCGCCGGCGTCATCGGAAGGTATGTCGCAGACATCAAAGTGCCGGGCCCTCTTTCTTTGATTGCCGCGGCCGCTGTCATCCTCACGGCCGCCGTCATCGCCTCGGCTCTCCCGGCGCTTCGCGCTTCCCGCGTGGATGTCGTCCAGGCGCTGCACACGGAATAACGCTTCGCTCATTACAATTTCTCATCTGTGCTCGAAAGTGCTAAAAAGGGCCCCATCCCTCTCGAAGGAGAGTTTTCCCATGTGCCGCAGCATCAAACCGCTTTACAATTTCGACCCTCCGGTCACGTCCGAAGAAGTTCGCGCCGCTTCGCTTCAGTTCGTCCGCAAGATCAGCGGCTTTCACAAGCCGTCAAAGGCCAATGAGCCCGCGTTCGAGAGCGCCGTGGAAGAAATCGCGCAAGTCTCCGAGCGTCTGTTGCAAGCTCTGCAGACCAACGCCGCTCCCAAAAACCGCGAGGAAGTCGCCGCAAAAATGAAAGCTCGCGCCGCCGCGCACCGCTCTCCCGACCCTTCTTCATTCATCTAGCCGTAACACGCCTGCGTTATCACTTTGCCTTGCGCAGTAGGCGCAACTTCCATGCAAAACTACGACCTCATCGTCATCGGCTCCGGGCCCGGCGGACAGCGCGCCGCCATTCAGGGCGCCAAAGCCGGAAAGCGCGTCGCCATCGTCGAGCGCCAGACCACCGTCGGCGGCGTCTGCGTCAATACGGGCACCATCCCCAGCAAGACCATGCGCGAAGCCGTCCTTCATCTCTCCGGCTTCTATTCCAAGAATTTCTACGGCGCCAATCGCAACGGTTCGGAAAAAATCTCCATGACCGATCTGCTGTTCCGCGTCCAGCGCGTTATCGAAAACGAAGTGGGCGTCACGCAGGACCAGCTCCGCCGCAATGGCGTCGAAGTCGTTCACGGCGTGGCGAAGTTCATGGACTCGCATCACATCCGCGTCGAGAGCGGCGTCGGCTTCGCCGAGCTCAACGGCGAATACATCGTCATCGCCACCGGCACGAAGCCTGCCTCCAATCCCAAGGTCCCGATCAACGGCCGCAACATCATCGACAGCGACCAGATCCTCAGCATGCCCTCCATTCCCCGCACGCTCATTGTCGTCGGCGGCGGCGTCATCGGTGTCGAGTACGCTTCGATGTTCGCGCCCCTCGGCGTGCGCGTCATCATCGTGGAAAAACGCCCGCGCCTCCTCGAATTTGCCGACACCGAAATGGTCGAGGCCCTCAGCTACCAGATGCGTGACAACCGCGCCACCATGCGCCTCAATGAAGAAGTCGATAGCGTCGAGGAATTGCCGGAAGGAAAAGTCGCCGCCAATCTCATCAGTAAAAAACGCATCATCGCCGACGCGCTTCTCTACGCCGTCGGCCGCCAGGGCAACGTCGATCGCCTCGATCTCCCCGCCGCCGGCATCGAAGCAGACGCCCGCGGCCGCATCAAGGTCGACGCCGATTTCCGCACTACGCAGTCCCACATCTTCGCCGTCGGCGATGTGATCGGTTTCCCCAGTCTCGCCTCCGTCTCGATGGAGCAGGGACGCATCGCCGCCGCCCGCGCCTTCGGCCTGCAGGTGCAGACCGACCCCGAAAGCTATCCCTATGGCATCTACACCATTCCTCAGATTTCTTTTATTGGCAAGACGGAAGAGCAACTCACCGATGCCGATGTCCCCTACGAAGTCGGCGTCGCCTACTACCGCGAAATCGCCCGCGGGCAAATCTCCGGCCACGTCGATGGCCGCCTGAAAATCCTCTTCCACCGCGAAACTCTCGAGCTCCTCGGCGTACACATCTTCGGCGAAAACGCCGCCGAGCTCCTCCACATCGGCCAGGCCGTCTTCAAGCTCAAAGGCAAAATCACTTATTTCATCAACACGGTTTTCAATTACCCGACCCTCGCCGAGTGCTACAAAACTGCCGCCTTCAACGGCCTCAACCGCCTCGCCTGAATTCCGAGAGCTTTGCCGTCGAGAAAACCGGCCTGCTGCGATAAGCTCAACGCGGGAGAATCGGCAAATGAATCTCTTGCGAGCTTCCGGCCCCTTGCTTGGCTTGCTCCGCTGCTTCTTCATAGCGCTCATCCTCGCCGCGTCCGCGAATCTTTGTCCGGCCATTGCGCAGACCTGCGGCGCTCATGGCGTCGCCGCCCAGGTCCTTGGCTCCGGCGGGCCCGAATTGCAGGACAAGCGCGCCTCCAGCAGCTATCTCGTCTGGGAGGATGGCCGTTCGCGCGTCCTCGTCGACGCGGGAGGCGGCAGCGCTCTTCGCTTCGGCCAGAGCGGAGCTACCATGTCCATGCTCGACGTGATTTTGTTCTCTCACTTCCACGTCGACCACAGCGGCGATTTCGCCGCGCTCATCAAATCGTCCTGGTTTGAAGACCGCACGCGCCCGCTGCCCATCTACGGCCCGCCCGGCAATGACGTCATGCCTTCGACGACGGAATTTGTCTCGGATCTTTTTGGCGCGCAGCACGGCGCCTATCGCTATCTCAGCGAATTGCTCGAGCCCGACGAGCAAGGCAGCTATAAAATGCAGCCTCATAACGTCGTGGCGGGTTCAACTCCTGAGGAAGTATTTCGCAGCAGCGACCTAACCGCTTCCGCCGTTCGCGTCATTCACGGCGTCTTTCCTTCGCTTGCCTGGCGTGTTGATGTTGCTGGAAAATCCATCGTCTTCAGTGGAGATACGAACGGCAACGATCCCGGCCTCGCGCGCCTCGCCGCAAACGCCGACCTACTCGTCGCTCACAACGCTGTCCCGGAAGGCGTCACCGGCGTCGAGCGGAATCTCCACATGCCTCCATCTGTCATCGGCCAAATCGCCGCTCGGGCACATGTGAAGAGTCTCGTCCTCTCGCACCGCATGTTGCGTACGCTCGGCAAAGAAGATCAAACGCTCGCGGAAATCAGGAAGACCTACTCCGGCCCCGTCGCCTTCGCCAACGACCTCGACTGCTTCCCCGTGAAATAAGCGCCATCATCGTTCGCGGCCGCACAGACCCCACCGGAAAACTATCATCACGATTTTGCGGCGCGCTCGAGCTCCGCAATGTCGAGTTTCTTCATGCCCATCATGGCTTGCATCGCCTTCGGGTGTTTGATCAATTCCGGCAGCCGCGCCGGCACGATTTGCCACGACAGCCCGAATTTGTCCTTCAGCCATCCGCACTGGCTCTCGACCCCGCCCGCCAGGAGCTTCGACCAATATTCATCCACTTCCTGCTGCGTGTCGCAGCGCACAACAAACGAAACCGCCTCGTTGAATTTGAAATACGGCCCGCCGTTGAGCGCCGTAAATCTCTGCCCATCGAGTTCGAATGAAATCGTCAGCACTTTTCCCTTGGGTGTGCGGGGATCGTCGTGCGCGCTGCGAAATTCCTCCAGCTTCCGCGAATTCTTGAAGATGCTTAGGTAGAAATCCACCGCCTCTTCGGCGTTTGCGTCAAACCACAGAAACGGCGTAATCCGCGGCCCTTTCTCAAGCGCTCCCATATCGCCTCCCTCTTGTTCCCTCCGCTGCACCTGCTCCGGACGCTGGTTTGCCTCGCGATTGATAACACATTTCACTTGCAAATCACAAGTGAATTGCCTATCTTTCCTCCGCGGCACGAATCCCACCCCGCGCCGCCCTCACCCTCTCGAAAGGAAGACTGCGATGAAGGTCCACACCTATCTGAACTACGGCGGCAATTGCAAACAGGCTTTTCAATTTTACTGCGATCATCTCGGCGGCAAAATCACCTCGATGTTTGACTACTCCCAGCAACCCTCCGCGAGCAACGCCCATCCCGACATGAAGGACGCCGTCCTGCACGCCCGCATGGCCCTCGGCGACACCGAAATCATGGCCAGCGACGTTCCTCCCGGCCAGTTCCAGCCCATGCGCAGCGTCTATCTGTCTCTCGGCGTCCCCACTTCGGAAGAGGCCGAGCGCCTCTACGGCATTCTCTCGCCCGGCGCGGAAATCTTCATGCCCATGCAGGAGACCTTCTATGCCCATCGCTTCGCCATGTTGCGCGACAAATTCGGCACCTCCTGGATGATCATCCACGAGCGCCCCATGCCCGCATAATTTTCGCGGCTCCAGGCCATCGCCTCACATTTTTTCTTCGAGCGGTGCGGCATCCTTCGCCCAGCGCGCCGCGTTCGCCTGCCTTCGCAAGGTCTCTCTCACTCGCCTCGGTGCCAGGAAATAAAAGGCGCCTGGCAGCCCGCAATCGACTACACTTCCTGGGCCGTAACCGGCAGGAGGCGCCCATGGCCACCACAGCCTCGCAACAGCAGATCACTCCCCAGCGCTTCTTCGATGCCATCAACGCCTATGAGCAGACGGAAGCGATCAAGGCTGCCATCGAACTGGAAATCTTCACGGCCATCGCCGAAGGCAGCACCACGCCCGCCGCCATCGCCCGGCGCTGTCAAGCCTCCGAACGCGGCATACGCATTCTCTGCGATTTTTTGACCGTTCATGGCTTCCTCACGAAAGAAGGGGCGCAGTATGCTCTCGAGCCGGATTCGGCTTTATTCCTGAACCGCAATTCACAGGCATATCTGGGCAGCGCCATCGAATTTTTGCTCAACCCCTGCGTGCGCGAAGGGCACGCGCGGCTCACCGAGGCCGTTCGCCGCGGAGGCACCGCGCTCGGCGAAGGAACGCTCGAGCCTGAAAATCCCGACTGGGTGAAATTTGCCGTTGCCATGATGCCCCTCATGCAGTTTGGTGCGGAGATCATGGCTGCCGAACTCCGCAAAGACGGCGAGGTCCGCAAAGTTCTCGATATCGCGGCGAGTCACGGTCTCTTCGGCATCTCGGTCGCAAAACTGAACCCCGCCGCCCACATCTACGCCGCCGATTGGAAGAATGTCCTCGAAGTCGCAAAGAAAAATGCCGAGGCGATGGGGGTGGCCGATCGCCACCACCTGCTTCCCGGCAGCGCCTT
>DATKPM010000066.1:0-7104 GCA_035524135.1 Candidatus Acidiferrum sp. | reverse complement strand
GACATCACCACCAGCGGAATGCCGGTGTAGAGTGGCACCATCCACGCGCCGATCAACCCCATGTCGTGATAAAGCGGAAGCCAACTGATGCAGACATCGTCGGAGCGGACCCCTACTCCGGAAGAGATGGACCGAATGTTGGCGAAAAGATTGGAATGAGTCAGCGTAACGCCCTTGGGATCGCCGGTCGAGCCCGACGTGTATTGCAGGAAGGCAATATCGGCGCCCCTGCCGCGGTGAGTGAGATGCTCGGAAAGCCCCCAGCCCTTGGGCGTTGGAGCTTGTTGCGCGGATGGCCCAGATTGTCGCGCCGCATCGATTACTCCGCGAAGGGAAGGAACGCGCGGCCGCAGAAGTTTGGCGAGACCTTCGGCCTGGCGGAAGGTGATGAGAAACTGCGCTTCGGCGTTTTTTAGGATGGCGGATTGCCGTGCGGCGTATTCGGCGATGCGGTCGGCGCGAAACGGCGGGTAGATCGGCACGGGGATACCACCCGCGAGAAGAACGCCAGCGAATGAGTAGAAAAACTCCGCGCCGGTGGGCAGCATGATGGCCACGGTCTGCTTCGGTTGGAGTCCTCGGTCGAGCAAGTCGGCAGCGACGGCGGCGGCACGATTGTACAGTTCACCAAAAGTGATTTTCCTGACGGCGTCGTTTTCGTCGTAGAGATGAATATGCGCGCGGCTGGGCTCGCCGAGCCCGCGAAGCCGCAGGATTTCCATCAGCGTCTCTGCGCGGCGGACCTGTTCGTCAATATCGGGACGAGCAGGAGCGGCAGCGGACTCTGTCCCTTGGCCGGCTTCCGATATTGCGGAGGCCGCGGCGGGGCTGAAGGATTTTTCGTCGAGCAGAGCGTTGACGATGTCCTCAATCGTATCGGCTTCGGCCATCACATGATCCGGAAGGCGCGCGCCGCGAAACTCTCCGAGACGGAGCATGAGTTCAACCCGTTCGAGGCTGCCAAGCCCCAAGTCACGCTCCAAGTGGGCTTTGACGCCGCGGGCCGCAAGTTCGTCCAAGCCGCGGCCACTGTCCAGCTCTTTCAGGAGCTGCTGAACGCAGGACAGTGTTTGCTCCTGAGCAAGACTTCGGCGGTCGAGTTGTGTCCCGGCTGAACCCATTGTCTGAGGTGATTTTTTGCGGCCCGGCTTCGCGCACCGGACGCTGCCGCCCCTGAGGCGAGCCTATCACCATGAGATGGGCGGTTCAATGAGGGCCCAGCTAGAGGAGAAGCGTCCAAGAAGCAAGAAAGCGGAGCGAGCGAAACTGTTGCGAAGAAGCGACAGGTACCTTTGTACTGGAACGAATTGGACCGAGTGGGCTATCGCGCTCGGTGCAAAGGAAATCGATACTCCAGATGTGTTCGAGGCGTTGTGGGGCGCGGCGACGCCGCTGCCCTTACCGGCGCCCCGAATCTTAGCACCTCCATCAACCCCCATGCCCCGAGCGGCCGGCACCCCCACCGGCCGCTCACCTTTTTGACTGTAAGTCACTAGTTCGCCAATCGCTAATGGGGTCGATAAACGATTGTGTCTTGACTTCGGCTGGCCCCGGTTCTATATGGATGAGCCAAGGGGGATTTGGGGGCTGAGGCAGGAAGCGATCCTTCATCTTCAGGCGAGCAACTCGCTATTTTCCTGCGTTTCCTGGCTTCGCGCGAATTGAACCCAAGTCAATTTTATCCGCCGGGAGGTGGAGTGTGTCACGGAGCCGCACTTTTCTATGTTGCGCGCTTTTCGCCGCCGTCGCTTTCCTGTTTGGAAGCAGCGTCTGGGCACAGACGACAGCATCTTTGCGCGGCACGGTCACCGACCCGTCGGGGGCGGTGATTGCAGGGGCAAAAATCACGCTGACGAACATCGGAACAGGAATCTCGCGCACGGCCAAGTCCGGCAGCGACGGCAGCTATCTTTTCGATCTCGTCCAGGTGGGGACGTACAAGCTGACAGTTGAGAAATCCGGGTTCACGACGTTCGAACAGTCCGGAATCGTGCTCGAACTCAACCAAAACGGCCGCGCGGACGTCACCCTAAAGGTCGGTCAGGCCAGTGAGGTGGTCGAGGTTACGGCGAACGCCCCACAGGTGGATACGACGGGCGCAGTGCTGGGCAAAGTGGAAGACCAGAGAATGATTAACGCTCTTCCGCTGGCGAATCGCGACACGCTCCAGTTGGGCCTGCTGCAAGCAGGCGTCTTTACTCCGGACCCCGACGACGGATCCGGAAACCCTTTTTCGGTGAGCGGCCAGCGTTCGGAGTCGCTGACGTTTCTGCTCGACGGCGCGAACAACACCGATTTTCTCGGCAACAACATCGTGGTGAATCCCAATCCTGACGCCGTCGACGAATTCAAGATTCTGACGAACAACTATGATGCGCAATACGGCCGGACATCCGGAGGAATCGTCAACCAGATTACGAAATCCGGCACGAATGAATTTCACGGAGATCTATTTGAGTTCATTCGCAACGACGCGTTGAACGCCCAGGATTATTTTCTTGGACTCTCCGACGGGCCGAAGCAACCATTCAAACGAAATGTGTTCGGCGGGACGCTGGGTGGTCCGATCAAGAAGGACAAGGCGTTTTTCTTTGTGGCATATCAAGGAACGAGGCGTCGCGAAGGGCAGACCTCACCTCTTTTGACGGTGCTGAGCCCCGCGGAACGCACAGGTAATTTCGGAGAATTGTGCGGCGCCTACGACACGGGAGGGAATTGCGCCGATCCGAACGGGACGCAACTCGTGAACCCGTACAACGGAAACAACATTCCATTCAACAATTTGTCGACGACGGGACAGGGCGGGCCGGGGCCGAACGGCTCTCTTGTCAACCCGATTATGCTGAACTACATCAACACCTATCTCCCGCTTCCGAATCTTGCCGGGACAAACAACTTCATCGCGTCGCCTTCAGCGGCGATTGACGAAGATCAAGGGATCAGCCATTTCGACTACAATGTCGGCCCACGCGACACACTCTCCATTGCCTACTTGATCGACGACCTGCGCGACGACTATCCGTACCAAATCATCAACGGCGCTTCCACTGGCGGAGACGTTCCGGATGGATCAGGGTTTACCGACGCCGTTCGCACACAGGTAGGCTCCTTCACCTGGACGCATACTTTCTCCGGCGGCAAACTCAACCAATTTCGCTTTGCCGCGAACCGCTATGCCACGCTGCAAGGGGTCCCCACGACCACGACATCGCCCGCCAGCCTCGGCTTTGCCAACGTGAACCCCGATGATCCGCGCGGCACTGCGCCGCCGATTCTGTACACTCCGGATTTCAACTTGGGTCCTTCGCCGCAAGGCCCGACGAAACTGCACCGTGCGACATTTGAATTTTCGGACGACTTTACGTGGACCGTGGGCAAGCATGAATGGAAATTCGGTATCGATTTCACGCGCATCCGTCAAAACTACAACTACGATTTTTACAACAACGGCAGTTTTGATTTCGATGGATATGGCATCAATTACACAGGGGATCCGCTCGCAGATTTCGTCGGCGGCTTCTGGGATAACTACTACCAGTTCTCGAACGCGGTCTATGGCCTTCGCACCGGATCCTGGGCAGGATACGGCCAAGATACTTGGAAGGTTCTGCCGCGGCTCACTTTGAACGTCGGACTCAGGTATGAGTACTACATTCCCCAGTGGGACACACACAACAACATCCTGGGCTATTTCCCCGGCACGCAATCGACGGTCTTTCCGGACGCTCCGCCCGACATTCTCTACCCGGGCGATCCCGGAGTGCCGAATCGCGCGCTTGAATACCCAGACAAGAACAATTTCGCTCCACGGTTTGGCTTTGCCTGGGACATGTTCGGCAATGCGAAGCTTGTAATGCGCGGCGGATTCGGAATCTTTTATGACATAGAAGACGGCGCGCTCAATCTTCAGTTCGGCGGCGAGCCTCCCTATGGCGCCGTGTCGAATATTTATACAGGTGACACCAGTTATACCGGCTATACCGGCAATGCCGTTTCTGATCCCTTCTTGTTTTCTTTCGGAGACAGCACCACGAACCCCTTCCCCTTTGCATCGCGCGGTCTGGTCGGCACGTTTCAGTTGCCGAAAGTCCCCTATGCCTATGTGGTTTACCCACGCTTCCGGACGCCCTACTCCGAGAATTTCAACTATGGCTTCCAGTGGCAAGCGACGCGGGACACGATGATTGAAGCCGTCTATGTTGGGAGCCTCGGGCGCAAGCTGATTTCCAGCGGCGAAACGAACTTCCCGGTCACTTCCGTGGAGCAGCAGCAGTTGGCGAATTTTGGAGATATCAACCCGGAATGCGCGCGGCCACTGGCTGCTTGTGTAGATTACATTGGCGGTCCAGTCCTTAGCGGCCCGGAATCCGATCCGGACGCCTTTCCGACCGGCGCGCAATCTATTTACACCGATTTCAGCAACGGCCTCTCGAATAGCCATCAACTGCAGGTCACTGCGGATAAGCGGTTCTCGCATGGATTCACATTCCGTGGAGCCTACACCTGGTCAAAGACGATTGACCTCACGTCGGGGTTTCGGTCCCGTTCGTCCACGTATACTGACCCGTACGATCCCGAATACGATCGCGGGCTTGCGGATTTCGATTCTCCGCAACGGTTCGTCTTTAGCGGCCTTTGGATTTTGCCCTTCGCCCAGGGACATAGCGACACAAGCCTCGTCGGAAGACTGGTAAAAGGCTGGCAGGTGACTGCAATTGCCACGTTCCAGGCGGGTCAACCATTCACCGTTTATTCGAACAACAACGCCAGCGGTCAGGACAACTATTTGGACCGCCCGAACGTCCTCGGGCCGGTGACGCGCCTGAATCCGCGTGCGACTCAGACGCTCTCGAACGGAAACTGCTTCTACGAGCCGGAAACAGGCAACTTCTGGTTCAATGCAACCAACCTCGATTGCCTGAATGTGCCGCAATTCACATACGGCAACATGGGGCGCAATTCGCTTTTCGGGCCCGGCATCAACAATTGGGACATGTCGATCGACAAGAGCATAAAACTTTGGAGCGAGAGCAAGTCGCTCGAATTCCGGGCGGAGTTTTTCAACGCGTTCAACCACGTTCAATTCCTGAAGGTAGACGGACAGGGCAACTATAGCTCGACCTTTTCGCAGGTAATCTCAGACAGAGGGCCTCGGCTTATTCAGTTCGGGTTGAAGCTTTACTTCTGAACGACAGCCTGCTTTAAAACAAGAAAAAGGCCCGGGACGCTCTTCGCGTTCCAGGCCTTTTTGTTTGCCTCGTGGGAAGCCGCGTCATCGGCGCACGGATCTACGATGCAGGGAGCTTTTTATTGGAGCGGAAAGAAAATGCCGCTCCGCCTGAGTTTTTCAGCGTGCGCGGCCCATCAGCCGGGGCCGGTAGTTATTCATGGCTCTTGGCCGAGCACGGAGACGCATCGGCAGGGGTGGTGGAACGTTGTGGAGAGGTGCGCCGCAGGAGGAGCAGAGCTCCTGGGGTGAATCCTGAAGGCGCAACCAGCGCCCGCGCTCGCCACAATCGGGATTGAGGCATTGCACCGTTCGACCAGGGAGAGAAGGCATCGATCCTCGCAGGAGAAAAGATGGGGCCGGCGGCGGGCGCGGTTCGCGGAGTCATGGAGCGCTCACGCGGGGTTCACGCGCCGTTCACAGGGGGGATTTTGCGCGGCAGTGCCTAGTATGTCAAGGAGAAAACACCACAATTCGTTGGGGGCAAGTTGCAACGTTGTCCACGCACGAAACTTCTCAGGCTCGCGGCCTAGTTTGAGGTGGGAGCTGGGCCTGACGCGGACTGATCTGAACTCGATCCACCGCTGTTTCCGGAATTTCCGTTGTCGCTCGCGGGAGCGGCAGGCGCCGGAGCGGGAGAATTGGCGTTCGAGTCCGAGGATTTGGCGGCGGCCTCCGCGGCGGCGATCCGATTCTGCAGGTCGGCAATCTTTTGCTGTTCGTCTTCGATTTCCTGCTGCTTTGTGTCGATGGCCGCCTGCTCGTCCTTCAGTTTCTGTGCGCCTGCGGTGTCGTTTTGAAAATCCGGCTTGCCGTAGTACATATCGCTGTCGAGAACGCGTGTCCGCTGAAGGATATTAAGATCGGTCTGTAGTGACTGCAGCTTGTCCTTCGCGCTTGCCACGTCGTTTTCGAGGGCAGCTTTGTCCTCTTTGGATTCCTTGTTGTCGTGGTGGTCCGAATCGCTTCCAGTAGAGGGAGATTCGCCGACTACATTCAACGTGCCGGGAGCCGTGGGGATGTTATCGTTGGTCCAAACGCGAGGAGGCTTCTGCTGGTCCTTCTTTGTTTCGCGAGCCGCGCGCGCAGCGTCGGCCACAGAGGAGGACTGCGCCTGCCCTTGTGCGGTCTGCGACGATTGCGATTGTTGTGGAGCGGGCGCAGCAGTGGCTGCGAGCGGCATGCAAAGGATGATTCCCCCTGCCCAGCGTGCGAATTTCATCCGACACCCCTTGACCGCAATCCTACAACTCCATGGTAACGCCGCGGCGCCATCCTCCGGCGCCCGCTCTCGTTTTCGCGCCCAAAAAGGCAACCTGTCCCTCCAGGCAGGTCCGCTTTTTCTCGCCAGGCTCCGCATCGCGCCTCCCGCTTGCATCTCGATTCAAGGGAGGACATAATCCCCGCAAATTGCCGGGGCGAAGCTTGGCGCGAAGCTTCCACAAGGGGTCAGAATGAGAGAGTATTCGCGCGTCCTGCTTGTTTCCTGTTTCTGCATGATAATGGGCGCATCAGCCCTATTCGCCTTTCCGCTCCACGCCGCGCCGCATCATCTCGTTCAGCAAGCAGCGCCTGCCGGGCAATCCTCTGCTCCGCCCTCTCCTACAACAGCCCCCAATTCAGTCTTGGTCCCATCCGAGACCCCGCCGAAAATCACCGCGTACACGCTTCCGCCTGATCTCTACCGCAAGGCTCACTTACTGGGACAAATTGCGTTCTGGGGCCGCCTCGGCGTCTTCGTCTACGGCGTAATTATTCTCCTGCTCGTTTTGAAATGGAAAATCGCGCCGAAATATCGCGACGTGGCCGAGCGCGCCAGCCGAAACCACTTCGTCCAGGCGCTGATTTTCGCGCCCTTGTTCACTCTCACGCTCGCC
>DATKPM010000065.1:0-5620 GCA_035524135.1 Candidatus Acidiferrum sp. | reverse complement strand
GCCAAAGAATGATCCGAGACTGCCAAATGTCCTGGAAAAGTTGGGCATCGCCGCGTGGGAACTGCCGCGTGCTGCAATTCGACAAATGCCCGCTCACAGCCATGCCGAGGCACAGTTGTGCGGTCTCGACAGCGGGCTTGCAATCTTGGAGACAGAAGTGGGTGCCTGGATGTGCCCGCCAGGACGTTGTATATGGATTCCCGGCGGCCTGGCACATTCCCTGCGGTCGTGCGGGAAAATCAGTGGCTGGATAGTGCGTCTGGATTCTCGCAAAGAAGCGAGCCTGCCTTTTGAGCCGCGCATTCTGGAATTGTCTCCGCTGTTGAAGGAGATCATCGTGCGGATGATGACGTGGGTAGCGAATCCAGAGGCGAGTAGAGCGAAACAACGGCTGGTAGATGTTCTGCACGACGAGATTCGTTCAGCTTCACAGACGTCGCTGCACCTGCCACTCCCCCGTGATCCGGCGCTGAAACGCATGGCGGCGAGTATGGCCGAGGATCCCTCTGGGAATTCCAAGGGGCTGGTTGGGCTCGCGCGCAAGGCTGGCCTGTCAGAGCGCTCCCTCTTCCGGAACTTTCAGAAGGAAACCGGGCTAACCCCGGGGCAGTGGCGTCGGCAGATGCAGGTGTTGCGTTCTCTCGAACTCCTTGCGAAAGGACGGTCGGTGACGGAGACCTCGTTCGAGGTCGGCTATGAGAGCCTGGGCGCCTTTATCCGGGCTTTCCGCCAGACACTCGGAGTGACGCCAACCGAATACCTCCACAAGCAGCGGAGTTCTTAATCCGGGGAGTGACCGCCAGCTTAATGGTAGTCGAAATTGCCACTCGATCGTACGATTCGCAGCCCAGTGGCATTCCCCCTTCCCCAGCGGAGCGATTCCTTTACTGGGGCTTGCGCCCGATGATCACTGTGAGCGGAGGAAAAGTGGTGAGGAAGCTTCCGCGGCGCTTCTCTACCGAAAATCCAAGCTCGCGGAGTTGAAACGCGTACTCGCCGGTAAGCTTGTAATCCGAAAGGATCGCGGTTCCGCCCGGTTTAAGTACCCGAGCGATCTGCTCCACGGCGCGCCGCCGCGTTCCGCGGTCGTAGATGTTGTGCAGGCAGAGATTCGAGACGACCAGATCGAAGCTAGCGTCCGCAAATGGCATCTCCTGCGCCGGCATGCTCACAAGCGTACACAGCTGTGCGACCCCTTCTAGCTGAAGGTTGTGTTCAGTAGCGGCGACTGAGTTTCCCGCCATGTCGGTGTTCGACCAGATGTCGATACCAGTTGCCCGCCCGCCGCCGTTCAACTCGGCGATTCGTTTCGCTGCGCCTGCGATGAGCAAGCCGCGGCCGCAGCCCACATCGAGCACATTCTCGTCGCCACGCCATCGGTGCATCCCGAGCATAAAATCGCGGTGGCGAAATTTTCCAAATTCCACATAAAGCAGGAAGAGCAAGCCTTCGCCGATGAGAAAACCAGCGGGCCAGAAGAAACTGCGCGCGTGAATACTGACCGGACCGATGTGGACGATTCGCGGGGCAAGAGTGGCGAATAGGAGGAATGCAAATCCTGCGAGGAAGAAAGCTCGCATGACGCCCGGCGCATCCACGCCGTAATTCGGCTGTATTTGCTTCGGTGTCATCCCCCGCTCCCTTGGCCTGCTTTTATCCACTTGGCGAGTTCGTGAAACCCCGCCGCAAAATCATCCACGGATTGGAAAACCTGGGCTATCAGTCCCCACACTACGCTGAGGATGAGGGAGCCAGTGGCATCTCGATTGAGGTCTGCTCGAAATGAACCATCCAGTTGGCCTCTCTTGAGGATTTCGCCCACGTCTTGCCGCCAGCCATCATGCAATTGTTGAACCAGCTTTCGAATCATTCGATCGCGCGGCGCGCGGCTCACAAATTCGCGATACACCGCAATCATCTCAGGCCGGTGCTGGTAGTAAAACAAGGCGTCCTTAAATTGACGCTCAAGCGCATCGGCTGCACTCTCGCCTGCTACTGCCGGTGTCTTTTCGAGACGAAAGTGGCTTTGAAGATGGATAGCGACCGCTGCGATGAGATCATCCTTGGTCGGAAAGTGGTGGTGTAACGTAGCGCTGTTAATACCGACCAATGCGGCTATGTCTCGTGTTCGCAATCCCTCAAAGCCGTCTTTCGCAATAGACCTGAAGGCAGATTCCACAATCATCTTGCTTCTCACATCAGCGTGGAGCCTTGTCCGCGGTTCAACTCTCTTCGAACTTGTCGGGCGCGATCCAGTAGTTTTTGTTTTTCTTGCCTGAGTCATTGGCCATTCCTCGTTGATGCATCCTGGAACCTTAGCTTATGAATCCGAGGCCGCATTCTCAAAAAGCACAGCCGCGCCGTAGCCGTCTTTCGCCGGCACCAGGATGCGGTTCTCGTGCATCTTGA
Organism: Candidatus Acidiferrum sp.; assembly: GCA_035524135.1. GTDB lineage: Bacteria > Acidobacteriota > Terriglobia > Acidiferrales > UBA7541 > Palsa-295. The sequence goes on along the minus strand of DATKPM010000065.1, from coordinate 3,211 downwards.
AGGCAATCGCCCGCTCTTCGAGCATGCGTCGAGTGATGTGGAGGGGGGAAGAGAGCGTCAGGCCGGCCAGGAATGGAACTACAGGCGCCGAATGGCCCGGTAGCACTTGATCGAGATGCTCCGGAGGGACAACGACGATTCGCGACCGCCCGAACTCTATAACTCGTGCATGGCCTAGCCGCTGTACGGGCCGATTCGTGTACGTTCCATACCTTCTGGAAACCTCATCTGGCTCGTGCACGCAAACGATCACTTCCTTGATCGAGATCGCGCCGTTCGGGTGTTCCATATAGCGTGGCTGCAGCACCAGTTCCGGCGTTTCATGTTGCGCAATCTGAAAAAGCGCCTCCGGGTTGGTGCCTCGTGGAAATGAAAGGGTCCGAGCCCTCATCATTCTGGGGCCATCGGGCGTGTCCACGAGACGCTGGAAAGCATGGATATCAGATGGATGGAGGCCATCTCTTATGAGTCTCGCGCGAACTCGCTCCAGATCCTCGGTGCCCAGGTGAAGCACGTGCAAGCCCTCATAGCGGCCAAGAGGTTCATCGAGATCAAACGGACCACGTTGTTCAGGGGTTATCGAATTCCACCGATCCGAATCGATTACAGCCAGAATTTCCAAATAGCTATCCCTGAAAATTGCGCAGCGGTTCCCCGCTCCGATGGGTTCGGGAACAGCGCCGGGTCCCAGGGGAATTCTCGGGACCGAGAGCGGCGTGAAACGAAAGCCTAGCCGCTCGTAGCGGCTTACGGCCGCCTCCATGTCCCGGCTGACGATCCCGAGATGATGGAATCCATTGATTTCGTTGATCATTCTGAACAGCCTTTAGCGAACTGAAGTGATTTTCTCTATCAAGCATATGGTTGATTATTTATTGAAAATTGTCAAGCACATGCTTGATAGCGTCTCGCGGGTTTATCTGCCACAAGATCGCCGGTTCAGCCTCCATTTATGAAATTGAAGAGCAACTCTCCTGAGCGACGATTCTCGAAAGGCCTAAGAGCCCGCTGTTCTGCGCGATCGCCGCTTCTGGCTCCAGGACGAACGTGCACATCAGCATTTCAATGCGGCCAGAATTGCCCGGGATGCTTCGACTTTCGCATTGCGAAGGGAAAGCCCCGTCGGGCGCCGCAACGCAATAGCGTGGCCAAGGGCTTCCACCATGTTTCCCAGCAGAAAGGCCCGTAAGTCCAGTTTCGTTTGTCCGCCAAGCGCCCTTGCATGCGGTGCGAGGGCCGTTCGGAATTCCCCATGCAGTCTGACCGAGAACTCCCGGGATCCATCTGCCCGGTGGGGAACTTCTGAATCGAGCAGAATCGAAAGTGCGGGATCGGCGGCATGGATCTCGATCATGCCATCAATCAGCGAAGAAATGAGCCGATCGAGCGGCTCGTCGGCATTCTCATCGATTTTCGCGTGCATCACACGATCCACTTCGCGAATGTGCTGCTCATGTAAAGCAATGAAGATTGCTTGTTTGTTCGGGAAGTACTGATAGACGGAACCGATGCTCACTCCGGCTTTTTCCGCGATGCGGTTTGTGGTGATCGCTGAAATGCCCCCCTGTTTGAGCAGTCTCACGACTGCCTCCAGCATCGCCGCCACCGTGGTTTGCGCTCGTAGTTGAGTCGGCTTTCGTCGTCCTGTCGGCTTCTGCTGTGCCCTTCTCGTCATCACTGCAAGTCTATATCGAAATGTGAGCTTTCCTTCAACAAGTGGCGAATTCATCAAGAAACCATCGACCTCGCGGCTCTACGCCGAATGCGAGTAGACATTGCTTCGACCGAAGGTAGTCTCTTCTATGAAGGGCAAGGCAGGTTTTCTGAAAAGCCCTTCGTGGAGGAAGAAAGCGAATGACCTATCTAATTACAGGTGCTACCGGCGATGTCGGTGCACGGGTTGTCAAACAGTTGCTCGATCGGGAAATCCGTCCGCGGATTCTTGTGAGAAGCGAGGCAAGGGCACGCGGGCTATTTGGAGACCGTGTCGATGTCTATACAGGTGACCTCGCGGATCCCACGACCACGCGTCAGGCTCTTCGTGGTTCAAGCGTTCTATTTCTGGTAAACGTTGGGCCGGAAATCCCAGTGCGGGATTCGGCTGCCGCAACCATCGCCCGGGAAGAGGGTGTCAGTCGAATCGTCAAGCTCTCCTCTCTCGATGTGGAGCACGGCCTGGCGATTGGCGCGTGGCACGAAAAGGGCGAGGCGGCCATTCGTGCGTCGGGAGTTCCGTTCACCTTCATCCGACCGACGGGCTTCATGAACAATTTGCTTGCCTGGGCGCATGCAATCAAAACAGAAGGCATCATACGCTCCTCAACCGGAGACGGGCGTCGCCCCTTTATTCACTCCGAGGACATCGCAGCGGTTTCAGTCGCCGCTCTGCTCGAAGAGAAATATTCAGGACAGATTCTTTCGATCACCGGACCAGCTTCGCTGACATTTCGAGAAGCAACCCAGGTCATCTCAACCGCGATTGGGCGGACTTTGCAGTACCAGGTGATCTCGGATGATGAGGCGCGCGACCGATATTCGACCGTGAGCGGATCTCGAGAGGAAACCGAAGCCCACGTCGCGTTGTGGCGTGCCATTCGCGAAGGCCGTCTCGCGGCGACAACCGACGGCGTGGAGCAAATCCTGAGAAGGAAGCCGATTTCTATTGAAGATTGGGCCTCGGAGAACAGGCATCAGTTTCTCCCGTGACCTTTCTCGCGCAGACTGACCAGTTGCTGATCCTTTTCCCGAGTTGTTGGTAGGCTGCGTCAAGAGCGTCAAACAGACTTCCCCATCAATGGATTAGTTAGGTGGATCTGGACGCTGTTTTGGGGTTTGGACCACGAGGGCGAGCGGGATCGCGCGGATTCAGGTGGTTTGGTATTCGGTTCCGATTCGCGGGTGATCGGTGGTCTTACCGGCTACACTGGGTGGCGCCGGGCGCGGAGTGGGCGCTAGACTCCTTAATGATGCCGCACCGCTGCTGGAATGAGAGCTACGCCTCGGGGGAGCTTCCATGGGACACCGGGGAACCGGAACCGCTGCTGGTCGAGTTCATCACCGCGGGGCGCGTTCGGCCAACGCAAACGCTAGAGATTGGCGCGGGGACGGGGACGAATGCTCTTTGGCTTGCGGAGCGCGGCTTCGACGTCTTGGGGATCGATGTCGCTCCGCTCGCGGTGGAACGTGCCACTGCGAAGCTGAATGGTCGCGC
>DATKPM010000064.1:0-3465 GCA_035524135.1 Candidatus Acidiferrum sp. | reverse complement strand
ACAAGAAATGGCACCATGGAGAGAATGCACGCGCGCCAGTTCCTGCCTTCCCTAGAACGTGACGTTCCTCCCCTTCGCAGCGCCGGGAATAGTCTGTGAGGAGACCGGTGTCGGAAAAAGATGGCTTAGAAGCCAGCATGGCACTCGACCGTGAAGTGATTCGTTGTCAGGTTTGCGGACTGGTGCAGTACCGCACACGCACCGGCAATTGCCGGAGGTGTTTGCGGCTGCTGCCGCCGAAGGTGACGTTTGTAATTCCCACGCCCTCGCCCCAGGATTTGCCGGGAGACGACCGGCAACTGTTCGAAAACTGGCCGAATCGCGAAACCGTCGAGAACATCGGCCAGCGCATCCGGCAGTTGCGGGAGTCCCGCGGGATGACGCAGAGCCAGTTGCAGGCGCGCTCGCGCGTTTCCCGCTCGTATCTCTCGCGGATTGAAAGCGGGCAGATGACGCCGAGCCTCGGCACGCTGGAGAAGATTGCCGAAGCGCTGGGCGTAGGGCTCAACCGCTTCTTCGTGCCGGAAACGAACGGAGAGACGGTGCTGGAAGATCCGTTCATCCAGGGACTGCGGCCGTATCTGCGGCAACTGGATTGGACGCAGTGGCAAGGAATCCTGAAGAGGCTGCAAGCGATCAGCGAGCACGTAAACACGGCAGCGCACGTGCGACCGATGGCGCCGCAGCCGGCCACCAGCGAGCGGATGATGAGCATGCCCAGGCGGCAAGCGCAGTCGGGGCACGCAGCGGCAATCCACCGCTAAATCGAAAGCACAGGTTTCGGAAAGCCCGGCGCGCGCAACTGACGGCGCACCGGGCTTCTCCCATTTTTGCGATATTTTCTGTTCCCCAAAAAAGACGGCGAGACACGTGCGCGGCTCGCGGGGCACAGGCTCAGGAATATGCGGCGATGCCGGTGATGCGTTCGCCGATGATGAGCTTGTGGATGTCGTTCGTGCCTTCATAAGTGAAAACCGATTCGAGATTATTGGCGTGGCGCATGATGGGGTAATCGTCCACGATGCCGTTGGCGCCCAGAATGTCGCGAGCTTTCCGCGCCGTTTCCAGAGCAATGCCGACGTTGTTCATCTTCAGCATGGAAATGTGCGACGGATGGACGCGGCCCTGATCTTTGAGCCGGCCGACCTGCAGCGCGAGAAATTGCGCTTTGGTGATTTCCGTAATCATCCAGACTAATTTTTCCTGCACGAGCTGGTGCGAAGCGATGGGCTTGTTTTCGAACTGCTTGCGCTCTTTCGCGTAGCGCAGAGCCGTGTCGTAGCAAGCCATGGCCGCGCCAATGGCGCCCCAGCCAATGCCGTAGCGCGCCTGATTGAGGCATGACAGCGGGCCTTTGAGGCCCTCGACACCGGGAAGAAGACTGGCGGAGGGGATTTTGCAGTCGTTCATGGCGAGACCGGAAGTGATGGACGCGCGCAGCGAATATTTGCCGTGAACGTCCCAGGCTTTGAAGCCAGGCATGCCTTTTTCGACGAGAAAACCACGGATTTTTTCGTCCTCGCACTTGGCCCAGACGACGGCAACGTCGGCAATCGAGCCGTTGGTGATCCACATCTTTTCGCCGTTGAGGACGTATTCGCCGCCCTTTTTAACCGCGCGGGTAAGCATTCCGCCGGGATTCGAGCCGAACTGCGGTTCGGTGAGGCCGAAGCAGCCGATGGCCTTGCCCTGCTGGAGCAGGGGCAGCCATTTGTCTTTTTGCGCGTCGGAGCCAAAGGCATGAATCGGGTACATGACGAGCGCAGATTGCACGGAGACAAAGCTGCGCAAGCCGGAATCGCCACGCTCGAGCTCCTGCGTGACGAGGCCGTATTCGACGTTGGACATTCCGGCGCAGCCGTAGCCTTTGAGGCTGGCGCCGAAGAGGCCGAGTTCGGCCATCAGCGGAATCAGATGCGTGGGGAAACGGCCGCTGCGGTTGTATTCCTCAATGATGGGAATGATTTCCTTGTCGACGAATTCACGCGCGGTCTGGCGGGCGAGTTTTTCCTCGTCGCTCAGGACGGAATCAAAATCGAGGAAATCCACGCCGGCAAATGAGGGCATTCCATCTTCTCCTTGGCAATCGAAGCTAGTGCGAATCGATTTGAACGTTCACTTTCTTGTCGCCGGCGTCGAGGCGCATTTTTTCCGAAACGGCTCCGGCGCTTCCCGGATGTGCGCGGAGAATTTTCTGAAGCTGTTCTTTTTCGTAGGCCTTCGCGTAGGCCTGGTCGAAGACGTCACCGGGATGGAGCTTCCAGGATTTCAGCAGGCGCTTCGTAGTGTTCGCAGGCAAGCCGATGATTTCAAGCGAACCCATGCGGAATTGCGGCCCTTCCTGCACGCTGATGCGATAGGTGACGCGGCGGGCCGAATCGTCAAAGACCGGCTTCGATGAAATGACCAGCTGCACGTAGCCCTGCTTCGAATAGGCGTCGTTGATGTCCTGAATACCCTGCTCATACTTGCGCGAATTGGCCACTTCGGAGGGCTTCATGCCGAGGAGCTTGTTCAGGTCCGTGGTGGTGAAGGCGTGATTGCCGGTCCACTCCGCGCCGTTCCACGCGTAGGAGAGGCCTTCGCGGACCGGGATCGTGACAGCAACAGCGCCGCCCGCAGCAGAGCTTGAATCAAGCAACTTCGCCTGCGGCTCGGCGAATTGGGCGCGCAAATATCCGCGCTCGCCATAGAGAGGAATTAAAGAGGCGTTTGCGAAAATGACAACGTCGGTCATGGAATAATTTTCGCCGAGGAGAGAGGCTGCACTCTTTCGAAGTGCGTCTTCGGAGACCGCGCTGGCGCCGGGGAAATTCAATTCGTGAATGGGGAGCGAAACGCCTTGCACGACGAAGCGCATAGAATCGACGGGTTCGTCCGGCGCGGGAGCGGAGGGAAACGTCTGGATGGTACCGTCGACACCCTTTTCCTTGAGGATGGCGACGAGCGCGGATTGGATTGCTTGCAGCATGGCTCCGCCGGACGGAGCGAAGCCGCTGTAGAGAGGGACGCGCTGGTGGAGAGCGGCGTCGAGATCGGCGGGGCTCAACCAGACAAAATTGTCGAAGTGGCAGGCGAGCAGGTGCGTGGATTCGGCGACCACGAGGGTGACTTCCAGATCCTTGCCCTGCGTTTGATAGCGGAAATTGACGTTGTCGAATGCGCCGGATTGCGCGAGGCGCGAAGAAGCGGCGGCAATGTCGGCGAGTGAGACCGTCTGGCCCACAGAGAGGCCGCTTGCCGCGATGATGGCGGATTCGGAGAGATGTTGCTGTCCGGTGACGGTGATTTTGGAAATGCGAAACGCTCCGGCGGGGCCGGATTGCGCGCGCGCGAACGTGGCGAGCAGAAAGAAGAGCGCGCAAAGAGCGGCGAGACACGAAAGAAGAGTCCGGCGAATGCGGGAGGGCGACTGCATCGCGCCATTATAGGCAAGCGAAGGCAAAAGATAAATCCGCGGGGCGG
>DATKPM010000063.1:0-46454 GCA_035524135.1 Candidatus Acidiferrum sp. | reverse complement strand
CAGATCGCCGGCAATGACCTCAACGCGAGCCGCGCCTTCGCCACCAAACTGCTGGCGAAGATTCGCCATGTTCCCGGAATTGCCGATCCCCGCATCCAGGAGGCCTTCCGGGACCCAGGCTTGAAGGTCGATTTCAACCGTGAGTTCGCCGGCGTCGTCGGGCTCACCGAGAATGACGCTTCGACGAGCCTTCAGACGACCCTCTCCGGCAGCACCCAGACGGCTCCGACCTATTGGCTAAGCTCGAACGGCGTCTCCTACGCCGTATCGGTCCAAACCCCCCAATACGGCATTGATACGCTTGGAGACCTGAAATACGTGCCGCTGAGGACTTCCGATTCGACTCAGCTGCTTGGCGGTCTGGCGACGTTTTCGCCCGAACCTCTCAACGCCATTAATTCGCATTACAACATCCGCAGCATCGTGGATATCTACGCGACGACCCAGGAGCGCGACCTTGGCGGCGTCGCGGCGGATGTCCAAAAGATTGTCGATGACGCGCGCGGCGAACTACCCAAAGGGTCGACCATCACGATCCGGGGGCAAGTGGCGACAATGCAGAGCGCCTACTATCAGTTGTTCATCGGCTTGGCTTTCTCCGCCGTGCTGGTCTACCTTCTGATTGTCGTCAATTTCCAATCCTGGCTCGACCCTGTCGTGATCATCACCGCACTTCCCGCGGCGTTGGCCGGAATCGTATGGATGCTGTTCCTGACCCAGACGAGCCTGTCGGTTCCCGCCTTGACCGGAGCGATCATGTGCATGGGCGTGGCGACGGCGAACAGCATCCTGATGGTGAGTTTCGCGCGCGAGAAGATGGATGAGGGGAAGACACCAGTGGAGGCCGCGGCAGACGCGGGCTTCACGCGTTTCCGTCCTGTGCTAATGACCGCGCTGGCGATGATTATCGGCATGCTGCCGATGTCGCTGGGATTGGGCGAAGGGGGAGAGCAGAACGCACCGCTGGGACGCGCCGTGATTGGCGGGCTTATGTTTGCGACGGTGGCGACGCTGTTTTTCGTTCCGGTGTGTTTTGGAATCGTGCATGGCTTCATCCAGAAGAGAGAGGGTGGAGAGGATCAGGCAATCGGGTGAGCGTTTTTCACAAGGGCGGGCCGTTGCCAGCAGAGGGGCCGATGATAGAAGCGAGAAGTGAAAAACCGGACCGGGAACCATCGCCGCTCCGGCGTGGCAGCCGGGAAGAAGACGGACGGGCGATCGTCACCGTGTTGATCATCCTGGTGATTCTGGCGGCGGTGGTGGCTTCTGGAATCATTCCGCGGATTCGCGCGCGCGCAGCCCTGACGACGGAGACGCGGGAGCTGGCGATTCCCGTGGTAAAAATCGTGCACCCGCAAAAGGGCGCGCCGGAGCAGGAAATCGTTCTGCCGGGCGACATGCAGGCGTTCATCGACGCGCCGATCTACGCGCGCACCAACGGATATTTGAAGAGGTGGTACGTCGATATCGGCGGACGCGTGAAGACGGGGCAATTGCTGGCGGACATAGAAACGCCGGAAGTGGACGCGCAGTTGCGGCAGGCGCTCGCCGATTTGAACACGGCGGAGGCGAATTTCGCGCTCTCGAAAATCACCTACGATAGGTACGAGGGCTTGAAGAGCACGGATTCAGTGGCGAAGCAGGACGTGGACAACGCCGTCGGGGCGTATCAGGCGAACAAAGCCATGGTGGCTTCTGCACAGGCGAACGTGAAGCGGCTGCAGGAACTGGTTTCGTTCGAGAAGGTCTACGCGCCCTTTAACGGTGTGATCACGGCGCGTGACACTGATATCGGAGATTTGATCGATGCAGGGACGAATGGCGGAACAGCCAAGGAGATGTTTCACATCGCGGCCATCGATACGCTCCGCGTCTATGTGAACGTTCCGCAGATTTATTCCGCCGCAGTCCGGCCCGGCATCAAAGCGGATCTCACGCTGCAAGAGTTTCCCGGCAGACAATTTCCGGGAACTCTGGTGCGAACGGCGAACGCGATCGATCTGGCTTCGCGAACCCTGCTGGTGGAAGTGGATGTGAAGAATCCGACGGGCGAACTTCTTCCTGGCGCGTACACTCAGGTCCACCTGAAGATTCCGTCAGGTTCTCCGACGTATATCGTTCCTGTGACGACCTTGATTTTCCGTACCGCCGGCTTGCAAGTGGCGCTAATTCGGGATGGGAACAAGGCGGAGCTGGTGCCCGTCACTCTTGGAAGAGATTTCGGAACCACAGTGGAAGTCGTGGCGGGATTGACGGATTCGGACGTGGTGATCGACAGTCCGCCGGATTCGATCGTCAATGGTGAAATTGTGAAGCCGTTTGCCCCGGAAGACGCGAACGAGGGAGCTGCTTCCAAAGGGCCATGAGCGCGCGTAAAGGCGTCAACAAGCTGTGCGACGGGCGAGAAAAAGCCATCAGTGCGCCACGGAGATGGATGGCGATGAGCGCGCTTGCGGCTGCCGCGTTTTTGAGCGGATGCACGGCGGGGCCGAAATACGTGCGTCCGGATGTGGAAACGCCGGCCGCCTATAAGGAAACCCCGCCGGGATGGAAGACGGCGCAGCCGAGCGATGCGAGCACGAAAGGAAAATGGTGGGAAGCCTACCAGGACCCGCAACTCAATTCGTTTGAAGAGCAGGTGGACATCTCGAACCAGACGATCCGAGCCGCGCTGGCGCAATATCAAGAGGCGCGAGCGGCCTTGCACGTCGCACGCGCGGATTATTTCCCGACGGTGACCGGAGGACTTTCGCTGGCACGTGAGCATATCTCAAGTAATAGCCCGCTCTTTGGAGCGTCATCCAAATCCGACTATTCCGATTACAGCCTGCCGGTCGACGCGTCCTACGAGCCCGATTTGTGGGGAAGAGTGCGCCGCAGCGTGGAGGCCAGCCGCTCAGAAGCGCAGGCGAGCGCAGCGGACTTGGCGAACGCCAACCTGAGCATGCACGCGGAGCTCGCATTTGACTATTTCGAGCTGCGCGGGCTGGACGCGGAGAAGGCGCTGCTCGATTCCGCCGTCGGCTCATATCAGACAGCTCTCGATTTGACGGAGCACCGCTACAAAGGCGGATTGGTTTCCGCCGTGGACGTCGCTCAGGCACAAACGCAGCTCGAAACGACGCGAGCGCAGGCCTATGACGTGGGCGTGGCGCGCGCGTCCTATGAGCACGCCATCGCGGTGCTCATCGGTAAACCGGCGTCCTCATTTTCGATTGCTCCTCTGCCGCTCACCGCTCCGCCGCCTTCCACTCCTCCCGGTATTCCCTCGGACTTGCTCGAACGCCGGCCCGACATTGCCGCGGCTGAGCGCCGCGTGGAAGAAGCAAACGCGCAAATCGGCCTGGCGAAGACGGCGTACTACCCGCTCATCATGCTGAGCGGGGCGGGGGGATTTGAGAGCGGCGCACTCAGGACGCTCGTGCAGGGGCCGAGCGGCATCTGGTCCTTTGGCGCAGCGGGAGCTGAAACGATTTTCGACGCGGGAAGACGGCGGGGACTTACGGACGAGGCGATTGCATTGCACGACCAGAGCGTTGCGAACTACCGCCAGACCGTGCTGACAGGGTTTCAGGAAGTGGAGGACAATCTGGCTGCGCTGCGCATTCTCCAGGATGAAGCGAAAACGGAGGACGCAGCGGTGGCGGCAGCACAGCATTCTCTCGATCTCTCGATCAATCGCTACAAAGGCGGTGTGACGAGCTATCTGGAAGTCACGACGGCGCAAAACGCCGCTCTCGCCGATGAGGTGACTGCTGTCGAAATTCTCACGCGGCGCCTGGCCGCAAGCGTGCTCCTCGTGAAGGCGATTGGCGGCGGCTGGGACGTCTCGCAGCTTCCCCGCATGTAGCGGGAGTTCTGCCGCAAGCGCCGCGCTCTTTCCGCGCCCGTCTATGCGCGCACAGATTGATGGAGCAGCGCGATGAACTTCTCGTGCGAAGCTTCGCGCACGACGGTTGCGTTCTTCGGCTTTCCCGTGACTCCACGGTGATCCACCACGGTTTCGCCCGACGTCAGCTCGCCCTCTGTTTCGATATCCACACGCGTGTATTCGGTCTTCGTGGCAATCGTTGGATCGATAGCGACGGCCATGGCGATCGGGTCGGGAAGGTCGAAGCCGGCCAGCTTTGTCTTCGTCAGTGCGTAGTGTTCGAGCGCTTTTTGAATGTCAACGCAGAAAGTGGCAAGCGGCGTTCCAATGGCGCGCAGCCGCGCCGTTTCGGCCGGGTCGAAGACGGCCGCCTGGATAGAAATGTCCCAGCCGACCATCTCGATCGGCAGGCCCGAGAGGAAAACGATCTTAGCAGCCTCGGGATCCACCCAGATATTGTACTCGGCCGCGGGCGTCACGTTGCCGCCGCCGAAGCCCACCCCGCCCATCATCACGAACCGACTGACATCCTTCACAATCGACGGGTCTTCCTTGAGAGCGAGGGCGATATTGGTCAGCGGGCCGAGGGTGACCACGGTGATATCGCCGGCGTTGCGGTGAATCGTATCGATGATGGCGGTGGTGGCGTTGCCGGGTGTAGGCACTCTTCCGGTAAGAGGCAGGCCAATGTCCCCCATGCCGTCGTTGCCGTGGACGTATTCGGCGGTGTGCAGCGGACGCAGCAGAGGAGCGGCCGAACCGCGGTAGACAGGCGCCTGGGACTTGCAGAGGTCGCGGGTGTAGAGTGCGTTTTGAAGTCCCTTCTCGATGGGCATGTTGCCGGCGACCACCGTGATGGCTTCCACATGCACGCCGGGATTACGCAGAGCCATCACCAGGGCGACGGCGTCGTCGGATGCGGTGTCCGTATCGATCAGAAATTTTCGAGGCGAGGACAAATCAGGGGAAAATGCGCGGGAAGCAGGAGCAACTGCGACTGCGAGTCCAAGAGCCGACAGGCCTTGCAAAGCAGCGCGGCGAGACATTTCGATTGATTTGGCAGAAGTCATGGGCCGAAAATCCCTCCCTTATGAAAATGCGCGCGGAGTATACAACGATTGCGGACGGGGAAAAGGCAAAACCGGGCTTGGGAAGGGCGGGCATCGCGTTTTTTTGCCGAGATCTGCGAAACAGGATTTGCCATGTTGATGATACTATTCGGTAACATTTTTGGCGCCGATCGTTCGAGGACGCGCCTTTCCCTGCGCTCCGCGAAGAGAGACTGAGAATTGGCTCGAAGGAAGACGAAGCGAAAAAACGGAGTCACGCTGCGCGACGTGGCGCAGGCGAGCGGCGTTTCCACGGCGACGGTTTCCATTGTGCTGAACAATGCGCCTCTAGCCCGGTATATTCCGCCGCACACCAAAGAGCGCATCGAGCGCGCAGCGCGGAAACTCGATTACCGCCCGAAGCTGCTGAAAAAATTTCTCGGCGCGAAGCGGAGTCACACCGTCGGCGTCATGGTATTCGACGTCACCGATCCTTACTGCATCCGGGTGCTGCGGGGCATCGAAACCTCGTTGTATCAGGCCTCCTTCCTCCCGGTTTTCACGGACGCGCACAACCAGCGCGGCCGCTTCGAGCGGTACCTGGAAATGCTGCTGGCACGGCCGGTGGAGGCGCTGATCGTGATCGCCAACTGGCTGTTCGTCGATATCGACTTGCTGGCCGATCTCGAGAAACGGAACATTCCGGCGGTAATGATCGGGCGGGAACTTCGCTCGGGTTCGTTCAGCTCGGTGATGGTGGATAATCAGGCGGGCGCGCATCTGGCGATCGAGCACCTCTATTCGCTGGGGCATAGGAAGATCGCTTTTGTCCGCGGGCCGAAGATGTTGGGCGATACATCGCCGCGGTGGCGCGGTGTCACTTCGTTTGCCAGGTCGGTGGGGCTCGAAATCGATCCGGCCCTCGTGGTGGACCTGCCGGATTCGCTCGATTCCGACTCCGGCTACGAAAGCGGGATCAAACTGGTGGACGAATTGCTGAGGCGGAAAAAGAAATTCACGGCTGTGATGGCGTTTGACGATATGACGGCGTTCGGTGTAATCCGCGGGTTGGCGCGCGCCGGCCTGCGCGTGCCGGAGGATTGTTCGGTTATCGGTTTCGACGACGTGATTCCCGCGGCTTTCTCCGTGCCGGCCCTCACGACCGTGCGGCAGCCCCTCGAGACGATGGGGAACATCGCCGTGGGGCTGATCATGGAGGGCATCAGCGCGGCGACGGAGGAGCGGGAATTCGTGGCGGTGCACCGGCAACTGGCGCCGGAGCTGGCCGTGCGGGAATCGACGCGAGCGGTGCCGTAAGCTAGGCCGTGGAGCAAACGGCTTGACAGGGCGGGACCGCCGGAACAGAATCCATCATTAAATTTTATTAAAGAAGAGGTCTGGCGGGCTCCCGTCCCGCGCGGAAATCCCCATGAAACTGTCCCTTTACGTGAGCAGCGCAGGAGAAGTGATGTTGCCGCCCCTGGTGCGGCCGAACCGGCGCGTGGCAGCAATTGCTTTGCTGATGGTGGGCTTGTTTTGGCTCGCGGGCCCGCTGGTGCGCAGCGCACAAGCGGCGGGCGAGCCGGCCCCCTGGGGCAAGCTCGAGCTGCATCGCGACTGGACTCTGCAATCATCCTGCGAAATCGACGGTGGTGGCGAGCAGATCTCGCAGGCGGGATACTCGACGAAGGGCTGGCATTCGACGACGGTTCCCTCCACGGTCGTCGCGGCGCTTGTTGCGGACAAGACGTATCCCGACCCGTATTTCGCGATGAATCTTCGCTCGTTCCCCGGGGGCGATCATCCGCAGGGGAAAAATTTCTCGCGCCTGCCTATGCCGAAAGACAGCCCGTTCCGCTGCTCGTGGTGGTACCGCACGGAGTTCCGTTTGCCTCCGGATTACGCAGGCCGCCGCGTGTGGGTCGATTTCGATGGAATCAACTACCGCGCGAACGTCTGGCTGAACGGACACAAAGTGGCGGGCGATGGCGATATCGCCGGGGCGTACCGCACCTACGAATTCGACATCACGAATTTCGTCAACCACAAGGGCGTGAATGTGCTGGCGGTGGAAACCTTCGCGCAAACGGAAAAAGATCTGGGCATCAATTGGGTCGACTGGAATCCCGCGCCGCCGGATAAGGACATGGGATTGTGGCGAGGCGTTTTTCTGCGCGCCAGCGGCCCGGTGACGGTGCGCCATCCGTTTGTCAGCACGCATTTCCCCAATGCCGGCTCGCTCGACGAAGCGGATTTGACCGTCGAATGCGATTTGCACAATGCGGGCCAGGAGCCGGTAAGCGGCATTCTTGAGGGAACCATCGGCGCGATCCGCTTCCACGCTCCCTACGTCCTGCAGCCCGGCGAGGACAAAGCGGTCCGCCTGGCGGGGACAGATGTTCCGGCGCTACGCATCCACAATCCAAAACTCTGGTGGCCCTATGCGATGGGCCCGCAAAGCCTTCACGAGCTGGAGCTGCGCTTCGTCGCCGGAAAGGAAGCGTCGGACGTGCAGTCAGTGCAATTTGGGATTCGCGAAATTACCGGCGGGCTCGACGAAAACGGTCACATGCTGTTTCGCGTGAACGGCGAGAAAATCCTGATTCGCGGCGGCGGATGGGCGCCGGACATGCTCTTGCGCGAAGACGACCGCAAAATGGCCGACGAATTTCGGTACGTCCGCGACCTCAACCTGAACACGCTCCGCCTGGAAGGGAAGATGGAATCCGAAGAGTTCTTCCGCATGGCGGACGAGCAGGGAATTCTGGTGATGGCCGGCTGGTGCTGCTGCGATCACTGGGAAGAGTGGAACGACTGGAAGCCGGGAGACCTCGCCATCGCGACCGATTCCGTTCGCTCGCAAATCCTGCGCATGAGGAGCCATCCGAGCCTGCTTGTTTGGCTGAACGGAAGCGATAATCCGCCTCCGGCCGACGTGGAGCGCGCTTACATTCAAGCGCTGCAGAACGCCGATTGGCCGAATCCTTATCTTTCTTCCGCATCGCAGAAGCCGACCAGCGTGACCGGTCCTTCCGGCGTGAAAATGACGGGTCCCTACGACTACGTGCCGCCGGACTATTGGCTCGAAAACACGTCGCTTCACGGCGGCGCGTTTGGATTCAATACGGAGACCGGGCCGGGCCCGTCGATTCCACCGCTGCGATGCCTGAGGAAATTTCTGCCGGAGGCAAATGTTCATCCCGACGATCCGGTGTGGAATTACCACGCGGGCCTCGAAGGCTTCCAGAACCTCCACCACTTCGAAAGCGCGATGGACGCGATTTACGGCGCGCCTGCGGATTTTCGCGACTACGAGATGAAGGCGCAGGCAATGGCGTACGATTCGGAGCGCGCCATGTTCGAGGCCTATTCGCGCAATAAGTACACATCCACGGGTGTGATCCAGTGGATGCTCAACAACGCCTGGCCATCGCTCATCTGGCACCTCTTCGATTACTATCTCCAGCCTGCCGGAGCATACTTCGGCGTGAAGAAGGCCTGCGAGCCGGTGCACGTGCAGTATTCCTACGATGATGGAAGCATCGTGGTCGTCAACAGCCGTTACCAACCGTACGCAGGGCTCGAAGTGAGCGCAGACCTCTACGACGTGAATCTGAAAAAATTGGATTCGCAACATGCCGAAGTCGCCGTGGCGGCGGACGGAGTGCAAACGGCCTTTACGATCCCCGCTGCTTCGTTCGTGGATTCCTCGCCTATGTATTTCCTGAGGCTCGCTTTGAAAGACTCGCGCGGCGTGATGCTGAGCTCGAATTTCTACTGGCTCTCGGCTAAAAAGAATGTGTACGACTGGAAAAAAACGGATTACCGTTACACGCCAGTGTCCTCCTACGAGGATTTGACGGCGCTCAACAGCCTGCCGAAGGCAAAACTCGCCGCGGCAGCCTCGATCCATGAAGAGCCCGAACAAACGGAAGTGATTGTGAAGCTGAAGAATCCAAGCGACCATCTGGCCTTTCGGATTCGCGCGGCGGTTCTTTCCAGCGCCACGCGCGATGAAATTCGTCCCGTGCTTTGGAGTGACAACTATATCGACCTGCTGCCGGGGGAATCGCGCGAGCTCGAAGCGAAGATCGACTCCGCAGCTGCCCGCGAAGGGCGCCTGGAAGTATCCGTCGAGGGATGGAACGTGCCGGAAACGGTGACGAAGATCGCGCCGGAACCGCAGACGGCAGAAGCCGGCGAACGCGCGACGGGCGGGAGGGGGCGTTGAGCGCAATGAACAAA
Organism: Candidatus Acidiferrum sp.; assembly: GCA_035524135.1. GTDB lineage: Bacteria > Acidobacteriota > Terriglobia > Acidiferrales > UBA7541 > Palsa-295. The sequence continues at coordinate 37,289 of DATKPM010000063.1, read as the reverse complement.
CGATCAGACCCCACGAAGTTTCCCCACGCGATGCTGCAGGAAATTTACGAGCAGCCGCAGGCGATCCTGGAGACAGTCCGCCAAAACGTAGATGCGGACGTGATATTTCCCAACGCCCTCCAGCCAATCGAGAATGCGCTCTTTGCGTTCAAGAAAATCATTATTGCTGCAAGCGGTTCCAGCCGCCACGCTGGCCTGGCAGGCGAAATTATCATGGAGGATCTGGCGGGCGTGGCCGTGGACGTGGAGTATTCGAGCGAATATTGCTACCGCTCGACGCATGCCGCCGCGGATCCAATCGTCGTGGTGATTACACAGTCGGGTGAAACGGCGGATACGATCATGGCGCAGCGCGAGGCGCTCAATCGCGGCGCCAAGACCGTCGCCATCTCCAACGTGCCGGACTCGACGATTTCGCGCGAGTCCAGCGCCGCTTTACACACGCGCGCCGGAGTGGAAAAGGCGATTCCCGCCACGAAGAGCTTCACCGCTCAGTTGACACTGCTCTACCTTCTCGCGCTGTTTCTGGCGCGCAAGCGCGGGCGCATGACTTCGGAAGTGACGCGCGCGCACCTGCGCGACCTTTTCCTGATTCCCGAGCAGTTGGAAGGCGCGCTCGACGAATGGAACAAACAGGCAGCCGCATGTGCCACCAAGCTGCAAGCCGCCCGGGCGTTTCTTTACCTCGGACGTGGAGTGCACTACGCAATCGCACGCGAGGGTGCGCTGAAACTGAAGGAAATTTCCTACGTCCAGGCCGAAGGATTCCCCGCCGGTGAGCTGCGGCACGGTCCGAATGCGCTCGTGGACGACAAGCTGCCCATCGTCGCGCTCGCCACGCGCGATGAAACCGATCCTGACTCGATCCTTCGATACCAAAAGACGCTCGGTGTTCTGGAATACGTGAAAGGCCGCGGCGCGAAGCCGCTGGCGATTGCCGTCGAAGGCGACGCGGAAATTTCGCGCTTCGCAAGCGACGTGATCTTCGTTCCCAAAGCGCCGGAACTGCTGCTCCCGATTCTAGAGGTAGTCCCGCTCCAGCTGTTCGCCTACCACTTTGCGGTCTTGAACGGCGCGGATGTGGACAATCCGCGGAATCTGGTGAAGGCCGTCACGACCGAATGAATCTCACGACTGCTCCTCAGTCTCGACCATCCACTGCACCCGAAAGGCGCCGATGCCCGAGCCACCGATTCCTGTTTTAGGCGGTCCCGCCAAGCTGAAGCGCGTTCTTGGGCTTTGGGATCTGGTGATCATCGGCATCGTGATCATCCAGCCGATCGCGCCGATGGGCATCTACGGCGTGATCAACAATGCCGCGGGCGGGCACGTGGTGACGACGATCCTGATCGCCATGGTGGCGATGATGTTCACCGCCATCAGCTACGGCTATATGGCGCGCGCGTATCCAAGCGCAGGTTCCGCCTTCACCTACGTTGGCCGCGAAGTGCACCCGGCGCTTGGATACGTCACCGGCTGGGCCATCGTGATGGACTACATTCTCAATCCCGTCATTTGCACGGTGATCTGCAGCAAGCTCACGCAAAATATTCTGCCTGGCGTTCCCTATAGCGTTCTTGCCGTCGGATATGCGGTGATGTTCACCGTGCTGAATCTGCGCGGCGTAAAGACGTCGGCGAGAATCAATAGTGCTCTGGCAGGCGGGATGATGGTGGTGGTTGTAATTTTCTTTGCGTTCGTAATCCGCTTTTCGTGGGGGCTTCACGAGTACGGAATGCATTTTTTCACGCTGCCCTTCTACGACCCTGCGACTTTTAATTTCGGCAGGATTTTCCACGGCACGTCGATTGCTGTGCTTACCTATATCGGATTCGATACGATTTCCACGTTCTCCGAGGAAGTGGAGAATCCGCGGCGGAACATCCTGCTTGCCACAGTTCTGGTCTGCCTCGTCACAGGCCTGCTTTCGTCGCTTGAGGTCTATGCAGCACAGATCGTGTGGGGCTCGAAGCCTTTTCCCGAGAACATGGTCGAGTCCGCATTCCCGCTGGTGGCGAAGCAAGTAGGCGGGTTCTTGCTGTTTCAACTGCTCAATTTCACCATTTTAATCGCGAACGTCGGTTCAGGCATGGGTGCACAACTGGGCGCGGCGCGCCTGCTCTATGGAATGGGCCGCAGCAACGGATTGCCGCAGAAATTTTTCGGGTTTATCGATCCGAAGAATCACATCCCGCGGAACAACGTGCTGCTGATTGGGTCGCTCGCGCTGGTGGGAGCATTCTTCATCTCTTATGATCAGGGCGCCGAGCTGCTGAATTTTGGCGCGCTGCTGGCGTTCATGGGAGTCAACGTGGCGGCGTTTCTTCGTTATTTTTGGCGCGCGCCGGAAAAGAAAATCGGTCTTTTCCTGTCTCCCGTCCTCGGATTTATCGTCTGCTTCTTTATTTGGCGCAATTTGAGTCATTACGCCCTTCTTTTGGGAGCAGTGTGGATGGCGGTTGGCGTGGCCTACGGCGCTGCAAAGACGCGCGGCTTTCAGGCGGATCTCATTCAATTCGATGTGCCTGGGGACGAATAGCGGAGAGTTGTTGAGGGACTTTTCGAACCGGCTTTTTCGGCAACGCGCGAGCCTCAGTCCGGCTCTTGCGTCACGATGTGCACATCCACTCCCGGCGTGTCTCGCAGAAAGCGATTGATCGTGTTCAGGTAGAGGAGTTTTCGAATTCCTTCCACGGCCGACCGCCCGAAAATGATCTGCGTGATGTGCTTTTCGCGCACGAACTCGGAAGCCGTGTCCGCGAAATCTTCGCCCTTCAGGCGCACGGGTTTTGCGCCCAGGCTTTCGGCAAACTGAAGGTTGGCGGCGAGAGTCTTTTCCGCTTCTTCACTTGTCTCGTCCAAGTCGATGTGCAGCGCGTAAAGGTCGGCATCCATCCGCCGCGCCATTCGGGCCGCCCGCGCAACCAGGTACTGCGCTTTCGGATTGCCGCTGATGCAGACGACGATCCGCTCCTTCACCGCCCACGTCCCCTGGATATCCTTTTCCTCCATGTAGGATTCCAGGCTGCGGTCCACTTGCTCGGCCACCTGCCGCAGGGCCAACTCGCGCAGCGCAATCAGGTTTCCACGGCGGAAGAAATTCCTCAGTGCCTGCTCCACCTTTTCCTGGCCGTAGACGTCGCCGCGCTGCATGCGCGCCTGGAGCGCCTCAGGCGTCAGGTCGACCATCACGGTTTCCTGAGAGACTTTCAGCAGCCAATCGGGTACGGTTTCGCGGACGGGCACGCCGGTGATCGCCCGCACAATGGGTGCGATGCTTTCGATGTGCTGGATGTTGACCGTGGAGAGCACGTCGATTTTCGCATCGAGAATTTCCAGCACGTCTTCGTAACGCTTGCGATGCTTGCTTCCTGGGATGTTCGTATGCGCCAGTTCGTCCACGAGCGCCACTTGCGGCTTTCGCGCGACGATCGCTTCCACGTCCATTTCCTCAAACAGCGTTCCCTTGTAATCGATCTTCCGCCGCGGCACCGTCTCGAGCATCGGTGCCAGCTCCGCGATTCCCCTCCGGCCGTGGGTCTCCACCACGCCAATTGTCACGTCCTCGCCGCGCTTGGCTCTCCGGATGGCTTCGCTCAACATGCTGTACGTCTTGCCCACCCCCGGCGCATAGCCGAGGAAAAGCTTCAGGATGCCCTTGGGTTTTTCGGGCGTCCGCGTGGCTTCCAGCCACTGTTCGGGGGTTCTGGGCATGGTGGATATTCTCATGGAGAGACCATCGAAAAGCTACGGTAGAATGCTCGCGTGCGTGTGTCCCTGGCGTTGCGCGTCCTTCAATTTTGTGCGGCGCTTGCGCTGGTCGGCGGAATCACGGCGTTCTACCGGCACGTGCTGCCGGTCAATGCGACCACGGTTGCGCTGACGTTTCTCCTGGCCATTCTGCTTGTCTCCGCGGCGTGGGGGCTCGCGGTTTCCGTCTGCATGTCCATCGCCGCGGTCCTGGCGTTCAATTATTATTTTCTTCCGCCCATCGGAACTTTCACGATTGCCGACCCACAGAATTGGGTCGCACTGTTCGCGTTTCTGGTCGTCTCCGTTCTTTCCAGCCACCTGTCGTCGCGCGCCCGCCTGCGCGCTCATGAAGCCTCCGCACGGCGCCGCGAAATCGAACGGCTGTTTTCGTTCAGCCGCGGCCTGCTCGAATCGGGCAACGTGATCCAGCTTCTCAATCGCATTCCCGCTCAGATTGTTGATACGTTCGAAGTGGGCGCGGCGGCGCTACTTCTGGCCGAGAAGCAGAAAATCTATCACTCGGGCCCGTCGATTCCTCAACTCAACGTGGAGCGCCTGAAATCCATCGTCGCCCGCGAAGAGCCTGTCATCGACGCCGGCGCGAGCCTGAGTTTCGTTCCCGTCCGCCTCGGCGTCCGCCCCATCGGCAGCTTGGGAATTTCCGGGCCGATTCTCTCGCGCCAAACCCTCGAAGCTGTAGGCACACTCATCGCCACAGCCATCGAGCGGGCGCGAGCCGTCGAACAGTTGGGTCAGGCGGAAGCCACGCGCGAAGGCGAACGCCTCCGGACCGCGCTGCTCGATTCCGTGACGCACAATTTGCGCACTCCGCTCACTTCCATCAAGGCGTCGGTTACCAATTTGCTTTCTAACAACGCTCTTTCCGAAGCGCAGCGCTCTGATCTGCTGCACGTCATCAACGAAGAGACGGATCGGCTGAATCGCATGGTCGGCGAAGCGCAAGAAATGGCTGCACTCGATGCCGGCGAAGTCGAACTGAAGATCGAGCCGCATTCCATCCGCGAAGTCGTGGACGTGGCGCTGAAGGAATTGAAGACTGCAATGGGCCAGCGTCCCGTAAACATCATGATTGCGGACGCGCTTCCCAACGTGATGGTCGATTTGCCGCATGCTCGCGAGGTGCTCGTGCACTTGATCGAAAACGCCAACCAATATTCGCCTGCCGGACTTCCCATCACGGTAACGGCCGAGCTCGCGGGGGAGTTTATCGCCACCAGCGTCGCCGACCAGGGCGACGGCATCGAGGACCCCGAGCAGGGATTAATCTTCGAAAAATTCTATCGCGGCAGGGATCAGCGGTTCACGATCCAGGGCACCGGCATGGGTCTTCCGATTGCCAAGGCCATCGTCGAAGCGCACGGCGGTTCGATTTCGCTCACGAGCCAGCGCAGCCATGGCTCTGTCTTCACATTCACGTTTCCTGCGGAAATCAAGAGAGCTGCGATTGCATGAGCAACGCCGCCGTTCTGGTGGTCGATGACGAGCCTCAGATTCGCCGCGTTCTGCGCACCACTCTCTCTTCGCACGGCTATACGGTTCTCGAAGCTAAAGATGGTCCCGAAGCTCTCGAACAGATTCGCAGCGGCCGCCCAGACCTGATCCTGCTCGACGTAAATCTGCCGGGGCCATCGGGCCTGGAAATCTGCCGTGAAATGCGCTCTTCAAGCGACGCGCCCATCATCATGCTCACCGTGCGCAATTCCGAGCGCGACAAAGTGCAGGCGCTCGACGCCGGTGCCGATGACTACGTCGTCAAGCCGTTCGGCATCGAGGAGTTGATGGCGCGCATTCGCGCCTCGCTGCGCCGCGCTCATCCCGCAGAGTCGCTCCCGCCATTTCATTCGGCCGAGCTCACGATCAATTTCGAGAAACGTGCAGTCACGCTGAAGTCGCATCCTGTCCGCCTGACACCCAAGGAATTCGAGCTGCTGCGTTTTCTCGTCGCCCATCGAGGCAAATCCGTGCCGCACCGCCGTCTGCTGCAGGCCGTCTGGGGGCCGGATTACGGCGAGGAGACGGAATACCTGCGCGTCTTCATCAATCAGCTTCGCAAGAAAATCGAGCCCGATCCCCGCCATCCGCGCTTTCTGCACACCGAGCCGTGGGTCGGCTACCGCTTTGATCCCCCGGAAGAAAAATCCAGTTAGGACGGCAAGACTCTGCGGGGCGCTACCGCTGTATTGGGCGCGTGGAATCGAGATCGAGATTGAGTTCGAGGACGTTCACGCGTGGCTCGCCGAGGAAGCCCCACTGCCGCCCTTCAGTGTGCTTTTCCACCAGCGCGCGCACGGAGTCTTCGCTCATGCCGCGCTCCTTGGCCACGCGCGGAACCTGAAATTCCGCCGCGGCGGGAGAAATGTCCGGGTCGAGTCCGGAGGCGGATGCCGTGACGAGATCGATGGGCACGGGCTGCGAAGGATTTTCCGCTTGCAGTTTTTTAACTTCCGCGGAAACGCGTGCAATCAGCGCTGCGTTTGTTGGTCCGAGGTTCGAACCGGAAGAATTCGCTGCGTCGTAACCTGTAGGCCCGGCCGCCGAAGGCCGCGAATGAAAATAGCCCGGCGCGGAAAACGGCTGTCCAATCAGTTCTGAGCCAATAACTACGCCATCCTTGCGGATTAAATCGCCGTTCGCCTGCTGCGGGAAAAGCCACTGTGCAATCGCCGTCACGGCGAGTGGATAGCCGATTCCCAGCAGCGCTGTCGTCACAACCGTCATCAGGACCGAAATTATGAAATTTCTTTTCATCATTCCTCATGCCAACCCGATATGGGTGATGATCAAATCGATCAGCTTGATTCCCAGAAACGGCACGATTACGCCCCCGAGCCCGTAAATAAGTAAATTTCGCCGCAGCAAGGCTTCCGCGCCCAGAGGACGGTAGCGCACGCCACGAAGCGCCAGCGGCACGAGCGCGATGATGATCAGTGCATTGAAAATCACGGCGGAGAGTACCGCCGATTCCGGCGTTTTCAGCCCCATGATGTTCAGCGCGTTCAGCACGGGAAACGCGCCGGCGAACATCGCCGGAATAATCGCGAAATATTTCGCCACGTCGTTGGCCACAGAAAACGTCGTCAGCGCGCCGCGAGTGATCAGTAATTGCTTCCCGATTTCGACCACCTCGATCAGCTTCGTGGGGTTCGAGTCGAGGTCCACCATGTTTCCGGCTTCTTTCGCCGCTTGCGTTCCGGCGTTCATCGCCAGCCCCACATCGGCTTGCGCAAGCGCTGGAGCGTCGTTCGTGCCATCGCCCGTCATGGCGACGAGTTTTCCTTTGGACTGCTCGCGGCGGATCAACGCCAGTTTGTCTTCCGGCTTCGCTTGCGCCAGGAAGTCATCCACGCCCGCCTCGCGCGCGATTGCCGCGGCGGTCAGCGGATTGTCGCCGGTGATCATCACCGTGCGGATTCCCATGGCGCGGAGCTGATCGAATCGTTCGCGCATTCCGCCCTTCACGATGTCCTTCAGATAAATCACGCCGAGCATCCTGCAATCTTCCGCCACCAGCAGCGGCGTGCCTCCCGCATTAGCGATTGCGCGAACCGCTTCTTCGGTCTCCGGTGGCACCTGATTGCAACCTTGTTTCACGTACTGCGAAATCGCATCCGGCGCCCCTTTGCGGATCGCGCGGCCGTCCAGATCGACGCCGGACATTCGCGTCTGCGCCGAGAAAGGGATGAAAGTCGCTTCGTGCGAAGAAAGCTCGCGCCCGCGAAGGCTGTATTTTTCCTTGGCGAGAACGACGATCGACCGTCCCTCCGGCGTTTCATCAGCCAGGGACGCCAGTTGCGCCGCATCCGCCAGATATGTTTCAGACACTCCCGGCGCAGGAATGAATTCCGTCGCGCGGCGGTTGCCTAGCGTGATCGTTCCCGTCTTGTCGAGCAGCAGCGTATCAACATCGCCGGCGGCTTCGACGGCGCGGCCCGACATGGCGAGCACGTTCCGCTGCACCACACGATCCATTCCCGCGATTCCGATTGCCGAAAGCAAACCGCCGATCGTTGTTGGGATCAGGCAGACCAGCAGAGCGATCAGCACAAAAATCGATTGCGGCGAGCCGGAATAAATGGCCATTGGTTGCAGCGTCACAACCGCCAGGAGAAAGATAATCGTCAGTCCGGCCAGCAAAATGTTGAGTGCAATCTCGTTTGGAGTTTTCTGCCGCTCCGCGCCTTCCACCAGCTTGATCATGCGGTCGAGAAACGTTTCGCCGGGATTCGACGTGATTTTCACCATGATTTCGTCGGAGAGAACGCGTGTGCCTCCCGTCACCGCCGAGCGGTCGCCGCCCGATTCGCGGATCACCGGCGCCGATTCGCCCGTGATCGCCGATTCATCTACTGAAGCGACACCTTCAATCACTTCGCCATCGCCGGGGATGAACTCGCCCGCGCTCACCTTGACGATATCGCCCGCTCGTAGTTTCGAACCGGCGATCGTTTCGATCTTGCCGTCGGCCTTCACCAGGCGCGCCATCGTTTCCGCACGTGATTTGCGCAGCGTTTCGGCCTGCGCTTTTCCGCGGCCTTCCGCCATCGCTTCTGCAAAATTCGCGAAGAGCACCGTGAACCACAGCCAGAGCGTGATTTGAATCGAAAATCCCAGTTGGCGGTCGTGCCGCGCCACCATGGCGAAAAGCTCCACGGTCGTCACCAGGGCGCCCACCTCGACCACGAACATCACCGGATTTTTCGCCAGCGTGCGCGGATTGAGCTTCCAAAAACTTTCCTGGAGCGCACCGCCCACAATCCCCCAGTTCCAGAGCGATTTCTTTTCTTCCTTGGTCTGCGTGGTCATGGGTTCTCAGAAAACCTTTCCCGCGTGCATCAGCAGATGCTCCAGAATCGGCCCCAGGCTGAGCGCGGGGAAAAACGTCAACGCTCCGACGATTACTACGACCGAAATCAGCAGGACCGTAAAAAGAGGCGTCGTCACCGGAAATGTTCCGGCGGATACAGGCACGATTTTCTTGCGCGCCAGGTTGCCGGCGATCGCAAGCACGGGAATCACCATGAAAAACCGGCCGAAGAGCGTATCGATTCCGATGGTTGTGTTGTACCAAACGGTGTTGGCGTTGATTCCCGCAAAGGCGGAGCCGTTGTTTCCCGCGCCCGACGTGTACGCATAGAGAATCTGCGACAGCCCGTGCGGACCGGGATTCGTGATCCCGGCTTTGCCATACGGCGTTACGACTGCCACGGCCGTGAATGCCAGAATGATCAGGCAGAAAATCAGCACCGTGAGCATCGCCATTTTCACGTCGAACGATTCGATTTTCTTTCCTAAATATTCCGGCGTGCGCCCCACCATGAGCCCGGCGATGAAGACCGAGAGAATCACGAAGACGATCATCCCGTAAAGCCCGGCGCCGACGCCTCCGAACACAATTTCTCCCAGCATGATATTGATCAGCGGAACCATCCCGCCGAGCGGCGTATAGGAGTCGTGCATCGAATTGACGGCGCCGCAGCTCGCGTCGGTTGTCACCGTGGCGTAGAGCACCGAATCCGCGATCCCGAAGCGCACTTCCTTGCCTTCCATGTTTCCGCCGGATTGTTGTGCTGTAGCCTCCTGGTCCACACCTTTCAGCAGAAGGTTTCCGCGCGCTTCCATGGCGTACGCGGTCGTTACTCCGGCGAGAAAGAGAAATGCCATCGCGGACCACACGGCCCAGCCGTGCGCCTGCGAACCCGTCATCCGGCCGAGTGTGTAGGTGAGCCCCGAAGGAATTGCAAAAATCAGGATGAGCTGGAGAAAATTCGTCAGCGGCGTGGGATTTTCAAACGGGTGAGAGCTGTTGGCGTTGAAAAATCCACCGCCGTTTGTTCCGAAGATCTTGATCGCTTCCTGCGACGCCACGGGCCCCTCGGCGATTGTCTGGTCGCGCACGGTTTGCGTCGTGATTTTGCCGTTCGCGTCCGTCTGCTGAATGGTTTGGGGATTCAGGAGCCGCGCCGTGTCATAGGGCTTCAGGTTTTGCACCACGCCCTGCGAGATGAACACAAACGAGACCACGAAACAGATCGGCAGAAGAATCCAAAGGATGCAGCGCGTCAAATCCACCCAGAAATTTCCGATCGTCTCCGATTCCCGCCGCGCGATGCCGCGCACCAGCGCAATGGCCAGCACGATTCCAACCGCCGCGGAAATGAAATTGTGATAGGCGAGCCCGGTCATCTGCGTGAAATACGACATCGTTGTTTCCGGAACGTAGGATTGCCAGTTCGTGTTCGTGGTGAACGATGCCGCCGTGTTGAACGCCAGGTCCGGAGGCACAGCCGCCAGGTGCTGCGGATTCCACGGCAGCCATTGCTGGGTGCGCTCGATCAAGTAGAGCACGCCCATCGTCACGCCGCTGAAAAGCAGCATCGCAATCGCATATTCCGTCCAGCGCATCTCGCGTTTTTCATCCACGCCCGTGAGCCTGTAGATCAATCGCTCGACGGGCCGGAGCACAGGGTCAAGAAATGTCTTTCTACCCTCGAACACGCGGGCCATGAAGATGCCCATCGGTTTTGCGACCGCCAGGATCACCGCCAGAAAAACGCCGATTTGAAACCATCCATTCGCAGTCATGGTCAGAATTTCTCCGGCCAGAGCAACGCGGCCAGCAGGTAGCCCAGCAACAGCACGCACACGGTCAAGAGCACCACAGTCCCTTCCATCTCTCGCTTCTCCCTACTTCAACCGGTTGCAGGCTTGGACGTAGACAATCGCCAGCAAGAAAAATCCCGCGGTCGCCGCCAGAAAAACCAAGTCAAGCATAAGGCGCTCTTCCCTTTCCTTCACGCGCTCAGAATTTTACCAGCAGTGCCATATTGATTCGGTTTTCGATCTTCACCAGATCCGGAGACCATCCGGGCACGAGCGCCCCGGGGGACCCGCAAATGTTGTTGCCGATCACTGGCGTCGAGCATGTCGGCGGTGTGATTCCTCCCGGCCCCGAGAAGTACGGCACGTTCGCCGCGCGGTGGTCGAATTCCCAGCGGAATGTGATGTACTGCCTCGGCATATAGTCGAACGTGGCCGAAGCGTCCCACGCCTTGAACGGGTCACCAGGATTTTCCGTGAAGTAGGGCGTTCCCGAAGCGGCAGTCGCCCCGTTGATCGGCGGCAGCAGCACCAAGTAGCGCCCTGGGTTATCGATTCGCCCTCCTCCAAACGTCAGCCCGAATTTGTCGCGATCGAACCAGAGCCGGTCGTAAAACATGAATCCAAGAAAGCTCTGTTTTGGCCACGGTGTCTCGCCAGGACCTTTATGCGTCGTGCCGTGGCAGCTCACGCCCGAGCCATATTCGCATCCGGCGTCTCCCGTCAGCGAAAACGCCATCTTGTCGATGAACCTTTCGGGGTTGTCATAATACTTCACCTCGATGCTGTCGTCCGTGTGGATGCGCGAGCGCCCCGGAACCCCCAGGTCGTCTTGTCCAAGCCCGTAGTTGTTGGCGATCAATTCAAACCACCCCGTCGGCCTCCACAAGATTTGCCCGCCTAATCCTGGCTTTTGGTTGAACCGGCCATAGGATTGCCAGCCATTGATGAACCACGGCTCAATCTTTAGTTTGTCGGTCACGAAGATTTGCGTGCGCACTCCGCTGAAAAACCACGGCGTGTTTGAAGAGACGTAGGATGGCTGGTAGGCCCAGTTGTCGAAGTTATAGAAGCTGAACAGGCCGATGTAGGAGAGGAAAATTCCCGCGTCCACATTCACGCCGTGCAGCACGTCGAAGTGATATCCGCCGTAGCCCTCCGAGATGTAGCGATAGGCGTCTTGAAGATTCCACTGGCCGCGAGCCGGGCTTGCATCGTTCCGCGGCGTCGTCTGCGAATACAGTCCGAACTGCGTCAGCAACCGGCCACGAACGTTGTTGTAATGGAGGTCGCCGCCGACGGCGAGATCCGTGATTTGCACCTCATCCGAGCGAAAGACTTCGCTCGACCCGCCGATCGTGTCGTCCGCCGGATGATTGAAATCGTAGATGTAGGAGACGTCGGCGCGAAATTCCGGCGTAAAGAACTTGCTGTCAAATGGGATGTCTTTCTCGCGGCTGTTGCCGTTCAGCCAGGAAAAATCCGCAAAGGAAAATGGCGGGGCCTTTTCTGCTTCTCCTGCCTGCGCCACGGGCGGCGTACTCGTTGCCACAGACGCCTCTGTAGGGGCCGTCGTTGACGAAGAAATTGCCGGTCCCGCACCGGAAGCGGCAGTAACAGGCTGTTCGCCCGGATTCGCCTCCGCTGGGTGTGGCGGCGCCGCGGAGTTGGGCTGGCTCGCCGAAGCCTCTTCCGCTTCGCGCGCTTTCAGTTCCGCCTCGAGCTCCGCAATGCGTGCTTGCATCTTTTCAAGTTCTTCGAGGATTTCCGTTGTCGTTGGCGGCGCGGCTTTCGTGGCCTCTCCTGCAGACGCCGCTGATTTCACCGCTGCATCGACAGCAGCGTTGTCCCCGTTCGCCGGACTTTGCGCCATTGCTTCCAGCGAAACGAAGCATGGCGCCAGCGTCAAAACAGCCGCCCATCGCGCGCACAACCTCATGGCATTTTTTTTCATAATCCGCACCATACCTTTCACTCGTGCTTTTCCTTATTATCGGGGGGGGGCGCCTGGATATTCAGTGAGATCGTCGGGATGGAGAAAGCAGCACACCCGCACGAAAGAATCGAATCGGAGTCACGATTCCTGTCACCGGAAGCATGGCTTCGATGTAGTGCAATCGGACGGTCTGGACATCTCCTGGCAGTTCGCGCGGCGTTTCCCCGGTTTCCTGCCGCCAGAACTCCTTCATTGCGGCAAGCAGTCTCTTCAGTAAGAAAATGCCAATCCGAGTCCTCATGATGTCGCTCCAGGAAGCGGAACAAGTTGATTCCACGCGCGGCCCGAATCGCCGCGACGCCGAGGATCAGGCTACGCAGAACGCATCAGGAAGGAATAAGCAGCGCATAAGAATTTCATAAGGATTTCGGCCCGCAGCCCTGGCCCAGGTGTTGAAAGCAAAACTTTTACGGTCCAGACACCGCCTTTTGAACATCCAATAAATCTACTAAGGGGTTCCTTAGCGTAAAGCTTTGCAGACTCTTTCTTTAGGGGCGGCGGATGGCGAATAAGCATCGCGTGGTCATCATTGGCGGGGGGTTCGGTGGACTCAGCGTCACTCGCGCTCTCGGGCGCGCCCCTGTTGACGTGATGCTGGTTGACCGCTGCAATTATCATTCGTTCCAGCCGCTTCTCTATCAAGTGGCCACCGGTTCGCTCTCTCCTGCCAATATCGCTTCGCCTCTGCGGCACATCCTGAAGCGCCAGCAGAACACAACCGTTCTTTTGGCTGAAGCGACGCACGTGGATGTGCAGCGTCGCTGCGTGACGCTCAGCGATGGCGAGATCCCATATGACACTCTGGTGATTGCCGCCGGAGCGCGCCATCAATATTTCGGCCATGATGAATGGGAAAAATACGCGCCGGGGCTGAAAACAATTGAGGACGCCACGGCGATGCGCCGCCGCATTCTCGTCGCTTTTGAGGCTGCGGAGCGCGAGACGGATCCGGAGAAACTGCGCGCATGGCTGACGTTCGTCATCGTCGGCGGCGGTCCGACGGGTGCCGAATTGGCCGGGGCTCTCGGCGAAATCGCCAACGACACGCTGCGCCGCGATTTTCGCCATATCGACCCGTCGAAAGCGCAGATCATTCTTGTCGAAGGCGCCGACCGCGTCCTCCCCAGTTATCCGCCCAGGCTCTCCGCTGCCGCGAAGAAGATGCTGGAAAGTCTGGGAGTCAGCGTGCGCACTTCGATGATGGTGACGGAAATTCGCGAGGAGTGCGTGACGATCACCATGGGCGGCCGCCACGAGGAAATTCCCACCCGCACGGTTCTATGGGCTGCCGGAGTTCTTGGTTCTCCGCTTGGACGCATCCTCGAAAAAGAAGCGGGCGCGAAGCTCGATCGCTCCGGCCGCGTCATTGTCGAACCGGACCTCACCATTCCTGGTCATCCGGAAATTTTCATTGTCGGCGACTTGGCGAATTTCAGTCATCAGACGGGCCACCCTCTGCCCGGTGTCGCGCAGCCCGCGATTCAGGAAGGGAAGCACGTGGCCAAGACGATCCTTCGCCGTCTGCGCGGCGAGCCCGGGAAGCCCTTTCATTATTTCGACAAGGGCAATATGGCCACGATCGGGCGTCACGCGGCGGTGGCGGATTTGCACTGGCTTCAAATTTCGGGTGTGCCTGCCTGGTTTCTCTGGATTTTTATCCATATCGCCTACATCGTCCAGTTCCAGAATCGCTTGTTGATCCTGATGCAGTGGGCCTGGCTTTACTGGACCTACGATCGCGCCGCCCGTTTGATCACCGGCAAAAGCCCTCTACCGTTCGATCTTTGAGCCGCTGGCGCAACCAGCGTTTTCTTTCATTCCCCTTGATTTTTCTCCACACCGGATAACCGCTCTCGCGTAATACAATCGAGGCCGGGAGCGCGCCCATGAAGATTTCTCAAAGACTGATCCTCGTCATTCTGGTCGTTCTTGCCGTAGCGTCGCTCGGCGCTGTCCTTTACACACGGTCCTGGGCCGATTACCACAAGCGGCTCCGCGCGCTCTGGCTCGCCACCAATCACTCCTCGACAATCGTGGATACGCACGCGCTCGATACCGCGCAGCAGCTTGCTCCGCTCGCCGTCACGCGCCTCGAAAAAACTTATGCGCAGGAGGCGTTGCGCCTCGCCGACCATTCCGTTGACTTGGCGTTCGCTGCTGCTCTCGAAGACGCCACGGAAAATCCCGCCCCGCTCACTCCGCAGACACGCGCTCTGGTTGCCAGAATCAACGAGACCGAAGGCCTCGTCGCGGCGGACCAGGACAAAGTCGACCAATTGAAAAAGAAGGTGGCCTCCGCTCGCGCCTCGCAAAAGGACAAAGTCCAGAACCAGCTCGACCTCGCGCAGGCGCAGCTTGCTCTCGACCAGGATGCGCTCGACGATGCCCACGACGACCTGATCCGCGCCGGCGGCGACAAGCACGCCAGGATTCAGCAACTCCTCGACCAGCACGAAGCCCAGGATCACAAGGAATCGAACGGCGGCCTTTCTGCCGCCGAAAGTGCAGCCTCGGAGGCCGCCGAAACCACCCAAGCGGCCAACGTCATGGCGCAGGCAAAGGCGTGGCTTTCCTTGCATTCCAAAGAAAAGCAGCTTCAGCAGGCCCGGCAGGAAGCCTTGCAGCGCAGCGCGTCCTTATCCGCGCAACACGACGAGTTGGATAAGCGGCTTGCGCAGGAAAAAGCCGAAAAGCGCATCATCCGCAGGCCCTCCCCTCCGTCCTCGCACCCCTCTTCCCCCAAGGCAAAGCCAATTCCTGCGACGCCATCTGCTGCCACTCCGGCTCCATCCGCTCCAGCGCCCGCCGCGCCGCCGCAGCCTCAGTCCGATACCCAGGCCGCGCTCTCTTTGATTAGCCACCTCTCTTCGGACCAGAAAACTCTCGGCGCTTTGGACAAGCGCATCGAAGACGAACAGGATCTCGCCGCCAACTACGCCACGTGGATTACGCTGGTGCAGACGCGCGAACAGGCTTTTCTTCACGGCATTTTGAAGGCTGTTTTTTGGATCGTGTTGATCGCCCTTTGCGTCTTTCTGGCCAACGGCTGGGTTCAGCGCTTCTTCTCGCAGACTTCGATGGATCGCCGCGAACTCCACACGGCGCGCGCCCTCCTGCTCTTTGCCGTGCAGGTTGCAGGCGTCGTTCTGATTCTTCTGGTTATTTTTGGTGTGCCGCAGAATTTCGCCACGGTTGCAGCGCTCGCTGGCGCCGGCCTTACCGTTGCGATGAAGGACTTCATCATGGGCTTCATCGGCTGGTTCGTCCTGATGGGTAAAGACGGGATTCGCCCCGGCGATTGGGTGGAAATCAACGGAGTGGCCGGAGAAGTTGTGGAGGTGGGGGTTCTGCACACCGTCCTCATGGAAACGGGCGACTGGAACGACGCCAGCCATCCCACCGGACGCAAGGTGACTTTCAACAACAGCTTCGCCATCGAAGGCCATTACTTCAATTTTTCAGCCAGCGGCCAGTGGCTTTGGGACCAGATCGAAATTCTCGTACCGCAGACGGCGGACCCCGCGCAGATGGCCGACTCGATTCACAAGCTTGTCGATCACGAAACCTCCTCCAACGCGAAGCTGGCCGAGCAGGAATGGCGCCGCGTCGCTCCTACATACACGCATAAGGATTTTTCAGCTGAGCCTTCCGTGGTGCTCCGTCCCACGGGCGGCGGCGTCAACCTGAACATCCGTTATCTCACGCGCGTCAACGAGCGGGCGGACCTGCGCGCTCGCCTCTACCGCTCGATTGTGGAATTGCTACGGGGAAACGCGATGCCGGATACGGTGGGTGACGCCGCTCCGGCGAAAAGCTGAAAGCCTAGAGCGAGGAAAAAAGGAAGTACCCCGCGAAACCGAGTCCCGTTCCCAGCGCGCAACCCGCCAGCACGTCGCTCAGGAAGTGCATTCCGAGAATGATTCGCGAAGATGCGATGAGCAGCGCCGCCACCAACAGCGCGCCCCAAAGTTCCGGATAGAACATCCCTACGGAGACGGCCACGGCAAACGCCGTGATCGAATGTCCCGAAGGGAAGGAATATTTGTCCGGCGGCAAAATCGAAGCCCAGCAGTGCGGCTCGATTTCACACGGCCGCTTCCGCCGGCTCGAATGTTTCAGCACGCGGAACAGAAAAATGCCCGCCACAGCCGCCGATGCCGCCGCTCCAATCGCCAGAAAGCGGTTTGCACCGCCAAAAAGCACCAAGATGAGTCCGAGCGAATACCACAGCCAGCCGTCTCCCCCGCGCGTCGCCGTAATCATCAAAATGCGAAACCATCTCGGCGCCCGCCAGCGGTGCACGCGGCGCATCAGCCTGTGGTCGTTCGATTGAATCTGGTTCAGAAACGCTCGTCTGACGGTCATATCCAATCCTCCGTCGCGGGTTGCGGAACCATGATCCAGCGGGGACGATTACGCCTTTGTTTCTGGTCAAATAAAATCTCTCCCCATTTGCGGCAGAACTTTCTCTCCGCCCGGTAGTTCAAGTACGTGATCGCGGGCACCAGCACCGCCAGGGGCGACATCAGCGCCGTCCACGCCTTCTCTTTCATTAGTTCTGCGGCAATCAGGAAAACGTCGCGTGTCAGTTTGGTGAAACACCCTGACTCACCGCCCACGCGGCCCATTCCCGCGCGCAGTCCTGCAAAGAACTCTTCTTTGTTCTCCGCTCCGGGCACTTCCGTGTAAGTCGTGCCCGCCGACGGCAGGGCATGCGCGTCGCTCCCCCCGATTTCAATCTTTTCCCACTGCTCTGCCAGACTGGCGGCATGTGCATTGGCCCTCTCGAGCATGTGGCCGTTGCGGGTTTCCACGGCCGGGAAGTATTCCCGGAACCACGCGAAGTCTTCTTCCTTGCGCGCCCCGGTCAGGCTGGAAAAGACGTGGTTGACGCTGAAAAACAATCGCCGCTCGCTCAGGTACATCAGCAGCGAAATCAAGTCGTTGCGGCGCTGCTGCAGTTGCACGTGCTGGCGTTCGGTGATGTCGTATACACCGACGTGGACTTCCGTCCCGCTGGGCATCCGGCAAGTCAGTTCTTCGCTTAGGAAAAAATCGGCATGACGCCGCAGCTTTTCGGCGCCTTCGATCGAATCGTGGTCGGTCAGCGTAAAGAGGTCCATGCCGCGCTTCCCGAGTAGCTCGTACACCTGTTCAGGATCATTGTAGCTCTCGCGGCAAAATTTCCCGACGAAAGACGGACTCGTGCACATCCCCGAGTAGAAAGAGTGGACGTGGAGATCGCATCTCACATGTGGAAAACTACGCTTCCTCTGTTACGCACAAATGACAACGATGCTAAATTTCTGAAAACACAACCATTTAACCATTTCCACACAGTCACCAAAAATTAATATTGTTGTAGCAGTTTTTGGCCCTTCCCCTGCCAGAATGTAACGCGGATGACAAATATCGAGTTCGGCTTCTTCGATGCCGGCGGGGGACACCGTGCGGCCGCCACCGCCCTCGCTCTCTCCATCAAGTCCCAGCAACTCCCCTGGGATGTTCAACTAACGAACCTTCAGGAACTTCTCGACCAGCTCGACATTCTCAAACGCTACGCCGGGATCAGGATACAGGACTTCTATAACGGCATGCTGCGCACTGGGTGGACTCTGGGCAGCACGCAGTTGATGAAAGTTTTGCAACTTGCCATTCGCCTCTATCATCGCCCTACCGTGAAGATGCTTGAGGCACACTGGAAGCAAACGCAGCCGGAAATGGTGGTTTCTTTTGTGCCGCATTTCAATCGCGCGCTTCGCCAGAGCTTCGCCTCTGCTTTTCCCGGCCGCCCGTTCGTAACCATCCTCACCGATCTTGCCGATTATCCGCCGCATTTCTGGATCGAGCGCGAGCCGCAATACTTCATCTGCGGCACCGACCGCGCTGTCCAGCAGGCGCGCAGCATGGGACATACAGACGACCACATTTTTCAGGCCTCCGGAATGATTCTCCATCCGCGCTTCTACGAGTCTCCGGTCGCGGATTTGCTTGCCGAGCGCGAGCGCCTCGGCTTGCGTGCCGATTTGCCGACGGCTCTGGTTTTATTTGGAGGGCACGGCTCGCAGGTTATGCTCGAAATTGCCGATCGGCTCGAGCGCTCCGGCCTTCAGCTTCAGCTCATCTACATTTGCGGGAAAAACGAAAAACTGGCGCAGACGCTGCGCGAGAAGAAATCGCGCTTGCCGCGTTTCGTAGAAGGCTTCACCTCGAAAGTGAATTTCTATATGCAGCTCGCCGACTTTTTTATCGGCAAGCCGGGGCCGGGGAGCGTCAGCGAAGCTCTGGCCATGCGGTTGCCCGTGATCGTCGAATGCAATGCTTGGACGCTCCCCCAAGAGCGGTACAACGCGGAATGGGTTCTCGAAAAGGAAGTGGGGATCGTGCTGAAGAGTTTTCGAGAGATTAATCCTGCCGTCGCGCAGTTGATTGATCCCGCAGCGCTTGCGCGCTATCGCGCCAACGCCGCCGCTCTGCACAATCGCGCTGTCTTCGAGATTCCGGCGATGCTCGGGCAAATCCTCGGCCGTTCCCGCAATGCCTGTTCCGCTGCTGTCAACAGCGAACTCGCCGGAAAGCCCGCTTAATCACTCACCGGCGGAGCCCGTTTCTGCGGAGATCGTTTTCAACCCGGCCGCTTTCAAATCTTCATCGAGTTTCGCCAGTTGCTGCTTGCGTAAAGCGTGCCACTTCGCCACACCGCTCTCCGCCTCGGCGCTGAATTTCTCAAACGCTGCCATTGCTTGTCCCGTCGGAGCCATGTCGGCCGTGTCGAGAGATACCGCGAGCGCGGCAAGGGCTGAATCGGTTCCCCGGAGTCCGTTGGGCGGCGCGGGCCATTCGGTTTCTCCTCCGCCAATTTCTCCTGCGGCTTTGTCGAAATCTTCCACTTCCGCCTTAAGTCCAGTAGAGGCGCTCCCGAAGCCAGGATTGGTTTCAAGCGACTTCAGTTGGTCTCTCACGGCGTGAATTTCGCGATATGCTTTCGTGCAGTCACTCAGCAATTCGTCTGTCTTCAGGGCTAGAGAAATCTGTGCGCCCAAATCGCTCGCAGTGATTCGCACGCGCGGATCCATATTCACCGTTACGCTTTGCCGCTCTGTTTCGCTTCCGTAGTTCAAAACCACTTCATAACGGCCCGGCGCGACGAGCGGCCCTTCCGGCTCTTGCAACGTCCCGCCGTGAATCAGCGCGCCCATCGAGTACTCGTGACGCAGTGATTCCGGGGCTGTGTAACGCAAATCCCAAACGAACCGGTGCATTCCCGCTGTGTTTTGCAGAATTTCTGTGGGCGCCAGCCAGCGCATTTCGAACGGTGGCGGCTCACTCGGTTTGAAGGCCTTGTCATCGCTCGAATAACGCCGGACCAATTTGTTGTCCTTGTCCCGGATTTCCAGCGTCAGCGCCTGTTGCGCCGGTCTCTGCAAGAAATAGTCGATGATCGCGCCCGATGGAGGATTTTCGCCTACAGGCGTTTCGTGCGGTAGCGGCGTATCCCGGTTTTCGCTTCTTCGGATGCGGATTGCGTTGGCCGGGCGAAAGAGATACGCATCTCGTGAAAGAATCGTGCCCTGCCATTCGCGAAGGGGTTCGACGTCGTCTAGAATCCAAAACGCTCGCCCGTGCGTTGCGATGGCCAGGTCGTTCTCGTGGACGCTGATATCGTGTATCGGCGCGACGGACAAATTGAGTTGCAGGGAATGCCAGTTCTCGCCGTCGTCGAATGAAACATAGACGCCCGTCTCCGTCCCTGCGTACAACAATCCTTTTCTTGCCGGATCTTCGCGCACCACATGGATGTAGGAATCATCCGGCAGGCCGTTTGTGATCCTTTCCCAGGTCTTGCCCAGATCCTTAGTGCGGTAAATATACGGACGATAGTCGTCCATCTGGTGCCGGTCGATGGCCGCATAAGCGATCCTCGCATCAAAATGCGAAGCTTCGAGGATGCTCACGCGGCTCCATGGCTGCAAGCCGCCAGGCGTCACATCCGCCCAGGTTTTCCCTTCATCTCTCGTGATGTAAATCACGCCGTTATCCGACCCCGTCCAGATTTCCCCGGCGCGCACGGGCGAAGGTGCGACCGCATAAATCACCGGGCGGTCTTCTCCGGAGCTTTTCTCGCCCGCCCTTTTCGTCAGATCGCCGCTGATTTTGGTCCAGCTCGCCCCGTCATTCTCGCTCCTCATCAGCATCTGCGCCGCGAAATACACCACGTGCGGATTTTGCGGCGAAACGGCAAATGGCGCGTTCCAATTGAATCGCAGCCCGCTTCCCGGCGCCTCGCGCGGCCATGGACTCACGTCCGCCGATTGCCCTGTTGTCCGGTCGAATTTCCAAACGCCTCCATACGGCCCGCCGCTATAGACGGTAGCCGGCTCCCCTGCGTCCGCCACAACCACGCCGCTCTCCTCGCCGCCCACCGGCGCCCAATCGCGGAACGTGATCTGCCCAAAATCGCTTCGCGAAGATACGCCCGCCGTGCCGCTGTCTTGTTGCGGCCCGTAGACGAAATATGGAAATCGATTGTCCGTGCTCACGTGATAGAACTGCCCTGTTGGCTGGTTGTACCAGGAACTCCATGTTGCTCCGCCATCCACGCTCACCGCCGCGCCTTGATCGCATGCCAGGATCATCCGCGAGGGATCATCCGGCGCAATCCACAGCTGATGATAATCGTCTCCGCCCGGCGCGCCCTTCAGTGCTTCAAAGTGCTCTCCTCCATCCGTCGATTTATAGAGCGCCGTATCGGCCACATAGACCACGTCCGGGTTTTGCGGATCGACGGTGACGCCGCCGAAGTACCAGCCACGCTGCCAGATTCTTGGATCGTCGCTCACGCGCTTCCAGTTCCCGCCCGCGTCATCGGAGCGATATAGCCCGCCTTCCTTTGCGTCCACGACGGCGTAAACGCGCCGCCCGCCGTTTCCTGTTGCGACGGCGATGCCTATCCTTCCCACCCCTTCGTTCGGGAATCCGTTGCCGGAAATCTGTTTCCACGTCACGCCGCCATCCGTTGATTTGTAGAGCCCGCTGCCCGGACCGCTCACCGGTCCATACATGGCCCACGGCTTTCGGCGCGCCTGCCATAGCGATGCGTAGACAACGCTCGAATCCTCCGGATCGAACGCAACGTCGATCGCGCCCGTATCATTGGTCTTCCCCAGCACCTTCGTCCAGGTTGTGCCGCCGTCGGTCGAGCGGTAGACTCCGCGCGTCTCGTTCGGTCCGTAAGCGTGCCCGAGAGCCGCCACCAGTACGATATCTAGATCGTGCGGGTCCACGATCACACGGCCAATTTGCTGCGAGTCCCGGAGGCCTATATTTTTCCACGTCTTGCCGCCGTCCGTGGATTTGTACATCCCGTCGCCGAAGGAAATGTCCGAACGCATGTCGGCTTCCCCGCTGCCGACGTAAATCACTCGCGGGTCCGAAGGTGCAACGGCGATCGCGCCGATGGAGGCGATCGGCTCGTGATCGAAGATCGGCGTCCACGTGAGTCCGGCGTTCTCGGTTTTCCATACGCCTCCTGCTACGCCGCCGAAAAAGAATTCGTACGGTTTTTCGGGAACGCCGGCCGCTGCGATGGTCCTTCCTCCACGGAACGGGCCGATCAAGCGCCAGTGCAGCTCGGAAAAATCCGTCTCCGCCGCAACCGTCCCCGGCGACCGCCCTTGGCCTTCGTTCTGTTGCTGTTGAGCTTGTCCGGTGGCGCCGGCCGCGTCCACTTTTCGAAATGAGGTCGCCGCTGAAAAGAGGAGGAGCGCAATCGCCGCAGTCGAAACCAATAAGCGCTGCTTGTGAGTGAAGACTTTCGCTGATTTGCTTTTTGTCATGGAAGTAAGCCGAAAAGTATAGCACCGCGGTAAACACACCCTCCAATTCGCATCGGCACATCAAAGATTTTCAGGCAGAGAATTTAGATGCGAAAATGAGCGCCGAAAAAAAGCCGCCCCAGAAAAAATAGTCCGAGTCCTGTGAGCACGAGGCCGTAGAGTTTTTCGAGCAGCGCGGAACGGGACTTTAGCGCCACTCGCGCTCCAAGATAGGAGCACGGCACCGACCCCGCGGCCATGACCAGCATCACGATCCAATCGATATGGCCCAAATACCAGTGCACCAGCGTGCCGGGAACGGCGAGACACGCGGAAACCACAAGTGAACTCGCAAACGCCGCCTTGATGGGTTGTTTCAGGAATTTCGCATAGCTCGGCGCAAGCAGAAATCCTCCGGAGTTTGCCAGCAAACCGGAGATCAATCCAACTGCGATGGCGACAGCACTAAGCCGCAGTTTCCAGAACGAGGGAAGCGGCCGATGCGCCTCGTTCGTTTCCTCATCGCCGCTCACTTTGCCGATGTCGAACAGGAAGGAGACACCGAAGCCGAGAACGAGGACGCCGGTGAGGTAGAGCAGTGGCCTCGCGCCCGTATATTTGGAGAGCATCGATCCGGCAATGGTCGAGGGGATGCCGATGACGATGCTCCACAGAATAATCGTGCGATTCCACAGATGCGCCTTCCAATAGGCAGCGGCCGCGACCATTGTCCCGGGGATGGTCGCCGGAAGCGGCGTGGCGACGGCGATATAGCCGGGCGCGCCGGCCAGGCTCAGCAGCGGCGTCGCAATGGCGCTGCCGCCCTTGCCGAAGAGCCCGCCGAGAAATCCCACCGCGACGCCGATGAAGAAGACTTCGATGTAATAGGTCACAAGAAAGAGCTCAAAGAATTACAGTCGCGCGCGACGAACGGGATTGTATTGCTGCGATTTTTGGCGAAAGTAAACACAAGAAATATACCTTACTCATGCCGACGATTAATTTCAGATGCAAAATTTTTGAAGGGAAACTTTTTGATGGAAGAAGGCGCGTTAGTTGACCTTAGAGGGACTTTCGCAGATGTTTTTGTATGCAACGTAGGCAATTAGTCCGAGAGCGGCCAAAGCAACGACGCGAGTGACGACATGCTTGTTGACCGCGTGGGAGGGAGAGCCTGCGCCTGCGGGCCCCTGCGGGGCGGGCTGTGGCCCCGGGCCCGCTTCCAGCGAGAAGCTCATCGACGTGCCCTCAGGCACAGGGTGAATGTCGCCGAAATAATCCACGACCAGATCGCCGTTGAAAGAGGTCACGGTCATTTCCGTGGGACCATTCAGCGAGACTTGTCCATAGGCAGACTTGCCGTCTGCCGCCCGGACAATCCCTTCCGGGGTTTGCAGCTCCATCCCGCCCTTGGCCCCGGATGAAAATCCCACAACGCCACGATTCACGACGGCCTGTACGGCTGAATTTCCCTGGGCCAAATGGACTTCGCTTTGAGACAGCAGGTAGACCTGGCCACTGCCGATTTTCAGCCGCAGCGTGCCACCGGGATCGGTGGACAAACCATCACCGAGATAGACATTTGCGCCAGAGGCGGCAACAGCGGTCTCAAGATGCGCGCCCTGCGCCTGAATGATCATGCCAAGGGGCTGCTCGCTCGCAGCAAAGCCCGGCAGGGCGGCGAGCGAAAAGGAGAGCATCACAACCAGGGATGCGGTGGCGGACTTCCCGAAAATCTTTCCCCATGTACGCATTAGATCCACTTTAGGATGCATGTCCACCCCTGTCAATACAATGCGTCCATTTGTGCTACAGGGGGGCCCTTTTCCCCCGGACGGGAGCAGCATGGCACTCCGGGAACGGCCAGTCTGCCGCAGCCCTGACGGGCAGTGGCTTGCGGGCAACAAGCGTCTGAGGCGCTCGAAATTTCCCCTTGGCTTTCTGCGATACAATGAGAGAGCCCGCACGAGATGGGATGTTTGCTTCCGCAGAAAAGGCGTGCGGGCGCCTCGGGGGAACGCACATGATCCATCGCTACGTTTTCCATAACGACAAGCTTGCGCCGATTGAGGAAGTCCGCATGTCGCCGGGCCAAGGCGGCTTGCTCGGCGGTTGGGGCTTGTTCACGACGGTGCGGGTCCGCGAGGGAGTTCCCTTCGCGTTCGAGCGCCATTGGAAGCGGCTGGAGCGCGACGCGCAGAAGACCAAATGCCCGTTTCTTTACGAGGAAGAGATTGTCCGCAAGCAACTGGGCGAAGTGCTGCGGGCGAATCAAGTGAACGAAGGCTGCGCGCGGATTTACGTGGTTTTCAATCAGGCCGGCTTTTGGCGAAGCGACGAAAGCTTTCCACGCACGGATCTGTTCCTGTGCTCCTCGGACCTGCCGACATACCGCGAGACGGCGAAGCTGGGGGTGCGCGAGCACGGGCGGCACGCCGCTTCGGCGCTGGCGGGAACGAAGGTCACTTCGTGGATCAATAATTTGTGGTCGCTGCAGGAAGCGCAGCAGGCGGGATTCGACGAAGTCGTGCTTTTGAACGAGCGCGGCGAAGTCTCCGAATGCACGGCGGCGAATATTTTCTGCGTGCGGGGCGGCCGCGTGGTGACGCCGCCGCTCGTTTCCGGGTGCCTCGAAGGAGTCACGCGAAGCGTGCTGCTCGAAATCGGGGCAACAGCGGGCGCTCCGGTGGAAGAGAGAACGCTGCTGCCTGAGGATTTGTATGTCGCGGAGGAAGTTTTTATTTCCTCGACCAATCGCGATTTGCTGCCTGTGGCGGAGATCAACGAGAACAAAATTGCCGCGGTCAACGGGCCGATCGTGCAGAAATTGGAAAAGGCGTTTGCGGGCTACGTGCGTGAATACATCGATGCGCGGCTGGCCGCCGCTCCTCGCGCTTAGGTGCAAGCTCCGCTCTCTCCTCGGCTCGTCCGACGCGGTAAACTTTTCGCTGCAGGAAGGAGAATGGAAATGAGCAGACTGGCGGAAAAGACATGCGTGCCGTGCAAGGGCGGAGTGCCGCCGCTGGCGGGGAAGGAACTGGAAACGCTGGCGAAGGAAGTGCCCGAGTGGAAAGTGATCGACGGGCATCACATCAGCCGCGTTTTTACGTTTCCGGATTTCGCGAAGGCGCTGGCGTTCGTCAACAAAGTGGGGGCGGTGGCCGAAGAACAGGGGCACCACCCCGACATCCTGCTTTCCTGGGGCAAGGCCGTGGTGACCACGTGGACGCATAAAATCGACGGGTTGACGGAAAGCGATTTTATCCTCGCGGCGAAGATCGACCGCCTCTGAGCCGGAGCAAAGTCCTCCAGCCGAGCAGCTATTCTTCATCTGCGCCGCCGACATCGGGCATTTCCTCCAGTTTTCGCCCGGGGTCGATTTGCGGCAGGGAAGCGGCGCGCAATTTTTCGTTCAAACTTGCGAGTGGTCCCTCTTTTAGTTCTTTCCAAGCTTTTTCACTTTCCGCAAATTTCTTCTGCGTTTCGTCTGTGGCGGATTTTGCCTCGGCGGTCGGCGCCGCATCCGCTGCGGTGACGAGCCCATAGAGCTGCAAATATTCGCCGTGAAGCTTGTCGAAGCCGTCGATGGCGGACTTGCCGTGCTCGCCGCCGGATTCGCCGCTGAAAGCGCCGGCCTGCTTCGAGAGCGATTCGATGGCTTCGGAGAGTTCGCCTTTGGGAGCTTTCCTGACGGCCTCTTCGAGCTGCTTGTTCACGGAGAGCGCCTCCTGAAGAGCGTCGTAAGAGGTGGTCGCACCTTTCGAAAGCCGGACTGCAACCTCAAACTGATCTTCGAGGTCGGCGCGAGTGGCCTTGACGCGCGGATCCATTTTCACGACGAGGGGCTCGGTGTAGGTTTGGCCGCCAGCCGTGAGCTTGACCGTGTACGTGCCTGGCACTACGGCGACGCCGACCGGGTAGCGCGGCGTATCGTGAGGCACGGCGGAGATGGGATATTCGTGATGCGCCGATTCGGGCGGTGCGGTGCGCAAATCCCAGACCCAGCGATGCAGGCCCGCATCAGCCGAAAGAATCCGCTGCGGGCGAAGCCAATAGAGAGGAATCAACTGCTTCTCGAGCGCCTCTTGCGTTTCTGGCGGCACGTCGTTGCTTGCATATTGGCGGACCAGAGTTCCTTTTGCATCGTAAATCGCGAGCGTGACAGGCGACGAGGAATCGGCCTTGAGGAAATAATCGAGAATCGCGCCGTCGGGAGGATTTTCACCGGCAGGCTCATCAGGAGGCAGAGGCGTGTCAGTATTCGTGTCGCGCTGAATGCGCCAGGCGGCTTCGGGCTTGAAGAGATACGCCCCGGCCGAAGTCAAGTCCGTCGAAATCTGGCGCAGCGGCGTAATGTCGTCAAGAATCCAAAACGCTCTTCCGTGCGTGGCGACAATCAGGTCATCGTCGTGAATCCAGAGATCGCGCATCGACGTGTGGGGCAAATTGAGCTGCAGCGGCTCCCAGTGATCGCCGTCGTCGGTGGAAAACCAGACGGCGGTTTCCGTGCCGGCGAAGAGCAGGCCCTTGCGGACGGGATCTTCGCGAATCGTATTCGCGGGTGAATCGTCCGGCAGTCCATTGGTGATTTTCTGCCACGTCTTTCCGCCGTCGTGCGTGCGATAGAGATAGGGCGCCATGTCGTTGATTCTCATGCGGCTGACGGAAGCGTAGACCGTCAGGTCGTCGAAGCGGGAAGCGTCGAGTTGCGTGACTTTGCTCCAAGGCGTCGGATCCGGTGGCGTGATATTCGTCCAGTTTTTTCCGCCGTCGCGCGTGACCCAGATCAGGCCGTCGTCCGTGCCTGCCCAGATGGTGTCACTGTTTTTGTATGAAGCCGCGAGAGCGTAGATCGCGCCGCGCTGATCGGCTGCCTTCGGATTGAGCGAGAGCACGTCCTGGACGCTTGCAGGGACGCCCGGCTTTTCGCGCGTCAAATCCTTGCTGATGACGTCCCACTTCTGGCCGCCGTCCGTCGATCTGAAGAGTACGTTCGCAGCGTAGTAGAGCGTGTGCGGATCGACGGGAGAAAACAGGATCGGCTCGGTGCGGTCGGCCCGGAATTTTTCTTCGCGCACGGGAAGCGGCGTGACGTTCTCGGTTTGCCCGGTGTCCCAGTGATATCTCGAGACCTGCGTGCGACCCGCGCCATAGATGATGTTCGGATCGAGAGGATCGGGAGCGACGTAACCGTATTCGATCACACCGACGGGATGCCAGTCGCGAAACGTGATTTCGCCGTCGTTGCCGCGGCTCGAGATGCAGACGGAACCGCTTTCCTGCTGCCCGGCGCAAACGCGATAGGGAAACGTATTTGTGGTGGCGATGGCGTGGTAGAGCTGGGCCGTCGGCTGGTTGTACCACGAGCCCCACGTCTGGCCGGCGTTGACGGTGACGATGGCGCCCTGATCGCTGACAAGCAGGATGATGGAAGGATTCTCCGGGTTGATCCAGAGATTTTGATAATCGTCGCCGCCGGGAGCACCGCGGAGACTCATCCACGTCTTTCCGCCGTCGGTGGAGCGGACGGTGACGATGCTGGCGCTATAGACGACGTCGGGATTTTTGGGATCGACTCGCGGAATGGGCAAATCGCCGCCGCCGATGCGCATGGCCGGGCGAGGGTCGGTGGTGATTTCGCGCCAGGTTGCGCCTGCGTCGTCCGAGCGATAGACACCGAGTCCTTTGCCGGAAGCGTAGCCGCCGGGCGTGGTGGTGCCGACGGTGGCGTAGAGTCGCGAAGGATCGCTGGGTGCGATGGCGACGTAAATCTGAACGAGATTTTTCGGCAGGCCGTTGGTCAATTGCTTCCAAGTGTCGCCGCCGTCGGTGGATTTGAAGAGGCCGCCGACCGTGCCTTGAAATTCGTTGCCGTCTTCCCACGGGCCGAGGCGCATCTGCCAGAGCGAGGCGTAGAGAACGTCGGGATTCGACGGGTCCATTTCAATGTCGGAGCCGCCGGTGTTTTCGTCTTTGTAAAGAATTTTTGTCCAAGTTTTTCCGCCGTCGGTGGAGCGGAAAATGCCGCGCTCCTGGCTCGGACCGTAGGGATGACCGAGAACGGCGGCGAAGACACGGTCGGGATCGCGCGGGTCGACCACGATGGCTGGGATTTGCTGCGCGTCGCGCAGGCCGAGATGCGTCCACGACTTTCCCCCGTCCGTGGATTTGTAAATTCCATTGCCGACGGAGAGATCGGGCCGCGCGAGGCCTTCACCGCTCGCAACGTAGATGATGTTTGGGTCGGAGGGACCGACGGCGATGGCGCCGATTGATTGCGTCGGCTCGGCATCGAAGATGGGATTCCAGGTGCGGCCGTAGTCGTCCGACTTCCAGACGCCGCCATCGACCTGGCCGATGTAGAAAACGTTCGGCTCGCTCGGCACGCCGGCGACGGCGCGCGTGCGGCCTCCGCGAAACGGCCCGATGCAGCGCCAGTGGAGTTCGTGAAGGAGCGAGGCGGTCGTGGTGGATGTATCGGACTGACGGGCGGTGGAGCGCAGCGAGACGGCGAACGAAGCGACGAGGACGAGAGTTGCGAAAAAAAGGACCTGCTTTCGAACAATGACTGCCAGACGATTCATGAGTGCCCTCCCCAAGCGGGAAAGCGTACCGCAGAGAGAGCGTGATGAGGCGGAGAATTTTGCGAGACGGGGGAGTCGAAAATTGTTGCGAACCGGAAAGAGCCCGGTTGTTTGTTTTGAGAGAGTTACGGAGAATCCGGTTTTTATGTGTGTTGCGAACCGGATTTCGCGGAGAGGGGTGCGAGTAAGCGGAAAAGTCGGGGGCTGCTGAATGAGGCGGGCGAGTTGCGAGACAAACGTCACAACGCACGGTACCATATGTTATCTACTTTGTCAATAGTAAACGCCGGGAAAATCCACTGGAGCGGCTGAGGGACGCCTACAGGCAGGGGCCTGCAGGCTCTTCGTGGCGCGTGCGTAGCTTGTTCTGACGGAAGCAATCGCCTAAATCCTGCCGAACGAATGGGCTACACAAAGCGAGGCGGGGCGAATATGATCGAGGGCTTATGTTGTGGCGAAAGCAAAACATAGACGAGACGCGGGAGATCGTGGACAAACCGTTTCGCGACTCGATTTTTTTCGATCCGTACAAGAAGATCGCGTTTTACGGCGAATATTACTGGTGGCGGATGCGCGGGCGGCCGGAGCCGAAGGTGCCGCACCTGGTGAAGCAGCGCGCGCTGACGGAGTTCGCGGAGAAATTCAATTTGCGCGTAATGGTGGAGACAGGCACGAATCTGGGCAACATGATCAACGTGCAGAAGCGGCGGTTCCGCGAAATTTATTCCATCGAGCTGGACGACTGGCTGGCGGCGCGGGCGAAGCGGAAATTCGCGGCGTTTCCGAACATTCACCTCTATCACGGCGACAGCGGGAAGATCCTGCCGACGATTGTGCCGCAACTGAAAGAGAAGGCTCTTTTCTGGCTGGATGCGCACTGGGGAGATATTTCGGCGCCAATCCGCGAGGAGCTCGAATGCATTTACCGGCATCCGGTTCGCGACCATGTGCTGTTGATTGATGACGCGCGGTGGTTCGACGGGCGAGGAGATTATTTGTCGGTGGAGGAGCTGCGCGAGCACGCGGCGCGGGAATACCCCGGGTCGATGGTGGAAGTGAAGGACGACATTATCCGGATTTATAAGCCGAAGCCCTGAGGGCGTCCAATTTTCCTGCCTCCGGTTCCGCTTGGGAGCCGGGAATTTTCCCGCTACACTGAAAACATCTCAGCAGGGCCTGCGTAAATCTCCAGCGCGCATCGCCCGATTCGATAAAACACAATGTTGCGACGATCATTCACACGCTACGTTTCCGGCGAGGCCGGGCCAATGGTGCGGCTGGCGCTGCCGCTGGTGATGGCGGAGCTTGGGTGGATGACGATGGCCATCGTCGACACGATGATGGTGGGGCGGCAACAGGACAGCGCGGTGGCGATCGGAGCGGTGAGCCTGGGAAGCATTCTCTTCAACGCGATGGCGATTTTCGGGACGGGCTTGATGCTGGGGCTCGATACGCTGGTGTCGCATTCGTTTGGCGCGGGGAAGGTGGAGGATTGCCACAGGTCGCTGGTGAACGGCGTGTACCTGAGCATCGGCATCACGCCCGTGTTGATGGGAATTGTGTGGCTGATGGGGCGGGGGCTGCATGCGATCGGGATCGAACAGGATGTGATGGCGCAGGCAATTCCGTATTTGAGCGCGCTGAATTGGGGGACGCTGCCGCTGCTGCTCTATTTTGTGTTTCGCAGGTACCTGCAGGGAATGAATCTGGTGAAGCCGGTGATGTTCGCGCTGATTTCTGCGAACGGTGTGAACCTGGTGGGGAATTGGGCGCTGATTTACGGGCACCTGGGATTTCACGCGATGGGCACAGTGGGGTCGGGATGGTCGACATGCATCGCGCGGACATACATGATGGGGGTGCTGCTGGTCTACGCGCTGTATTACGACCATCGCTACCAGACGGGGCTGCGCGTGGCGTCGCGGCTGCCGAATTTTCTACGAATCTGGCAACTGGTGGAGCTGGGACTGCCTGCGGCGACGCAGTTCGGGCTGGAGGTAGCGGTTTTTGCGGTGGCGACCGTTCTGATCGGAAAGTTGGGGGCGATTCCGCTGGCGAGCAACCAGGTGGCGATCAATACGGTGAGCTTCACATACATGGTGCCGCTGGGGATTGCGTCGGCGGCGGCGGTGCGCGTGGGGCAGGCACTGGGACGGAAAGACGCGCACGGGGCGAGCCGTTCGGGGTGGACGGCGATTCTGCTGGGCGCGGGATTCATGTCGGTGATGGGCGTGCTTTTTTTTCTATTTCCCGGGTATATCGTGCGGATCTATTCGCCGGATGCTTCGTTAATCCGCGCGGCGAGCCAGCTCTTGTTCGTGGGCGCGTTTTTTCAATTGTTCGACGGGATTCAGACGGTGGCGACGGGAGCGTTGAGGGGCGCAGGAAACACGCGGACGCCGATGCTGTGCCACATGATTTTTTACTGGCTGGTGGGGCTGCCGGTGGGAGCGTACCTGTGTTTTGAGAGAGGCTGGGGAGCGCGGGGGCTGTGGGCGGGGCTGTGCCTGGCGCTGATTTTAATTGGCAGTGCGCTGCTCTATTTCTGGCGGCGGAACGAGCTGGCATTTGCCACGCGACTGGAACAGGCGGAAAGAATGACAGCGGAGGCGCAGTAAAAAAATCAGGCAGACAGGCCAGCTTCGGTCACGGACTCCTACCCGGCTGGGATACAATCGTACGCAATTATGCGGAATCCATTCATGGCGCGGGCCATCGAGCTGTCGCTGGAGAACGTGCATTCGGGGCGCGGAGGGCCGTTTGCAGCGCTGGTGGTGAAGAGCGGAAAAATTATCGCGGAAGCGGGAAACACGGTGACCTCGACAAACGACCCGACGGCGCACGCGGAAATTTCCGCGATTCGGAAGGCGTGCAGTGCGCTGGGGGCGTTCGAATTGCGCGGCTGCGAAATTTACACAAGCTGCGAGCCCTGCCCGATGTGCCTGGGGGCGATTTACTGGGCGCGGCCGGAGCGAGTGTATTTTGCGTGCTCGGCGGCGGATGCGGCGCACGCGGGGTTCGACGATTCGCTGATCTATACGGAGATTGAGCGGCCGCACGGCGAGCGGAAAATCCCGTTCGAGTCGATCATGCGCGAGGAAGCGCTGGCGGCGTTTCGCGCGTGGATGCAAAAGCCGGACAAAACGCCCTATTGAATTTGGACATGGACACGCGAGTCATCGGCAAACCGGTTCCGCGAAAAGAAGGACGCGAGAAGGTGACCGGGCGCGCGCGGTACGTGGACGATATCGCGCTGCCGGGGATGCTGCACGGGGCGACAGTGCGGAGCCAGCTGGCGCGCGGGCGAATCGTGGGGATCCGATATGGCGCGGGAATTCCGTGGGAAGAATTCACGATCGTCACCGCGCGCGACATTCCCGGAAAAAACTGCGTCACCCTCCTGATCGAAGACCAGCCCTGCCTTGCCGACGGCGTGATCGATCATCCCGAAGAGCCTGTGGTGTTGCTGGCGCACAGCGATGCGTATCTGGTGGAAGAAGCGCGGCGCGCGGTGGAGATTGTGTGCGAGCCGCTGCCGGCGGTGTTCACGATAGAGGATTCGCTCACACGCAAGGAAGTGATTTGGGGCGAGGACAATATTTTCAAATCGTTTCTGGTGGAGAAGGGCGATGTGGAGAGCGCGTGGGCGCAGGCGGAGCTGATCGTCGAAGGCGAGTATGAAACAGGCGCGCAGGAGCAGCTTTACATCGAACCGAACGGGATGATTGCGGAAGCGAGTCCGGAAAAAGGCGTGACGGTGTGGGGTTCGCTGCAGTGCCCGTATTACGTGCACAAGGCGCTGGTGCCGGTGTTCGGATTGCCGAAGCACCGCGTTCGCGTGGTGCAGACCGAAACCGGCGGAGGATTCGGCGGCAAGGAAGAGTATCCGTCGATGATCGCGGCGCATGCGGCGCTGCTGGCATGGAAATCCGGAAGGCCGGTAAAAATCATCTACGACCGCGCGGAAGATATGGTAGCGACGACGAAGCGGCATCCTTCAAAGACGCGGCATCGGACGGGCGTGACGCGAGACGGGCGGCTGGTGGCGATGGATATCGATTTCACGATCGATGGAGGCGCGTACGAGACGCTTTCGCCGGTAGTGCTCTCGCGAGGGACGATTCACGCCGCCGGGCCGTACAGTTGCCCCAACGTGCGGATTCGCAGCCGGGCCGTGGCGACAAATGCGCCGCCACACGGAGCATTTCGCGGGTTTGGAGCGCCGCAGAGCGTCTTTGCGCTCGAGCGGCAAATGGACCGCGTTGCGGAGCAGCTGGGTATGACACCTGATGAATTTCGCCGGCGGAATTTTATTCATGAAGGCGAGACGCTGGCGGTGCATCAGGTGGTGCGCGAAAAAGTGGACATGAAACGATTGATGGACCGTGCCTTTGAGCTGAGCGGATATCATGAGAAGCGCGAGCGGTTTGCAAAAGAGAATGCTCGGAGCGCGATCAAGCGCGGCATGGGCTTTGCGAGCTTCCTGCACGGCGCGGGATTTACGGGTTCGGGGGAGGAGTATCTGGCTTCGGAAGTGTCTGCGGAAGCGACGCCGGACGGAGTGGTGCGGATTCACGCCGCGAGCACGGAGATGGGGCAGGGAACGAACACGATTTTCTCGCAGATCGCTGCGGAAGCGCTGGGATTGCCTTGCGAGCAGATTGAAATCGTGCAGCCCGACACTGCCAACGTGCCGAACAGCGGGCCGACGGTGGCGTCGCGGACTTCGATGATTGTCGGAAAGCTAGTGGAATCGGCGGCGCTCGAAATCGAGAAGAAGCTGAAGGATTCTGGATTCCTCGACGGAAAGCGCGATCCGCGGGCGTTCGCGGCAGCGTGCCGGCGATATATTTCTGAGATTGGTCCGCTGGGAGCTTTCATCCGCTACGACCATCCGCGCGATCTGCACTGGGACGATGAAAGATATCGCGGCGATGCATATGGCGCGTACGCGTGGGCGGTGTACGTGGCGGAAGTGTCCGTCGACACGCGGACGGCGGAGACGCGCGTGGAGGATTTCGTCGCCGTGCAGGAAGTGGGGCGAGTGATCAATCCGGTGCTCGCGGCAGGGCAGATCGAAGGAGGAGTCGCCCAGGGAGTGGGGTTTGCGCTGTTTGAAAATATTGTGTGGCGCGAAGGACGGATGGTGAACGGGCAGATGACGAATTACGTGATGCCGACATCGATGGACGTTCCGCCGATCCGAGTGTTCTTCGAGGAGATTCCCTATGGGCGCGGGCCGGGCGGGGCGAAGGGGATCGGCGAGCTGCCGCTGGATGGCTCGGCCCCGGCGGTGATCAACGCCGTGGCGAATGCCACAGGGCTCGACATTCGCCGCATTCCAATGACGCCCGAGACGTTGCTGGAGATGTTGGAGAGCGCGCGTGGCTGAGGTCGGCAAAAAAATCCGCGTGGAATGCACGGTGAACGGCGAGGCGGCGGCATTTGAGGCGTATCCGATGGAGCGCTTGCTCGACGCGCTGCGGCGCGAATTGCGGCTGACGGGAACGAAGGAAGGCTGCGGCGAGGGCGAATGCGGCGCTTGCGCGGTGGAAATGGACGGAGCGCTGGTGAACAGTTGCCTGGTTCCGGCGGCGCAGGCGCAGGGAGCGACGCTGCGCACAATCGAAGGCGTGGCGTGCGCGGACGAACTGCACGCGATTCAGAAAGCGTTCCTGCTCCATGGAGGATCCCAGTGCGGCATCTGTACGCCGGGAATGATTCTTGCTTCGGTGAACCTGCTCGACCGCAATCCTTCCCCCTCCGAGGAAGAAATTCGCGAAGGGCTTGCCGGGAATCTCTGCCGCTGCACCGGCTATACGAAGATCTTCGCGTCCGTCGTCGCTGCCCACCGGAAGCGGGACGGCGGCGGATGAGGTCGCCAGTGCCCGCCTATGAACTGGAAACGCCGCGCGATTTGGCGGCGGCGCTGGAACGGATGGCGCGGACCCCCGGCGTATGGAAGCCGTTTGCGGGGGGAACGGATTTGATGGTGCTGCTCGAAGCCGGGAAATTGCCGCACCGGCGGTTTCTGAATATCGCAAAGCTTGCAGAGTTGAAGGGAATCACCGTAGCCGGCGATTTTGTGTTGCTCGGCGCGCTGACGACATATACCGAGATCCGGCGGCACGAAACGATTGCCGCTGAGTTTCCTCTGCTCGCGCGCGCCGCCGCGGAAACCGGCAGCATTGCGACGCAGAATCGTGGGACGATCGGCGGAAATATCGCAAATGCATCGCCGGCGGCCGATTCACCTCCGGCGCTGCTGGTGTACGACGCGGAAATAGAAACGATATCCGCGCGCGGCAAGCGGCGCATCCCCTACGCGCGCTTTCATTCCGGCTACAAGAAGATGGACCTCGGCGCGGATGAAATGATTTCGCGCATTTATCTGCCGCGACGGCGGAACGGCTGGCAGGAGTATTACCGCAAAGTGGGAACGAGGCGCGCGCAGGCAATTTCGAAAGTGTGTCTTGCGGGCGCCGTGAAGATTGAAAGCGGGCGGATTGCGGACGTGCGAATCGCGCTCGGCAGCGTGGCGCCAGCGGTGGTTCGCGCGCAAGCGACGGAGAAGGTCTTGTTGGGCAGGCAGCCATCGGTGGAAGTGGCGCGCGAAGCGCAAGCGATGCTCGCACGGGAAATCGCGCCCATCGACGATATGCGCTCGACCGAACGATACCGATTGCGAGTGGCACAGAATCTGCTCGGGGAATTTCTCGAATCTCTCTGGCTGAACCGTGGCTGAAAAAACATTCCATCCAACGCGCGAAATATTGCCTCCGGACTTCATTGTACGCGGGCGGCGCGTCTTGACACCGCAAGGTGAGACTGCGGCTGCGATTCATATTCGCGGCGGGGTGATTGAGCGCGTCGCAGCGTTTGACGACGTGCCTGCGGGCGCGGCCATGTACGACGCCGGAAATTTTGTCGTGATGCCCGGCCTCGTGGATACGCATGTGCATATCAACGAGCCGGGGCGGACGGAATGGGAAGGGTTCTCGACGGCGACGCGGGCGGCTGCTGCAGGAGGCGTGACGACGCTGGTTGAGATGCCGCTGAACAGCATCCCGGCAACAACGACGGTTGCTGCGTTTCACAAGAAGTGCGCTGCCGCCCGAGGAAAACTGCATGTGGACGTGGGGTTCTGGGGCGGCGTGGTGCCGGGAAATGCGGACGAGCTGGCGGCTTTGTGGGGGGCGGGCGCGTATGGCTTCAAATGCTTTCTCGTGCCGAGCGGCGTGGAGGAATTCGCGCATGTGACCGAAGAGGACTTGCGCGCGGCGCTGCCGGAACTCGCGAAGCTGGGAGCGCCGCTGCTGGCGCACGCGGAACTGCCGGGACCGATTGAAGCGGCGCAAGCGGCGATTGCGGGCAAATCGCCGCGAAGGTATTCAACGTGGCTCGCAGCGCGTCCGCGCGCGGCGGAAAACGAAGCCATCGCGCTATTGTTGCGGCTGGCACGCGAATATGGCGCGCGTGTGCACATCGTGCATCTCTCTTCGAGTGATGCGGTGGCTACGCTGAGGGAGGCGAAGGCGGCGGGGCTGCGCGTCAGTGTGGAGACCTGCCCGCACTACCTTGCATTTGCCGCCGAAGAGATTCCCGACGAAGCAACGCCATTCAAATGCGCTCCGCCGATCCGCGAGCGGGAGAACCGCGAGAGGCTGTGGGCCGCGCTGGCGGATGGGGCAATCGACTTCATCGCCACCGATCATTCTCCTTGCCCTCCGGCGATGAAGCTTCTCGATGCTGGCGACTTTCTGCGCGCGTGGGGCGGCATTGCCTCTCTGGAATTGAGCTTGGCTGCCATCTGGACGGAAGTGCGGGAGCGCGGATATGCTGTCGCGCGGCTGGCGGAGTGGATGTGCGCGGGTCCGGCGCGGCTGGCGGGCCTGGAAAAGAGAAAGGGGGCGATTGCCGTGGGCTTGGACGCCGATTTTGTGATTTGGAATCCCGACGTGCGATTCCGCGTGGATGCCTCACGGCTGCGGCAGAGGCACAATATCACGCCGTACGATGGCCGTCAGCTTGCCGGCGCGGTGGTCGCGACATTTCTCCGCGGGCGGGAAATCTTTCGCGGCGGAAAATGCGCAGATGAGCCCTCCGGCAAGGTTTTGTTGCGCGGGAGCGCGGCATGAGCGGCTTCGAAGGCTTTGTCGATTTGGCGTCCGAGCGGCTGGGCGGCAAAGTGCTGGCCGCGAACGACGAGTTTTTTGCGCCGAAGGAGAATCTGCTGAAGGCGTCGAAGCCTGTGTTTATCGAAGGAAAATACACGGACCGCGGCAAATGGATGGACGGCTGGGAGACGCGGCGGCGACGCACGCCCGGCTGCGATTGGTGCGTCATTCGGCTGGGACTTCCGGGCGTGCTGCGCGGAGTTGTGATGGATACGAGCTTTTTTCGCGGGAATTTCCCGACGCATTTTTCACTGGAGGCGTGCGAGTTGGGCGACGGGCCTCCCTACAAGAATGAAGCAGCGAAATGGAAATCACCGCGCCTGCGCTGGGTGGAACTGTTGCCGAA
>DATKPM010000062.1:0-28782 GCA_035524135.1 Candidatus Acidiferrum sp. | reverse complement strand
TGGATTTTGTTCGCGATTCTTTTCTTCTGGCAGTTCCCGCATTTTCTTGCGATCGCCTGGATGTACCGCGAGGACTATACGCGCGCCGGAATTCGCATGTTGCCTACGGTTGATCCGCAGGGTGACGCCACGTTTCGCCAGATTGTGGGCACAAGCGCTATCCTCGTCCCTATTAGCCTCCTTCCCGCTGTCGTCGGCATGGCGGGCATTCCGTACTTCTTCGGCGCTCTCGTTCTTGGCATGTTGCTTTTGCAGGTATCGCTTTGGGCCGCTCGCCACCGCACCAACGTTCGCGCCAAATGGCTCATGCACGCCACGGTTGCGCATATCCCGGTTCTCCTCGCCTGGATGATTGTCGACAAATTGAATCGATGACGGCATTCATTCCTCTGGAATCCATCCCTGCCCTAAACGCCGCGCTCAACGGCGGGTGTACCGTCTTTCTGGTTGCGGGCTACTACTTCATCCGCCGGGGAAAGATTCCTTGGCACCGCGCCTCGATGATTACCGCGTTTGTTCTCTCCGCCGCTTTTCTCGGGTTCTATCTCTATTACCATTTCCATGCGGGCATTGTCAGGTTTGGCGGCCATGGCTGGATTCGTCCGGTCTATTTCATTCTTCTTATTCCGCACACAATTCTGGCGATTGCCAACCTCCCGCTGATTCTCATCACGCTCTCGTATGCCCTTCGCGGGCGCTATGGCTCTCACCGCGCCATCGCGCGCTGGACCCTTCCTCTCTGGCTGTATGTCTCGGTTACTGGCGTAATCATCTACCTGCTGCTCTATCGCATTTACATACCGATTTACCCGTCGTGAGCCAGTGCGTGGCTCTGCTGGTATCCTGTTCCTTCCGCTTCTCGCAAGATTGTCGTTCCGAGAACGAGCAGATCGATTTTCACGCCTACATTCTGAGATTGCGCGAAAATCGAGCGGGTTTGCGACGACGAGGAATCTCGGCGCCGGAACGGCGGACGCCTCGCCAAGGGCATTTCGAGGAATAACCGCAGAGGCAGTTGAATCAGCCTTCGGGGGTGAGTTTTCTCCACTCCGGCAAATCACGGATTGCCGTAAGTCACCTTCGCTTGACCGTCTTCCACGTCCAGGCCGCTGACTCCGTCCGGCAGCTTCAACTTGTCGCGGTTTTCCGGTGAGTTCATCAACTTGTCGACGGCGGCTTGCAGGGTCGATTGCGGCAGCGGCAGGGAACCGAGCTTCCCCGCAACTGGATCGAATTTCAGATATCCGCCTTCCGAGTGCAGGTGCCCGTCCAGCTCAAGCGACAAATCCTTGCCGTGGAAGCCGAAAATGACGTAGGCCTTCACCAAATCTCCGTCCATATCGACCTTCACGTCCTTTACCGAAGATTGGACCTGCTCGAGTGTAGGCTGGTCCCCGCCGGAAAATTGTGCCAGGGGGTCTCCCGAGCCGGCTGTCGTCGCTTCGCCAGGGTCGGTTGGCGAGCCTGGAGCTTTGGTGTCCGGAGCCGTTGAAGAAGAGGCCGAAGAAGAATCTCCGCCGGGAGCCAGTTGCAGGTTCTGCTGCAAATAGGAATTCAATTCTGTCCGGTCGAGAGACACCTGCGCCGGACGTCCGGCAGCATGCGCTTCGTCTGCTGCTTCGAGCTTCTTCTCCGCCGTGGCCGCGGCCGTTGCATTGAACGGCACATCCGGCGGCGGAGACTTTCGGAGAACCAGCACGAGGGTCGCGACAAGCCCGACCATCGTCGACCAGCTCAAAATCTTGTAAATCAGCTTGTAATAGTCCGGAGAAGCCATCGTCGTCCTCCGTGTGATTTCAGACCTCGGACTTGAGGCGCAAATCCCAAGGTCCATTCCAAATCAGTGTAACAATTGCTACGAGGTCAAAAGACCCGGCCGTTTCTGTGGTGCTCCGCGCGTACCTGTCCCATCGGACAGGCCTTGAGCGCGCCTGCCTCCGTTGGATCGCGGCAAAAAACTGAATGTCAGGCGGTCATTTTTCGGATGAGGGCATCTGCAAACTGGGCCGTTGACGCCGCTCCCCCCACGTCTTTGGTCAGCGATTTCCCCTCGTGATAGACCTCGTGCAAGGCATTCTCGATTTTGTCGGCCGCGGGAATCTCCCCCAGGTAGCGCAGCATCATGATGGCGCTCAGCAGGAGTGCCGTTGGATTTGCGATCCCACGCCCGGCGATGTCCGGTGCCGTCCCGTGAACCGCCTCAAAAATCGCCGAATCCGCTCCGATATTTCCGCTCGGCACGACTCCTAACCCGCCCACAAGCCCCGCCGCGAGGTCGCTCATGATGTCGCCATAAAAATTCGTCAGCAGAAGCATGTCGAACTGATGCGGGTCGAGCACCATCTGCATGCAGGCGTTGTCGATGATCATTTCCTTGTATTCGATATCGGGAAAATCCGTTGAGACCTTCCGGATCGACGTCAGGAAAAGCCCGTCCGAGAGCTTCATGATGTTCGCTTTGTGGATTGCGTGGATCTTCTTTCGGCCGAATTTACGCGCGTACTCAAACGCGTAACGTGCGATCCGGGTCGAGGCTTTTTCTGTGATGATTTTCAGGCTCTCCACCACACCGGGCACGACGGTGTGCTCAAGTCCGGCGTAAAGGTCTTCGGTGTTTTCGCGGATCAGCACGATATCCACATCGGTGAAGCGCGCCTGAACGCTTTCAAGGTTCCGTACAGGACGAAGGTTCACATAGAGGTCGAGTGTCTGTCGCAGCGCTACGTTGATGCTTCGGCCGCCTCCCCCCACCTCGGTCATCATCGGGCCCTTCAGCGCCACGGCATTCTTCCGAATGGACTCGATGACACCTGACTTTAGATAGTCGAGCCCCTTCTTCTCAAACTCTTCGCGCGGCGGGATCTCGTCCCAATTGATCACCACCTCCGAAGCTGCCAGGATTTGCTTTACCGCGGCGGTAATTTCAGGACCAATTCCGTCGCCGGGAATCAGCGTAATCGTATGTGTCATCGCCCCTTATGCCCTTTTCTGGTGAAGGATTTTGCCGCTTCCATTCTAGGGGTTGCAGCCCCGCTTCACAATCGGCCAATCTCATGTGTTTCCTGATAACTGCGAGTGTTAACTTGCTCTGTTGACATGCTTTTCCTTCTTCAGCTCCCAAGGTTGTTATTTCGAGGAGGAGCACCCCGATTTCCGCGCTTATGCTCCGGTTCGCGCGAAAATCGGCGTCTTGGCAACGACGAGAAATCTCGACACCGGAACGGCGCACACCTCGCGGCGGGGGTTGGGAGGGGATATCAAAAAGCCCAAGTTAACTTATCTGTTCCACGGGTGGAGCGCTCACGAATCAACTTCCGCTTGCCTGCATCTGATATAATGTCTTGGTAAGGCGAGGCGCTGCGGGCGCCTGCAATTCTGGGAGGCATGGAGACATGGTTCAACTTACTCCGGTGGCTGTGACGAAGGTGAAAGAGATTCTCACCCAGCAGACGCCTGTTCCGGCGGGCTTGCGCGTCGCGGTCGTTGGCGGCGGCTGTTCGGGTTTCAGCTACCACATGGCGTTTGAAAATCAGGTGAACGAGGCGTCGGACAATATCTACGAATTTGACGGCCTGAAAGTGCTCGTAGATCAGATGAGCGAGATGTATCTCGACGGGGTGTCCATCGACTACATCGAAACCATCGAGGGCTCCGGCTTCAAATTCAACAATCCTAACGTCAAGTCCACCTGCGGTTGCGGCTCCTCTTTTAGCGTCTAACGTAAAGGAGTCGGTTGCAGTAGGCCTCAGATCTTGTGGGCCGGCGAGTGCTGCGCGTAGCGTTCACAGCCTCTCGTCGGCCCTTTCGTTTGCCTGCAGCCGGCAATGGCGTATAGAGTCGTTTGAAAAAAACGCAATTCGTGTCCTGCTTTCTTGCAAGGGGATCTCTGCGACTAGTTTCTGACGCGTCCCATGAAAATTGCTCTCGCGCAATTCAATCCCACCGTCGGTGATTTCGAAGGCAATTCGGATCGCATCCTGGAACTCGCCCGAAACGCGAAAAATCTTGGCGCAGACTTGGCGGTTTTTTCCGAGCTTTGTCTCTGCGGCTATCCTCCGCAGGACTTGGCCGAGCGTCCTGATTTTGCCGAATTGAACCTGAAACAACTGGCGCGTTTGGCGAAGGCCATCTCACTCCCTTCCATCGTTGGCTATATCGGCGAAGCGGAAGACACGACGGGTAAGCCGGTTTCCAACTCAGCTGCGCTTCTCGCCGACGGGAAAATCCAGTTTGAGCAGCGCAAGATGCTTCTCCCCACGTACGATGTTTTTGACGAATCCCGCTATTTTCAGCCCGGACAGTCGCAGCATATATTCCGTCTCGGAGCTGAAAACCTGGGCATCACGATCTGTGAGGATTGCTGGAACGACAAGAATTTCTGGACCCAGCGGCTCTATTCGCGCGACCCGGTTGTCGAACTCATGGGGCAGGGAAGCTCGGTCATCATCAACATCTCGGCTTCTCCCTTCACCCTCGACAAGCGCAGCCTGCGCCTGGATATGCTCAGCACCATCGCCCGCGAGCAGCGCGTGCCTGTTGTCTACGTCAACCAGGTGGGTGGAAACGACAGCCTCATCTTCGACGGTTCGAGTGTTGGTTTCACTCCTGCGGGCCGGATCGGCGCTCTCGCCAAGGCGTTCGACGAAGACTTGGTGATCTTCGATACCGTCTCAGGCGAGGGAGAGATTCGCCCGCAGCCGGCCGACGAATTGGAAGCTGTCTATCGGGCGCTCGTCGTGGGGACTCGCGATTATGTGCGCAAGTGTGGATTCCATAAGGCCGTCGTT
Organism: Candidatus Acidiferrum sp.; assembly: GCA_035524135.1. GTDB lineage: Bacteria > Acidobacteriota > Terriglobia > Acidiferrales > UBA7541 > Palsa-295. The sequence continues at coordinate 23,995 of DATKPM010000062.1, read as the reverse complement.
GGATTGAGTGGTGGAATCGATTCCGCCCTGGTTGCCACGATCGCTGTCGAAGCCCTCGGCTTGGAGAATGTCACCGGGGTCGCAATGCCGGGACCCTATTCTTCGGAAGGAAGCATTCGCGACGCGCGCTGTCTTGCCGAAAATCTCGGCATCGAGTTTCTCACTCTGCCGATCGCTGGCGCCTTTGAAAGCTACCGCGAAACGTTGAAGGGCCCGTTCGCGGGACTGCCCGAAGATGCCACCGAAGAAAACATCCAGGCGCGCATCCGCGGCAACCTTCTGATGGCTTTGTCGAACAAATTCGGTTCGATGGTTCTGAGCACGGGAAACAAATCTGAGATGGCTGTCGGCTATTGCACTTTGTATGGAGATATGGCCGGTGGGCTGGCCGTCATTTCCGACATCCCGAAAACGATGGTGTATGAACTCGCTCGATATGCGAACCAGGTTCGTCACAGAATCCCTCGTGAATCTTTCACGAAACCGCCGTCTGCGGAGCTTCGCCCTAATCAAACGGATCAGGACACGCTTCCTCCTTACGATGTCCTCGACCGGATTTTGAAGGCGTATGTGGAGGATTTGCAGAGTCCTGAAGAAATCGCCCACCGCTATGAATTCCCACTCGATTTGGTCCGCTCCGTCGCCCGCCGCGTTGATCAGAATGAGTACAAACGTAAGCAGGCGCCTCCAGGTTTAAAGGTCACATCGAAGGCATTTTCCGTGGGCCGTCGGTTTCCCTTGGCACAAAAATTTGCCGTTTAGCGAGATTGCGAGGCGGCGTCCGCTCTGTTGACATCCCACTTCTCCTGCGGCCTCCCACGTTGTTATCCCGAGGAGGAGCGGCCGGATTTTCGCGCTTGCGCCCGTGGATTGCGCGAAAATCGCGCGCCTTTGCGACGACGAGGGATCTCGGCGGTTGCAATTGCTGCCAACTCCACTCTTCCAACTTGCATCTGTGGTTTGTACACTGTCTTGCTTTCAATTGATCCGGAGGCGATATGCAACGTTCATGCGCATTTTTCCTGGCTGCAGCCTTCCTCGCAGGAGCGCTCTCAACATCAGGGCAAGCTCCTGCAACTCAGCCCCCTGCTTCAGGCGCCTCCGCGACCCAGGGGCAGGCCGCGCTCCTTAAGAATACAGAGGCTTTTCTGCGAGAACTCTTCGCTTGGGGCCCGGACGCACAAGTCGATCTTGGTCCTTTGCAGCCTTCTCCTTCGACTGATTTCTATACCGTTCCCGTCCGCGTCACGATGAACGGGCAGACGGACGCGGGCAGCGTCTACGTCGGCAAAGATGGCAAGACTATATTTCGCGGCGATATGTTTGATACGTCTGTGGATCCCTTCGCGGACGAGCGCGCCAAGATTCATCTCGACGGCAGCCCCTCAAAGGGACCAGCGGATGCCAGCGTGGTAGTGGTTGAGTATGGCGACTACGAATGTCCGCACTGCCGCGAATTATACGAAGCCTTCAAGACGATTGAACCCGAATATCCACAGGTGCGATTCGTCTACAAAGATTTTCCCCTGACGCAGATTCATCCCTGGGCGGAAACAGCGGCGATTGGCGCCCGTTGTGCCTACATGCAATCGCCGGCAGCATTCTGGAAAGTGCACGATGCAATTTTCGAGAATCAGGATTTGATATCGCCTGAGAATGTATGGGACAAGCTCAGCGGATTTGCGGCCGATGCTGGCCTCGACGTCAATGCCTTCAAAGCTTGTCTTGCCTCCGATGCTCCCAAGAAGGCTGTCGAGGCCGATCGCGACGAGGCCATCTCGCTCGGAGTGACGAGCACTCCCACTGTGTATGTGAACGGCCGGCCGGACGTGGGAGGCGATAGAACGCTCCTCGATCAGTTCATACAATACGAACTCGCAAAGCACCCGAAATAAAAGTGTACTCCACTGTATAAATACATAAGTATCTATATAACGTTGTAGATAACTATTTCACATTTGGCGAGATGGGCTGATACTCATCTTCTCGACTCATGCCGATCGTTGCTGTATATTCTCGCGGGAACGCAAAGGACTCGGAAACAGTCGATGTTCGCGAACCTGATTTTCGCTGCAATTCGCATCCGCGCGCGGCGCGGATTAGTTGCTCCATTGGCGGGCGAATTACCTAAGGAGCGCGCTCGTCGCACAGGAATTCGTGGCGAGACATACGCCTATTGGTATCTCAGGCGGCAGGGTTACACGATGATTGCGCGCAACTTCAGAGTGCCCTATCTGAAGGGCGAAATCGATTTGGTGGGTTACGATGGATCAATTCTTGCCTTCATCGAGGTAAAAACTCGAGATTCTTCAGCCGAAGAGTCTCGGCGGCCTGAGGACGCTGTCGATTGGCGTAAGAGAAAACATCTTGTCCGTATGGCAGGCGCTTTCATGCGCGCATATCGCATCGATCGCGGCGCCGCCTCGACTCGTTTTGATATCGTCGCCATTGAAGCGCGACCTGCTTCGAGTCCTGTCGTTCGACTTCTCAAAGGAGCATTCGTTCCCCGCCGGCGCTAACTCATTTTCGCAGGCATATTCGCAATTTCGTTTGTATGCCCTTTTGCACTATCTTTTCTCAGTGGGATTGCATGTATCCCTCTGGACAAACCTCGCCTAGCTCGGTCTGTCGACTATTCTCTAACGCACGTGTGCTTCGTCTTCCTTCTGCGTGTTCGATACTGCGGCTCGCTCCGTACCACTGAGCACGGACACGCAATGTGGTTTTAACACTCCCTGGACCACACGGTCACGACGGATGCTCCGCTACACGAAACTGTTTGCCGACTTATGTCGTGCACGGTCCACTTTGTTTAACACAATCCACCTTCGCAATGAATACTTGGTTCGAGGAGGGGAGTAGCACAAGTGGGAGCGAATGGGAGATGTGAAAGCGAAGGGCTGAAGCGAATGGCGCCGAGGGTGTCGTGCGAAGAACGAGCGATCGAGTCGTGATGGGGGAGTCGTGAAGAAGAGCAGTGGCCGCGCTTGAGCGACGGAATCCTGCCAAAGAGCAATTCGCCGTGTGAGGACAAACGAGAACGTCTTGCAGCAAACGAGAGGGTGCGCGGAGACGATGGGCTTTAAGCGAAGCGTGATGCAGTTGAAGCGTAACCTGCGGGGCGTGCAGGGGCGGTTACGAACGGGACGATGCCGAGGCGACGCCAGGAATCGACGCGAACCGAACGACGATGATGATGCAGCCAGAGAAATGGGAAGAGAGCAGTGAAACATGAGGGGCGGGCAATGATGCCAACCAAAGGGTTAGGCATGAGATACAGGAAACGATTGATTGGAACTTTGTGGCGAGCGCGGTGCAGTAGCAGAGAAGAAAGTAAAAAGCCCGAATGAGTGAACAGGTGAGACCACGGCGAGAGCTTGTCTACCGAAGTGGTGAGGGCCGGATGTGGAATAAACAGGGCGGCGCACAGAAAAACTCGGGAAGAACGAATGAGCGAAGCAAACCAGTGCGCGGGCAATACGTCGACGAGAGCTTGTCCGCCGGGGTGGTGAAGACGAGGCGTCAACGGACGGGAGAGTGCAGCGACAAGCAGAGCAAAGATCGCATCTTCGATAAAAAAGCTAGAGTGGCAATCATTGGAAGACCGGGTAATAACGCAGCTAGTACACATTTCGCGAAGAGAAAGAACGCCTTAGTCGAAGGGTCACGGCGCAGCGCCATTCCCGACGAAAAGCATTTCATGTGACGCGACGCCAGAGATGCGGTGAGGGTGCCAGGCAAGCAGTGAAGTGATTTTGCCAAACAGGCAGCCCACGTAACGCAACTCGCAGTCGGGCAATCCGCTGCCATGAACGAAGAATTGGAACTGTGAAAAGGCCTATCGCTGCCACGTGGTTTGCAAAAGAAAAAGCGAGACCGTGCAAGCGAGGAGCAGGATTAGCCCGCGGCGCACGCGGCGGGAATGCATTCGTCGGTACGCGAAGAAACGTGCGTTGAAAGAGGCTGTGAGCGTGAGCGATGAGGCGCGATGGGCGAGGCGAAGTCGCGGCTCGCACGATTCGCAATGGCTCGTGAATGGTGCGGTGGAGGAAACGCAAGGATGTTCGACGAACACAGCAATCCAGGGCGGTTCGAGAAATCGGGGCGAGTGAATCGCGCCAAGAGTTCTGCTCTGGCAAGTTGGTTACCGGCGATGCGCACCGGCAAGGTACCGTGGGCCTGCATTTCGCTTATGGCACGAACATCCGGTGCAGAGTGTTCTGCCATCGTCGCGACTCCATCCAGTCTCGGCGCAAGGCAAGTGGTTTCCAGGGTTGAAAAGAGCGACAACTGCACAAGGCACGATGCGCGCTCCTGCTCGGCCGGGGGCGCAACAGCGTTACTGCCTGATTCGCAGGTGTCCGTTGCAGTGCGCGCAAGTTCTGTTCCCGAGTCGTCACCGCGGGACGTGCATGAAAAATCTCCGGCAGCAGGCAGCGCTCCGATTGTTTGCCTTTTTTCATTGGCACAATCGCCAAGCAGAAGTTGGACGCCAGAACTGTTGGTAGGAAGTTCGATGGAGATGTCGTCGAACTCACCGCCAGAGGCTTTCAGCCGCCGCCGATCGAGAAACCAGCGCGCGAGGCGCGCTTCCACCTCGGAGTCGACCATATCCATCACCATCTGCGTCAGCTCCTTGCGCAAATTCGCGGTGCGATCCAGCCGCGCAAGCTGGAAGGATTCAAGCCCATCGTCGGAAGTCTTCTGCAAGTATTCGACAGTCGTACGTTGCATGCGCATGGCAATGCCTCCCTGTGTGTTCGCATTCCATCGAAAACGAAGAAAGATCGCGCAGGTAGCAACAGAAAATCGTCACGCCGCAAACGCTCGCGAGAGCCAGCACGTCGCCTTCGTGATACCCGCGCGAAAAAGCACCCCGCAAAAAGGAACGCGAGTGTCGCGCGAAGCAGTTGAGCGAACGCGCAAAAAAATGAAGTGCTCGGAAACGCAAGCAGGCAGTGGCCCCGCGAAGTGATGGTCGCCAGGAGGGTCTGCGAAATGAGCGAAGCGAATGGCGCGGAAGTCCGCACTCTTGCAGCCAGCGCTGCGGTGGATGGGTTGCGGAAAACCTTGAGTCCTGCTCCATCGATTCCGCATCCGCGCAGCCGCCGGATGGCAAAAACTGCGGAGAGCGAGCGGCGGCGAACACGCAGGGAGTACAACCGCAATTACATGCGCGAGCAGCGGTCCCACGGGAGAGCGGAAGCGCCGGAAGTACGCATTCCGCGCAAGCTGCCCTCGCGAAGCAAACACGGCCAGTTCCGTAAAGAAGGCGATCCAGCTCTGCGGAAGTCCTGTGTGCGCACATGCGGCCTTTGCGGACGCCTGCCAGCGGTATGCGTAGTCACAAGGCTTCGCATGACGGAAGAGACCGCAAGCGGCTTCCGTACCGTCCGCGTGCCTTACTGCGGACATTGCTGAGAGCTCGATGGTGTGCGGCCTACGGGCCATGCGCGAAACGATGCGTGAAAAAAATTACAACGCGGGGTTGCGCGGCGTCCTCTTCGAGGCGCGCCACTACGAACGGATGGGCTCGGCGATCTGGCTTTTCGGATGGCTTGTCCTTCGGCAGACGCACCAGACCGGCGAGACCGGGTGGGTGCTGGGCGGAAAGCCCGTCAGCTACCGCGAAATCGAGGAAGAGACCGGCTTCAACGCGCGAACGCTCGAGCGCTGGATGCAGACGCTGCGCCGCCACGGCTATATCGAGACCGACGCCGTGCAAGGCGGAGTGGTGATCCGCATCGCGAAGGCCAAGAAATTTCCACAGCCCGGCCGCAATTTTGCGGAGGGGTCCCGCAAATCTGCGGGGGGTGGTCCGCAGAGGTGCGGGGCAAATCGCAATCATCGCGAGGCATTTCAACAGGTTCCCGCGCCGATAAGTAGTTCATTCATAGCAGATCAATTCATAAACCCACAAAATTCTCCTTCTGTGGAAAATCAAAGGCAAAACCAATTTCGAAACCAACTGCAAACCGAACCCCACAATCGCAGCGCCCACCACGTCGCTTCCCAGGAAGAATTCGAAAGGCGCCGCCATTGGCAACTGCTGCGTGCCGAACGCGAAGAGGCCGTGCGCCGCGAGCTGGCCGTGGGGGCTGGGCCGGAGAGGACACGCCGATGACGCAGCGAGCCATGAGTCTTGCCCGGATGCTTCGCAGGGAAATCGGCCACGGAGGAAATATCCCGCGCGGCTGGCGCATGGCGTGGTACGAGCCTCGGCGGCGCGTGGGAGTTTACGCACCGGCAGTGTTCGCCTGGCTGCTGCGCATCCTTCGCGAAGTGAAGCATCGCGTGCGTCTCGCCTGGAGCGCGCCTTCGATCGAGCGCGCGCAGGTTTTCGAAATGCAACGCGCGCACCGCCGCCGCGAAGAAATGGCCGAGGAGTACGCGCGCGGCTACATGCAGGGCTGGAACGAATGCTTCGCCGCTTGCCTCGGGGTGGTCGAGGAGGAACTCGCCTCGTCTGGCGTCTGGGACGCCGGTGCGCTGCTGCTGCCCGCTCCACCAAAGCCCGAGCCGCCCAACTGACGCGCTCGCAAAAGCCTCCGCACCGGCGGTTGCTTCCCTCACTCGAATTTCGAAAGAGAGGCGGGCGATGAAAGCGAAAGAGATTTTCGAGGTTTGTCACGGGCGGTACCGCAGCTTGAAGGAGTGGTTGGAGGAGACGACGGGGCAGATTCGCGCTCTCGACCTGGGCTCGCCTTCGGACGGCTACCATTGGCGGCCTGACCGCGTGCGCGCTTCCGAATACGTCGCCGATTTCGAGCGGATCGGAAGGCACGCATTGCGCCGGCCTGAATGGAAAGGGAGGCTGAAGCTATTTGAGATTTATTTTCTGCACAGCGTGGAATACCGTCGCGCGATTTCGCTGGTGGGCGTCGCGGAAGGAACCTTTGATTATTGGATGGGCGAGGTGAAACGCGCGCTCGGAGGCGAATTTTCGCGCACGGGATTGTTTCCGCCGTCGGTTTATTTTTTGCACCGCCGCAACGGCAGCGCACAAAGGGAAGGGAAGTAAGACGCCGGTCAGTGGCGGCGATTCAGCTTAAGTGGTCCGATGCCAGGAGCGTCACTGTAGGGGCACGGCATGCCTTGCCCCGCCGGAATGCAGGGCCATCCGATGGCGAAGCTTACTCTTCCGAGCGGAGCCGCGCGATCCATTGCGCGGGGAATCGCGCGCCAAATCGCGAGGCGACCAGCGCCAGCAACGCCGCCCGCGCGGCAAAGGCTTTTTCCGCCATCTGCCGGGTCCTCGCAGATCTCCATTGCGCCGCGCGGCGGTTGACCATTTCCTCCTTCACCGTGGCGGCAAAAGCCGTGGCTGCGTGCACGCGCCAGCCGAACGACATATGCGCGCCGCATTTCTCGCACCGCCCGCGGTGCCGCTGCTGGTGCCAGCATTTCGGGCACTCGCGCAGCAGACACTGGCTGCAGGCCGCGCAGAATTTCGCGGCTTCCGGATTCTCGCGCCCGCATTTCGTGCAGGTCGGCATCGTGGTTTCAGCTCCTCCCCTTGCGCAATCCGGGAAAAAGATATTTCAGCAAATGTGCTCCGCCGGTGACGGGAATCAGCAGCAAGTTCACGATGAGATTCGAGCGGCTTTGCAGGCGCTCGTGAACCGCGTCGGACTGCGCCTTGTTCGCCGAAACGACGGCGCCTAAGTATTTGACGAAGTCAACGCCGCATTGGTCGCAAGTTCCGCCGTGCCGCTGTTCGTGGCTGCAGGAAGGGCAGGTGTAGCGCAGAGTCATGTGGCAGCGCGGGCAGAATCGCGCCACGTCGCGCGTATCCGCTCCGCATTTCGGGCATTTGATCGTCGAGCGCGGAGCGGGTGCGCCAAGATCGGGCGAGCCTGTTGCACGCGCCGTGGTTGCCGCCGTGCTATTCGGGGCGGCGGCGGGTGATACCTTTTCGCCCGGCTTTGCGCCGTTGCCCTGCGTGCCGGAATTGTTGGGCGGCCTGGCTGCCATGTCCAAATTGTATCGGCAGGAGCAGCGCGGGGACGGGCGCACGGCGGGCAGGTGCCGCTTCGCCGTTACCCTGTCCGCAGGTACAGGTAGGGGGCTTTCGGCGGGGGTTGCTCGCCGCAATCAGCGCTGCGGGAGCAGGCCAAAGACCATCACGCCTGTCAGCGTTCCGACAAAGACTCGCCCATTGGCGATCATCGGCGTGATGAATTTATTGTCGGAGAAATCGTCGCGGCCGCCCGCTTGCGAGCTGTTGTAGAGCTCGTGCGTCAGGTCGGCCGCGTCGTAAGCGTGAAGCACGCCCGCCTCGGAGCCGCGCGCCTCGACGGCCCAGACAATTCCGTCCGCGTCGCCGTTGGCCGAAACGCTCGGCGTGGCTCCCGGATAAGCGAAATGCGCGGACGTGATCGAGACAGGCTCGGCCCCGAGCTTTCCGTCCACAAGCGAGAAGGCTTTTATCTGGTCGCCGACGGCGCCAAAGTAAACCGTGTTGTTGAAATATGCAGGCATCGAAAACACCTGCCCGGACAATGCGGAATCGAGTGTCTGATAGATAGCGGCGTCGCCTGCGGGATTGAACTTGCCCATCGAGTTGCGGTCCACCACGTAGATTCGCCGGTCTTTTCCCGCGCCGACCGCCAGTTGACGCACGGTGCCGGATGCATCCACCAGATCCGGCAGGAGCAGCGCCCCGCCCGAGCCGAGATCCTGATCCACGCCCGATTCTGCCTCCGTGTCGTGCGGATTGAAGTAGTCGGCGACAAACAGTTTCGGCCCGCGCGCGGAAAGCTTCAGGAACGCGTTGCCGAAATCGCCGCGAGTGGGGAAGCCGGAAGAATTCAGGGTGCGGTCAAACGTGCCGTTGGCGTCGAGCAGATAGATGTTTCCTTCGGCATCCGCGGCCGGGCCTGCGCCGGACATCCAGATGGCGCCGTCGCTGCCGTTGGGCGTCAGGTTGAGCACGTTGGCGCGCTTCAGCGTCGCCGCGTTGTAGCCAATCACCCATCCGGTGTATTCGCCCAGGTCGCAATGTGACGCCCAGGTGGTGTAGATGACGCCGTTCTCCAGAAGCAGCGCGGAGCGCTCCTTATATTCTTTCGGATCGAACGTCGTCTTGCCGCGCAGGTTGGGAAACTTGGCTTCGATCGTGACGGGGCTGCCGGGCATTTCCGCACCGGAGGCCGCGTCGAGCGCGTGCAGACGCTGGAAATAGCTGCCTTGCTTGTCCTTCGACATTGCCACCAAATAAATCACGGTGCGGCCCGCCTCCCGCGCGATGACGGGAGTGGAAGTGATCCCGATTTCAGGGCTCACTTGCGGGCAGCCGCGATCGTCGCTGGGCGTTTCGTTCGGGCCCAGAACGCTCAGGTGCCACAGCAGCACGCGCGTGTCCGCATCGAAGGCGTAGACGGAATCGTGCTCCGTCGCCGCGAACACCACGTTGTGATGATGCCTGCCGACGGCGAGCCCCGGCACGTAGAGCGGCTCGGCGTCCACCAGCCCGTCGGTCTCGAAGAAGCCCACTTTGCCGAACTTCTTCACATTCACGTTCTGGTGCGTCAGGATTTTTTCGTCCAGGTTTTGCCCGGTACGGGCCACGTCGTTGTGGTAGGTCAGGACACCGGCTGTGGCGGGCGCCGGAGGATCATCCGCGCTGGCGTAGAGGTCCGGAGTGTCAAACATCCGTTGAATTCCCGCCACCAGCAGCGCCGCCAGAAAAACCATCGCCGTAGACAGACCGACCACTCTTGCACGCTTGCTCAATCCAAACTCTCCTGTGGCGCTGGAAGGCCCCTTCTCTTGACGGGCCTCAGCCGTGCGCGGTTACGTGGTAGGCGAAGAAATCGGGCCCTGGGTTAGATGGCGAAAGCTCGCAAAAGGTAGCAGGGGCAGGGGTCGCCGCGCAGGTGGATGCTGGTCATCTCAGTTCCACGGCTTTCTTTGTTCGTATATCGTCTCAGCTCTCGCTCTGGGCCTCCTACAGCGTACCTGAAGTCGTGGTCAAACACGAACACGCCTTGATGTGCGCCCAGAGACCTAGCTGGGGATGAGCCCCGTCATTTATGCGCTGGCAGCACGTCCCAGATGCCGGGATCTTCGGTGCCGAGCACCCAGGAGCAGAAGCCTTCGAGGCCGCGCTGCTTCGCCAGTTCGTACCGCTCCTTGAACGCGCGCGCATCCGTGAAAAAAATCCACTCGCGCTCATCCGAGCGATAGAAATAGACCCATGGCGTGCGGTCCACGCTGTCCCATTGCACCTGCCCGCCGTAGGCGCGCGCCAAATCGAGCGCATCCTGCGTGCCGATATATTCCGCGGAGGGATTCGGCTTTTCCGCGGGCTTTTCCGGCGTCCCCGCAAACCAGTGATAGCCGTAGAGCGGGATGCCGAGAGACAGTTTTTCCGGCGGCACGAACTTCAGCGCATAGTCGAGATTGCTGACGGTCCAGTTCCATCCGGCCACGGGCCCCGGAGGCGTCCAGCGCGTGTGCTGGTCGTAGGTCATCAGGCAGATCAAATCCACGGATTTCGCGAGCGCCGCCAGATCGTACGCCCCGCGCCAGTTTTCGTAAATCCAGGCGGAAAATCCGGTCTCGCCGGCTTCGCCCGGCGCGTTGGGCACCGTGGCGATAGTCAGCTTCAACCCCTGCTGGTGGAGGACGGACGCAGCTTCGGCAACCATCGCGGAGAAAGCGTCGCGGTCGGTCCAATTCACGTTTTCAAAATCGAATTGAAAGCCGATGTAGCCGTTGTCCTTGCACGCGCTGATGAGCTGCTCGAACATTTTCCGGTACGCCGGGGGATTCGCCAGCAGCTTGTGAAACTCGTCCTGCACGAAGGCGTCGTTCGCCACGATGGGCATCACCGGCACATGCGCCTGCTGAGCCGCCTGCATCACTAGCGGGTTCGGCCCGCCTGAAACGAGGCCTGTCGAATCCACGGAATACCAAGCCGGAACAATCGTGTCGATTTTGTCCGCGTGTGCGAGGAAGGAACGCACGGAGTCCGGATTGCGCGTCATATAGAAAAGTGACTTCACTTGCTTCGCCTCACTCGCCGCTGGCTGCGCCCCGGCCGCTGGGGCCAAGGACAAACATACAAACACAATCGCCACTGCCGAAGCCACCGCGAGCTTCCGATGTCTCATCGCAGACCTCTGAAGTTGGAGTTCACGTCCTGTCGAAATTTCTTTTCAAATCTTGCGCTTCACTGGGCTATTTGCGCTCTTCGAACACAAACAAATACACCCAGCCGGCAATTGCTCCTCCGATGATGGGAGCCAGCCAGAAGAGCCACAATTGTTGCAGCGCCCAGCCGCCGACGAACAGCGCGGGTCCCGTGCTGCGCGCCGGATTGACGGACGTGTTGGTAACAGGGATGCCTACGAGGTGGATCAGCGTGAGCCCGAGGCCGATGGCGAGCCCCGCAAACCCCGCCGGTGCGCGCCGATCGGTCGCCCCATGAACGATAAGCACGAAGAAAAACGTGAGAACTACTTCCGCCAGAAAACACGCCGGGAGCGAATAGCCTCCGGGCGAATGCGCGCCATATCCGTTGGATGCGAACCCGGCGCTGAGGGTAAATCCTTCCTTTCCCCGCGCGATATTGTAGAGAACCGTGCTGGCCAGAATCGCGCCCAAGACTTGAACGACGATGTACGGCAGGACCTCGGACACCGGGAAACGCTTGCCCGCGGCCAATCCCACAGAAATCGCCGGATTGAAGTGTCCACCGGAGAAGTGACCCAGACAATACACGCCGGTCAATACCGTCAGGCCGAAGGCCAACGCCACGCCCAGGAAGCCGATTCCAAGCTGCGGAAACGCCGCGTCTAATACCGCCGCGCCACAGCCACCAAATACCAGCCAGAACGTTCCAAGAAATTCGGCGGCCAGCTTTTTCGACAGGGGCATCTCAAATCTCCTCTCGAACCTTGAGATGGGGGTCGATGGAAGAAACTGGCGAGATTCTATTCCCGGAAGAAACAAAATGCCAGCAGCCGAGTTGCTTGCCGTGGTTCGGGTCTACTTGCCCTTGTAATCCACGAACAGGGAGGGGAACTGCTCCTTGAGCGCGCGAATTTTCGGCAGGTCGCAAATCTGGATGTAGGGATTGTCGGGATTTTTGAGTGCAAAATCTTGATGGTACGCCTCGGCGGGATAAAAGCCCTTGAGCGGCGTCACTTCGGTGACGATCGGGTGCGGAAACGCTTTTTCGGCGTCGAGTTGCGCGATGTAGGCCGTCGCGAGGCGTTTCTGTTCTTCGTTCTGGTAAAAAATGGCGGACCGGTAAGAAGTCCCGACGTCCGGCCCCTGCCGGTTGAGTTCGGTGGGATCGTGTGCGACGGAGAAGAAGATTCGCAGCAACTGCCCGTATGTGATCCGCGAGGGATCGAAGATCACCTGCACGGACTCCGCGTGTCCTGTGGTTTCGGTGGTCACTTGGTCGTACGTCGCCGTTGCCGCCGTGCCGCCCGCGTATCCGGCCGTTGTCTTCACCACGCCCTTCACGCGCTCAAACACAGCCTGCGTGCCCCAGAAGCAGCCTCCGGCAAACACGGCCGTCTCGCGCCCTGCCTTCGCCGCCAGCGGCGCGTCGACTTTCGGCGCGGGGATGGGCTGCGCCGCGGCATGAGTGGCATTCTTCGCAAACAGCAACACGAGGAGCGGCAGTATAAATGCGAGACCCAAAAGAAATCGTGCTTTCATAAGAAGGCTCTCCAACACTCCCGCCTATAGTACGCCTTCCGCACCTGCCTGGATTGCGCGCCGCGCGGCGCTATGCCCACAGCCGGGTGTCTTGCCTTAACCGCGCGATGTCCTTCGTAGGCGCGTTGCCAAAAAAACGGCTGTATTCGCGGCTGAACTGCGAAGCGCTGAGATAGCCGACGCGCTGGCTTGCGACGTTCGCATCCATCAGCGCGGACAACATCAGGCGGCGCGCTTCCTGCAGGCGAAGCACCTTCTGATAATTCAGCGGGCTCATCGAAGTAACGTCCTTGAAGTGCTCGTGAAACGAGGAAACGCTCATGTGCACCATTTCGGCCAGCTCTTCCACTTTCATCGGCTGTGAATAATTAGCGCGCAGCCACGAGATTGCCTTTGCGACGCGGTGAATGCTCGATTCGGCAAACCCCATTTGCGCTACGCGAACGCCGATCGGGCTGCGCAGCAGCCGGATCAAAATCTCATCCACCATCAGCGGCCCGAGCAGGTCCGCGTCACGCGGCTGGGCCAGGCACTCCATCAGTCTCGTTGCGGCATCCACGATTCGCGCATCCGCTGGCGCGAGGTAGACGGCGCTTCTCTCCTGAGCGGGCGGCAATCCCTGCGGAAAAACCTTCAACACCAGTTCGGCAATCTTGTGCAGATCCAGGTCGAGTTTCAGCGAGAGATAAGGCTGCGAATGGCTGGCGCGCGTAATCTGTGCGGCCACAGGCAGGGCGACGGAAAAGACGATCATCCGTGACGGGTCGTATTCGAAAACCTCGTCGGCGACGATAACGCTTTTCGCCCCTTGCGCGATGATACAGAGCGAGGCCGAGCGCAGCGCGTGCACGCATTCGGAATTTACTCGCGAGTAGCGGCTGGCGAACAAGTTCGGCACTCGCAGCTTGAACGTACCGTCGTGCGGAGCGTAGGCGGCAATGCGCCCCGCCAGTTCAGACGTGTTCGGCCCCTTCTCGCGCGAAAGATGGCCTTTGCGCGCCGGAAGGGCAATCTTTCCGTTCCGTCTTGCGTTTCTGAGAATTTCCCGGTTGTGCGGCATTGGGTCCGTCTTTCGGTCTCGATTCAAGAAGGCTCGTACCCGGGTTTTTTGTATAGCTTGCCCTTCGTGCCGAGTATATCCGGTTTGTAGACCTTCTCCGTCCAATCTTCCCGCCTCACTTCTTCGATCGTCACGGAAACCGCCTCTTCTCCGTATTGGAGAACCGCCATCACGTCCTCGGTGATTTTCTCGGCCAGCTGCGCCTTTTGTTGTTCGGTTTTCCCGGGAACGAGTTTTACGGCCACGTGAGGCATGAGTTCTCTCCTTCGAATTTTCCGGCGATCGGCGACAAGCTTATTTTCGATATTGTTCGTCGCTCACTTGCTCCATCCATTCGACCACTTTCCCATCGCGCTTTTCCTGAATGGCGATGTGCGTCATCGGAGTGGTCGGCGTGGCGCCGTGCCAGTGTTTTTCTCCCGGCGCGAACCACACCACGTCGCCCGGACGTATCTCCTCGACCGGCCCGCCCCATCGCTGCGCTCGGCCATAGCCAGCCGTGACGATGAGCGTCTGGCCGAGCGGATGCGTGTGCCACGCCGTGCGCGCGCCGGGCTCAAACGTCACGCTCGCACCCTGCACCAGCGCCGGATCGGGCGCCTGAAACAGCGGGTCGATGCGCACCGTTCCCGTGAACCACTCCGCCGGCCCTTTGCCGGACGGCTGCGACCCTGCTCGTTTGATCTCCATTTTGTCGCTCCTTACTTCTTCTTGTTTTGGGCTTCGCGCGGCGCCACCTTCATTGTCGCCGCCCGGGCGCGCGCCTCGATCATCGGTTTCAGATACTCATTGCCCTTGTATTTCGCGCGATAGGCGTCGTCAATGCGGTCTTGGATCGCGCCCTCCGCCGGTTCGAAGCTCACCTCCTTCGTGATGCCGGCGGCCGTGATGCGCCCTGCCTTCTGCTGCAACGCCGCCTGATACCAGCTCGATTTCCGCCCATTGTACGCGCGGACGTAAAGTCCGTCTCCGACCACGACCGACCAAATCCACGTCGGAGTGCCGTACGTTTCTCCATCATTGCGAAATGGCGAGATGTGCAGATCGTCCGTTTCGGCGATTTTGCGCAGTTCATCTTTCGGCCACGCGCTCATCGGTTGCTCATCCTCTCGATCTGCTCCGGATACCGCGCTCCTTGGATGGTGATCTTGGAAGCGGCGCTTTCAATGTTGCGAAGGTCGTCCCTCGTCAATTCGACGTTCGCAGCTCCGAGGTTTTCTTCGAGGCGGTTCAGCTTCGTTGTGCCGGGAATGGGAGAGATCCACGGCTTCTGCGCCAGGAGCCAGGCGAGCGCGATCTGGGCGGGCGTCGCATTCTTGCCCTTCGCGATTTGCCCGAGCAAGTCCACCAGAGCTTGATTGGCTTTCAGAGCCTCGGGCGCAAAGCGGGGCAGAATGCTGCGAAAATCGGTCTTGTCGAACTTCACGCTCTCGTCGATCTTGCCTGTCAGGAAACCCTTGCCCAGCGGGCTATAGGGAACAAATCCAATTCCCAGCTCCTCGAGCGTCGGCAGCACTTCCTTCTCCGGTTCGCGGTACCACAGCGAGTATTCGCTTTGCACCGCAGTAACCGGCTGCACTGCGTGCGCGCGGCGGATTGTCTTTGCCGCCGCTTCCGACATGCCGAAATGCTTCACCTTGCCCTCGTGAATCAGATCCTTCACGGCTCCGGCTACGTCTTCAATCGGCACCTCGGGATCCACGCGATGCTGGTAATAGAGATCGATCACGTCCACCCGGAGACGTTTGAGCGAACCTTCGATAACTTTCTTGATGTGTTCAGGCCGGCTGTCCAGGGCGCTCCACCTCGCTTCGCCCTCGGTGGCGGGCTTCCAGCCGAACTTCGTTGCGATTACGATTTTTCCGCGAAACGGAGCGAGCGCTTCGCCCACCAGTTCTTCATTGGCGAGCGGGCCATAGACTTCTGCCGTGTCAAAAAACGTGACGCCGCGCTCGACGGCGGCATGGAGAAGGGAAGTCATCTCCTTTTTGTCCTTTGGTGGGCCGTAGGAATAGCTCATTCCCATGCAGCCGAGTCCGATGACGGATACTTCCAGATTGCTCTTTCCCAGTTTTCGCTTTTGCATTGTGCTCGTTCCTTTTCTCAAATTTGATTCAGTAACGTTCCCAACTAGCTCTCCAGCGTTCGTTCGGATCCGCCGATTTCACAATCAGTTGATTTCCGGAAATCTCGTAAACGCGCTTCATGTCCTTTCCTACGAGGGACCGCACCAATGCGCCCTCGACGTGAAAAGTGAAGTCGTGAGCGCGCTCACCAACCTCGTAAGTGCCAAAGAAGGCCTCGTAGCCCCCCTGAACATATTGCGCCGGTGCAACGCCGTTATTTTCCTGCGGATTTCGGTACATCACTTGAACCGCCACGTGTCCATCGCGCGTGTAGACAAGAAGGCCTGTGCAGTCCACTCTTTGAACTTTTCCGTCTGCGCTCGGCTCTTCGAGCCAGGCCAGCCGCCACGCGCCGACAAATTGGTCGCGGGCGGCAGGATCTGGATTGCTGCCGCGACGGGCGCTCGTCACAGTGCCCGGAATGGCCGATGGGGTGAGAAGCACAAAAAGCGCGGCAAGCGAGAGCAGTTTCCGCATGCCTTGTACCCCCTCGTTCCATGTGCTCTTCTTCATCCGGCAATCCTTCGCCTCTCCTCTTCCGGTTGCAATGAGGATAAACCTCTGAGCGCCAGCGAGCTTGCCTGTTTCAACGAACTTCTTGCCTGATTCTCCGAGGCCTCTCTTCCATCGTAAATCCAATTGCGTGCATTGGACGAAGGCCACGGCTGATTTTTCCTGCGAAACGCCGCGTTGCCTCCTGCAAATGCGCCCTTGCGCGGATGCACTTGCTGGAAAATAATCCTCGGGCGGCTTGCCTGCCGCGTTTCATTTGCCGGCGGGCTGTTCCATCCCAATCCACCCACGGCCGCACGGGGAGGCAGTTTTGAATCCTAGGAAATGTTCAAGCGCGCTCGTTTTTGTCTTTGCCATCCTTGCGTTTCTGCCGCAGCAGACAGGCGCGCAGCAAACAACATCACAGCAAACAAGTTCGGAACCCTCCTACGCTGTCATCGTGCACAATGGCGTGGCGATGAAGACGCGCGACGGCGTCACGCTGTACGCCGATATCTACCGACCGAAGGCCGACGGAAAGTTTCCCGTCGTCCTGATGCGCACGCCCTACGACAAAAGCACAGGTTGGGCGGTGGCGCCGGCTTTTCAGATTGCGGCGCACGGCTACGTCGTGGTGATTCAAGACGTCCGCGGGCGCTACACCTCCGAAGGCGAATGGTATCCCTTCCGCCACGAATCGGCCGACGGCTACGACACGGTCGAATGGGTCGCTTCGTTGCCGTATTCCAACGGCAAAGTCGGCATGATGGGCGCTTCGTATGTGGGCGCCACGCAGATGCTCGCCGCCATCGCGCATCCGCCGCATCTCGCCGGCATCTGCCCGGGCGTGACCGCCAGCAATTATCACGAGGGCTGGACGTATCAGGGCGGCGCGTTCGAGCAGTGGTTCGATCAGAACTGGACCACGCAGCTTGCCGACGACACGTTGCATCGCCTGATCCGCGACAATACAAATGCGCTTACCGGCGTTCCCACGCTGCCGCTGACGGCCTATCCGTTGTTCAACTACGATTCGCTGCCCGCCGGCTCAAGCGCCTCCGCCACGCTTGCGCCGTATTATCTCGACTGGCTCGCGCATCCCGATTACGACTCCTACTGGAAGCAGTGGTCGATCGAAGAACATTTCGGCGATATTCAGGTGCCGACGCTTCAGGTGGCTGGCTGGTACGACATTTTCCTGCACGGCAATCTCACCGACTACATGGGCATCAAGGCGCACGGCGGCACGGAAGCCGCGCGCAACGGCCAACGCCTGTTAATCCAAATTGGCGGCCACGCCGGATTCGGGCGGCGCATCGGCGACGTGGATTTTGGCGAGAATGCGCTGAAATATCCTTACACGCAGGTGGTGATCGATTACTACGACTATCTCTTCAAGGGAATCCAGAACGAATTCGCCACGTCGAAGCCGGTGATCCTCTTCGAGATGGGCGCAAACGATTACCGCCAGGAAGCGGACTGGCCTCCGCCGGAAGCAAAGGAGACACGCTACTACTTGCGCTCGGGAGGCTCGGCCAATTCGCTGCGCGGCGACGGCAGCCTTTCGCTCACGCCTCCAAAAAATGAGCCCGCGGACAAGTTTACTTACGATCCGGGAAATCCCGTGCCGACCATTGGCGGCTCGCTCTGCTGCGCGCAAGAGCTTTACGAGCCGGGCCCGCGCGACCAACGCGCTGCGGAAAATCGCGACGATGTGCTGGTCTATTCCACCAAGCCGCTCGCCGAGGATACAGAAATCACCGGGCCGATTTCGCTTGAGCTATATGTGAAATCGACGGCCGTGGACACGGATTTTACCGGAAAGCTCGTCGACGTTGCGCCCGACGGCTTTGCCACGAATCTCAACGACGGGATTCTTCGCATGAGGTATCGCGATTCGATGGAAAAGCCAGACCTGATGAATCCCGGCCAGATCTACAAAATCACCTTGGATTTGGTGGCCACCAGCAACCTCTTCAAGAAGGGTCACGTGATCCGGCTTGAAGTGTCGAGCAGCAATTTCCCGCGCTTCGACCGCAATCTCAATACCGGCGCCGTGCAGGCCACCAGCAAAGTATTCGTCTCTGCGACGAACACCATCCTGCACGACGCGGAGCATCCCTCGGCCCTGATTTTGCCCGTCATGCCCGCTGCGAAATAAGCAACGGCCCGGACTGAGAGTCATGGCACGGCTTTACGTTCGCGGAACGGGCCGTGCCACCATTGCCGCGCCTTCGGGAGAGGGAAGCGCTTTTTCCCCGGCTTCACCGGCAGTATGCTTGAGGCAGGCAAGCTGGCGGCAATGAATTCGAAGACCTCCATCATCATGGCAATTGCGATTCTGCTGGCGGCGGGACCGACCGCTTCCGCCACAGGCTCGGGCGACACGCCCGTGCCCGACAGCTACCGCATTTCTCCATCCGGCAGCCAGATTTCCTTCCATGCCAAAGCCACCTTCATGAAAATCGTCGGCGTGTTCCACGATTGGCACGCCGACCTGCACATTCCCTCCGGCAACGTCGAAGATGCGTCGCTTTCTCTGGAAATTCAGGCCGAGAGCGTGAAGACCGGCAGTGGAGTGAAAGACAAGGAAGTGAAGGGAAGCAAATTCTTCGATGTCGAAAATCATCCGACGATTCGCTTCGTTTCCACACGCGTCCTGGGGGGAAAGGATTCAGGCAGTTATCTGATGGAAGGCGACCTCACGCTGCGCGGCGTCACCAAGCCTGTTTCCGTGATGCTCACATGGCAGCCGGACAATAACGGCGATCATCGCCTGCGCGGCGATTGCGAATTCAACCGCCGCGAATTCGGCATGGTTCACAACGTGCCGTTCAACAAAGTGGCGGATAAAGTCGGCGTGGTCTTCGATTTCGATGTTTCGGCGGGGACGGCGGCGTCTTCTGTGCCGCCCGGTGGGGACAGGTCGGCGGGCCTCGCCTCTGGGATTCGTTCCGGGAATTAATGGAGGCTCGGGAAGCGGAATTTCCGGCGCGCGTTGGTATTTTCGTCGTATTTCTGCGGCAAGACGGGCGCGCGTCCCGCTCCGGCATGAGGCGTAGCGGGAGCCTTGCGCTTCGGATCCACCTTGCAGGTGAGCACCGCCGGCGTTTCCTTGTGTGTGGGCAGCGGCGCCAGCAGCCGAACCACGTTGCCGACGCGCTCCTGTTTATACGGCTTGGCCATGCAGACGATCGCGCCCAGCGAATGAGCGTTCGAGTAATCGCTTGGATAGGCCGAGCGCGTGGTGAGCACCACGGGAACGTTCCTCAGCCGGCGCGTCTCTTTGATGTGCGCGCACAGGTCGTAGCCGGGCAGTCCTTCCTCCGCCAACGCGTCGCCCTCTATCTCCGCAATCACCAGCGCCGGCACGCACATGCCAAGCACGTGCCGCGCGTCGCCGATTCCGCCCACGGCGATCACCTGATAACCCTCCATTTCCAGGAACGCGCGCAGCGCGGCGCGCACGCCCGAATCCGGGTCCATCACCAGGATGAGCGGCTTATCCGACGGCGGCTGATTCGCGCTCGCGGCTTCTGACGCCGTGCAGGAGGCCAGCTTGCGCCCCCCCGCATCCACCAGATCTTCGCCAATGCCCAATCCCAGCGCGATCGCCACGGCTGTTGCGCCGTTCGATTGCTCCACGACGCGCACCACTCGGCCGCACTGCTCGCTGTGCAGGGCTGTGGGTGACTGGCTGTACGGGAAAATCACCGCTACTTCCATGCCGCGATAGTAGCCGCCGGATTTTGCTTGGAAGAGAATGCCGTTGCGCGAAACGTCGATGGTCGTCGAAATTTCGTCCGGGCCGGTGTGCGTCACATTCACGCCGCGCACTCGCACAGGCGCGGAGATCATCGCACGCCGCCGCCGCCGGCGGTCCGCAATTGGCTTCGCAGGTTCGGCACAGGGCGCCGTCTGTGCGGCAGAATCCTCCTGCGCCGCTGCCTGGCTCGACGCGCCGTGGAGCTCTCCTGTCACGGGCGTCGCAAAGAACTCCGTGATCGCCCCGGCAGCGACGATTTCAATCGTCTCTTCGCCGGACTTTTCTTCCGTGTCGCTGGCTGAATCCGTTGTTTCTTCCGCCACGGGCGTTTCCGCCGCGCCCGTCTCCTCTCCATGAACCGCGCCCGCAAAGCAGTGGCAGGCGGCGTCCATATTGGCGGCGATTTCCCCCGATGCGTCCTCGCGGGTCTCATTCGTGCTGAACACGTCTATCTCGCTCTTCGCGGAGGCTCCGCAAGAGCAGGCCATTGTCGATTCTGTGACGGCTGCGGCCGCAGCTGCGTCGAGCTCAGCTTCCGCCTTCACGAAGGCGTCTACTTCAGCTTCCCAGTCGATGTCCACCTCGGCTTCAAATTCCTCGGAGGCGCGCGCTTCGCTCGGTGGAGAGTTGCTCTCGGGCCCGTCGCTTGCCGCAGGCGGCTGCGCGACATTTTCGTTTGAAGATGCAACGCTCGATTCCGCCGGCGCCGCTTCTGGTTGGCCGTCGTAGGCGGCGTGCGGTGTTTCCAGGATTGATTCGGCCATTGGGCCGGAGGGTTCGTTCATCGGTTGCGGCAGTTGCATCGCGTCGGACATCGAGCCTCTTTTTCCAATTCGCAAATCGTTTTCGAGCGTCGCCACGCACCGCTGACTGAACAGAAGAGGAGCGGCCTTCCCGGCCTGCAAGCCGGAACGCGTGGCGCTGCTCCGCCTAGCGACGCCATCTTCCCGGATTTGGCTTCGGAGCGCAGTAGGGGAGAAGGTTCATTTCGTTGGTACGGAGGAGGTGCGCCTGCGGGGGTACTGGGGTACCATGCGGCAAGTAGTACTACGTGCTTCCCGAAGCGAGCCTCAGCTTCATGAGCCGCGAAAACTAACGTTGTCCGCAATCATCCTGGCGAATATCATTCGTCCAAGTTCAAACCTGCGAACCCCGAAGGAAGGAAACCATATTGAAGTCGCATATCCAGGTATCCCTCCTAATGATCGCCTGTCTGCTGACGGCCTTGGCCGCCGCGCCCTCCCCTCAGAACGGAGCAGGCGAAGTGGCCTTTGAGAATTCGGGCGCGTCCGCAGCGCAGCCGGCTTTTTTGCGGGGAGTGGCGCTGCTTCATAATTTCGAATATGAGCGCGCCGCGACTCAATTTCGCCAGGCGGAAGCAACCGACCCGAATTTCGCGATGGCCTACTGGGGCGAGGCGATGACCTTCAACCATCCGGTCTGGATGCAGCAGGACCGCGCGGCGGCGCTGGCGGTCCTCGCGAAGTTGGGGCCCACGCCCGAGGCGCGGCTGGCGAAAGCGCCCACGGAGCGCGAAAAGGATTACCTGCGCGCGGTGGAAATTCTCTATGGCGACGGCACAAAGGAGCAGCGAGATTTTAGATACGCCGATGCGATGTCCCAGCTCCACGAAAAGTATCCGGACGACGTGGATGGTGCCGCCTTCTACGCGCTCGCGCTGCTTGGAACGGCCCACAACGGACGCGACGAACGCATCTATATGCGCGCCGCCGCGATTCTGCTCCCTCTTTTCTGCATGTATCCCCGGCATCCCGGCGTCGCTCACTATTTGATCCACTCCTGCGACGATCCCATCCACGCGCCGCTGGCCCTGCCCGCCGCGCTAGCCTATTCGAAAATCGCGCCGGATGCCGCGCACGCGCAGCACATGACGTCGCATATCTTCCTGGCGCTGGGCATGTGGGACGACGTGGTGCGAGCGAACGAAACCGCCGTTGCCCTCACCAATCGCGACCGCGCCACCGCGGGAAAGACGCTGGGTCACTGCGGCCACTACAACTACTGGCTGGAATACGGTTATCTGGAGCAGGGGCGCTTCGATGCCGCGCGCAAGATTGTTGCCGGATGCATGGCGGACGCGAAAGAGCCCGGAGCCGTGGCGCGCGCGCAGCGAACCGTGGACCCGGACGACTCAAGCGTGGGCTCGTTTGTTGTGATGCGATCGCGCTACATGATTGATACCGGTGTTTGGAGCGGCGAGGTCAGCGCGTGGACGCTGCGCCTGGACGACGCGCTCATGCCGGATTTCAATCAGGCGTTCGCCACCGGATTTGCCGCCGCGGAACGAGGCGACACCTCCAAGGCCGAAGATTCGCTTGCGGCACTCGACCGGATTCTTCCGCAGCTTCCACCAGTCTTCGATCAGGCCGGAGTCCCGCCGCAAAATCCCGAGCGCAATCTTCCCCGGATTGAGCGCGACCAGCTCGAAGCGGCTATCCTCGCTGACAAAGGGCAGGGAAGCCGGGCGATTGAATTAGCGCAATCCGCGGCTGGCGCCGAAAAAAATCTGCCTTACGACTTCGGGCCGCCACATCCGGAAAAGCCGCCCTATGAATTGCTGGGAGAGATCCTGCTGCGGCAGGATCGTCCTGCCGATGCGGAGCAGGCGTTCGAAGAGGCTCTGTTGCGCGCGCCCCGCCGCACGCAGTCGCTGCTAGGGCTGCTGCCCGCTTCGAAAGCGGCCGGCGACACTGCCACAGGGGAAAAGACACGCGACGAGCTGCGCCAGATCTGGCACTCCGCCGGGCAATTGCCCGAAGAAGTGCGCTGAGTAGATCGAAAAACTCCGGCATCCGCGAATGTTTGCTTCCGCGTTCGTTTTTCAGCTATTGCGCATCCACAAAAGAAAAGCCCCGGAGCGTCTCCGCCCCGGGGCCTGTAGAAAGCCCGCCCCGCGCACTAGAAAGTCAATTTTGCGCCGATTTGCACCTGGCGAGCGCCGGTGGTCCCGTCGTTCTGGCCAACTTCGCTCGTCGAGTAACCGAAGAGCGGGTCGCCGATCACGTTGTCCGGCTTGGCAAACTGCGTCCGGTTGAAAAGGTTGTAGAACTCGAACCGCAGCTGGAAGCTGATCCGCTCCGTGATCGCCGTTGTCTTGGCGAAGTTGACGTTCCAGTTGTTGATGCCCGGTCCGTACCAGTGGTTTCGACCGACGTTGGATGGGATGTCGAACGGAATCGGCATCACGCTCGCATCGTCCGGGTTGAACGAGCCGGGATTTTCGCCCGTGAAGACGGCCGAACTCGGAATCACGCGGCCGGTGGACGGAACCTGCTTCAGCGTTTGGAAGTTGGTGACGGTGGCCCGGTCGTCGATGTTGGTGTGCAGTGTATCGACGATGCCGAAAATGTCGTACGGCAATCCCGTCTGGAAGGCCGCGATGCCACTCACCTCCCATCCTTGGAATACACGCCCGACGACTCCCTCGCTCAGATGCGACGTGCCGCGGCCGACGCCGATGTGATAGACAAAATTGATTACGCCGCGCTGGCGGGTGTCGAATCCCGAATTGCCTTTTTCCCGCCGCAGGTCGAAGGAGTTGATGGGGAAATTTCCGTTGTCGCTCGTGGTAACGAGTGGGTCGGAAGAATCATCAAGAGCGTGCGACCAGGTGTAAGAACCCTGAATCTGCAAGCCGTGGAAATTGCGCTCGGTCACCTGCAATTGCAGGCCGTTGTACCAGGAGTGGCCCGACGTCTCGTCGTAGAACGCGTCCGCAAATGCGTTGTTGTTCACGGCGTCAAAGGGCAGCACGCCGTTCTCTGCGCCGAAGAATAGGTTGAAGTTTTGCAGCGTAGATTCGGTGCAACCGAACGCGTTCGCAACCGAGCAGTAGGTCTCGAGCTCCTTCAC
>DATKPM010000061.1:0-32416 GCA_035524135.1 Candidatus Acidiferrum sp. | reverse complement strand
CGAGGACGAACGAATCCTGCTGATCGAGGATACGGCGGAGATTCAGATGTCGCAGTCGGATCTGGTCCGGTTCGAAGCTCGCCAGGCGCAAAATGGTATACCGGCAGTGCCGATCCGCGACCTCCTCAAAGCCTCCCTCCGGCATCGACCAGACCGCCTCATTCTTGGTGAGATTCGCGGCGGCGAGGCGTTCGATCTCCTGCAGCTTCTCAATACCGGCCATTCGGGAACCCTCTCGACGATCCATGCGAACTCGGCACGTCAGGGGCTCGCGCGGTTTACGAGCTGTGTACTTCAGAGTGGAGTTGAATTGCCTTACCGCGCCATCAAGACGAATATCGCCGACTCGCTCAACGTAGTGATCCACATCGAGCGCAGACCCGGACGCCGCTTTATCTCCGAAGTCATGGAAATTAACAGCTACGATCCCGACGCGGACCTCTACGACTTCGGTGCCGTTTACCTGGCGAAGCGAGAAAACCCATGAACCCGGACAAAACGTTCACACCTCATTCCTTGTCCGCCTCCGAATACGTGCTTAGGCTGTTCGAGCCTGCCGACGAAGTAGCGATTCTCACCCGGAACCGCGGAACAGGCCGAACGGTGCAGCGAATCGCAACGGCGGAGACGATAACCGGCCCTCAGTTCCAGAGTTGGCTGCGAAGCGAAAGCGCAGCTGGAGCCGACATCTTCGTTGGCATGAATCCAATCAAGAACGGTGCAAATAGCCGAACGAAAGAGAACATCCGTGAGATTCGGCATCTTTATCTCGACTTGGACCGAGGCGGGGAGAATGCCCTCGACGCGATCAGACACTCACGAGATGTGCCCGCTCCGAACTTCATCCTCGACACATCGCCCCACAAGCATCAAGTGGTCTGGCGAGTGGAGGGATTAGCCATCGAAGAATCTGAGGCGATGCTGCGAGCAATGGCCAGTCAATTTGGCGGCGACCCGGCAGCGACCGACTCGACCAGAGTCCTCCGGCTACCCGGATTCGCAAACCGAAAATATGATGCAGAATTCATCGTAAAGGCTCATCACGAATCTGACGCGGTTCATCACGCGCGCGACTTCCAGCTTCAGGAAGATTCCCCAGAAACTCCGCGCCGGTTCGAGAGTGAAGCCGGAAGCAGGCTCTCGCCGGGGCACAGGAGCCAGTCCGAGCAGGATTGGGCCTACGCAAAACGCGCTCTTGCTCGCGGCGATGATCCCGCAATCGTTATGCAGCGCATCGCCGATTTTCGCGCCGAAGAGAAGCCAAATCCCGAGTACTACGCGCGACATACAGTTATGAAAGCGCAGGCGGACCTGGAGCGAAGCACAAATCACAAAATCGAAACGAGAGACGAAACGCAGGAGCCCAGCGCGCCGGACGGACTCGTAGAAGGAGACAACACCAATGTACCAGTCCGATGAAGACTTGCTCACCGTCCGAGAGGTTGCCGAAATTCTTCGGGTTCCGAATTCGTGGGTTTACGAGCGCACTCGACGCCGTTCGAGAGATCGCATCCCCGGTTTCCGACTCGGCAAATACTGGCGTTTTCGGCTCAGCGACATTAAGGCTTGGGTTGAGGAGAACCGGCATGGTGGTACCGCAGCCGCTTGACTCCCGAGATACACTCAATGTCGATGCGCGAAAGACTGGACGGGCCAACGGAAAGGGCAATATGGCTCGTCGCAGATACCAGTTCGGCTGTTTGTTTGTTCGCGGTAAACGTCCGAAGGTCTGGGTCGCGCGCTGGAGAGAGCGAGTGGTCGGTTCTGAAGGCAGTATGACTACGGTTCTCCGTTCCGAGGTTCTAGGAACGGTGAGCGAACTCTCGAAGCGCCAGGCACAGAATCTTCTTGAGGATCGGCTCCGGCCCGTCAATGAAGGCCGGACTCCTCCTCGTTCTATGATCAGTTTCCGTAGGTTTATCGAGGATCAATTCAAACCCTTAGTTCTCCCAACCCTCAAGTTTGCGACGCAGGAAATTTATACGCTTCTGCTCGACAAACATCTGCTCCCTCACTTCGGTGAGAGAACTATGGCCGATATAACCACGCCCGAGGTGCAACGGTTCATTCTCGGAAAGATGAAGGACGGCTACGCATGGGAAACTGCAAGTCACATGCGGCACCTCCTCAGCAAAGTCTTGGGTACTGCAAAAGAATGGCGGTACCTACCAGACAATCCTGCATCGGGAGTTGAGATGCCTGAACGCACACTCAAACGCCCTCGCAGGTCTCTTTCGATTGAGGAGCTTCGAAAACTCCTCTCTAAAATGAATGAACCGGAACGAACGATCACAATGCTTGCGGCCTTAGCAGGTTTGCGGATTGGAGAAGTACTTGGCCTTCGCTGGGGCAGAGTCCATCTCGACCGTCAGACGGTCGAAATCGAAGAACTCTGCTACAAGGGCGTGTTTGGCACGCCGAAGACCAAAGCTAGCCGCAGAAGCGCGCCGCTTGCGCCTGTCGTCGTTCAGGCCCTTGAAGCTTACAGACCTCGGTGCACGGATGATTCCGCCGACGCACTCGTGTTCTGTGACGGTGATGGCGAACCACTATCGGCAGACAATCTGCGGAAGAAACGTCTCGCTTCGGCTTGTCGGCGTGCGGGAGTGAGGCGGATCGATTGGCACACGCTACGCCATACGTACAGCACGTTGCTGCACGATCTCGGAACGCCCGTGAAGGTTCAACAGACTCTCTTGGGACATTCGAGCGCCGCAACAACGATGGACGTTTACACCCATCCCGTTTCTGAATCCGAACGCGATGCGGTTGCAAAATTGGGCCAGGTATTGTTCCCAACTGTTCCCAACTTGCACCACGACGCAGCAGGAGCGGAAACAGGCCGGATGCTAAGCCAATGATTCTTTTGAGGAAGTTGGTCGGGGCGTGGAGATTTGAACTCCAGACCTCCTGCGCCCAAGGCAGGCGCGCTACCAGGCTGCGCTACGCCCCGACGGAAAACGCTCCTAAATTATACGGCAAATGTTGGCGAACAATTCCTCCCAGTCCGTCAAATTGCACTTCCGGACCTGACAACCCCAAAGCCCTTCGCCAACCGCCCATCCACGCTTGGCATCGAATCCACAGGAGGCGGATTTCATGGAATTCACAAGGAGTACGCGCCATTTTGCAATGACTGTTTTTGTGGCCGCGTTAATCTTCCCGCTGATCAGCATGGCGGGTGGGACCGGCGCGACCCAAAACTCAAATATGCCAACCGGAAAGAACTTCATCACAGCAGCGGCAAACATCAATCTTGCCGAAGTGGAGCTTGGAAAACTCGCGGGACAAAAGGGTAACAACCAGGCCATCAAAGATTTCGGCAAGCGAATGATTGCCGACCATACGCAACTGGAGAGCGAACTTCAAAGCCTGGCGAAATCGGCGGACGTCACTTTGCCCAGCGCCGCGGGAGCAAATGCGTCTAGCTTGAAGAATCAGCTTTCCGCCGATTCAGCGTCAAAGTTCGACGATGCATATATTGAGCATATGCTGGCGGGCCACAAGCAAGCGATCGCTATGTTCGAGAATGAAATCAAGCATGGCCAGAACGCCGAGATCAAATCCTATGCAGAAAAGGCTCTGCCCGTGATTCAAGATCACATTCGTATCGCCGAAGACGTTGCAGGGAAGATGCATCTCTCCGGCAAACTGGGCCTCGAATCGCCCAGCAAAGCAATCAGCGCGTCCGCCTCGCCAGCTTAGAATCTCTGCGCGGAGTGATTCGGGCGGCAGTGCCGCTCGCGCGCTGCCGTTGGGGATGCCGGGGCGTCATGCACCCGCAAACGCCGTTCAGGCCCTCGCTTTTAACGCGATTTTCGGGAAGTCCACTTCCACTCCCGCCGTGTTGTTGAAATAGTTCGTAAAGACGTTCAGCGCCACGTGCGCGATAATCTCCGCAATCTCGCCGTCGCTGAATCCGGCTTGGCGTACGGCCTCCACGTCCGCCGCACTCGACCGCCCTTGTTTCGCGATGATCTCCCTCGCAAATTGCAGAGCCGCAGCCGTCTTGGGCGACGAGGATTTTGCTTCCCTCGCCCCTTCAATCTCCGGATCGGAAAGCCCAGCCATTTTGCCCAATGCGGTGTGCGCTGACACGCAATATTGGCACGCGTTCTGTTCGCCCACTTCCAGCGCCAATTCTTCACGCAGTTTTGCGTCCAATAGCCCTCCGCCAAGCGCCCCCGCGAAAGAAAGGTATCCTTGCAGAACTGCCGGCGAGTTCGCCATTACGCGTGCCATGTTTGGCGTCATTCCCAGTTTTGCCTGGACGCCTTGGAGCAGTTCTTTCGCTTTTCCTGTTGCCGTTTCTGTCTGGATAGCTGGTAGTCTCGACATGTGTTTTCTCCTTGCAGCGTTGGCTTTGCCCACTGCGCCAATTCTGATGTAGCTTCTAGCGCAAAGACTCGGCCAAAATGTGTAAGGTCGCTTACATGCCGCGTTCGGCGCCAACCGGTGAGGATGGTACGTGACAAAGAAAACGCACAGCCGTCGAGCGGCCACTTCATCTGAATCTCCACATCTTTCGTCGTTTGATTTGTTCAGGGATGTTCCCGCAGCATCGCTTGCCGCCCTCGAAGCGTCCAGCGCGGTCGAGGACTATAAAGCCGGCCACCTATTTTTCAAGCCCGGCGACCCGGGTGGCACGTTGTTTCTTCTCGAGCGCGGCCGGGTTGAGACATTCCGCTCCTCTCGTCACAAGAAGCTCATCATTGCCGAGCTTGATCCCCCGGCGATTTTCGGAGAAATCGGATGCGTCGGGCCGTGCCTCTATCACTGCTTCGCCAGCGCCGTCGAAGCGTCCCGAATTCGCTCCGTTCCCAAATCTCAGTTGGATATCCTGCTTCAAAAACATCCCATTGTGGCTCGGCGTCTGCTCGATCTTGTAAGCGGGCGTTTCGTCAAGGTTCTGCTCGATCTCGACGCCACTTCCTTCCAGCGGCTGATTCCGCGTCTCGCCGGTTTTCTGCTTCAGCACGCGCAGGGCGAATACGTTCACGACATCACTCATCGGGAAATTGCCGAACGCCTCCGCGTCTATCGCGAATCCGCGACGGCAGCGATTGGTGAGTTGCGCAAAGCGGGAATCATTGCTGTCGAGAGGCGCCGCATCTGCATTCTCGATCGGGCTCGCCTCGAGCGCGCGAGCCGCGAATAAATTCCTCGCCTGCCTCGATTGCCTCTAGTTTTGATAGGAACTTGTCTTGCCGGAGCTGCGTATGCCCGGCCGGCGTGTGTCTAGAGCGCGTCCGCCCACTCGGGGGAAGCGGCAAAGGCCGCATGGATCAGGCCGACGTGCGAATACGCCTGCGGAAAATTCCCCCACATGCGTCGTGTCGAGCTCTCATAATCCTCCGCCAGCAATCCCAGGTTCGATAGCGACGCCTGCACGCGATCCATAATTTCTCGCGCTTCCGCTTTTCGTCCTGTATCCGCGAGTGCCTCCACCAGCCAGAACGTGCAAATCACAAACGCTACTGCCGGCACGCCGAACCCATCGTCCAGCCGGTAGCGGTAGAGCCACCCGTCCTTCGTCAAATCCTTGCGGATCGTGTCGATTGTTTTGCGCAGACGGGTGTCATCCAATGACAGAAAGCGCAGGTGCGACATCTGCAAGAGTGACGCGTCCAGGTCGCGCGTCCCAAACGTTCCTGCAAACGACTCGACATCCGGGCACCATGCTTTCGCCAGTATGTCCTCCTGAATTTTCTTTGCCGCGCTGCGAAACTCCTGCTCGATTCCCGGCGCGTGCAATGCCGCCACGCGCGCCATGCGGTCGGCCGCCGCCCAGCACATCAACCCCGTGAACGTCTGCGGCTTCCATTCCGTCCGGTACTCCCAGATGCCTGCATCTGGAAGTCCCGCCACAGACACCGCTTTTCGCGCCAGATCCTCGATCAGTTTTAGCGTCACTTTTGATCGGTCGATACTGTAGCGGTCGTCCATGAAGATCGGCACCAGGGACAGCACCATCTCGCCGAACACGTCGTTCTGCGTGTGCCGCACCGCGCCGTTCCCCACGCGTACCGGTCCATTCCCTTCGAAGCCAGCCCAATCATGCAGAATCTCTTCCGCCGGTCCGGGCGTTCCATCGATTCGATACAGCGGAGATAGGTTCAGCCCGGGTGAGCTGCCTGCCACGTTCAGCAGGTAGTGGATGAAGCTCTCGCGCTCCTCGAACTGCCCGAGCAGCCGGAATGCTCCCAGACAGTAATAGGCGTCGCGAAGCCAGCAGTAGCGGTAATCCCACGTCCGTCCGCTGCCGGGCGCTTCGGGGATCGAAGTTGTCATCGCCGCGACAATCGCTCCCGTGTCCTCGAAGCAATGCAGCTTCAGCGCCAGCGCCGACCGGATCACCGCATCCTGGTAGAGCGGCGGAATGCTGCACTGTTTCACCCACCGTTCCCAATAGCGCCGCGTGCTGTTGAAAAATCGCTCCACCAGCGGCGGCAAGGCTTCCTCGATCGGCGCGCCCCAAGTCAGCGCCAGGTGCCTCCTGCCCGTCAGTGTGAACGGTTCGCCGTTCAAATACGAAATCGGAATGTCCGTCGTCAACCGCAGGCGGCTCTCATATCCTTCGAAGCGGATGTGATTCGATCCGTTCAGCCGCATTGGTACGGCGCGCGACCATCCGAGCTTCGGCTCGCACGCCACGCGGATTCGCGGCGCTCCTTCCAACGGTTCCACAATCCGGTATAGCTGCGTCGGCCGGAAAGTCCGCCCAAACTGCTCGAAGCGCGGAGCGAAATCTGTGACTTGGAATTTTCCCGACGGCGTTTCAAAAACGGTCTGTAGGATATTGGTGTTGTAGAGGTACGATTGTGTTCCGGGCTCGCCCAGCGCTGCGCCCACCAGAAATTTTCCGCCCTGCTGTGCGTCCGTCAGCGTCGAAAACACGGGTTCGGAATCGAACCGCGGCAGGCAGCACCACACAATCTCCCCAGTCCTTTCGATGATTGCGGAAAATTGACAATTTCCGATTACTCCCAGGTGCTCAAGTAGCATATTCTGAAGGTAGCAGATTTGCTTTGGGCCATAAACTTCGCTTTGCTTAGATGGTTTCGTAGATGCGTCAAACGATCAAGTTCCTCATCGGACTCCTGCTGAGTCTGGCGCTTCTGACATGGGCCACTTCCATCATTGTCCAGCGCACCACTCGCAGATGGTTTGAAAATGATGTGCGCCTGCGCGCCGAGCTCGTCGTCGGCAGCGCCAATGAGACCCTCAGCAGCTACTGGAACCGTGCCGACCGCCGCGAGCTCGAACACAAGCTGAACGACATTACGCGCGACGAGCGCATAATGGCCGCCGCGGCCTGTAATCCCGATCTCACCCCTCTCGCGGCCACGCCGTCGTTTCCAAAGGAATTTTCCTGCCAGGATGTTGGCGTTCATGTGCGGCCTTTTGCGGATGCGCAACTCTCGCAGTGGTCCGCGTGGCACGAGTCCGCCACGCTGCCAGGCGGCAGAGTCCTGGTAAGTGCCATTCCTGTTGTGAACAACAACGAGCCCGTCGGGTTTGTGATTCTCGTGCACGATCTCAGCTTTGCCGAACGCCGTGAAGATCAAACGCGCCATTTCATTCTTCTGGCTTTCGGTTTCGTCGCTCTCGCTGCTGCCGCCGCTACGCTACTTCTCGCGCATTTCTCCTGGCGCCGTTGGAGCGATGAAATCCGTCGCCTTGCCCGTGGCGAGCCTCCCAAGCGCCCTGAATTTCAGCCGCTCTTGCGCGACGTGCGCGAACTTGTCGATCGCATCATGGTTGAACGCGAAACGGAGCCCGAAGGAGCCGCCTGGACTCCCCAGCGCCTCAAGCAGACTCTCTTTCGCTATCTTCACGGTGAGCGCGTCGTCATCGTCGCCAACCGCGAGCCCTACATTCACGAACGCCAGAGCGACGGCACCATCACCGTCCGCCATCCTGCCAGCGGACTTGTCACGGCGCTCGAACCGGTGATGCACGCTTGCTCCGGTGTGTGGGTAGCTCATGGCAGCGGTTCTGCCGACCGCGACGTCGTCGATCGCAATGGCCACGTTGGCGTTCCGCCAGGTGAGGAGTCCTATCTGCTGCGCCGCTTGTGGCTCTCCAAGGAAGAGGAGCGCGGTTACTACTACGGCTTTTCGAATGAAGGCTTATGGCCTCTCTGCCATGTGGCCCACGCGCGGCCCACGTTCCGCACGGAGGACTGGCTTTACTACCAGGAGGTAAACCGGCGCTTTGCGGACGCCGCCTGTGAAGAAGTCGACACCGAGGACCCAATCATCCTCGTCCAGGACTATCATTTCGCGCTCGTGCCGCAATTAATCCGCGAGCGTTTGCCCCAGGCCACCGTCCTCATGTTTTGGCATATCCCGTGGCCCAATTCGGAGCGCTTTGGCATTTGTCCCTGGCGGAAGGAGATTCTGCAGGGAATGTTGGGCAACAGCATCATCGGGTTTCACACCCAATTTCATTGCAACAACTTCATGGAATGCGTCGACCGCTTTCTTGAATCCCGCATCGATCGCGAAGAGAACGCCGTCGTTCAGCACGACCGCGCCACGCTCGTCCGTCCCTACCCGATTTCGTTGGAATGGCCCGTTCACTGGCTCAAGTCGGTTCCTCCTCCGGAGGAATGCCGCGCCAGCGTATTTGCTGAGCTTGGCTTGCGTCCCGACGCGCTTCTTGGCGTTGGAGTGGACCGCCTCGACTACACGAAGGGAGTCGAAGAGCGTTTCCTCGCCATCGAGCGCCTCCTGGACCGCTATCCCGAATTTCGCGGCCGTTTCACGTTCGTCCAGCTCGCCGCGCCCAGCCGCACCTTGATCGAGCGCTACCGCCAGTTGAACGAAAACGTGGAGGAGATTGCGGCCCGCATCAACGAGCGTTTCGGCAATGATTCTTATCGCCCCATCATCCTCTATCGCGCTCATCACGAACCGCCCACCGTTTTCCGCTACTACCGCGCCGCCGATCTTTGCTACGTTTCCAGTCTCCACGACGGAATGAATCTCGTCGCCAAGGAATTCGTCGCCGCCCGCGAGGACGAGCGTGGCGTACTCGTCCTCAGCCAGTTCACCGGTGCTTCCCGTGAACTCACCGAAGCGCTCGCCGTGAACCCCTACGATATCGACGAGGCCAGCGTGGCTCTTGCCGCTGCGCTCAATATGTCTCCCGACGAACAGCGCGAGCGCATGCGCGCAATGCGGGCCTTCCTTGCTGAATTCAACGTCTACCGCTGGGCTGGGCGCATGCTGGTCGACGCCGCGCGCCTCCGCCGCCACGAGCGCCTCACGGGGCGCCTCGCCGAGCACTGGATGGGAGCGAATCCCGGCTGATGCGGCCCATTCTTTCCAAGAGTAATTTTCCTGCCCTCCGGGAATTCGCGGCGGGTCGTGTCCTCTTAGCATTCGACTTTGATGGCACTCTCGCCCCGCTGATGCCGCACCCGTCGTCCGCCGCGCTCCGCCCCTCCACCCGCAAACTTCTGCGTGCCCTCGTATCGCTCTACCCTTGCATCGTCGTGTCCGGACGCAGCCGCGCCGACGTTCGCCGTCGCCTTCGCGGCATTTCATTTCACGAAATTATGGGCAACCACGGAATCGAACCGTGGAGTTCCTCCCGCTCGATTGCACGCGCCGTCGAATCCTGGATTCCCATTGTTCGCGAGAGCTTGCGGGACTTCTCAGGCCTCATTCTGGAAGACAAGCGATTCACTCTTTCCGTGCACTACCGTCATGAGCCCAGGAAATCACAGGCACGACGTGCCATTGCATTGCTCGCACGCTCTCTGCCCGGCGCAACAGTGATTGGCGGCAAGCAAGTCGTGAATGTTATCCCCAAGGGCGCGCCGGACAAGGGGCTTGCGGTCGAGCGTGCCCGTAAGGAGCTGCATCTTGATTTGGTGATTTACGTCGGTGACGATGAAAACGACGAGACCGTCTTTTCCCGCGCCCATAAAGGGCGCTACCTCACCATCCGCGTCGGGGCAAAGCGCACTTCTCGTGCCGGGTATTTCATCCGCAACCAGCGACAAATCGATCGCTTGCTCAAGACCTTGATTCGTCTTCGCCGGTCGCAGTCATAGACTCGTTCACCCGATGAAATCCGGTATACTTCGCGCGTCTGTTTGCCGTCCCAAACAGGGAGAAAGCCATGGCCGACCACTATTTGCTCAAGACCGAGCCTTCGGAGTATTCCTTCGCCGATTTGCAGGGCGACGCCGCGACGGAGTGGGACGGCGTTTCCAATCCCACCGCAGTCAAGAATCTCCGTGAAATGAAGCCGGGAGCAAAGCTGATTATTTACGAAACGGGCGATCAAAAGAAGGCAGTCGGCCTGGCGAGTGTCGTTTCCGTGGATGCGTCCGATCTGCGCAATCCAGTGGTGAAAATCAAGGCGGGCAAAGCCATCGCGAACCCTGTTTCGCTCGAAGAGATTAAATCGAAGAAGATTTTTGCCGATTCGCCTCTTGTGAAAATGGGGAGGCTCTCTGTCGTTCCGCTCACCGAAGCGCAATACCACTTTCTTGCCGGCGCTTGATTCAGCGGCTCGGCGTCGCTTCTCGCGCTTGGCCGCTCAATTCGTCTTGTCCTTTGAATAGCACAGCTTTTCGAGATTGCACTCGATGCACTTCGGCTTGCGCGCTTGGCACACACGCCGTCCATGCCAAATTAATTGGTGGGAGAAGAGAATCCATCGGTCCTTTGGAATCACCTGCATTAAATCTTGTTCAATCTTTTTTGGATCGGTATTTTTCGTCAAATCCAGCCGCCCTGAAAGCCTTTGCACGTGCGTATCCACCACAACTCCAGACGCGATCCCAAACGCCGTCCCCAGCACGACGTTCGCCGTCTTTCGCGCCACGCCCGGCAGCGTCAGCAATTCCTCCATCGTTTTCGGGACTTCGCCGTGAAATTCTTCGACAATTTTCTTGCTCGCACCCATCACCGATTTCGTCTTGTTCCTGAAAAATCCCGTCGGGCGGATTTCCTGTTCGAGTTCCTTCGGATCCGCGTAGGCAAAATCCTTGGGTGTCTTGTATTTCTTGTAAAGCACTGCCGTCACCTGATTCACGCGTTCGTCGGTGCACTGCGCGGAGAGGATCGTGGAAATCAGCAGTTGAAACGCGTTGTCGTGCTTTAGTGCGCATGTAGCCGCGGGATACGCCTCATCGAGTTTCTCCAGAATCGCGTTCACGCGCGCCGGATCGGTTCCGCGCCCCTTGATGGCTCGCTCAGATTTCTTTGCCGATTGCTTCGCGCCACGGAAATTTGTTGCGGACTTGCCTCGCGAGATCTTCCTTTTTGCTTTCGTCATGGGCGGGAACTATATCACACAGAATCGTGCCTTCTTGTTCATGCGGCAAAGAACAGGCTCTGCGCGAACGCCCACTCTTCGTCCACCCATTGCTGGTCGCAGCGGAATCCTGATCTCTCGCCCATGCGCGCCACTTCGTCCGGCTGATATTTGTGCGAGCTTTCGGTCCAGATCGTTTCCCCTTCGCGAAAATTCAGCCGCAGTCCCGCCTGCGGCACGCACACGCGCTGCCACGTCTTCGACCGCAAGTGCATCTCGATCCGTCGCTCGGCGGCATCCCAGCGCGCCACGTGGTCGAATTGATTGAGGCGGAAATCAGCGTCCAACTCGCGGTTCACGCGTGCGAGCAGATTCTTGTTGAACGCCGCCGTCACGCCCGCCGCATCATCGTAGGCCGCGATCAAGTCCTTCACTGGCTTTTCGAGGTCCGTTGCCAGCAGCAGTGCGTCGCCCGGTTGCAGCACGGCCCGCACATCCCGCAAAAATTGCTCTCCCGCCGGCCGGTCGAAATTCCCAATCGTGCTTCCGAGGAACAGCACCAAGAGCGCTTCCGAATCCTTGCGCCTTTCGGCCACTTCCTTGAGTCCCTGGATGTAAGCGCGCTCGAAGCCCACAATACTCACCATCTCCAGCTGCCCCAGTTCCTGCTGGCACCTTGCAAGCGCTTTGCTCGAGATGTCGATGGGGTAGTAGTGGACTCGCTCGCGCCGCGAGAGCGCTTCGAGCAGCCACCGCGTCTTCTGCCCCGTTCCGCTTCCGAGTTCCGCCACAAGCACACGCCGCGGCAATCGCTCTACAATTTCTGTTGAATTTCTTTGCAGCAATCTCATCCCCGCCCGGCTCAATCCGTATTCCGGCAGCAGGCAGATCACTTCAAAAAGCGCCGAGCCGACTTCATCGTAGAGATATTTTGAGGGCAATTCTTTCTGCCCCGGCTGCGACAAGCCTGCGGCCACTTCCGCGCAAAATTCAGGAAGAGGCCCGAAGTGAGAAAACGACGCCTCACGTGAGATATCGGTTCGCATGGGTCAATTCTCCACGCAACGGAACGTTGCGTACACGTACGGATAATTCGGCTGGAACCAGTTCCGGAACGATCGCCGCAGCATCGACGCGTCGGTCTGCGCCGAGCCGCCCTTCATGACGTAATGCTTCCCGTCAAAAAAATTCGCGGAGTACCCGCGATAAAAGGGAAATGGCTCAAACCCAGGCAGCGGCCCGAACAACGTCGATGTCCACTCCCATCCGTTTCCGAGCATGTCTTGCACCCCAAAGGAACTGGCTCCCTTTGGATGCGCGTCTACTGGCGCCGGATCCCATCTTTTGAAATGAAAATTTCCGCGTGACTCATCCGGAGGGACAAAGCCCCATGGATAATCTCGTTCGCTTCCGTCTTTCACGCCATAGGCCGCGCGATGCCACTGCGCCTCGCTCGGCAATTTGACTTTGGCCCAGGACGCGTAAGCCGCCGCTTCCGCATGGCTGACATATACGGGCCATGAAAGCGGGAGCGGAATCGTTCCGAACATGGAGCGGTATTGCCATGTCGCCTTTGGAGCCAAAGGAGATGAGCTATCGCTCAGGATCCAAAGGTGCGGATGAGAGATTCTCTGGCTCTTTCTCCACTGCCAGTTCTCTTCGGTCCAATACGACGCATCCTCATATCCGCCCGCGCGCACAAACGCGAGAAAATCCTGATTCGTCACCGGAAATTCGTCGATCGAAAATTCCGGCACATAAATCCTATGCTCTTCGAATTCATTGTCCCAGCCGAAATTCTCTCCTCGTCCTCGTCTTTGCCCCAGCGTTGCGAATCCCCGCACGATTTTCACTTTTTGTCGCGGTGGCGCGCTTCCCGCCGCATCGGGCAAGTTGGCAGGGCGAAACAGCTTTCCTGGAGGAAGATTGTGCAGCAGATACGCGAGTGTTTCCGTGTGCATCAGCCGGTGCTCGATCGCAACGTGCAGCAGCGTTTCGAAGTCGTGCCCTCTTCGGCTGCGGTCGTAGAAATCGGCGGTGTCGAGAGCATCATCGAGCCTCTCGCGTGTGCGGCGGTTGTAGGTTTCGGTCTGCGCGATGTGCGGCCAATCTTTCGGCTCGTCGCTTGGAAGATTTCCGTCGACAGGGTCGATGCCGAATGCAAACAGGTGGTCGAAGGCCGCGTTTGCCGCAGGCAATGCAAGAACGGGGCTCAGCAAATTCCAGTCGAAAGCTTCCAGGTGCCCGAGATAGAAGATCAGCCGATGACGTTCGAGAATCGGCCGGTCGTAGAAAGAATTGGGCGAGAGAAGCGCGAAAATTGCATCGGTTCGTTTTCGCGCCTCGTGGAGCTTTGCGAGAAGAGATGGATTTCCCGTCGCAACTCTTTGCGGGCTTGCCATGCGGCACCTCCGAGAGGCGAAAACTCCTTTTTACGCCCGCCGCGACTGGCGCGGCAAGAGGAATTCTTGCGGGGCGAATACGGAGGCGCGTTACTCGGTCCAGGCCATCGACACGGGATCTTCGAGTAACGCAAGCGCCCTGCGAAACGCTTTTCCTCGATGGCTCAGTCTGTTCTTTTCTTCCTGGCTTGCTTCGGCATACGTCATGCCGATTTGAGGCAGGAAGAAAATCGGATCGTAGCCGAATCCGCCGCTTCCT
This sequence comes from Candidatus Acidiferrum sp., assembly GCA_035524135.1. GTDB lineage: Bacteria > Acidobacteriota > Terriglobia > Acidiferrales > UBA7541 > Palsa-295. Next base: position 18,478 of record DATKPM010000061.1, on the reverse strand, counting down.
CGCGGTTCCTTCGCAAGCGTCCCTTCCACGGAATCCGAGGCAACGATAAAAACGCGGCCGCGGCGCGCAACCGCCACCACGCAGACGAACTTCGCCTTGCGTTCATCGCCTTCGAGAAGCGCCGTTGCGTGCAAGAGCTTGCGAACGCGGTCTGCATCCGTGGCGCTTGGTCCAGCGTAGCGCGCCGAATGCACGCCCGGCGCGCCGCCGAGCGCGGGTACGACGATTCCGGAATCGTCCGCGAGAACCACCTTGTCGTTTCCTCGGCTGTAATGTTCCGCTTTGCCTGCGGCATTTTCGGCAAATGTTGGAGCGGCTTCTTCGAACGGGGAAATCTGCGCGAATTCAGGGAGCAATTCGACGGCGACGCGATCGCCGGCAACGAGCGAGCGGTACTCGCGCAATTTCCCGGCGTTGGAGGAAGCAAGAAAAAGTCCGAGAGTCGGCGTCATCGCGCGTAAATCTTTACCGCGACCTTTTGATCAGCGTGAGATGAAGAAGGTCACGCTCGATTTCGATCAGTTCGCGAATTCCTTCCGCGGCCAGTTCGAGCAAATCGTTCAATTCCACATCGGAATAGGGGCGTCCTTCCGCGGTTGCCTGCACTTCGACAAACTCTCCAGCGCCGGTCATCACGACGTTCATATCCACCTGCGCGTGCGAGTCCTCGTCATACGCCAAGTCGAGGAGCATTGCGTCATTCACGATTCCCACGCTCGTCGCCGCCAGATAATCCGTCAGAGGCAGAGACCTCAGAATGCCGGCGGCCACGAGTTTCTCCATCGCCAGAGCCAGGGCTACGAATGCGCCGGTCACAGAGGTGGTCCTCGTTCCTCCGTCCGCCTGGATCACATCGCAATCGAGCCAGACCGTGCGTTCGCCGAGAGCGCGCAAGTCCGTGACAGCGCGAAGCGCACGGCCGATGAGCCGCTGGATTTCGAGAGTGCGGCCGGACTGCTTGCCGCGCGTTGCCTCGCGGGGAGTGCGCTCCTCGGTGGCGCGTGGAAGCATCCCATATTCGCCGGTGACCCAGCCTTTTCCGGAGCCTTTGAGGAAGGAAGGAACGCCATCTTCGACCGTGGCGGTGACAATGACGCGCGTCTGCCCTGCTTCAATCAGCACGCTTCCTTCGGCGCTGGGAATAAAGTCCGGAGTGATTTTTACGGGACGCAAATCGTCCACGGCTCTTCCGTCGCCGCGCAAGTCGAGGCTCCTTTCTTGTATGAGCAAACAGAGGCGCTATCAATTTGTTACAACGCAGTTTGACGAGTGGTGCGTCTCATGTCAACTCGTCTGCAAAATGTCGCCGTATTCCGGCGTCCAACGCGTGACCAAGATTTTTTTCCGCAGAGCAATGTCGCCGCCGGGCATTGGCGGAGCCACACCCTCCCGCTGCGCTTCCTGCGCGACAGCGAACGCGATGTCGATCGCCACGTCGCGCAGCTCGGTGAGCGCCGGAAGCAGGGAACTGCCTGGATCGCGCAGCGCCGGCGAGGCCTTCCCGAGCGTCCTTGCCGCCGCGAGCATCATGCCATCGGTCACGCGCGCCGCTTTTGCGGCCGTCACGCCGAGCCCTACTGCAGGAAATACATAAACGTTGTTGCACTGGTCGATCCGTACTTCCCGTCCGCGGAATTGGACCGCGGCAAACGGAGAGCCGGTTGCGATCAGCGCCCGTCCGTCCGTCCACTCCAGCAAATCTTCCGGCTTCGCTTCGGAATGCTCGGTTGGATTCGAGAGCGGAAAGATGATCGGCCTTTCGACGCGCGAAGCCATTTTGCGGACGATGGATTCGGTGAACGCCCCGGCGACAGTGGAAAGTCCGATCAGCATGGTTGCAGGAACGCGGTTCATCACTTCTTCCAAGCCGATCCCGGCGTTCGCCACGCGCCATCCCGAAACCTCTTCCGGGTCTCTTGCGTAAGCCGCCTGCTCGGGGGAAAGTCCCGCGCGGCCCCTCACTAGCAGCCCGTCCATGTCGATGATCCAAAACCGCCGAGCGGCTTCCTTCTCACTCAGTCCTTCTTTCACCATCGTCGCGCGCAGATAATCAGCCACGCCGATTCCCGCTGATCCGGCCCCCAGCATCACGATCTGTTGTTCGGACAATTTCTTGGATGTGACGTAGACCGCGGCGAGCAGCGCTCCAAGCGCCACGGCTGCCGTTCCCTGAATGTCGTCGTTGAAGGTGAGCAGCCGATTTTGATATTTCGTGAGAATCGGCCGCGCGTTGCGTGTGGCGAAGTCTTCCCATTGCAGGAGCACGCCGGGAATCTCCTGCATCACCGCCGCCACGAAACATTCCACGAAATCCATATACTCAGCGCCCGTCACCCGCTCGTGGCGCCATCCGAGGTACTGGGGATCGGAGACTAGTTGTTTGTTGTTTGTCCCCACGTCGAGCACGATGGGCAGCGTGCGAGTGGGATGAATGCCTCCGATCAAGGTGTAAAGGGAGAGTTTTCCGATGGGAATGCCCATGCCACCCACACCCTGATCGCCGATTCCAAGCACACGCTCGCCATCCGTCACCACAATTACGTCCACTTCTTCTCGCGGGCGGTTCCGCAGCAGCATGGGAATCGAGTCCTTGAGCGGGTAGGAGACAAATAGCCCCCTCGGGCGGCGGTAGATTTTGCTGAATTGCTGGCAGCCCAGCGCCACGACCGGCGTGTAGACAATCGGCATCATTTCCTCGATGTGATCGAGCAGGAGCCGGTAAAACAGGACGCTGTTGTTGTCTTGCAGTTGGCGCAGGTAAATGTGGCGCTCGAGATCGTCGTCTTTCCGCTGGTAGGCAAGATAGGCGCGGTGGACCTGCTCTTCGAGGGTTTCAATCTGCGGCGGCAGGAGGCCGTGGAGCCCGAAATCCATCCGCTCTTCATTTGTGAACGCTGTGCCCTTATTGAGTTCGGGCCGATACAGGAGTTCCGAGCCACGCAGACGCCTTCTTTCCAAGTGCGGCTTCATGAAAGGGTCGTCTCCTTACCTGTGCCGTCCGGGTGATGGGGTTGCGGGAGCTGAAGCCGGTGCTTTGTTGGCCGCGCCCTGCACCGGAGGCGTACTCGCTGGCGCAGGAGCGGCAGGCGGAACAAGATCGAAAAATCCGGTAAGGTCCACGTGCCCGGCAAGTGTATCGACTTCCTGCCCATGAATCAGAATCTTCAGGCGCTTGAGGCCTGGGACATTGTTTTCGAGCGTTTCAACAATCGAATTAACGGCGAGCGACTCACTAAGAATTCCGGAAGGGGTTTCGGAGCTAAGGGCATCGGAAAAATCGGCGATGGCGGTGCCGTCGGGCAGGATGTAGAAGCCGAGAAGCGTGGCGTTTTCGGGAAGCGTCCGTTGCTCGGGCGTGGGCGGCTGAGCGATGAGAGCCGAAATGACTTGCTTGGCGCGGTCGACGGGATTGGCGGAAAGCGGCAATTCCGTTTGCACGGGGGCCAATTGATCCGGGCCCGAAGCCCAATAAATTTCCGCGGCCGTCTTCACATCGGAAGATGTCGAGACGTGGGGCGCGAGCAATTCATGGCGCACTTCTTCTTCGGTTTTCGGGATTTCCTTGACGCGTTCAATCCTGCGGCGAAGGCTTTTCAAACTGGTCAAGCCGATGACGACGGCGACGATCAGAATGACGAGCGTGATTTTGAGGTTCCGCGGCATCAGGAACCACCTTGCGTCGTTCGCGGATGGTAGACCTGGATGCCGCGGATGATGGCGGCAGCGAGGGGCAGCGTCATGTTGTTCAAGACAGAGGGATCCGACACGGAGACGCTCGACGCTTCAACCGCAACAGCGGGACCGGCAACGGAGCGCAACTCGCGGACTTCCGCGCCCGTGGATTTCGCGGGCGATCCCGTAAACGACTTGGCCAATTCTCCCTGCAAATCATCGGCGAATTGATGGCTCGAGTCCTCGTAGCCGCGCTGGGCTTGCTGCCAGGGTATCCATCCGGGCGGAGCGGCATTTGACGCCATCTTTGAGGCGCTGCCAGACGTTGGGGCAGCGGCTGGGGCTATGGGTGTCCAGAACGAGTAGTAGTAAGCGTGCACGGTTCCGGGCGTGCCAGTCGTGGAGACATGCAAGCTGATGAAGATCATGTCGCGGTACATGTTGGCGGCCGCGTCGCGGTCGTCGTAGGATGGGTCGGAATCGTCGGTGCGCGTCATCACGACGCGATATCCCTGCGCGCGGAGCTCGCCGCCGAGCGTCTGAGCGAAGCGGAGCACGACATCCTTTTCCATAAGGCCGTTGCTGCCGCGCGCGCCGTCGTCGGCGCCGCCGTGCTCGGGGTCCAGAACGATGACAGGGCCAATATGCACGGGAGGAGGAGCGGGAGCCTGCGACGAAGGTTCGGTCGATGGATTTGCGGAAGCAGCTTGTCCGGGGACAGCGGGATTAGCGGGCGGATTCGCTTGCTGTTGGGCGGCAGCGGGTGCGGGAGAGGAAGCCTGCTGCGCCGGATGAACGGCTCCCAAAAACGCCAACCCAAGTAGTGCGGGAAGAATCAGGAATCTCGACGATTTCACGCGACCAAGAATATCAGAAACGGGTCTCGCGCAAACCCGGTGCGCCGCAACGAATATCCGGGCATGCGGCGGCATATTCAACAGCCCCTCCGAATGATGTCGGCCGCTTTTTCCGCGATCATGATGGTTGGCGCATTAGTGTTGCCCGCGATGATTCTCGGCATCACCGAGGCGTCGGCGACGCGCAACGCGTCGATGCCTCGGACCCGAAGTTTGGAATCCACGACGGCGAGCTCATCGCCGCCCATTTTGCAGGTCCCGACGGGATGGTAGAGAGTCTCCGCTTCGCGGCAGACGAATTCTGCGATTTCCGCGTCCGTGCGGGCCTGCTCGCCGGGATGCAATTCACGGCCGCGATATTGGGCGAACGGCTTTGTATGCGCGAGCTCACGAGAAAGTTTCACGCCTTCGATCATGGCGCGCAAATCGGGCTCCGTGGAAAGATAATTCGCGCGGATCGCGGGTGAATCGTTCGGATTTGCGGACCGCAGCGTGATTTCTCCGCGACTTTCGGGAGCGATCAGCGTGGGGGCAAAACCGAAGCAGTGATCGGTGCGTTTTCGCAGGCCATGGCTCGCATAGTAGGCAGGGCCGAAGAGTAGTTGAAGGTCCGGCACGGCGGATGATTCGCGAGTGCGAAGGAAAATGGCGGCCTCAGCAACGTTCGAAGCAAGCGGGCCATTCTTGAAAATGAAATAGCGCAGCAAATTGGGCAGTGATTCGGCGCTCATGAGCGTCACCGGCCGGGTGCACAAGTAGCCTGTAGAAACCATAGGATGATCCTGCAGATTTTTTCCGACGCCAGGAAGATTGAGGACTGGCTGGACGCCCAGTTTTCGCAACTCGTCCGCGGGACCGATGCCCGAGAGCAGAAGAAGCTGTGGCGAATTCACGGTACCACCGGCGAGAATTACCTCACGTTCGGTGCGAGCTTCGCGGACGACGCCGGACTGGATGTAGCGGACGCCTCTTGCCCGTGATTTCTCGATGAGGATTTGTGAAACGAGAGAATTTATGGTGACTGTGAGATTGGGGCGGCGCATGGCTGGGCGGAGAAATGCATCGGCGGCGCTGTGGCGAGCGCCATTTTTCTGCGTGAGCTGAAAGACGCCCGCGCCTTCCTGCGGTGCGGCGTTGAAATCAGGATTTGCGGGGATTCCAAGTTCGCGGGCAGCATCCAGAAACGCGCGCGTGAGGACGTTGGTGTAACGGGGATTGGAGACGCAGAGCGGCCCGCCGATGCCGTGGAATTCCGACGCGCCGTTTTCGTTGTCCTCGGATTTGAGGAAGTAGGGAAGCACATCGTCGAAGCCCCAGCCTTCGTTGCCGAGGTCGCGCCAATGGTCGTAGTCCCTGCGATTGCCGCGAATATAAATCATGGCGTTGATGGAACTGGAGCCGCCGAGGACTTTTCCGCGAGGCCAATAGAGGCGGCGGCCGAAAAGGTGAGGCTCAGGCTCAGTGGAATAGTCCCAATCGAAACCGCTCTTGAAGAGTTTGGAGAATGCGGCGGGAATGCGGATTTTCAGACTGCGATCGGGGGCGCCGGCCTCAAGAAGCAGGACACGGCAAGAAGGATCTTCAGTGAGGCGGGAGGCGAGGACGCAGCCTGCAGAGCCTGCGCCAACGATGATGTGGTCGAATGAGGTTGAATTTTCGGGCATGGAAGTCAGCGGCAGGCGGGAGAAAAAATTTGGGATTTGGGGGGACAAGAAGTTACGAATCTACCCGCGATTAGAATTGCCAGCTTTTGTTTGTTTTCAGCGACTTGCATCGATTTCTAATTCCTCTCCGCCGCGATTAGAAATGCCCGTATTTTGCGATGGTGGGAGAGCGAACGGTCGCCGAGGGGCGAAGGGAAACAGCGTGTATTTTGAATTTTCCCCCGGCCAGCGTCAGCAGTTTGCGCGATTTTTTCTCCCCCATTCGGCCGGAAAAGCGGCCTGATTGACCGTATCAGAAATTGCGGTGTCCGGCGGTACGGATTTAGTCGGGGAGTTGGACAGGACTAGAACCATCAGCGATGGAACTGTACGAAGGGACAGGTAGGGTCTCTGTTTGTGAGGGCAAAATGGCAGGGCGCGACCCACGAAGCACCTTTGTGCGATGCGGCGCGCAGAGTCAGGCGCTTGCCCTTCGGATTGATCCGCCACGGCGAGCTTTTGCCGCATTTCAAAGAGGCAAGAGCAAGAACAAAGTGCAGATTCCTTTGGCGCGGACTTTCGCCGCAGACCAAAAAATCGCAGCAGAACCCTCGTCACTTTGTTCCTCGGGATGACAGGAAGAGTTGGGACACGGCTAGAAGCGGAGGTTTTGCCAGGCGCAGGAGTTAGTTACGCGGCTTGCTTTTCGTCGTTCGGCGAAGAAACCATCCAGCGCGAGGAGCGGAAAGCCTTCATGGCCGCGTAGGCGAGGAAGCCGGAAGCGACCAGGATGGCGCCAAAGAAAACGCCGCTCATGCCGAGGATCTGCTCGCCTTCGCCGTGGACGACGGAGAAGCCGAGAAGAAGAATGGGGCAGACGCCGACGAGGATTGCTCCCCACTTGCCGCCAGGGACGCGGAATGGGCGAGGCAGATTGGGCTCGCGGATGCGGAGAGCTACGAGGGCAACAAACTCGAGCGTTAGGCTGGTTCCGTAGAGCAGGACGTCGAGCGTCACGAGGCGCTCAAAACCAAGTCCGAGGCAAAGCGCCCAGCCAGTGGCGAGCACCAGGATGGCGACCCAGGGCGCGCGCGTCCGGGATTGCAGCTTGCCGAAAACACGAGGCAACATGCCGTCCTGCGCCATGGCGAGAGGCAGACGCGAATAGCTCATCACCAGAGCGTTGAACATGCCGAAGGCGCTCATCATTCCGCCGAGCACCAGGACGACGCGCATCGCACGGCCGAGCAGCGGCCCGCCGATGGATGCGCCGAGGGCTCCGGCGAGATCGGCCCAGGAGCCAGTGGCGAAGGCGTTGGCGGGAGCGCCCGTGAGCCACATGGCGGCGAAGGGAATCACGTAGGTGGCAGCGACAATCACGACGGCAACGAGCATGGCGCGAGGATAGGTCCTTTGCGGATGCTTCACTTCGGCGGCGATGGTGGAGGCGTTGTCCCAGCCCATGTAGTTCCACATGCAGATGAGAAGGCCGCCGATCAGGCCGACGTCGGAAGCCGAGGGAGTTGCCGCGGCTCCGGCCAACGCGCCGACCTTCATCGGAGCAAGGAGCACGATGAGAACGAATGGTGCGGACAACAAAAAGAAAAGCCAGAGCGACGTGGTGGCGACCACGCGAATGCCGGCGATATTCATCAGCGCGCAAGCGATGACCACACCCAGACCGACCATCACGCCGCGATGCCCGACGCCGAACCACGGCACGAGGCGGGAGAGATAGGCGACGAAGAGCGTGGGATAGATCGCCATGTCGAAAATGCTGGCGACCAGAGAGAGCCATGCTTCCTGAAATCCCCAGATATTTCCAAGGCCGCGGCGAACCCAGGCGTAGTAGCCCCCTTCTTCCGGCAGAGCGCTTGAAAGCTCGCCAATCATGAAGGTGGTGGGCAGGCTCCAGATGAGCGGCGTGACGAGCAGCAGCAAAATTCCCATACCGTAGCCGGCGCCGTGAATGATGTCTTCAGTTCCGTAGGTGCCGCCGGAAACCATGAAGAAGGTGGCGGCGACGAGCGGCCAGAGTGTGAGCTTAGCGACTTTCTTCTTGGGGGAAGAAACTGCCCGGGCGGGAAATTGGGCTGGGAGGGATATGGTGCTCAACTTTTTGTCGCGTCCTCCAACAGCGGCTCACGCTCTCTCACAGCCGCGCACACGGAGCGTGTTCGCAAAACGCAGAATACGGCAACTGCAACGCGATGCAAGAGAAATCTGCAAGGGAAGAAAAATTTTTCGCGCGGCGCGAACGCTAGAAACCTGCGAAGCGGCACCGCGAGCGCGAAAGAGCGAGTGCACTAGTCTGGAGAGGGAGGCGTTGAGGCCGGGCCGACGTTTCCGATGGGCGGATTGGCTCCGGAGTCGGCAGCGGACGGCGAAGCGGCGCCGGACGCGGCGTGCGAGGCGCGGGGCGGATGCGATTGCTCGCCGGAGTGGAGCTGCTTCCAAGCGGCGAGCTGATCAGGAGCGAGAAGAGCTTCGATCTGCTGTTCGGACTGCTGGCGGATTTGCTGGATTTTCTGGCGCTTTTCAGGGCCGGTGAGCGTGTTGTCGTCGCGAGTGGCTTGGATCTGGGCGGTCTGGGATTGGCGGATGCCCTTGATTTTCTCGCGCTGGTCTTCGGTGAGGTGCAGGCGCACTTGACCATTGGAATCAGCGGCGTTTCCTGAAGCGGCGGAGGCATCGGCAGGAGTCTGCGAGGGGGACTGCTGCCCGCAAGCGGCGGAAGAAATTCCGAGAGCCAGAATCACTCCGATTGCACCAGCGAGCCGTTTCGAATTCATCGAGCCATCCTTTTGGAGGCGGCGCGGGGGTATATGCGCGTCATTTCTTCTCAAGCTCGGTGAGAGCTGCGAGAACTTGCTGGCTATGGGTCGACGGGTTGACATCCAGGAAAGCCTTGGCGACGCGCCCATCCGGGGCAATCAAAAACGTGTGACGGGCGGAAATTTTTGCGATGCCAAGATTGTCGAAGGAGCCGTATTCCTTTGAGACTTTGTACTTGGAATCGGAGAGAAGCTTGAAGTTGAGACCCTCTTTCGTGCAGAACTGCTGATGCGACTTGGTGGAGTCTGTGCTGATGCCGAGGATGACGGCGTCCAGAGCCTGATACTTCGCCTGATCGCGCTGGAAATTGTGGGCTTCAATCGTGCAGCCGTGCGAAAGGTCCTTGGGATAAAAGTAGAGGACGACCCACTTGCCGCGAAAATCGTGCAGGCTGACGTCTGCGCCGGATTGCGAAGGGAGAGTGAAATCGGGCGCAAGAGCGCCGGCGACCGGCGCAGAAGCGGCTGCGGCCCGAACCTGATGGATGCCCAGCGCCGCGAGCAGCGCCAGAACAGCCAGGACGCCCAATATCCATCGCGAAACGTTGCGAGAATTTCTCATCGTCCGACCTCTCGATTTTTCCACTTCGATCGTCGCTGATAGCGCCGCGAGGCGACAGGAAAACAGGTTCCGAGCAAATGGTATACCCGCAGAGGACCAGGGAACAATGGAATCAACGCAACGAGCGGGCTTGCAGCGGGATTGCGAATTGACTAAAGTGCTGGACGGATTCGGAGCAGATGCTACCCGCTTCGTTTGGGAGGATGGATGAGCTTGGCTAGAGTTTCCTATGCGATTTCAGCACTTTTTCTTTGCATTTTTGCCGTGGCACCCAACATAAACGCACAAACGGCCCAGAATGGCGGAACAAGAACGGTCCAGCCACTCACCAGCGGATGGGAATTCCGGCAAAGCGCGACGCCGTCTGCCGCGCCGGCCGCTGGAAGCGATACTTCCCACGCGAGCGTAGCGGCAAACTGGCTACCCGCGCAGGTTCCCGGATGCGTTCATACCGATCTTTTGGCGAACAAGCTCATACCCGACCCCTACTATCGCGACAACGAATCGAAACTACAGTGGATTGAAAACGCCGATTGGGAATACAGGAACACGATCCAAGCAACGCCAGAGCTGCTGCGCCGCAAGAACATCGAGCTGGTGTTCGAAGGACTGGACACCTACGCCGACATCTACATCAACGACCAGAAAGCACTGTCGGGAGACAATATGTTTCGCGAATGGCGGGTAGATCTGAAGCCGCTGCTGAAGCCGGGAGCGAATTCAGTGCGCGTGGTGTTTCATTCTGTGTTTCCCATCGCGCAGAAACTGAAGGATGAGGACCGGTGGTCTTCGCAAACGGACGAGGATGTGAAGAACTACGTGCGGAAGGCGGCATACGAATATGGCTGGGATTGGGGGCCGCGATTCGTGACGGCGGGAATTTGGAGGCCGGCGTACATCGAAGCGTGGGATGAGGCGCGAATTTCCGATCTCTACATCGAGCAGAAACTGATCACGAAGGATCTTGCCGTGTTGGATGCGCAGATGGAGGTAACTTCCTCGACGGCGGGACCAGCCGAAATCAGCGTGGCGTATGACGAAGGGGGCAAATCGGCGAACGCATCGATAAAAGCCGTGCTGCACGAAGGCGTGAATTCACTCGATGTGCCAATTCGCATCGAGAATCCCGACCTGTGGTACCCGAACGGCTATGGCGCGCAAACGATATACAACTTCACGGCGCAGGTGCGGCTGGGGAAGAAGCTGGTGGACGAAAAGGCGGTGAAGACCGGGCTGCGATCCGTGGTGCTGCAGCGGGATTACGACAAGTGGGGAAGAAGCTTCGAATTCGTGATCAACGGCATTCCGATTTTTGCGAAGGGCTCGGACGTGATTCCATTCGACAGCTTTCCTTCGCGCGTGACGACCGAGATGTACCGGCAGGTGCTGCAGGCGGCGCACGACACGCATATGAATATCATCCGCCAGTGGGGCGGAGGATATTACGAGACGCAAGAGTTCTACGACATGTGCGACGAGCTGGGAATCATGGTCTGGCAGGACTTCCAGTTCGCGACGCCGATTCCATGGTCGATCAACGACAACGTGACGAAAGAAGCGGTGTATCAGGTGCGGCGGCTGCGGAACCATCCGAGCATCGTGATCTGGGTGGGGAACAACGAGCTGGAGTGGGGATTCAATGCATTCGGCGCGGATTCCTGGATGGCGAAATTGACGGAAGAGGGCCGCACGCGGATGTGGAAGGAGTATATGGCGCTCTTCAGCGGAACGCTTCCCGCAGTGATGTCGCAATACTATTCCGAGGAGCCCTACTGGCCTGCATCGCCGAGCGCCGATTACGAATGGCCGCCGAACAGCGACGAATCGGGCGACGTGCACGACTGGGAAGTGTGGCACGGACCTCCGGAGCCGACCGCCGAAAATCCGAATAGCGTCGCCGGACCGCCGGCTTCCGCGTATCTGAAAGTGACGCCGCGATTCATGAGCGAATTCGGATTCCAATCGTTCCCGGAGATGCGGACGATTGATTCCTTCACCGTGCCTTCCGATCGAGGCCCGCTGACGCCGGTGATGAACGACCACCAGAAAAATCATCGCATTAGCGGGAACCTGCGGATCAAAGACTACATGGAGCGGGATTATCCGGAGCCGAAGGATTTTCCGTCGTTCGTCTACCTGAGCCAGGTGCAGCAGGCGGACGTGGTGAAGGTGGGAGCCGAGCACCTGCGGCGCAACCGCCCACGTACGATGGGATCCATCTTCTGGCAACTGAACGATTGCTGGCCGGTGATTTCCTGGGCGAGCGTTGATTACTACGGGCGTTGGAAAGCGCTGCAATACTACGCGAAGCGCTTCTACAACGACCTGCTTGTCTCGCCGGCGGAACAAGATGGATCGGTGAACGTTTACGTGGTGTCGGACCGTACGGCAGAGGCGACGGGAACCGTTCACGTGAAACTGCTGACCTTCGATGGGAATGTGCTTTACGACAAGACGCAAGCGGTGACAATTCCGGCGCTATCGAGCCAGGTCTACCTGCAAATTCCCATGGAGGAGTTTCTGCACGCGAACGGCTACGATCCACAGAAGGCGTTTCTTTCGGCGGAGCTGACCGTTGGCAACCAGGTGGTGTCAACGAACACGCTCTTCTTCGCGTCTTATAAGGATCTGCAACTTCCCGCGCCGAAAATCACTGCGGACCTGACGCAGGCGAGCGACGGATACCACCTGAAGCTGTCGTCGAACGTGTACGCGCGGGATGTTTACGTCTCGTTTGGAGATTACGACGCGGCGTATTCGGACAATTATTTCGACATCCTTCCCGGGCAGACCGTGGAGATAACGATTAAGAGCCCGGCGACACTCGAGCAACTGCGTGGGGTGCTTCAACTGCTGGATGAGGCGGATGCGGTGAAGTCACCGGCGCAGGTGGCGGCCGCAAACTAGGCGTAGTCCTCCTACTGAGAAACAAGAAGCCTTCCTGTGAGAGGCGCGGCGATTGCCGCGCCTCCCGCTAGAAGGACACCTTCATGCCAAACTCAATGGTCCGCGGGGCGCCAAGGGCAAAGACGCCGGTGCCGACGCCAACGCGGACTACATTCGAGCTTGCGTAGTTTGTTCCATTTACGGATCCTGGATTGCCGGTGAGGATGCCGCTCAGGACATTGCCCGGAATATTGAAGTTCGCGAAGTTGAAAAGATTGTAGAAGCTGACGCTCGGTTCAAATGACACCGGCTTGTCTTTGACGTTGACGCTACCGACCCAGGAAAGGCTGAGGTCGAAGGTCTTGAGCCACGTCAATCCCACCTCTCCCTGCGGCGGCAAGGCCAGCGCAGGAGCCACAGCGCAGGCCGAACTCGTGGCAGCTCCTGTGGGGTTGTTTACGCAAAGACCATTGCCGGCACCCAACTGTTGCGCCGTGAAGAGGCCTTCCGACACGAGCAACTGGCCGGCGGGCGTAAGCTGATCCGCCACGGAGCTGTTGTAATTGTTGATAAGTTGCGTGAGGCCGCCGGGAGAGACGTTTCGCATGAACGCCCCCTGCTTGGTGCCTGGGACGAGATCGCCGGTGGTGCCGTCGCCGGTGAAATCCGTGTAATAGATTTCGCCGGGGCCGATACCCACGGGTGGAACAGCAAGGGCGCTAGCCAGCGGGCTATCGAAATGGAAGATAGTGCCGAGACGGAAATGGAGCGGCAAGTCCGCATAACCGCCGAACGAAATCTGATGGGTCCGGTCGAGCGCGGATGGACCACTGTAGCCGCACGGATTTCTGTCATCGACGGAAGGATTGACGAAGTCCTGGTCCGCGGACGCTGGTGAGGTTCCGGCTGAGGTTGTGGTGGCGGCCCCGCAGTTCGTGAATCGCGAGAGGGAATAGGCTGCCTGGAAATTGAGGTATTTCACGCCGCGGAATGGGCTTTTCACATTGTCGACGAGTTTCACGTCCATAGCATTGTAAACAGAGCGCCCGCCCGGATAGAGGAACACGGCAGTGCCTAGCGCCGGATTGACGCCCTGGAAGGCGCAAGCGAATCCGAGAGCGTTCGTGCAATTTCCGACACCAAGGTCGGCGGCCGAATCGAGCCCGTTATTGGCATAGCTCGAAATGGACGCCCCGGGAAGCCCGGTGAATTGGTCAACTACCGTAGAGGTGATGGCGCAATTGATGGCAGCAGCACTGTAAGAATCCGGGCAGCCGAATTGGGAGTTGGTGGTGGCAATCGCCGCCTGAGCAGCAGCAAGGTTGAAATACTTCGGGTTTACATCGCCGCTGTGATTGGCATCGATTCCGATCAGGTAGTGGAGGTTGACGTTTCGAAGGTAATCGACGCTCAGGACCATCCCTTCTCGAAGCTGGTGCTGGATGCCCGCGTTGATCTGGACGGAATAAGGAGTTCGATAGTTTGGCGCAAGCGCACCCAAGGGAATAGCGGAGGCGGATGAGATGAGATTGGGAATGTAATTTGGATTGGGCTCGTTGGCGCCAACGGCGCGAGTGGCAGCCTGGTATGCCGTTTGAAAATTGGCGATGCAAACCGCCGGAGTGATTCCGTTGCAGTCGCCGGCGCCACTGGTGAGAACGGTGCCAAGAGGAGAAGAACAGATGTTGCTGGCGGTGCCGGGGTCCGCGCCACCGAGATATTCGTTGCCTGTGGGAAATGGAACGGCCGCGCCAGTGCCTCCTGCGCAGGCGAGAGGATTGGCAAGAAACGCGCCGTTGGCGAGACGCTCCGGACGGTCGAATTCCGCGTTGTTCCAGATGGCATTCTCGTAAAAAACGCCGATGCCCGAGCGAATCACGGTTTTTCCGCTGTTTGTGGGGTCCCATGCCACGCCGAGCTGGGGGCCGAAATTCTTGTTGGGCTGGTTGACCGAATTTCCGAGGCCTGGCAGCAAAGCGTTCAAAGAGGCAAGCGGAGGAAGATCGCTATCGGTACGGCCTGTATCACGGACGTAGCGCACGCCGTAGGTGACTGTTAGGTTGGGCCGTACCTTCCAGCTATCGCCGATGTAAAGGCCGAGGCGATTGTCAGGAGGCGTGCCGCTGCAAGGCGCGCCGAAGGCTGGGATTTCGGTATCGCAATCGTCGCCATTGCCGAGGAGAACGAAGTCTGCCGGATAATTGACCGGGTTGCCAGAGCCGCCCGGCAGCATCGCTGCGTTAGCTATTTCTCCGGCATCGCCGATGGGGAAAACGTTGGGAGTAATTTCGCTGAAAGAGAAAAGGCCGCCGCCGCGGAGACGATTGTAGGAGACACCGTAGCGGAGGATGTGCGAGCCGAGCAACTTGCTGCCGTCGTACTTGATTTGCCGGTCGGTCTGATACGTCTGCTGGGGAGCAAGAAAGTTCGGGCCGGAGAAAAAATTGAATGTAGAGAGATTGATGCTGACAGGATAGTTGGCCAGCGGCAGGTCCGATCCCGCCACAATATCGCCAAGATTGTTGATGAATTTCAAATATTCGAAACGAATGCTGTGCGTGAAGCCGCCGGAAGTAAAATCGGCACCAGCAACGTGCGTTCGAGTGTAGTTTTTGTCCTGATAAGGCTGGTAGCCGATAAGGCCACCCGCTGAAACCGCGCGGCTGTCGAAATATGTGAAGCGATAAAACATGGTGAAGCCGTTCTTGAGATGCCAATCGAGGCGGGCATCGTAGTCCGTTTCCCGGTAGGGGGCATTGGCGTTTCCCGTGAACGAATCGAGCGGAGCGGAGGTGATGACAGGCGCCGTCAGGTTTTGATTGATATGCTCAGCGTCGAGAAAGAAGAAAAGCTGATCCTTGAGGATTGGGCCGCCGAAATCCCCGCCGTCTTGGTTCCGCGCATAGGGCGCAGGCGGGCCAGGGAGAGGCGCGGAAAAGGCGCTGTCGCGGAACAAGGCAAAACCTTCACCATGGAAATCATTGGTTCCTGAGCGCGTGATGACATTCACGGCGCCCGAAGATGTGAGTTCGTTCGAAAGGTCGAGGGTGGACTGACTGAGCTGAAATTCCTGAATGGCGCTAGAAGGAATGTTTTCCGTCGTTGTCCCGACGGTCTCGTCGCTTACATCAACGCCATCGACCTCGATTCGCGCCGTGCGCCCAAACCGGCCGCCGAAGGAAATCGACGAGAAACCGACCTTGGTGGGGTCGAAATCGGCGCCGTCCTGAATCTGGACGCCCGGCTCAAGCTGCGCAAGATCGAGGAAATTTCGGCCGTTGACGGGCAAGTTTTCAATTTGGGTGCGAGTCAGGACGCCTTGTACGCTGGCCTGCTCGGTGTTGACCTGGACGGCTGAAGATTGCACCTCGACCGTCGTGCTTGCCGCGCCCACTTCGAGGCGCACGTTCCCCGGCGTGACCACGCCGACTTGCACGACGACGCTCAGTTCAGCCGTCTTGAAATTGGTGGCTTCGATACGGACCGAATAGTTGCCGGGAGTGAGCGCCACCGTCGAATAGACGCCCGAAGCGGAGCTGGTAAGTTTCTCCGTTTGGCCAGTCTGCTTGCTTGTAACCGTGATTTTTGCGTTTGGAACGCCTGCGCCGGATGGGTCGGTGACGGTGCCTTGAATGCTGCCGCTTGAAATTGTTGTTTGCGCAAAGGCAGGAACTAATCCCAGGAAAAACGAAAACACAACCCCCACAACGAGATTTCTCACTCGTTTCATTTTCCACCTCCCCCGAATCGAAGCTATGGGAGGCGCCCCGTACTCCCACCCCTAGCTAACCCGCGAGCCATAATACTCCGCAATACATGAACGTTCAATAAACTCGAAGCCGGAACGAAGAGACGCGAGCAGGCTTGGCCCACGGCAAGCTACTGCGAGTACGGCAGCGTAATGTAAAGCTGGCCGAGGCCGGTGAGCTGTCCGTCGGCGGCGAGAAGGCTTGTGTAGTGCGGGTCTGGACTGATGCGGCCGGTGAACCAAGCGTAGCGGAAGACGTCAACACGCGATTCGCAGGTGGCGACCATGTCGGTCATCTGTGCTTCCTGCTTGGCGAGCGTGTCGATTTGCGCGCCGTCGTCCTGGCTGTGCCAATTGGCAAATTCGGTGACCCAGAAAGATTTGTTGTACTTGCCGAGGCGGTCGAGCTGATCGCTGAGGCCGTAGTCGTACCAGTGAAAGGCGAGATAATCGATTTCGGGGTCGTTGCCATTGTTCGCGGAGCGGTAAGCAGAGTAGAAGGCGTCGAGCCAGGCAATGGGATCCTCGTAGCCTGACATCGTTCCCCAGGTCATCGCGGGACCAACGATTTGCACTCCGGTCTGTTGTGCGACCGCTTCATATTGCGGCCAGATTTCCGCAGCATGCTGTGGCGTGACGTCGGCTTGGCTGGTGATATTCGGCTCGTTGAGAACGAGGATGTATTTGATGTTGGGATTAGCCTTCAGAAACGCGACGACATTCGCGGAATTGAAGGTTCCGTTCCAGAGCATCGGGTAAAAATCCATGTTGTATTGCGTTCTGTAATCGGACGGGACGGAGGCGTTGGGCGAAGGACTCCAGTTGTACCACCAGCTAACGCCCGGAGCGAGAGCAGCCATATCGGCGGGCGAGGCGAGGTCGTAGGCGATCCCGCGTTTGGCGCTCTTATTCGCAGGAGAGGGATTTGAGCCGCCGCTGCCGGTTCCTCCATTTCCTCCGGGGCTTCCAGTATTATTTCCGCTTGTGCCGCTCGACGCGCAACCTGTGACAAAGACGATTGCGGCAAGGACCAGAGTGGATAGGAGGCAAAGGAACACAGATCTGCGCGCATGTGTCTTTGTCGCTTTCGCCATGCACAAAAGCGCGTGGAGCCGCCAGTGTCTTTTCATAAAGAAGCGTGAAAACTCGCGCATCCATCATCAGAAATGATTGCCAGGCCTGTCAATTTGACCTTTGGAACAGGTGAGGACCAACCGGTTAACCCAGACAGTATGAGTGGCGAGGAGAGAGCGGGGGTCTGCGAAAATAACTAAGCGGTCTTGGACTACACAGTGAGCAATGAGATCCGAACGGATGCTGGCTCAGGATGATGGGGACGGCGGGCGGACAGGCGTGGCGGCGGTGTCTCCGGCGACCGTTGTCCATTCGCGGACGCGCCAGCGCTTCACCAGACCGTTCGTCACGTAGGGATCGGCCCTCGCAAATTTCTTGGCGACTTCGGGGGAATCGCCGCGAAAAAGCAACACGGCTTCATCGACAGGGTTTGCAAGGGCGCCCGCAAGTACGAGTTCGCCCCGCCCGCTCGCGCTCCAGGCTTTCTCCAGATGCGCCGCGCGAAATTCCGCTCGGCGCGAGAGGTAATCATCGGCGAGCTCGTAAAGCAACAGGTAGTGCATGAGGATTTCTTACTTGAGTTAAGACGGCGGACGCAAGGCCAAATTCCGACGAAAGACGGGCTAAAAAAAGCTTCGCTCTGAACAAAATGTGAGGGACGGGTGAAGCTGAAATAGAATAGCGTAGCGATACCACGAAAATTGTCGAAATGCCGTAACGCTAGCCCCTTGCTTCGCGCTTTTGATGCACACAACGATGCGAGAAGGGTCAAGTTACCAAGTCCAAGAGAGAATCCATTGGCGTCACTTTGGTATAGCCAGTATTCTTGATATTGACTTTCCGCGAGGATATGGGATAGCCCAATGTCGATGAGGGAGTAACCTTCACTCGACATCATCAAAATTAGCCGTTCTAGATGGCGGCGTTTTCGATGAAGATGTCGGCACTGGAGCTGCGCGGAAGGCGGATCGACACACCTGCAAAGATTGCCCTCAAGCTTGCAATAAGTCAGAAGGTCCGCTCCCCCTGCTTGGTTGAAGTGATCGAATGAGTGTTAATGTTGATGATCGCCGCTCTTTGTACCTGCTGTTGTCGCTTCTCCTGCTGATATTGCTCTCTCCCTTCCTTGGAACTCGTCGACTTGGCGAATTCTTTATGCTCATTTCGCTATTTGCGGTGCTCATCACCGCCATACTTGAACT
>DATKPM010000060.1:0-12545 GCA_035524135.1 Candidatus Acidiferrum sp. | reverse complement strand
TGCTGCTGCGTGGCGCTGATAATGGTGCCGTTTTCGAACGCTGAATCCGCAATAAAACCGCCGCTGGCATAACCAGGGCCGCTGCAATAGTCGAAGAGGAAGAGATTGCCGTTGATATTGACGCGCCGGACAGGCGCAGCCTGCGAGACCGCCCAGAATTCGGCGCTCGAAGTGCAAGCGGACGCAGTGACAACGTTGATGGTCAGGTTCGAGACCGAGCGCCAGAAATTGTCGAGCGCCGTGCAACTGCCCGTGCTGTCGCACTGGTTGGATACATTGATTGCGCCGTTGATGACGACGTCGCCGGGATTTTGCCCGAGACCTGCCACGGAGGTGTAGTAGCCGACCTGGAAGATGAGTGGATTGGCACTCGATCCGTATGTGCCGGGCTCGAAGAGCAGGGCAAAGCGCTGCGTGCCGAACTGGTTGGAGATTTGCTCGTTGGCCACTTCGTTGACGGTGGCTTGAATATCGCTGAGCGACATGGATGGATTGAAGACGTAGACGTTGGAGCCGAAATCCGGCTGATTGGAGAATAAAGGAGCTGGTGCAAGCGAGGTTATCGCAGGGCCCGGATGAATTGGTGGCGCCGCCGCCGCAGACGAGGGAAGGAGCGTTAGAAGCGTGGCGAAAAGGGCCGGAATTAATACGAAGAGGCCCGCGGGGCGCAGCGATGCTGAAACTTGGCAATTCTTGAGTGAGTACATTCTGACACTCCTTGAAGCAGGCGGGCTGGCGTCTGCCGCTTGATCTGGGTCCCGGCGGCGAGTGTACTCCGTTCCGTCACGTGTGGCGCTAAAAAGTCCAGAAAGCTTTTGGAAGGCGAGCGGCGCGGAGATTTCCTGCAGCGAAAAGCGCAGGCCGGAAGTCCGGGAAATGTTGCGAACCGGAATGGCTCGTTGCAGAGCGAAATTGTGTTGCGAAAACCGGCGAGACTCGATTGAAAGCCGGGAGGCGCTTCGCTTTGCGCCGATCGAATAACGGCGGTGAGGCTTGAATTTTGGGGCGGCGTGCGCACGGTGCGCGATTCTCCTGCCCGCGCCTGATGCGGGCATTTTACCGTAGCAGATTTTCCAAGCAATGTGTGGCGCGAAAAGGTACGTGGACCCGAATCTGGGCGAAGGGGCAGGCATAGTACGGGAAGACGGTAGTGGCGATTGCTGATTGGCACTGCGCGGTGGCGACGAGGTTTTCGGGGGCGGGAATGGGCGGCGGAGAAAACCCGGCAAAGGGCTGACAATTCGTTGTAGAGTTTTGCGCACGTGACCGCAGCCGCGGCGAGGGATTTCTGTGCGCTGCGAGGGAGCACCGGATGACCAACCCGATTGTGCGCGAGCCGCGCTGGCATGCTTGGGTGGCGATGATTGCCGCCGGACTTCTGTATCTCGCACTGCCCGAGCGCCTTTCGCTGGGCCCAAGCTGGCTGCTGCTGGCCATCGTCGCCGTGTTGATGGTGCCGGTGATCTTTTCTTACCGGCGGAAACACTACGATGTCACCCACGCGTTGACGTTCACCGCCAACGGCGTCATCACTCTCTCGCTGGTCGCGTCGCTGGGAATTCTCATCTACGGATTGCCGCAGCACCTGGAATCGCCGGAGGAGATGCTTCGCTCGGCGGTGGCGCTGTGGGTCTCGAACATCCTCGTCTTCGCGCTCTGGTATTGGAAGCTCGACGCCGGAGGGCCGCTCGGGCGCGACACGTCGCGCGGGCACATCGACAGCTCGTTCCTCTTTCCTCAAATGCTCGACCCGGAATGCGATTCGGAATGGTCGCCGCAGTTTGTGGATTATTTGTTTCTCGCCTTCAACACCAGCACCGCGTTTTCGCCCACGGATACTGCGGCGCTTTCCCGCTGGGCCAAGCTGGGCATGATGATCCAGTCGATGATTTCGCTGACGATCGTGGTTCTGCTGGCCGCCCGCGCCGTGAATATTTTGTAGCGCGCGGCGTGGCCGGAGCCGGACGCGAAAATCCGTTATACTCGGAAGCGGATGATTCCGTTTCTGCACATCGGCCCGCTGACGATTCCCACCTTCGGCCTCTGCGTTGCCTCCGCGTTGGTTGCCGCGTTCTTTCTATTGCGCGCGGACCTGCGCCGCCGAGGCATCGAAGCCGAGGCCGAATCGCTGGTTGCCATTCCGGCGTTTGCAGGAATTATCGGCGCGAAGCTGTATCACGTGCTCGAATCGCCGCGCGAGCTTTTTGCGAATCCGATCGGCGAGATCTTCAGCCAATTCGGCTTCGCTTGGTTTGGCGGGCTGATTGGCGGCGTCGTCGCATTTTTCTGGATCGCGCGCCGCATCGCGAAGCAGAATGCGGCGGCCGGACGCCCCACGCGCCTGCTGGAAATTCTCGACGCCGGCTCGCCCGCCGCCGCGCTCGGCTACGGCATCGGGCGCATCGGATGTCTGCTGGCGGGCGACGGCGACTACGGCATTCCCACGTCGCTGCCGTGGGGGATGAGCTTTCCAAACGGCCTCGTCCCGACGACGCAGCGTGTCCATCCGACGCCGATTTACGAGCTGATTGTCGCTTGCATCATCGCGTGGGGTCTGTGGCGGTTGGGTGCGCGCGCGGTCGCCGAACGCAGGAAGCTCATGCAGGCGGAAGCGTGCCTGGCAGGGAAGGGCGCCGCTGCGGAGAGCGGCGGAAAATTCGCGGCGGGGATGTTGCACGTGAGTGCGTATCGCGACGGCATCGTTTTTGCGCAGTATTTGATTTGGACCGGAATCGCGCGCTTTCTGGTGGAATTTATCCGCATCAATCCGCGCTCGTTTTTCGGGCTGACGAACGCGCAGGCCGCGAGCGTTGTATCTATCGTTGCGGGGCTCGTGCTTTGGTGGCGCCTCCCCCGGAGGTAACCCTCAACGCGGCGCGCTTCCTTTTCATTTCCCCTGGGGCAGTGCTTGCATTTGCACCCGGCGGGAGCTCCCTTGCGCTCACTCCCGCACTCCGCGGGGTCGCCGTTCATTCACCATCGAGGGATTCGAGCGGCGTTGCTTCGAATTCATCGGGGACCGAAAGTCTCTCCGTCGGAAAGTTCATGACAGTTGAAAAGAACGACAGGTCGGCAGCCCTCTGAAACCACCCCGCTGAGCACCAGGGATAGCGGCTCGCTTCGCGGACGATTCCGTGGTGGACGGCGTTAGCGTGCACGTAATCGAGCCGGGAGAAAAACGATCGTTGGCGTCTGATCTGCGAATCCCAGTACTGAAACCAGATCTGTCGGCCGGGAGTGGACAGGCGACGGTTCAACTCTCGGGCTGAGGCGGAGTGAAAGTGCTGGACGAATCTTCGGAGGTTTCCAGGGCATTCGAGAGCGCCAATCCAATGATAGTGGTTGGGAAAGATAGCCCAAGCCTGCAGGCGGGTTTCGTATCTCACTGCAAGTTCAAACAGCCTTTCCTGCAAGTGAGAGAGAAGAGGCCCGGAGGCAAAGTATGGGAATTTGCGGTAGGTGCCTGCCGTGACCATGAATATACCGCCGACGTTAAGCTTGTGAATAGGAGCATGAGGCCACTGAATCATGGTGCGGAGTGTCCGCGAAAGATGGCCGCGGGTGCGTCTACAGTCGCGGCTTGCTTGCTAACGCAAGCTGGCTATCCATGAGAACCTCCTAAAGCGCCCTGCCTTGGACCAATCCGCGGAGTGCGGGAGCTTGCTACCGCTGCGGTTGCAGGGGAAGCTTGCTTCCCCTGCACTTGAGCCGAAGAAAGATTCGGCTTAAGGAGGCGAGAGCAAGCTCTCGCACTCAAGCAGCTCTGCTGCAAAAAGGTGCAACCTGTCCTTGAGGACAGGCGTCTCATAGACTAGAATCGGCTCGGCGTTCCCCGCGCTGCCGCGAAGCGTCTGACGACGTTTCGGGTTCGTCGAGGGAGGCACCCATGGGGCTCTCCGCTAGTTTCTTCAGGCAAGTCAGCAAGGCAAATCATCCCAAGAATCTTCTCCTGACTTTTGCGGCCGCAGCGGCATTGGCGCTTGCGCCTGCTCCCGCGTTTGCGCAGCACGGAGGGGGCGGTGGCGGCGGTCACGCTGGGGGTGGCGGATTTGGAGGTGGCGGCGGACACTTCGGCGGTGGCGGTGGTGGCCATTTTGGCGGAGGCAGCAGCGGCGGCCATGCGAGCGGCGGGTATCACGGCGGAGGCTCCTTCGGCGGCAGCTCAGGCGGAGTCCGCAGCGCGCACGGCAGCGCTAGCTCCACGGGCGGCGGGCACTGGTGGAGCGGAATTTTTGGGCATCATACGGGCGGGAACGAAGCGAACGAGGGCGCAGGCGCGCGTGTTGCGCCTGGCGGCAATTCACCGGCGGACATCGCCGCGCAGCGCGCCTTTGCCAACGCCGTCACGCGCGACAATTTGGCGATTCATGACCACTGGCAGGATCCGCCTCCCGAATTCAGCGGCTCGCGCCTTGGCTCGTCCTTCGCGACGAGCGCAAGCTCTCCCCGCGGCAATCGTCTGGTAAACGCGCGGCCGTTCACGCCGCCTCCCTCAATTGCGGGCTCGCGTCCTGTTGGTTCGAGTACGGCTTTCACTGCGGCTCCGCGCTCGCGCGTTCTTGCGGCGCAACCCCGCGTTGCGGTTGCCGCGCCGCCGGGCCCGCGCGGATATTTGGGCCGCCGCTACATCGCGTATCCCTACTATTACTATCCACCCTATTTTTACGGCGGTTTGGGCTACGGATTTTATGGCGGGTTCGGCTACGGCTTTGGCTGCAGCCCGTTCGGATGGGGCGGCTGGTACGGGAGCTGCTTCGGCGGATGGTCTCCCTTCTGGGGCGGATACGATGGTTTCGGCTATGACGGATTCGGCTACTCTGGCGGCTCTTATTCCGACGATTCCGGCGCGTCGAATTACCAGATCTTCAGCGGCGGCGCGGACTCCGGCCCGGATGATTCGGGCGCGGCGGACAATGGTGTTCCGGGCGGCAACTTCACCTATCAGAATTCGCCGCAGGATACCGGGCTCTCTGCGGATCAATCGGGCGCAGACGAAGAGCAGCCATTCGTTCTCTACCTGAAAGACGGCTCGAGCTACGCCGTCTCGCGCTACTGGGTGGCCGACAATCAGTTGCACTACGATACGACCTACGGCGGAGAAAATTCCGTAGCGCTTGACCGCGTGGACGTGCAGAAGACCGTGGATGAAAACGCCGCGCTGGGACACTCATTCACGCTGGCTCCCGCTCCCGGCGTGCAACCGAATGCCGCGCCGCCGGGTTCTGCGCCTGCGTCGCCGGATGCGCAACCCGCGCTGCCTGCTTCGCAAGGCCCGCCGCCTTCGATGGACAACGAGCACACGCCGCCGCAAAACTGAGCGCGATAGTACTCCCACGAATCGGCGGCTGACGGAGCGCGAAAAGGTGCGCGGGAACAGGTGAAACGGGGCGGGTTACCTTGGGCGGGAAAAGTCCACAGCTACGGTGATTTGCAATTCTTTTGAAGTTGGAGTATAAGTTTTTTCGTTATCCTCGAATTGTGTAGCTAGCGCAGTTCCTTCCGGTTTCGCAATTCCAAAACTCACGCAGCCACTGGCTTTGCGCCAGCATTGCTTTCGGAGCATATATGCCGAACTACAACACGCAGAATCCGCCGTACTCCATCTTTCCCGGCGACGTCGCGCTCGCCTTCAACGCCGAGTCGCCTTCCGCCGGGCAATCGAGCCAGCAATTCGCGCTGCCGAGCTACGCGGGCTTTCCCGAAAACGGCCGCACGATCCGCTGGCAAACGCTGTTCGCCTCATCGCCCTCCGCCGTGAACGTGGCGCTGCAAACGTCGCTGGTCGATGCCGACGCGCAGTACCAGACGGTCGACACGTCCACTGCGACCGGCGGCGAAGCACGCACCGTGACCGGCGTGCGCGCGAATTTCATTCGTGCGCGCGTGACGTCGATTACCGGCGGTTCCGGCGTCACCGTACAGATCCTCGGGTGACGTGGAGCGCGCCTGCCGCGCCTGTCGACAGGCAGATCGCATCGCCTTAATGCCGCGCCTTTGCATTGCGCTTGATCTGTCACGCACGCAGCCGAAGATGTGGAGCCCTTGTTCCCGCCGTGCCGCACCGGACGACGTTTTCTGTGTGCGTCATCGCGACGGGCTCATCGGCGCAATCCTGGGCCTCTATCATGTCTATCGCGAAAAGCATTCCATCGGACACTCCCGGCTCCTCCGCCTCTTTCGCGCGCGACGAGCCGGACGCAGCGGATGGGCCGGCTCCATCGAAGAGCTCTGCCCCTGCTGCGGACAGAAAATCCCCGTCGAAGAGTCCGCCGAACTCGGCGGGCAAATTCCCGATGAAGGGCAAGCCGGTCAGGGCTCATGCCCCGGCGACCTCGCGTCCGCGGCCCAACATGATGCGGCCCGGGCGAGCGACGCTGGATGAGCAAGAGCCCTGTCCCGCTTGCCTGCCGAAACGCGCGGCTCGGCAGCGACAGCAGAAAGGCACCGAAAGCAAGGAGACCGTTCCTTCACTCGCTCCGGGCGGCGCGAAGAGTCTCTCGTCTACCGTTGCCCGGACCTCGCCGAAGCGGGCGTCGCGCAAGAAGCGCATTCGTCTTGCCGATGCGTTTCGCTCGCGCGGCATCGACGAATATGTGATCGCCGACGGCTACGCGGTCGCTTTAAAAACCTTGAAGCCGAAAGAGGGCGGGGCGACCGAGGCGTCGATCGGCAAGACATTCATGGACACTCTGAAGGAGTGCAGCCGCATTCTCGATCCGCCGCGGACTTCGACAGAGCGCGGGGCGAGTGACGCGCCTGCCGTGGTGCAATTGATTCATCGAGTGCCGCGGCCTGCGCGGGGAAGAGACGGCCTTCCTCAGGGCTAAAGCCAAATTTCTCTCGAGGTCTAAATGCCGGAGCTAAAGCTCCGACCCCCTAAACTGCATTCAATAAAGGGTTCCAATAACAAGTCACTCATCACGATTCTTTCGGAGGAATTATGACCACATCAACGACATCGACGAGCAAGACCACGCTTGGATATTTCGTGCAGCTTGGAGGCGTCGGGGCGCTCGTTGTCGGCGCGGTGCTGAGCGTTCACCACGCCGCGATTGCCGCTGCGTTTCTGGGCGGAGCGGCGGCGTTTTATATCGGCGAAAAAATTCGCACGCTTTCCTGAGTAGCCACAGAGGCTCAGAGGCACGGAGGATGGCACGGATTTCTTTCGCACGCTTTGGATTCCCGATCTCTTTGTCTCTGTGACTCCGTGGCGAGTTCCCCATGGCAACCACGACCATAGGATTCGAACGCTGGTTGGCCGATGAAGAGGCCGAGCGGCGGGTGTGTGCGATCGATCTGGGGTACACGCCGTTCCCGAAGCAGCAGGAGTTTCACGCGTCGCCGGCGAAATACAGGTTGTTCGGCGGTGCGGCGGGGCCGGGAAAATCGAAAGCGCTGCTGATGGAGGCGATCCTTCAGGCGCATGAGCACGCCGGCGCAAACACGCTGCTGCTGCGGCGAACGTTTCCTGAACTCGAGCAATCGCTGCTGCTGTATTTCCGGCGGGACGCTCCCCGCGAGCTCTACCGCAGCTTCAACGAATCGAAGCACGTGGTGACGTGGTGGAACGGCTCGACGACCCGTTTTGGATATTGCGCGCGCGAAGCGGATGTCTATCAATACCAGGGCGCGGAATTTCTGTTCATCGGCATCGACGAGCTGACGCTCTTCACGCTGCGCCAGTGGCAATTTCTGACGAGCCGCAATCGCTGTCCGATTCCCGGCGCGTTTCCGTCGATGGCCGCGGCCACGAATCCCGGCAACATCGGACATGCCTGGGTGAAGGCGCTGTGGATCGACCGCCAGCCCGCTCCCGGCATGGAGCATCCCGAGGAATACGATCCCGCCGATTACGACTTCATCGCCGCACGCGTTTGGGACAACCCGATTTACGCCGCGGACGAAAATTATTTGAAGACCCTGCGGGCGCTGCCGTCGCATTTGCGGCGGGCTTTTTTGGATGGTGATTGGACTGTTTTCGCCGGACAGTATTTCGACCGGTTCGATTTTTCGCGGCATGTGGTGCGGCCGGAGACGATTGAATGGAAGACGTGGTGGCCACGATGGATTTCGATTGACTGGGGATTCGAGCATCCCGCCGCCGCTTACTGGCATTGTGCCCTGCCTGCCGGAACTGCGCCGTCTCCAAGCGGTGTCATTCCGACCGAAGTGGACGCGCGATTTGATCTTCGTCGCGATGTGGTGGGATATGCGTCCACGGAGCGGAGGAATCTCTCTTCGTATGAAGATTTCGCCCTGGATGCGGCCCAAGAGAGAGCCCTCGGCTTCAGGGCGCAAACTTCGCACCCTTCTGCCCGGGATGAAAGTCCTGGCCGCATTGTCACGTATCGCGAATACGTCACGCACCGTACGCCGCCGCGGGAACTGGCGCGCGAGATTGTGGCGCGGTCGAGAGACGGCGTAGGCGGGGCCGAGCGAATCGACGCGAT
This sequence comes from Candidatus Acidiferrum sp., assembly GCA_035524135.1. GTDB lineage: Bacteria > Acidobacteriota > Terriglobia > Acidiferrales > UBA7541 > Palsa-295. The sequence goes on along the minus strand of DATKPM010000060.1, from coordinate 4,095 downwards.
TTATCTTTCGCCGGACGCCTTTGCGCGGCGGACGGACGAAGCGTCAATCGCCGAGCAGATGGGCGACGTTTTTGTTGCGGCTGGATTTCCGCGCCCCGTGCCGGCGGACGATGATCGCGTGGGCGGATGGATGCTGATGTACCAGATGCTCGACGTCGGTGAATGGCTGGTGGGCGAAAATTGCGCCGAGCTGATTCGCACGCTGCCGAATCTGGTGCGGGACCCGGCACGCATCGAAGACGTGGAGAAAATGGACGGCGACGATCCCGCCGACGCCGCGCGGTATGGATTGAAATCGCGCTATGGAGCGCGGCGCGCGGGCGGCGGCGTCGAGCATTTACCCTATGAGGCGCGCATGGCCGCGCGCGTCACGGCGGAAGATCCCACGGTGCGCGCGATTCAGGCGCGCAAGGCGCAGCTTGAAGAGTCGCGGCGGGCGACGCCGGTGTGGTTTGCGCGCCGCCGGTAGCGGTTCTGCCACAGAGTCACTGAGGCACAGAGCAAAACCTATGAGGCTCGTTGAATTGTGGCGGCGATTTACGACGACGCGGCATGCGCGCGAGTTGGAGGCGGAGATTGCGCGGCAGCGCATGGAATTGGAGCGGCAACGCGCAGAGAACGAACGGCTGCGCGCGGAAAATCGGGCGCTGCTGAATTCGATTCTTGGGATCGCCGGGATTCCGCCGATTGTTGTTGCAGACGCGGCACAGGGGCCTGCTGCTGGCGGCGTGACTGAACAAGCGTCGCTCGGACAGAGCGAAAAAGGGAAGGGAAGCGCTGTTGCGCCTACGCGGCGGCGTTCGTGGCACCAGGTGATGCGCGGCCTTGAACTGGCCAGCGCGCGCAAAGAGCGTCCCGAAACGCAGTAGGTTTGCTTCTCACAAATCACAAGTCGCAAGTCACGAGTCACTGAAATTTGGAGGACACATGCCATTTATCAACGGGCGGTACTACATCAATCCGATTGCGGGCGAAACGCTTGAAGCCGCGCGGGAAGCGGAGGCGGCGCTGTTAGCGCTCGAAGACGCCGCGCGAGGCAATTCCGGCAAGGGAAGTACTGCACAGCGAAGCGATGATGACGATTTGTCTGCCGACAGCTCCGGCGAATCGGCGGCTGGCGCGCAAGGCCCGGTTCATCGCATCGAGATCGAAGCGGCGGAGCTGGTGCCTTCGCATACCGGACGCGCGGGACGCGGGTTTGTGGCGCGCGTGCATCGCAGCGTCCTCGTCGGGCCGAATGGGGCGAATGGCAGCGCTGCTTCGCCGCTGTTATCTTCGGGAGGTTCTGCGCCTTCTCGGTTCGGCACGGCTCCCGGGAATGCTGCGGGTTCCACGACCCTCGCCGCGCGCCCCGAAACGCACGTTTTCTCAAACCACGCCGACCTGCTCAATTTTCTGCAGGATGAACTTTCGCGCCAGGCAGTCGCTCGCTAGCCATCTGCGGAGAGCTTCCGCGCTGCACTCCCACCGAAGGTGAGAATCGAATGTCGACACCAACACAGATCAAGAGTTCCTACGGTCTGCCTGACCCGGCCGTTGTGCCTGTGGAGGGACCTGCAGCGAGCAATACCACAGATCGCTCGGTCGCGTTGCTCCCTCGGGATGACAATCCTGGTCGGATTGTCACCTACGGCCCGAACAACGAGCAGTTGCCCGATCGCTTGCAGGAGGGGCTGCGGCGGCTCGTGTCGCAATTTGCGCTCGAATCGGAACCGACGCGCCGCCAGGAAATCCGCCGCATCAAGCAGGCGCACCAATTCTGGCGCGGGCTGCAATATCTGTGGTGGAGCGAGTGGGACCAGAACTGGCACCTGCCGTTCGAGCAGAAACTCGTTGACAACTCCGCCGTCGAAGACCTGCCGCGCTACGAATTCGTCACGAATATTTATCAGGCGTTCGGCCTGTCGCTGATCGCCGTGCTCAGCCAGGATGTGCCGCGGACACGGTTTTTCCCCGCATCGGCTCAGGCGGAGGAGGACGTCGCCGCGGCGAAGGCGGCGACGGAGGTCGCGCAGCTTGTCGAGCGCAACAATCGTATCGGCAAGCTGATTGTCGACGAGGCGTTTCATTTGTGGACCGGGGGAAAAGTCGGCGCGTATGTGCGGTACGTGGTGGATGGGCAGAGGTTCGGGTTTCATCCCGAGCAGGAAATCGGCGCGCGCATGGTGAAGCTCGGAAATGATATTTACGTCTGCCCGGAATGCGGCGCCGAAACCGAGGCAGGGAGGCAGGGAGGCGGGGACGCAGAGATCGGAACCGCGAACGTTGATTCGCGCGCACCCAGTCCCAATGTGACTCCGAATTCCGGCAAGCCTAGCCGGAACGAGGAATCTGTCCTAGCGGGCGCGGATCAAGAGCAGATTCCTCGCTACGCTCGGGATGACAATGGTGGGAGTGGTGCAAGTCGTGAGGCCGTGACTTGCGCGATGTGCGGCGCTCTTCTCACCGAAGAAAACTTCGTCGCGGCGGAAACCATCACCGTTCCGGCGGCGCAAACGCGCTTGCGCGTGCCGAACGGCCAGGAAGTGATCACCATGGCTGGGGCGCTCGAGCTGAAAACTCCGCCGTGGGCCAACGAGATGCACGAATATCCCTATCTCCAGTGGAACATGGAGGTGCATCTGGCGCGGCTGCGCGCGGCGTATCCGCACGCGGCGGACAAAATCGGCCCGCCGGTGGCGACGGGCACGCAGGAATACGAACGCCTGGCGCGCCTGGCGCAATCGCAGGGCGGACCGCTGACGGAAGGCGGCGATTACAACATCAATCTCATCACGTTTGGCCGCACCTGGCTGCGCCCCTGGGCGTTTTTCGCGCTCGAAGACAAATCGCTGCGCGACGAACTCCTGCAACTGTTTCCCGATGGCGCGTATGTTGCGTTTGCGGGCGATGCTTACTGCGAATCGCGCAACGAAAATATGGACGACCACTGGCGCGTGCTGCACGCGCTGCCGGGAGACGGCTCGGCGGACCGCCCCGGCCTCGGCGACGCGCTGATCAGCGTGCAGGAGCGTTTCAATACGCTCTCGAATTTGCAGATGGAGACCTACGAATACGGCATCCCGCCGATTTATGCCGACAGCGAAGTGCTCGATTTCGACGGCTTGCAGAACACGACGGCCGAGCCCGGCGCGCATTATCCCGCGCGCGCAAAACCCGGCCAATCGCTCGCCTCGGGATTTTTTCAGCCCGCGCCCGCAGAGGTGCCTCCCGATCTCGCCGAGCACGCCGCAAATTTGATGGGTCCTGTGGCGCAATTCCTCACCGGCGCTTTTCCCGCGCTGTTTGGCGGCGCGATGGCGAACACCGACACCGCCTCCGGCTACGCGATGGCTCGCGACCAGGCGATGGGGCGCATCGGGCTGGTGTGGCGCAACATGAAATTTTTCCATGCGGACATCATGCTGCTTGCCGTCGACTGCTTCCGCCGCAATCGCCCGCACGATGTGGAAGTGACGCTGCTGGGAGCGGGCTCGGCATTCGAGTCGAAATGGATTCGCCTCGCGGATTTGAAAGGCAATCTTTTCAGCTACCCGGAAACGGACGAGCAGTATCCGACGCTGTGGCCGCAGCAGCGCGCCGTGCTGTTGCAATTGATTGCAAATCCCGATCCGCAGATTCAGGCGATGCTCGCGCATCCCGAAAATCTCGGGTTGCTAAAGCGACTGATCGGGCTTGAGGAGTTTGTGTTGCCGGACGACGAATCGCGGACGAAGCAATACCGCGAAATCGCGCAAATGGTGGCGGAATCGCCCGTCGTCGAGCGCAATCCCGCCACGGGCGAAGAATCTCTTGTGCCGAGCGTTCTGCCGGACGAATTTGCGGACAATCACGCGGTCGAGCTGGAAATCTGCAAGCGGTGGTTTTCGTCGGACGCGGGGCAAGTGGCGAAGATCGAAGCGCCCGCGGGCTACGCCAACGTCCGCGCTCACGCCATGCTGCACCAGGCATACGTGCTGAAGCAGGGCGGGGCGTTGCTTGGTACTGCGCAGAAGCCCCCGGCCCCCGGCCAGCGCGCCAGACGATAGGGCACAGGAGTGGGAGGCGCGCACGATCGCATCCGTTGCGGTCGAGTGTGCCGCACCTACGGCGCTT
>DATKPM010000059.1:0-14381 GCA_035524135.1 Candidatus Acidiferrum sp. | reverse complement strand
TTTAGCAAACCGCCGCCTTAAGCCTCTCGGCCACCTCTCCGGCAAGCAATCGCTGGCAGCATTGTACCTTAGGCGCAGACTTCGCGACAGTGCCGCTCTGTGCCATCGCGATTGTCAGGGATGCGCTTGCTGGCCTGGTGTCTTCCGATCCGGCGGCTCGAAAACAAAGACACAGCTTATTGCGCTGATATTTCGAGCGGACATTGAACCTTTCCGGCGCCGGGCATGGACGAATTGAGCGAGGATCGCGCTGGGGCGAGTGCAGGAGAGGAGAGAATCTTGGTTGGAATGGGGCAAGAGTTTATATGTGATGGCGAACTGTTAGTCTACAAAAAGTTCATATGAGAACTTATGGAAGCTCCCCTTGAGAGCCGAGCAATTTGCTTGGCGCGAAATGGAAGAAAGACCTGAGCGAATTGCGCCGGCTTGAAGCGTATTTTTGCAAGGGCGCTTGGCGCACAAGCAAACTAACAGCACCTCTGATCTGTACGCTAGCATGGTGAAATTCCGCGGCAATGGATTTCGCGGCACAGGGAAATACTTTGATTGGGAGAAAGAACCGATGCTCCTGTTCCGAAGCTTGGGCGAGGGAGCGGCCGTTCCAAATCCAGTTGGTGCGTGCGGGCGTACAGATATTAGGCACTGAATCGAAGTGAGATTCGATGGAAGGAGGCCGCAATGTTTGAAGCAAACCTGGAGGAGGAACGCTCGGGCAAATCCTGGGGACGGAGACCGTTTCTTTTTGCTTCTGTCGCGGCGCTGGCCGGAGCCTTAGCTTGGCGTTACAAAGGCCCAGAAGCAACACATGCAGAAGCTTTGCCTGCTGGCCCTCCGAAGCTGGTGACGATCGTCGAATTCGATAACGACGGAGAACGAAAGGATACACTGACCTTTCCCGTTATTCGAAAGACGGATGCGGAATGGAGAAACCAATTGTCGGCGGATTCCTTCGAGATTACACGCCTCGCGGGAACGGAAAGGGCATTCAGCGGGGACCTTCTCGAGGTTCACGACAAGGGCGTCTTCCGGTGCATCTGTTGCAACCTGGCGCTCTTCAGTTCGGCAACGAAGTTTGATTCCGGAACAGGATGGCCGAGTTTTTGGGCTCCCATTGCGAAGGAAAATATCGTTGAGTCGCTCGACACCAGTTTTGGAATGGAGCGAACGGCAGTCTCCTGCAAGAGATGTGAAGCGCACCTGGGGCATGTGTTCGACGACGGTCCGCGCCCGACGGGTCTGCGATACTGCATCAACTCACTCGCGATGCGGTTCGGCAAAGCGTAGGCGAGAGCCAAGCGCGCCTTGCGCAAGCCAAGGAGAACCTCTCCCGCGTCAGGGACGAAGTCAAAGTCGCCCTTCAGATCGCTTACAACAAAGTGGAGCGGACTCCCGAAATGGTGGACGTTTCCGAACAACTGGTCACTCTTCGAACGGAATCGAGCCGCCGCCCAGGAGCTCGAAGCCAGGACCCAACTTCTGCAGTTGCAGCTTGATTACGCGCAGGCGCGCAACGGCCTGACCGAAGCTATGGGACAAACTCCCCGATAGATTCGCCAGCGAAAATCCGGCGCGTGCCCCCCACACCACATCCTTCTTCCATATGCCTGAATAGAGCTTGAACTCACTCTTGGGAGCGTTGTAACTTTCGTGGAAACTCGAAAAACAGTGTGAGAAAGTTTTTGCGCGCCCGAAGCGCATCGACACCGGACGCCACAACCATCGAGGAGCGTGACCTCATGTCGGAATTGAGCCGGCGAACATGGCTGAAACAAATGGCAAAAGCGGCTGCGGCCGGCGCCGCAGCGTCAAGCTTCGGGGAAAGGCTGTTTGCACAGCAGAATGGCAGTCAATTGACGGGGCGGGAGAACGGAGAAATCGGCCGGATTGCATCAGGGTTCAAAACGCAGTTCAGTATTCCCGGGCTCTCCTTAGCGTATTCCGCAAACGGCCAATTCGTGCTCGACCGGCAGTTCGGTATCGCCGATGAGGACAAGGAAATCCAGGTTGACCAATCAAGCCTTTTTCGGATCGCCAGCGTGACGAAGCCGATCACCGCAGTTGCGATCTTTAGCCTCATCGAGAACGGCAAGCTCAATCTGAACGACAAAGTGTTCGGGCCATCTGGCGTGCTCGGAACAAAATACGGGAGCCCGCCCTACAAGCAGTATGTCGCCGATATCACCGTGGATAATCTGCTGACGCACACCAGCGGTGGCTGGCCGAACGATTCGACCGACCCGATGTTCCAGCACAACGGCTGGGACCAGACCAAATTGATCACCTGGACGATTGCCACCTTGTCGCTTAGCTATCCGCCGGGCGAGCATTGGGCCTATTCGAATTTCGGCTATTGCGTGCTCGGGCGCGTCATCGAAGCGGTGACGGGACAAACCTATGCCGACTATGTGAAGGCGAACATTCTGGCGCCATGCGGAATTTCCGACATGGACGTTGCGCAAAATTCCGAACGCCATCGTGCCGCCAACGAGGTGATTTACTACGGGCAGTACACCGAGGATCCGTACAAAATCAATGTGACGCGCATGGACTCAAACGGTGGATGGATTGCCACACCCACCGATCTCGTGCAGTTCCTGAACCATGTGGCGGGCGCGCCGGGAGTCCCGGCGCTGCTGAAGCCGGGAACCATCCGGACGATGGTCACGCCGAGCGCGGCCTATCCAGGTTCCTCTCCGGCAAAATACGCTCGCGGCTGGATGGTGCGCGACAACGGCCGGGGCAACTGGTGGCACAACGGCAGCCTCCCCGGCTCAACCGCCATCATGGTGCGGACCGCGGGGGGGATGTGCTGGGCCGGCCTGGCAAATTCGCGCACCGAGCCTACGAATGAAATCGATCTGGCGCTGGACACGATGATGTGGAATATCGTGAGCGCCGTGCCGAGCTGGAATCCTTAGTCGAAGTCAGCGCGAGGATTCGGGCCGGAAGCGAATGAAAATCATCTCTCCCACCGGATGCTGTGCGTAAATCGAGTCGAGGAACACCGGCTTGCCGTACCACATGAATTGTCCGCCGAACGCGGTTGAGATGTGCGGAACGACGGCGAATTCGCGGTCATAGCCCAGCGTGTACGCCTGAATGCGCGCCAGAAAACGTTCGTCGAAGCCCGACGGGAGCGGATTTTCCCCCAGTTCGAGCAGGTTCGTCCGATCGACGCTCTCGATCCGCGTCCACGCGTAATTTTTCCTCGCGAAGTGAACCGTGCTTTCCGCCAGATAGCCGTTGCCGACTTCGCCCGAAGGCAGATCCTTGTTTCGGCCCCAGACGAGCGTCGTCGCCCAATTGCCCCAGCCGTTGCGGAGCGGACGATTGTAGGAAATCGAAGCCGTCATGCGCAGCGTGTCTTCGTCCGGAAACAACTGCTCGGGGCCGTGAAGCCGGCCGATGGAATATTGTCCGCTCCAGTTCGCCGTGGGATTGATCGTCAGGCGCGTGGACCAGGAATCGATCGCGCCGGTGTCGATATTCCAGCGAAATTCATCCGGCTCGCGGCCGTGGAAAGCGGAGACTTCGACGCGCGCAATTTTGTACGCGAGGCCCAGTGTAAGAACGTCATCGGAAATGTGTGTGGAATCTTCCATGTGATGGCCAAGCGGGGCCAGCGTGTCTTCGCTCGCAGATGCGCGATGCGCGAAGGCCTCCGGACCGAGCGCTGGATCGCCGACAGGCGCTCCATAGAACGACAACAGCCAGTTTCTGCTTACCTTCCAATCGTAGAGCAGCGCCAGCTCCATGAAAAAATCGTGCGGATGCTGACCGTCAACAATCGGCCGCCCGTACGCTGTTTCTCCCACCTGAAACAGTTCCGGATACCGTTCCCCGGTGATCGTCGCCGGGTCTAGGCTGAGCATCACGCGAGCGGTGAATGTGCCGGGGCCGACCTCTCGCTGCGCCATAGGCATGAACCAACTCGTCCCGAAAACTTTGTCGCCGCCCCGAGGGCCTGTTTGTTGCAGCGAATTGACAAACGCGACGCCGTGAAACATCAACGTCCAACCTGCGCGGGAGGCCATGAGCATCGAGTGAGGCGTCGAGTCCGGCTCCGGGCTGGTGCCGGCGCTTTCGTGTCGCACGATCGAATCGATGAAAGACGGCGCGGCGTTGTTAGGCATATTCATGCCCATGCCGGCACCCGACGAAAGCTGCATTGCCGGTTTGAAGGATTGTTGTGGCTGAACAGAAACAGGATTTCCGGGACAGGAAACATCGCCGGGGCAGCAGTCTTCAATATGGCAGGAGTTGCGCGAGGGCCCTTCGGCGAAGGCAGTAGTTGCCAACAGCAGGAATATTGCAAGACTCCAGAGAACATCTCTCCCCGTATAGGCCGCGCGGTGGCGTAGGTTCACAGGGTTTCCTTATCCTTCATCCGCGCTCTCCCGCGGATCAACTATGGTCGCCCCCAAGGCTCCGATCGTGCAAGCCCTACCATTCGACGCATCAGCAGCACCGGAATTTCATTGAAAGGAGTTCTTGTAAACCGAACCCTCCTTCATCACAAATTGGACGTGCTCCAGTTCGCGGATATTCTTCAGCGGGTCTCCCGAAACAGCCACGATATCCGCAATTTTGCCGGGCTCGATGGTCCCCAGGCGATCGCCCCAGCCGAGTAGCTGAGCCGCAACGGATGTGGCGGTCTGAATGGCCTGCATTGGCGTCATGCCGTAATCGACATAGTAATGGAACTCTTCTGCCTCGTTCGGGCCGGTCCACGGGAAAGCGCCCGCATCGGTGCCGAAAGCAATCTTCGCGTGCTTCTGCAGAGCCACTGCGAAGGCTTTCTTCTGGATCTCCGGCATTTGCGCCCAGACGTCGGCGCGGCCAGGAGCGACGTAAGCGAGCGTCATCGCTGTGGGAACCCAATAGACATTTTGCTTCACAGCCTGATCGAGCAGCTCTGGAGTAAATCCAGCGCCATGTTCGATAGTATCTACGCCGGCGCGGAGAGCCGCCGCAATACCATCTTCACCGTTGGCATGGGAAGCGACGGGATGGCCCAGGCGATGCGCTTCTTCCACGATGGCGCGCGCTTCTTCGTCGGTGAAATTCACCTGGCTGTGCAGCACGCCATCCTTGCCCAGATAATAGCCGTGGTCGGAGTAATACTTGATCCAGTCGGCGCCGTGGCCGATCTGTTCGCGAACCGCCAATCGCGCATTTTCAACTCCGTCAACTACCTGCACGCCGTGTGGCAGCGAAAGCTCCCAGGAGTAGCCTAGCAGCGGATACATTCCTGTCGGAGCCATGGCGCGTGTGGCGACGAAAAGCCGCGAGCCTGGGACTTCGCCGCGATTGATTGCCGTCTTCACGTCCACGTCTGCATACATTGCGCCTTCGGTCTCTAGATCGCGGAGCGTGGTGAATCCGTGGTCGAGCGCGATGCGAGCATTCCGCGCGGCCAGAATCGCGCGGTACGGAATCGATTCCTTCAGGAGCTGTTCGTCGTAGTCCGCCGCCGTCACGTCGCCTTGCAGCAGAATGTGTGTGTGCGCGTCGATAAGACCAGGAAGCACCGTCGCGTGCGATAGATCGATCAACTGGGCGTCGGCAGGGGAAGTGCCACCGGGAGTGACGGAGACGATTTTTTCGCCTTCGATCAGGATGAGTGCGTTCGCGACCGGCGCCTTTCCAGTCCCGTCGATCAGCGTTCCCGCGCGAATGGCGATTCGCTTGGGCGTTTGCGCTCCAGAAACAAGTGCAAGGCCCAGCAGAGCGGTAAAGAGAATTGCGATTCTTCGCAACATGGCTTCCTCCGGAATCGAACGATAAGTTTCCGGCGTGGACTATAGGTGACTTGAGTTCGGGTTGACAAGCTGAAGCGAGAACCACGCGATGAGCGGCCTTTTGCCGTGCCGCAACTCCGGTATCATGTGTCGCACGGGCCAATCCCTGCAATCCTCGGAAGCCGAAAGCATCAGCGGGGCCATCTCTGGTGTCTAACCACCGAGGCGGAATCTTCCAGGAGGAGAAAACCATGTTCGAGACGAAACGGGCAACGATGCTCGCAGTCCTCGCGGTAACCTTGCTCGCGGCACACAGTTCCGCGCAAGCCCAATCCGACGCTGGGTCCAAGGCAAATGGCGCAAAAGATTCCACTACGACAACAGACAAAGACCAGGTCGATTTGTCTGTCACTGTCTACAACTCGAGCCTCGCGCTGGTGCGCGACGTTCGCGAAATCCATTTGCCCAGCGGTACATTCCCTCTCAACTTCGAAGATGTCGCGGCGACGATCAATCCTGCGACCGTCCATTTCCGCTCTTTGACGGATCCCTCGAAGGTCGATGTCATCGAGCAAAATTACGAATATGATCTGCTCGATCCGCAGAAGCTGCTGCATAAGTACGTCGGACGCGAAGTGACTTTGGTCCGCGCGGAGAGAGACTCCGGCTCGACGCGCTACGTCGAAACGAAGGCGTTGCTGCTGGCGGACAACAACGGTCCTGTGTGGAAAATCGGCGATGAAATCGTGACGGGCATGGTCGTCGATTCCTATCGCTTCCCCGAGTTGCCGGGGAATCTCTACAGCCACCCGACTCTTGTGTGGACTCTCGAAAATCGCGGCGCGGCGTCGCAGCGCGTCGAGGCTTCCTATCTCGCGGGCAATATGAGCTGGGCGGCCGATTACGTGCTCAACGTGACGCACGACGAGAAGAGCGCGGACCTCGACGGCTGGGTGACGCTCACAAACAACAGCGGCGTCGCCTACCAGAACGCGAAATTGCAACTGGTTGCCGGTGAAATCCATCAGGTGCAACCTCCGATGGCAAAGGCCATGGCGATGAATGGCGCAATCGGTGGATTGGTGGCGCGCCAAGAGTTCCAGCAGGAAGGAATCTCGGAATATCACCTCTATACGCTCGGGCGGCGCACCTCAATCCAGAACAACGAATCGAAGCAGATCAGCCTGCTCACGGCCAGCGGAATCCCCGTGGAAAAAGATTTGGTCGTCGAAGGGCTACAATACTATTTCCGCAATCCCTCGGGACTGGGCAATCCGATTCCGCAGCCAGTGAAGGTCTACTACACTTTTCAAAACAGCGAAAAAAGCCAGCTTGGCATTCCCTTGCCCGCCGGGACCCTTCGCGTCTACCTCGCCGATTCCAAGGGCGGCGTGCAATTCATCGGCGAAGATCATATCGACCACACGCCGAAGGACGAGACGTTGCGAATCTACACAGGCAACGCCTTTGACGTAGTCTGTGAACGCAAGGAAATGGACTACAAGAAGATCGCCAGCGATGTGGTGGAACTCGAATACGCCATCACGTTGCGCAACCACAAGGACTCTCCCGTCACCGTCGATGTCCGCGAGCCGGTCGGCGGCGACTGGGACGTGGAAAAATCGAATTTCAAGTGGACGAAGCTCGACTCGGCAACAATCGGATTTCAGGTTCCGGTCGAAAAGGACGGAACAGCGACGCTCGATTACCGCGTTCGCGTGAAATGGTAGAGGAAAGTCGCCGAAACGAAGGAAAGAGGGAACGCGTCAGGGCTTCGGTGGGCCGGGTCTGACGAGCGCTAGTTCCTTCAAGTACAGCGGATTGTCTGGAAATTCCTGGGAGAGCTCGCCAAGCAGCACACGAGCTTTCTCGGGCTCGTGTTCCCGCTCATAGGCCAGCGCCAGGAGAATCTTGGCGAACGGCTGAAAGTAGTGCGCGTGGTAGGCGGCGATCTCCTCCTGTTGCATGCCGAGTTCCTTGTCGCCGTGGACGCCGCCAAACCACAGAAATGCGCGCTTGAAACCGGGCAGGCAGCCGATGATGTAATGCCCGGCGCCAAGGGCGACATAGGCGTCATCCGCATTCGGATCAATCTGCAGCAGCGCGCTCGCCTCCGCCTCCGCCTGCTTGGTCAGTGAAACGGCAGCCAATTGCTTTTTTACGATCAGCGCGTCGTAATCGGACTCCATGCCGTCGGTCATCGTCAGCACCAGCAGCGCTCGCGCATCTTTGGGATTGCTCTTCAGGCGCGTCTTCGCCTGCTCCCGCGCCGCGGCGTTCACGCGTTCGAAATCCGGATTGCGGTTTTCTTCCGGGCTGCCAGCGACCCCCTTCAGAAACTTGCTGTCGTTCAGAAAAAACTCGGAGGTAAACACGCCCTTCTCGTTGAACTCGTCAAAGAGATAGCTTGCAGCCTCCGCGCCCTTACCCATGGGATCATCCGGGACAAGCTGCTGATAGGAGACGAATTCAGCTCGCGCCGACTTGAAATTCAGCTCGTAGAGATGATGGAAGCCGCTCTCGAGCAATGCATTCGTGGGAGCCGCGGATACCGTCGGAGTCTCAGCGGAAGAACCCGGTGCCGATGTGGCAGCTTCCTGCGCGAACGCGGCGCAGCCAAGAAATGGCAGCACCACCACCGCGCCTGCGGCGAGAGTGTTGCGAAGAACGTTGATTGGACGGAGATTCATTCGATTTCCCACAAACGCCGAAATTCGAGCCCCGTTTGGGATTGCGCTTGCCCGATTATATTCGAGTCCTGGGCCTCCGCCGGAGTTGTCTCTACAAATTGTTAAAAATGAAACTCGTAAGCTGTTCAAACAGCAAGAGTCGCGCCGGACGATCCGAAATCCCATGGCCGCGCCCCGGGAAAATGATCAATTTTGTCGGGTATTTACCACTTTCAATCAATGCATTCAAGACCTCTGCCGTATTGGCGAAGTGGACGTTGTCGTCGCCGGTGGCGTGAATCAGCAGCAACGGGTCCGCGAGTCCGGCGGCCTGATTCACCGGAGAGGAATCCGCGTATCCCTCGGGATTTTCCTGCGGCGTTCCCATATAGCGTTCCGTGTAGATCGAATCGTAGAGATGCCAGTCCGTAACCGGCGCCACAGAGACGCCCATCTTGAAAACTCCCGGCGCGTTGAACAGCGCGTTCAGCGTCATGTATCCGCCGTAGCTCCAGCCCCATATGCCAATGCGCGACGCATCCACATACGGCTGCGATTTCAAATAGGCGACTCCCGCGAGCTGATCCTGCAATTCGATCCGCCCCAAGTGGTGATAAATGGGCGTCTCAAACACGTGCCCGCGCCCCGAAGACCCTCGATTATCGAGCGAGAAGACGATGTAGCCCTTCTCCGCCAGCATCTCGTCCAGCAAATATATGCCGCCCGCCCAGCCATTCACCACATTTTGCACGTCGGGTCCGCCGTAGACGTCGATGAGCACGGGATACCTTTTCGAAGGGTTGAAATCCGGCGGCTTGATCATTTCCGCGTATAGCGGCGTGCCGTCTTTTGCTGGCACCGTGAGGAATTGCACGGGAGAAAGGCGGTAATCCACAAGTTCCCCGAGATTGTTATCGACGATCGCCGCCACGCGCGTGCCATCGGCGCGATACAGATCCTCGCACGGCGGTGTGTTTGCATCGGAGAAGATGTCGACGTACGCAGAACCGTTCGGAGAAAACGACGGATCGTGCGTCCCCGCACCTTTGCTGAGTTGCTCGACAGCGCGGTCCTTGAGCGACACACGAAAGATCTGCAAGCCGGGGATTTCATCTTTGTTTGAGCTGAAATATAGATAGCCGTTCTTTTCATCCACGGCGTGAGGGTTCGTTGCCTGCGGGCCGAAGCCGGCCGAGCCGCCAATCTCCCAATCGCCCGACGTAACCGGTTTGATCAGCTTCCCGGAAATATCGTAGAGATAATAGTGCCGGTATCCTGTGCGCTCGCTCGACCACAGGAAACTTTTCCCGTCCGTAAAAAAATAGGGAGCCTCGCCGACGTTGATCCAGTATTGGTCCGTGTCCGTCAAGACAGCTTTCGAACTTCCGCTCTGCGCATTGGCGAAAAGCAGGTCCAGCTGCTTTTGCGCCCGGTTTAGCCGCTCGATCGCCACCGTCTTGCTGTCCGGCAGCCATTCGACACGCGGCAGATACACGTTCGTGTCCGCCCCGCTGTCCATCCATTTCGTATCGCCGCCTCCGACAGGCACCACACCGACGTGCACAATTGGGTTCGCTTCGCCCGCCTGCGGGTAGCGCGTGTAGTCCATCGCTCCCGTCGGAGAGCTCATGTCCATGATCGGATAGCGCGTCACTGGCCGCTCATCCATTTCGTAGTACGCGATCTTCGACGAGTCAGGCGACCACCAGTACGCCGTCTGGCAATCGAGTTCTTCCGGATACACCCAGTCGAGCTGCCCCTTCAGAACCTCTTCGCTCCCTCCGGTCGTCAGCGCTCTCGCATCGCCACCGGACGTGCTGACGACCCAGAGATTCGAATCGCGCACGAAGCTCACCCACTTTCCGTCGGGCGAAAATTTCGGATCTTCAATGTCGTCGTTGCCCGTCACCAGCGGTTTCGGCGTATTGGCGGCGAGGTCGTAGAGCACCATATCACTGCTGCCGATAAACAGAATGGATTCCCCGTCGGGCGACCATTTGTAATTCTCCGCTTGAACGCGCCCGAGCCCCGTCGATTGAATCGCACTTTGCTTTTCCGGCTGCGTCAATTGCTTCAGTGCAGCTGCATCGAGCACAACCTTCTTCTCGCCCGTTGCCGCGTCCATCCTCCAGAGCTCCGGCCCGTCCCCTGTGTTTTCGATGAAGGAAATACGATTGCCGTCGGGCAGCCATTCGAGGCCCTGGGCCAGACGCCCGCTCAGCGGCGGTGGGCTGAAGATTCTCTCGATGGTCAAATCTTTTTTCCCGGAATCCTGCGCTGCAAGGGGAAATGCGCTTGCCAAACCGAAAATTGCGGTGCATCCGATGAAGAACAAAGTGCGGAGCGAGCAGCGGATCATTCCTTGCCTCCTGAAACAAACGACGCATTGTATCTCGGGAAGGCGCAGGACCGGAGCGCTTTCAGGAAAACCGTCTGGATTCGTGTAGAAGAAACCGCCGCAAGAAAGGTGAGGAAGGCAGTTGGCGGCGGCTCAATCGGCGCGCTGCGCATCCGTAACTGAGACGCGAGCTTCCATCTTGTTTCGTCCAGCGCGGTGGACCAAAAACGCCCCGATCGTCACTGCCAGCGCCAGCCCCAGAAAAGACCCGTCGCGCACGAGCGTGATCTTTCCGAGCTGTTCGCCCGGGCCAAAGCAGCCGCAATTAATTTCAAGTCCCATCGCATACGTTCGCACGATCACCGCGAAAAACAGGCCCACCAGCAGCGTCGTCGCCAAGGCCGAAAAGCGCAGCCCGATGCCGCTCAGCAGCCAAAAACCCAGGAGCAGCTCCGCGGGAGGCAGCAGGTGCGCGGCCAGGCTCACGTAGCCCGTCGGAAGCAGTTGGTAGGAATCCACCTGCATGGCAAACATTGCGAGCGACGTCCTCACCGACGCGACCGACCACGGCACTTCCGTCTGCGGCTTCATCTTGGCGTAGGCCGCGAAAATGAAAATTCCCGCCAGCACGAGCCGTCCGAGCAGTAGCAAGATTCGCCCAAGACCGAATCTTTTCTCGCCAGTCATTTCTATTGCCCCAGGAGGCTGTCGAAGAATTGCCGCATGATGTCCCAGGAAACCGCCCCGCTGCCCGCCGGGAACTTTTGTCCCTTGTAGGAAATTACGTAGGTCGGCGTCGCGCGCACGGGGATTTGCTTCCCCAGCGCGATGTCCGCTTCGATGAAGGCGTCGAACGGGCAGGAGTGTGAGTTCGGCTCGCATCCGGCCATCAGCTTCTGCACCTTCTTGAAATCCGAAGGGGAAAGCGCCCCGGCAACATATTTTTCGATATTTCCATCCGCGGCCCACGATTCCTGGTTGTCAAACAGCGCTGCTTCCACATCCTCGAATCTGCCGATTTCCGCCGCGGCATTGGCCCACCTAGCTGCCTGAAAGGAATGCGCGTGCATCGGGAGGGGGAAGTCATGGTGAACCAAGTACACTTTTCCGCGTGCCACATAGTCGGCCATCATCGGCCGCAGCGTCCCTTCGTAAAAAGCGCGGCAGGAGGGACACTGGAAATCGCTGAACTCGTCCAGCCGGATCGGCGCACTGGGCGACCCGAACGTCTTCACTGGGATAGAAAGCCCCTCGTGCGCCGCCTGCATATGCGCCCGGACGCGCGATTCCGGCTGCGCCTTCGCACCCGGCTGCCATACCAAGGCCAGAACGAGAACCGTCAGGCAGCCAAGACCCACGGCCACCTTGGGCCGCCAAGTGTACGGGAAGCCAGTCACGAATCCCTCCTCAGAGTTCGTAGGATTTTCGTCTTCATTGTAGCGCGAAATCCCTCATTCCCAATCAGGGTTTGCTGATGCCCGCCTTTATCGCCGCTCACTCAACTCGACAGAGGCGCAGATGTTGTCACGTCGGTTTTGTGACCTATGTCACGCTCGAGGCGCCAGTCCCGTGTCAATTTCCAACAAGCACGGGAATAAATTTGCTGTAACCATCAGAATATAAACATAATACAGGAGATACAAAACATTGACAATGATACACTCAATGTGTATGATACCTACGTTTCGACCACTGCCTTTTAACTAGGCCTTTGGACGATCCAGGAGCGCATTCTATGAGCAAGATTATCGGTATTGATTTGGGCACGACCAATTCGGTCGTGGCCGTGATGCAGGGCGGGGAGCCAGCTGTGATCCCCAACCAGGAGGGGGCTAGGACGACTCCTTCCGTCGTCGGCATCACCAAGAGCGGAGAACGGCTGGTGGGACAGGTCGCCAAGCGGCAGGCCATCACCAACCCCGAGAACACGATCTATTCGATCAAGAGATTTATGGGGCGCCGTTTCGACGAAGTCTCGGAAGAGATGAAAATGGTGCCTTACAAGGTCGTCCGCAAAGGCGATAACGTCGCCGTCGTCGCCCAGGGCAAGGAGTACACTCCTCCCGAAATCTCGGCGATGATTCTTCAAAAGCTGAAGCTCGCGGCCGAGGACTTCCTCGGAGAGAAAGTCACGGAAGCGGTGATCACCGTCCCGGCGTATTTCAACGACTCGCAGCGCCAGGCGACGAAAGATGCCGGTAAAATTGCCGGCCTCGACGTGAAGCGCATCATCAACGAGCCGACAGCCGCGGCTCTCGCTTACGGCCTCGACAAGAAGAAGGACGAAACGATTGCCGTCTACGACTTCGGCGGCGGCACGTTCGACATTTCGATTCTCGAAGTGGGCGAAGGCGTCATCGAAGTGAAGGCCACTAATGGCGATACGCACCTGGGCGGCGACAACATCGACCAGCGCATCGTCGATTGGCTGATCGAAGAATTCAAGAAGGACGAAGGCCTCGACCTGCGCGCCAAGGGCAACGAAATGGCTCTTCAGCGCCTGCGCGACGCGGCCGAGCGCGCCAAGATCGAGCTTTCTTCGACCATCGAAACGGAAATCAATCTGCCGTTCGTTACAGCCGACGCCACCGGTCCGAAACACTTGGTGAAGAAGCTCTCTCGCGCCAAGCTCGAATCGATGGTGGACGATCTGGTCCGCCGTTCCGTCGAGCCCTGCAAGCAGTGCATGAAGGACGCGGGCGTCGAACCGAGCAAGATCAACGAAGTCGTTCTCGTCGGCGGCCAGACGCGCATGCCGCTGATTCAGAATCTCGTCAAGGAGCTCTTCGGCAAGGAAGGCCATAAGGGCGTCAACCCGGATGAAGTTGTCGCGGTCGGCGCGGGCATTCAGGGCGGCGTTCTGGGCGGGGAAGTGAAGGACATTCTCCTTCTCGACGTCACCCCGCTGTCGCTCGGCGTTGAAACGCTTGGCGAAGTGATGACCGTGCTGATTCCCCGCAACACGACGATTCCGACTCGCAAGTCGGAAGTCTTCTCGACCGCGGCGGACAACCAGACCTCGGTTAGCATCCGCATCTTCCAGGGCGAACGCCCCGTCACCGGCGGCAATCGCCTGCTTGGCGAATTCACGCTGGTCGGGATTCCTCCGGCTCCTCGCGGGATGCCGCAAGTCGAAGTCACTTTCGACATCGACGCCAACGGCATCCTCAACGTGACCGCGAAAGACAAGGCCACCAACAAGGAGCAAAAGATCACCATCACAGCTTCGACCGGATTGACCAAGGAAGAGGCCGAGAGGATGCAGAAGGAAGCCGAAAGCCACGCTTCCGAGGACAAGGCGCGCCTCAGCGAAGTCGAAGCGCGCAACAAACTCGACAACTTGGTCTATCAGACGGACAAGCTGGTGAAGGAAAACCGCGACAAGCTGCCGGAAGCCGATGTGAAGGCGGCCGAAGAGGCTGTCGAAGCAGGCAGGCAGGCGATGAACGAAGGCGGAGCGGACAAGCTCAACGCCGCCGCTGAATCGCTCACCAAAGCTTCGCATCGCCTCGCTGAGGCTCTTTACAAGGCTCAGCAGGCTGCCGGAGCTTCGGCGGGCGCCGGAGGCTCCTCTTCCGGACCGTCTTCCGCGGGCGGCAGCTCTTCTTCCGGCCAAGGCCAGGGAGATGTGGT
>DATKPM010000058.1:0-9366 GCA_035524135.1 Candidatus Acidiferrum sp. | reverse complement strand
GTCGAGGTGGGCGCCGCGAGAAACACCGTGTCGAGGCCGCGGCTGTGCAAAATTCCGCGATAATCCGCCGCTTCTTCCGGCGTCAGGTCCGTCACCAGCGAGCCATCCGCGCCTGCTTTCTCCGCTTCGTCTGCAAATTTCTCCAGGCCCATTTGCAGGATTGGATTGAAATAGCTGAAGAGCACCAGCGGCACATCCGAACGCGTGCGAATTCTCCGGACGAGCTCAATCACGCCCGCGAGCGTCGTCCCGCTTCGCAGGGCGCGTTCGCTGGCCCTCTGAATCGTGGGGCCGTCGGCGAGAGGGTCGCTGAAGGGAACGCCGAGTTCGATAACGTCCGCGCCAGCTTCCGCCGCGCCTAAAACAATTTTCTCCGTCGCCGAAAGAGTGGGATCTCCGGCGGTGACGTACGCCACGATGCCCATTTCGCCGGCGGATTTCAGCGCATCGAATTGACGCCCGATCCGGCTCACGCCGGCGCGTGCGGCGGGTCTGGGCGCGGCGGAATCAGCCATGGCGGGCGAGCATCTCCATGTCTTTGTCGCCGCGGCCGGAAATATTCACGATCACGATTTCGTCCTTGTCCATTTTTGAAGCGCGATGGTCGAGCTCGGCCAGCGCGTGCGCGGATTCGAGTGCTGGGATGATGCCCTCCAGGCGCGCCAGGCGTTTCACAGCTTCCACAGCCTCTTCGTCGCTCACTGCCGTGTACTCGGCGCGGCCCTGTTCCGCAAGCCACGCATGCTCCGGGCCGACGGCCGGATAATCGAGCCCTGCCGAGACAGAGTGCGTCGTCGCGATTTGCCCGTCCTTCGTTTGCAAAACGTAGGTGTACGTGCCCTGCAACACGCCGGGACGCGCGCCGGAAAATCCTTCCGCGGCGGCGAGCCGCGCGGCATGTTCCCCAAGAGATTTTCCACGCCCGCCAGCTTCGACGCCGACCATCTTCACCCCGGCATCGGGAAGAAAAGCATGGAAGAGCCCAATCGCGTTCGAGCCTCCTCCCACGCACGCGTAGAGATAATCCGGCAAGCGCTTTTCGGAGCGCAGAATCTGCTCGCGCGCCTCTTCGCCGATCACTTTGTGAAAATCGCGGACCATCATCGGATAGGGATGCGCGCCGAGTGCGGAGCCGAGGAGATAATGAGACATCCGGACGTTCGTCACCCAGTCGCGCATCGCTTCGTTGATCGCATCCTTCAATGTGCGGCTGCCGGAATCGACGCCGGTCACTTCCGCGCCCAGCAGCTTCATTCGAAAGACGTTCAGCCGCTGCCGCTCCATGTCTTCCGTGCCCATGTACACCGTGCACGAAAGGCCCAGCCGCGCCGCGACTGTCGCCGTGGCCACTCCGTGCTGCCCCGCGCCCGTTTCCGCGATCACGCGCTTTTTCCCCATACGCACAGCCAGCAAACCCTGGCCGATTGCGTTGTTGATCTTGTGCGCGCCCGTGTGCAGCAGATCTTCGCGCTTCAGATAAATGCGCGGGCCGCGATAGTGCTCGGTCAACCGCGCGGCAAATTGCAGGGGTGTCGGGCGGCCGGCGAAATTGCGTAGCAGAGAATCGAGCTCCGCTTGAAAGGCCACATCCTGGCGCGCTTCCAGATAGGCACGCTCCAGCTCCTCCAGAGGTGCCACAAGCGTCTCCGGCACATAGCGGCCTCCAAACGGTCCGAAGCGGCCGCGGGTGTCGGGAACTGCCTGCGTCGTCGCGCTCATTTCTTCCTTCCTTGCGCTTCCCGCACGGCTTTCATCAATTCCTTCATTCGCGCCGCGCTCTTTTTTCCCGGTCGGCTTTCCACGCCGCTGCAAACGTCGACGGCAAATGGATGGACGGCGCGCACCGCTTCTCCCACGTTCTCGGGAGTCAATCCGCCGGCCAGAAAAATCCTTCGCCCGCGCCCCGCCCGTTTCGCAATGCGCCAGTCGAAAGTCTTGCCCGTCCCTCCGTGCCGCCGGGAATCAAATCCGTCGAGCAAAACCGCCGCGGCATTCGCATACTTGCGCAACTCGGCCGTGCGAAAGCCGGGGCGCACGCGCACCGCTTTAATCACCGGCGCGACGCGGCGGATGCGCGCAACAAATGCAGGCGATTCCTCTCCGTGCAACTGGATAAAATCAAGGCCCACGCGCCGCGCGATCCTGGCGATCGTCTCCTCGCTTTCATTCACGAAAACACCGGCCTTTTTCACGCGCGCCGGCAGGCTTCGCGCGATGCGTTCGGCGGCGCCGGGGCGGATATAGCGCGGGCTCTTCTCATAAAAATTGAAGCCTAAAAATTCGGCGCCTTCGGCCACGGCCCGGCGTGCGTCCGCCGCATTCGTAATCCCGCAAATTTTCGTCCTTACCTTAGGCGTCTTCACCATTTGACTTTCGAGCGCAGCGGACCTCCACTTACTTGCACTCTTCACTTCCCTTGTCATTCCGACCGGAGCGGGCGGCCGATTTTTCATTTCACGCCTGCGCAGTCCAGGAGTGCCCGCTCGCGTAGTGGAGGAATCTTTCTTCTACTCCGCTACATCGCCCTTTGCACCGCTGGCGTCAGCAAATCGCGCAGTGCTCCGGCTGGATCGGCCTGCTTCATCAGCCGCTCGCCGATCAGGAACGCGTCGAAACCCGCGCCGCGCAGGCGCGCGATGTGCCCCGCGTTGTGAATCCCCGATTCGCTCACAGCAAGGCAATCCTCCGGAATCGATTCAACAAGCTCGAGAGAAGTCTCCAGGCGCACTTGAAAATTCCGCAGGTCGCGATTGTTCACTCCAATGATGCGCGCCCCGGCGCTCACCGCGCGCTCGACTTCGGCGTGGGAATGAACTTCGACGAGCGACTCCATCCGTAGCGAGCGCCCGAGTTCCAGAAGTTCGCGCAGCAATTCATCGTCGAGAATCGCGACGATCAGCAGAATCGCGTCGGCTCCCGCCGCACGCGCCTCCCACACCTGCCAAGGATCGATGATGAAATCTTTGCGGAGGATGGGAATCGACGTCACCTGCGCCGCTTCCTTCAAATGAGAAAGCGAGCCACGGAAAAAATCCTCTTCGGTCAGCACCGAAAGCACCGCCGCGCCCGCGCCTTCCAGCAACGCGGCCAGTGAAGGCGGATCGTAATCCTCGCGGATCAATCCAAGGGACGGCGACGCCTTCTTCAGTTCCGCGATGATGTTCACTCCGTCACGCGAAAGCGCGCCGGCAAAGTCCCGCGCCGGAGGCGCTTTTTTTTCGACGGCGATCTTCAGCGCCACTTCCGGCAGCACACGCTTGCGGTGCGCCACGGATTCGCGCCGCGCTTCCACGATGCGCTCGAGTATGTTGCCGGCGTTGGCTCCGGTTTCCATGGCTTTCATTGCGTGATCAGCGGCTCTGACAATTTGATCGGAATGCCGAAATTCGAACCGCCAAATCCCTTGAGTATGGCTACCGTCACTCCAACCACTTTTCCTTGATGGTTGAAGAGCGGCCCTCCGGAGCCTCCCGAAGTCGTCTGCGCGTCGAAGACGATTTTGTCCTGCAGCACGTCGCCAATGTGTCCCTGCGTGATGATCGGGCGAATCAAATTGCGCCCCGCAAGCGCCGCGAGCACCTGCGAAACGTCTCCATTGCTCGAGTCCACAATTTTCTGCGCCGTGTCCTCATCGGTGCGCGCCAGAATCGCCGCAAGTCCTGTGGCGTAGCCCATCGCCACAATCGGCTCCCCGGAAACCGCGCCGGACGAGCTCGGGTCCGTCTGAAGCACGGGGCGCTTCAGGTCCTGCATGTTCACGCGCATCGTCGCCAGATCGGCGTCCTTCGAGATTTCCTGAATCTCGGCGCTAAAGGCGCGCGGGTCGGCCGGAAAATACGCGTGAATCGACGAAATCTGCGCCTGAAATCCCTGGTTGGTCAGCGTCTTGATGTCGTCGTCCTTCCACCACGGCTCGGCAACGTGACGATTCGTAAGCACGCGCCCATCCGGCGAAACAAGAAATCCAGTGCCGAAGACGTCCAGCGTGACTTCCGGGCCCGTGCCGTCGAGCGTCAGGATCGGATTGCCGTCGCTGTCTTGAAGCGGCTCTCCCTTCGGATTCAGCCCTGCGTAACGAAGCCGCTTTCCCGCTTGCGTATTCTGAAACGCAACCACAACGTGCAGCAGGCAAACGCTGTCGACGTCCGAAGAGATCAAATGTTCGGCGGCGTTGTCATCCTGTTCGACGCGTTTCAGGCGCGCGTCGGTTTCGGCGAGCTCCTTTTGCAGAGCAGCAACGTCCGTGCCGTTTGCGTCGGACATTTTCGCCTTCAAATCCGCCGCCTGCTTCTGCAACTCCGCCTTCCCAACCGCAGAAGCGGCGGTCTGGTCTTCGCTGCGAATCCTGCGAACCTGGGAGATCAAATCCTGCTGATTGCGAAGGCCGGACTCGAGGCGCGAAATGAACGCGTTGTTCACCTGCGTCTGCTGGCGGGCGCTGCCGGCGAAGAGAAAATAGATCCCGGCCATCACGATGGCGAGCGCAAAAACAACGCCGACGCCGATTTTCAAGCGCTTGTCGAGCGAGAAAGCGTCGCTCGTCATTTTTTCCGTCACGGCGAGCGCCTCGAACGCCGTGTGCGCAATCTGCTGGCCTTCCTCGGCAATCCGCACCTTGTCCAGCAACTGCGCAGCGGCGCGATGGGCGCGAAATTGGGCGCGGGCTCGCGCCAGCAGCTCGGTGGTGTCGAGCGGAAGAGACAACGCGTCGTCGGCGCCCAAATCGAGAGCGGCGGCGCGTTCGGCGGACGATCCGCGCAAAACCAAGAAAATCCGCACGCCTTCGGTAGCGGCGCTTCCGCGAATGGCGGCAATCGCACCGTGGGCGGAGGCAGCCCCTCCCGGCGCGTCGATCAGCAGCAGGTCGGTTCCTCCGCGGCGTACTTCATCGAGGGCCTCTGGGACCGAGCTGAACAGGGCCAGCGAATAGCCTGCCAGTTCAAACGCCGCGCGAATGTTTTCGGCGAGGGCAGGATCGCCAGTAGAGACAACTATCTTTTCAGGGGCGGTGGCCATGGATTCCTCGGGAGACTAGATCACCCTAACATTGTATCCGCAACGCATCAAATCGCAGCGCGAGGAAAAATATCGCCGGCGGACGCACCTGTTTGATGAAGAAAAGGCGAAGAGTGGCGCGGACAATTCTGCTATATCTGAGACAGCATTGCTGTCCTTGATTTGCCGCGAATCGGCCAGTTTTGTGCGAATCGTGCCGGCCTGGCAATTTCCAGATTCGATCGGAGGGAGTAGCTACCTTGACGGGCAAGAAGATCGACAGCCTCGAACAGATCAACGCGGAGATCGTCGCCTGCCGGAAGTGTCCCAGGCTTGTGAAGTATCGCGAGGCCGTGGCGAAAGAAAAGCGCCGCGCGTTTCGCGACTGGGACTACTGGGGCAAGCCCGTTCCGGGCTTTGGCGACGCGCACGCCCGGCTGCTGATTGTGGGCCTTGCACCCGCGGCTCATGGAGGCAACCGCACGGGGCGCGTCTTCACCGGCGACCGCTCCGGAGATTTTTTGTATGGAGCGCTCGCCCGCGCGGGATTTGCGAATCAGGAGACGGCGACGCATCGCGGCGACGGCTTGCAATTGCACGATGCCTACATCGTCGCCGCATTGCGCTGCGCGCCTCCCGCAAACAAGCCACTGCCAAAGGAACTCGCGAATTGCCGGCCGTATTTTGAAAGAGAGCTGGCGGTTTTGCGGCCGCGCGCCGTGCTGGCGCTGGGCTCGATCGCCCTGCGCGCCTATCTGGGCTTGCTGAAAGACCGCGGCGAAATCGCGAGCTTAGCGGAATATCCGTTCCAGCACGGAGCGAGCTATCAACTGCCGGGAGATTTGCCGCGCGTCTTTGCGTCGTATCATCCCAGCCAGCAAAACACGTTTACAGGAAAATTGACGGAAGCGATGCTCGAAAAAGTGTTCCGCGAAATTTCAAAATTTCTGGCGAAGAACGCACATTAATAATGGTCCTGAAAGAAACGGCCCGGCCGGCGCGTACTGGATGGTGAGGCACACAAGAACAGTACGGAAACGTGAACCAGAGAGTGAGGATGCGATGAAGCGAAGAGATCTTGAGCGGCTGCGGGAGACAGAGGTGAAGAAATTCCGCGCCGGGGTGGGAGCCGTCGGCGCACTCGCCATCGGCGCATTCGCGATAGGAGCGCTGGCTATCGGCGCTCTGGCCATCGGAGGGCTCGCCATTGGAGCGCTCGGCATCGGCAGGGCGAAAATCCGCTCGCTCGAAATCGAGGATTTGCAGGTGAAGCGCCTTCACGTCCGCGAACTGGTCGTCACCGACACACTGATCACCCCGGACGAAACGCCGGGCCCCTAAGCGAATCGGGGCGAAGCCCGGACGAAAGGTCAAGAAACACGCAGCCGCCCTGCCGGAAACCTAACCGCAAGTTCGTCCCATCCAAGCAAGAGGGAGGATCCAATGAGGAGACTTCTTTTTGCTCTTCTGTTTTTCGTTTTTGCAGTTCCCTGCCTTCCGGCCCAGCAGAGGGACATTGAAATCACGCCTTTCGGCGGCGCGCGTTTCGGCGGCACTGTGAATCTGAACAGCGGAACGTTCGGCGATTACCGCTTCAAGAGCAGTTGGAACTACGGAGGCATTCTCGACGTCGGCCTCGCGCCGGACCTGATGCCCAATCTCGAAGGCGAATTCATGTGGAACCGTCAGGACACCGAACTCAGCGCGGGCTACGGCAGCGGAGGGCCTTACTACGATCTAACACCTGCAAAACTGGACATGTACCAGTTCGGCTTGCTCTACCAATTCGGGCCGCACCAATCGAAGCTGCATCCGTTCGTCGTTGGCGGCCTCGGCTTCACGAATTTCCATACCAACGGCGCTCTGCCCTTCGATAACAAATTCGCATTCAACCTCGGCGGCGGCGTGAAATATTTTATGACGAAGCACGTTGGCTTCCGCCTCGAAGCTCGCTATTCACCCACTCAGACCACTTCTTCCCCGGCCATCTACTGCGGACCATTCGGCTGCTTCGGGACCACCGTTCATAATTTCGCTCAGCAAGGACAGGCCAACGCTGGCGTGATCATCCGCTTTTAGCCGGGCCAGAGCCCAATCCCGCGAGCAACCCAGCCCTTCGCAGCTTCTGCCAGGAGCTTTGTTTGGGAGCGCTCCGCTAGTTCGAGCGAGTCTGGTTCTCGATGATCTCGCGCAATTCCTGGTAGCTTTCCTGCACGTCCAGCGAGCAGCTCAGCCGCTTGTCCAGGTCGATCGTGAGCCGTCGGACCGCTTCGAGAAAAGCCGTGTAGCGCTGGAAGAAGCCGCGGCGCAGGCGTGGAAAGCGATGGAATTTGATGTTGGTCCGCTCGGCGCACTCGGCGTCAGGGCGAAACATCGCCGAGCCTTCCAGGCGCCAGATTGCCTCGCGGGGTATTCTCACTTTGCGGCCAGTTCGTTCCGTCACCGTAATCGTCTGCATCGGACCCCCTTGCGCCTTGTTGGATGCTCGCCCGCGCGCGTGCGTTGGCAAGGCCAGGAAGCCCGTATTGTAAAACCCTTTTGTGAATTTCATGTCAACGGATTCTTCGCCCCGTGCCATTGCGAAAATAAGCCTCGTCATGGAATGCAAAGTAGGCAGAGGACATAAAGGACAAAAGCTTCCGCTGGTTCACCCGCGCAAGCCTTCGGTTTTGAATTTCTCCTTTACCTCCTCTGCATCCTTTGCCTCCTCCTCAAAAGTCCACAACCACGGTCGTTTGACGCGAATGATAAAATGGGGTTCAGGATGAAGCTTCGCCATGGCGCCGCGACTGAACTTCCTCACTTCCCCGCGCCAGATTTCTGTCTCCTTTGACCTTTCTTTCTCCCGTCCGGACGTAAATGTAACTCGGGTCTTCAGACCCGAGGATTTTGGCCTCCCCTCCTTTAGAGTGTCAGGTTTTCGTGTAAATCTCTCCCGTTCGACTCCCCGCCTCTCGCGCCGGATTTCCAGCTTCCGGTTCGCAACACACCGAAAAACCGGATTCGTCGTAACCGCTACAAAACAAACGATCGGCCTCATTCCGGTTCGCAACATTTGCCGACCCCTCCCAGTCCGCAATTCTGCGGGCGCCCTTTTTCTCCCACAGAGACGGCTTCAGGAGCGGTTGGAGGGCAGCAGCGCTGTTGTTCTTGAGTGCGGAAAAATTTTACTTGACATATTCCTATATAGGAATGTATTGTCCCTCCATGCCACGCGCCTCCACCACTTCAGACGCCTTCAATGCCGTGGCCGAGCCCCGGCGAAGGGAAATCCTCAACCTGCTGGCTCTGCGCGAACGGCCCGTGGGGGAAATCGTCGACGCGATGGGCATCGAGCAGCCCTCGGTGTCCAAACACTTGCGCGTGCTCCACGACGTGGGCTTGGTGGCGGCGCGCCGGGAGGGACGGCAAATGATCTATCGAATCAACGGAGAAGCGATCCGTCCGCTTTACGAATGGGCGAGCACGTTCGCGCGATTCTGGAAGCACCAGTTGGATATGGTCAAGGCGCGGGCCGAAGCGAAGATGCGCGAATCGGAGCCGCCGCGATAACAGGTCCCACACAGGCAAACGCCGCGAGCAAAAGGAGACACGAAATGTCATTGGCGCTTAACTATCTGGAAGAGTTCGAGGAGCAGGTTCCTGTGACGCGGAAATATCTGGAGCGGGTGCCCGAAGCGCGGCTGTCGTGGAAGCCGCACGAAAAATCCATGACCGCCGGGCAACTGGCGCTGCATATCGCTCGCGTCCCAGGAGGCGTGGCGCGCGCCGTCCAGCAGGACACGCTGGCGCTGCCCGATTTTCGCAACCCGGGTCCGCAGCCGGCGAGCGTTCGCGAAATTCTCGATGCGCTCGAGGAGAGCGTCAAGACCGTGCGCAGCGTCCTGCCGCAATTCGACGACGACAGGATGCAAGCTCCCTTCCGGCTGATGCAGGGCGAAAAGGAACTGACCACGTGGCGCCGCGCGCAGTTCCTTCGCGATGTCATGCTGAACCACTGGTATCAGCACCGCGGACAATTCGCCGTCTACCTGCGGCTGATGGACGTGGCCGTCCCCGCGAGCTGGGGACCGAGCGCGGATGAACCGCCGAACTTTGTCCGGAGCAAGTAAAGGGGCGACAACGGTTTTTCTAAAAAACGAATCCACCAATGGAGGAAGAAATGGCAACGACGATGCCGAGGTTGGAAGATTTCACATTGACCATCACGATGGAACAGATCGTGAACGCGACGATTGGCGTCACCTTCGAAGCACTGCTGGAACAGTTGGGCCCATACAACGAGAGGCCGGATGGAACTTCGCTGCAAATGAAGATCGAGCCCTGGCCGGGCGGGCGTTGGTACCGCGACCTGGGAGACGGAAACGGCCA
>DATKPM010000057.1:0-44297 GCA_035524135.1 Candidatus Acidiferrum sp. | reverse complement strand
TGAAATCTCCTTCGCGCATCGCTTCCGTCGGAACCAACCCCGTAAAAGGAATGCCTCTGCGCTGGTTTTTCTGCTCGATGTCCACAAAGAAGAAGGTCTTGTCTTTCTGAATCGGGCCACCGAGAGAACCGCCGTATTGGTTGAGGTTGAATTTCTCCGTCGACGTTGCAAAGTAGCTGCGCGCGTCGAGGTCCGTATTGCGGAAAAACTCAAACAGCGATCCGTGGAATTGATTGGTTCCGGACTTTTCTGTCACAAGAACGGTCGGTCCAGCGCGCGTGCCCCACTGGGCGGAGTAGTCATAGGTTAGAACCTTGAATTCCTGAATCGCATCAATCGACGGCAGGATAGCAATACCGCCCGCTGTCAATTCGTTGTTGTCGTTGCCGTCCAAAAGCCAATCGGTGGAGTTTGCTCGCGATCCGCCGACGGACAGAGAGAACGAGCCGCGCGCCGCCACCTCGCTGCTGCCGCCCGTCGTGAAGAAGCTGTTCGGATTGGTTTCCTGAATCGTGCCGGGTGTGAGATTGGCCAATTGCACGAAGTCGCGCCCGTTGAGCGGCAGTTCAGTCACCTGCTGCGAATTGATGACTTGCCCGAGCGAAGCCGTCGTGGCGTCCACAGCTACTTCCGTGGCAGACACCTCGACTTGGGAACTTACCGATGCGGGAGCGAGCGAAAAATCAACTTCGCGCTGCTCGTCCACCTGCAAGCGGATGCCAGTCTGCTGCGTGGTTTGGAAACCCTTGAATTCGACGCGAATCGTGTAATTCCCGATGGGAAGCAAGTTGATGAGGTAGTGACCCGTCGCGTCCGTGATCGCTTCGCGCGTTGCGCCCGTGTCCTGCGAAATCGAGGTGACAGTCGCCCCAGCAATCACCGATCCAGACTTGTCTGTGACTGTACCGGTGAAGCTTGCGGTCGCCTGTCCATACGCCGTCTGACAAATGCAAAGCAGCACTGCCACTGCCAACGCGACGCTGAGCATCCAACTTTTCATGGTCAATACCCCTTTTCGGCAGGAGGGGGAGAGGCGTGCCTTTGTTTGGAGATGGACACCGACCGTCGGCGCTTTTCATTAGCGCGATACCCACGCCCGACAAAACGGCGCAGGCAAAATCCGGTCTTGTATACTTCACATTCTTCAATTGCCGACGGGCCCAAATCCTTCACTACAACCACCCCACCCCAAAGATATCGGCGCACCTTACTTCTCAATCGCGCCTGTGTCAAGGATGTTGTACTTATCGAACCGATTTCCGTAGCTTTGGCGGCGGCCGAATAACGATAATAAAAAGTTAATGTTGCCTCGAAAGTGCCAATTGCGTTCGCTGGGAATCGGAATCATTTCCAACGCATGACTCATGAGAGGTCCAGACGCAGCCATCATTCGGAAGAAGAAATTACCGTCGCTTTGTCATGCGGCACGGCCTTCGGTTCCAGATTCAGTGTTTCGTTCCGACGCTTGGTTTATCTCTGCGGAACATCACCTTGGAAGACGGATTGAAATTGGTTCAATCCGAGAGTATTCTTTTCATTAAAATCGGAGTTTGGCGCGTGAAGTCCCCCGATTCGAAAAAACCTAAGAAGCAGAAAAAGCCGGGAGCGATCAAGAAGGGCAAAAGTCTGCCTGCTGTACGGCCCCTCACGCGTGTTGGCAACTCGGCCATTTGGAATTCAAAGCCTGAATAAGGCGCTCTTAGTCCGCCACTTATTGAGTTCAGCGCTTTTTCAGAATCCTGGAGCACCTATTCTCCTGGACGACTGGTTTTGGCAGCTTCGTCGTTGGATGACGTGTCTGGGTGCAGAAGTCTGTCGTGTGCGCTGGAAGTAACCGGTAAATAGGTACTTCCAGCCTATTGCATATGCCGCGCGCGTTGAGGACGATGGAGGCTAACCATCGGGGCGTAGCATGGGGTCGCCGGGCATCAGGCCGGCGCTTACCTGAGCGCGGTTTAAGAGCCGAAGCGTGGCTGCCGATTGCCAATGCCGATAACTCTCTGAGGGACTGAAGCGCGAATGTCTGAATCTCCACGAAGCGTCCAGGCAGCGGCGCTCGAAATTCCTGTGACAATCCAGGGCTCGAAGTCTGCCGAGAGCGCGGACCAGCGCGAGCTGTTTTCGGAAACTACCGCGACGACGCTAGTCTTCGAAAATGGCGCCGTCGTAAGCCTGAAGTCGCGGCTTAATCCAGGCCAATGTGTTTTCCTGCGGAATGATCGGACTGGCAAAGAAATTCTGTGCAAGGTCCTCGAGTGGCGCGAACAAGGTGAATGCAGATATGCGGACTTGGAGTTCACTGCGTACGAACCGCAATTCTGGGGATTGCTGTCCGAGGATGCGTCTGCGAGAGACGGGAGATCTGCGGCGCAAAAACTGGTTGACGAGGCAGTCGCGGGCCTGAATGCAAAGACGGCGACCGAACTGCCCACCACGTCCGCACTTGGAAGTGGGGCAGTTTCAGGCGCGGCAACCAGTGACTCGAACCCCGCAGCTTCGACAAGCGCGCAAAGCCAACGTGAAGTTGCACAAGAGTCTACGAATCTCCCATCTCAATCGGAGACCAGGCCCGCGGAATCGGACTCGGCAGAAGATGGCAAAGAGAAGACCACCCAAAGAGAAGAAGCCGCCGAAAGCCCGGATAAAGGTCTCGGGGAAGAAGAAGCTGAGCACAGTCTCGCATCTGGAGAGGAACAATCCGAGCCACAGCTAGAGGCGGCGGTTGCCGACGCGTCGAATGAAGACGAAGCAAGAGTGGATGATGAAAATCGGGAACCGGCTCCGCGCAAGCGTCCTCGGCGCGTTAAACCTGCCCGCCCACCGAATTTCAAGGCCAGAAAAATCGCCGCCGGCATAAGTGTGGCGGCTGCGATTGCAGTGATTACTTTTCAGGTCTATGAGTGGCGTGCAAGGATTGGGCACGCTTTGCCACCGAAGAGCCATGTGCTTTCTGTGGTCTCAAATCATTCTGGGGGCGGCCGTTCGAATGAGGCAATCCCCGAGGCAGTCTCGCCTTCCGAGAAGACTAAGCAACCAGAAGCGAAATCAGAAGGAGGCTCTGCCGCCTCGCCGATAAGAACTGCAAAGGCCTCCCCCATAAATCCAAGTGCAGGTGCTGGTCCGGCAAAACCTCACCAAGGGCCCGAAGCCAAGAATCCCCCGAATGGGAATCGGAGAATTACAGCACACGAGGAACGTGCCAAAGTCACGCCCTTGGACTCCCCGGTTATGGTGCCGGCGAAGATCGTTTCCCAGGCGCAGCCACCTTATCCTTTTTGGGCGAAGGGCCTCGACATCGGTACGGTGGTGCAGCTGGATGCTGTGATTGATTCCAATGGGAATTTGGCCAGCACGACCCCTCTCTCCGGTCCCCGAATTTTGCATCGTGCCGCTGAGAGAGCCGTTGCCCTCTGGGTTTTCGAGCCTGCTACGAGGGACGGGAAACCAGTCTCATCGCACATGGTCCTAACGGTTGAGTTCCAGAGATAGACGTTCAAGAAACGGAAGCCACTCCTCGCTGCCGCAATTCTCGCCTGCACAACGCCACAATGTCTGCGTGGAGCTCCTAGAATTGTCAATGATCTAGATTCTTGCGCGGAGAGTACACTTGACCTAAGTGTTCGATTGCGGGACGCTTGAATCCCATGAGCGGGCAAGAATTGCAAAAATGGCTGCCTCAGGAACGGGCTAGTGCGCAGAATCGTAAGCATTTAGTGGTATTCTCGACTCGGAAATGGATTTGCGATACTCAAGTTCAAAGAGAGGCAGAATTCTGTGGATATTGTCAGGCCTGAGGTCAAGAAAAAGAAGAAGGTTCGCCGGATTATCTACGGCATCGTTGGAATTTGCGCGATCGTAGTGGTGACGGTTGCTCTCTCGCGCCTCAAGCCAGCCGCTCCAAGCGTGGAAAAATCGACCATTTGGACTGACACGGTGAAGCGCGGGCCCATGCTACGGGAGGTGCGCGGATTGGGAACTCTGGTACCCGTGACCATTCAGGTGATTCCCGCGGCTACGGACGCCCAGGTTGTGAAGCGCTACATCCTGCCGGGCACGCCCGTGAAGGCAGACACGACCATCTTGGAAATGACAAACCCCGAACTGGAGCAGGCTGAGCTGGATGCGGAATATCAGCTCAAGGGGGCACAAGCGGAACTCCGGAATATGAAAGCGCAGTTGCAGAACCAGCTGATGGATAAGCGAACACTGGCCGCCAACATCTCTTCGCAATATCACACGGCGGAGATGGTGAAGAAGACGAAAGAAGAATTGGGGGCGAACGGCTTAGCCCCGGATTTGGACGTGAAGACCGCCGAAGTGCAAGCTGCAGCGCTGGCGAAGGAAAACGATCTTGCGGAAAAGGAAGTGGAAACGTTCGAGACTTCGATCGAGCCACAACTAGCGGTTCAAGAAGCGAAAGTGGACCAGATGCAAGCGCTCTACAACCTGAAGAAGTCGCTGTGCGACAAATTAACGGTCAGGGCGGGAATCGATGGCGTGCTCCAGGAATTGGACGTCGAAGTAGGGCAGAAGGTCGCGCAAGGGACCGTACTCGCGAAGGTGGCGCAACCGTCCCACTTGAAGGCGCAACTGAAAATCGCGGAGACGCAAGCGAAGGATATTCAAATTGGGCAGACAGCCTCGATCGACACGCACAATGGTTTGATCGCAGGTCACGTTTCTCGAATCGATCCGGCGGTACAGAATGGGACCGTTACTGTGGACGTGGCTTTGGAGGGCGCGCTGCCGCAAGGTGCACGGCCGGATTTGAGCGTTGAGGGAACCATTGAGTTGGAACGGCTGGCGGATGTTTTGTACGTCGGGCGTCCGGTCCACGGGGACTCGGACAGCACGATTGGGCTTTTCAAGGTTTCTGCCGACGGCACCGAAGCCGATCGCGTCAAGGTGGAACTGGGACGGACCTCCGTAAACACGGTTGAGATTTTGAAAGGGCTGAAAGTTGGCGATACTGTGGTGCTGTCGGATATGTCCGCATACGACAACTACGATCGCGTCGAATTGAAATAGCAGCTTGGGAACATTTTTGCCGGTGTGGAACGTTTAATAGGAACAGGGAGGGGTCAGGAATGAATACCACTGCACAGGGCCTAATCAAGCTCGAAGGCGTAAAGAAGGTCTTCTACACCGACGAGGTTGAGACGCACGCGCTGAGCGGCGTCCACCTGGAAATCAAGAATGGCGAGTTTCTCTCGGTCGCAGGGCCATCGGGTTGCGGCAAGTCAACGTTGCTTTCGATTCTAGGGCTGCTGGATTCGCCGACGGACGGAAACTACTGGATCAACTCGAATCCCGTGGCAAATCTTTCGCTCTCAGAGAGAACGCGAATTCGCAACCGCGAAATCGGATTTATCTTTCAGGCATTCAACTTGATCGGCGATTTGACGGTGTTTGAAAACGTAGAATTGCCGCTTACGTACCGCAGCATGCCCTCGTCGGAACGCAAGTCGCGCGTACAAGAAGTGCTGGAGCGGGTGGGGATGGCCCACCGGATGAAGCACTATCCCTCGCAACTTTCGGGCGGTCAACAGCAGCGCGTCGCCGTCGCGCGGGCCTTGGTCGGAAAGCCGTCTATCCTCCTCGCAGACGAGCCGACCGGAAACTTGGATTCAAAGAATAGCGAAGCTGTAGTCGAGCTACTGCAACAATTGCATGCAGATGGCGCGACGATCTGCATGGTGACGCATGATCCGCGCTACGCGAGCATTGCCGACCGGACCATACACCTCTTTGACGGCCGGATCGTCGAGGAAACGCTCGGCACGCGCACGGCCAGCGTCTGAGCGCCGGCAAGATCTAAAGTCCTGAAAAGTTCCGCGCACGGCGGAGGAACCTGCGGTTTCGTCTGCACGCGGTGAGGTGTGCTCACTTGAGAGGGCTGCTTATGGGGACACTGCTGCAAGACCTCAAATACGGCGCGCGAATGCTGGCGAGAAATCCCGGATTTACAGCAGTGGCCGTGTTGTCCCTGGCCCTGGGGATTGGCGGGAACGCGACGGTATTTACTTGGGTGCAGGCTGTCTTACTCAACCCGTTGACGCTCGTTAAATCCCCCTCGCAATTGGTGGCCGCCGAAAGCGTGATGCCGAATGGGGAATATCACACCAGCTCCTACCCCGATTACAAGGACTACCGCGACAACAATCACGTCTTTTCGGGCATGGTTGGTTTTGAGCTGATCGGTACCAACATGCGGCTTCCGGGCTCCGACCAGACCCAGAGGGTCTGGGGACTGATAGCCACGGAGAATTATTTTGAGCTTCTTGGTGTTCGTGCGGAAAGGGGACGGGCGTTCTACGCAAGTGACAATCACGGGCCCAATTCCGATCCTTACATCGTATTGGGGCACAAGTTCTGGAAACAGAAGTTTGGTGCCGATCCTTCCGTAATCGGAAAATCCGTTCAAATCAACGAACATCCCTTTACTGTTATCGGAATTGCGCCCCCACGGTTCTATGGGACGATTGTCGGAATCGACGCCAACTATTTTGTTCCGATGATGATGCAGCCGGAGACTCTTCCCGGCGAAAGTCTCACCCTGCGAAATCCAACCTTCATTCACATGATGGGCCGTTTGAAGCCGGGCATAAGCGTCTCCGAGGCGCAAGCCGATCTAGGAACGATTGCAGCTCATCTCGCCAGAGAATATCCGGATACCTCGAAAAATATAGGAATCTACGTTTGCCCGGTGTGGAAGGCGCATTACGGGCTGCAGGATTTTCTTTTGCCCGTGCTGATCTTCCTGATGGCAGTTGCGCTGCTCGTATTACTGATTGCCTGCGCGAACGTCGCCAACCTGCTGTTGGCCCGGGCCGTGTCGCGTGAAAAGGAGATGGCGATTCGTTCGGCGCTGGGAGCGGACCGCCCGCGCATGATCCGCCAAATGTTCGCGGAAAGCCTGTTGCTTGCGCTGCTCGGAGGCGCGGGGGGAATCCTGCTGGCTCTTTGGGGGACGAATCTCCTAAGCCTGTTCATGCCTCCGCTCCACTTGCCGGTGGGCGTTCCGCTGGGAATAAACTTTCAGTCGCTGCTTTTTACGATCGTCCTTTCGCTGGCCACGGTCCTCGTTTTCGGTTTGGTTCCTGCTCTTGAGACTTCGCGGGCAAATGTCGGCCAGCCCCTCAAGGATGGTCGAGGGATCTCTGCGAGTATTAGCCGCCATCGTTGGCGCAACGTGCTTGTCATCCTGGAAACGGTAATGGCCGTGGTTTTGTTGACCGGGGCAGGGCTTTTGATTCGCAGCCTTTCAGAGGAAGTGCGAACAGGCCCCGGCTTTAACACGGACAAAGTCTTGCTCACTGCAATGGACTTGCGCGGAGACGGCTATTCCGACGATCAATCGGCAGACTTCTACGCGCAATTGCTCGATCGAATCCGGACGATGCCGGGAGTTCGCTCCGTGACGCTTGAAAGATACGTCCCGCTCTGGTTCACGGGGCGTTCGTACACAATCCCAGATATCTCCGGATACACCCCGCAGCCGAATGAAGACATGATGATCGATATGAATGCCGTGGGACCAGATTATTTCTCTACGCTCGAAATTCCCCTGGTTTCAGGGAGAGATTTTACTGTGGAGGACAATCGAAACGCGCCACGCGTTTGCATTGTGAATCAGACGATGGCCCAGCATTTCTGGTCGGGCAAAAGCGCCATTGGACAAAGAGTCGGCACCTACGATCACTGGTGGACGGTGGTTGGCGTGGCGAAAGATGTGAAATACCACACCATGAGCGAGCATCCCGAGCCTTTCCTTTACCTTCCTTTTTTTCAGGACACGGGAACGGACGCCAACATTTTGGTGAAAACCACCGGAGATCCGATGGCCATTTTGGGGAGCGTGCGGGCGCAAGTGCGCTCAATCGACCCCACTGCGTCAATACTCGAAGAGGACACGCTCGCAGACTTGCTTCAAGTCTCCTTGTTTGCGAACCGAACAGCAGCTGCCTTTGCCACCAATCTCGGTCTGTTGGGACTAATCTTGGCGGCGATTGGATTGTACGGAGTGCTTTCCTACTCGGTGGGCCAGCGCACACATGAAATCGGCGTGCGCATGGCTCTGGGCGCGCGCCCTGCGGACGTACTTCGCTTGGTGATCGGGCAGGGCATGCGGCTTGCACTTTGCGGAGCAGTGTTGGGCATGATCGCCGCACTCGCGGCCGCTCGTCTCATTCAGGACCTGTTGTTTGGCGTGAGTCCTTCGGATCCAATGACGCTGCTGGTCGTGGCGGTCATTCTGGGGATTGTGGCACTGATCGCATGTTATTTGCCGGCACGGCGGGCCATGCGCGTCGACCCGATGGTCGCGCTCCGCTACCAATAATAATTGACAGGAGCCGACTTCGGAATTTTTGGGTCCTGAAATCGAGCGGTGAGACTTAAGGACGGCGCAGAAACATGGCAACCAGTCCAATGGAAGTGCGAAATGGGGCGGAAGCGGCTGCAGCTCGCGTGCTGATCGCGGATGATCAGCCCGACGTCTTGGAAGCACTTCGCTTGCTTCTCAAGGCGCACGGATACGGCACCGACAGCGTGACTTCTCCGGCGCAATTGCTCGATGCGGTCGCGCAACGCGAATACGACCTTATCTTGATGGACTTGAACTATGCGCGGGATACAACCTCCGGGCGCGAAGGACTGAATCTTGTAATCCAATTGCAAGCGTTGGAGAACACTCCACCCATAGTGGTGATGACGGGATGGGCGACCGTCGGCCTTGCCGTGGAAGTGATGCAGCGCGGAGTGGGCGATTTTATCGAAAAGCCCTGGACGAATGAGCGCTTGCTCGAAATCCTTCAGAAGCAGATTCAGACCGGCCGCGAAAGACGGGAAGTACGGCGCAGGGAGCGAGAAGAGAGTCGCGTTCGGTCCGAAAACAAGGTGCACCGAGAGCACCTGGAGCGCGAAATTGAAGAAGCGCGGGCGACGCAAGAGGGCTTCTTGCCGAAAGCTGTGCCGCAACTCGCCGGCTACGAAATCTCCGGGTCATGGCAACCGGCTCGCGTGGTGAGCGGCGATTATTTCGATTTTCTCCCGTACGGCGACGAATCGATGGGCATCTGCATTGGCGACGTGGCGGGCAAGGGAATGCCGGCGGCAATGCTGATGTCGAATCTTCAGGCTGCGGTGCGCGGTCTCGCCGGTCCTTCCATCACGCCAGACAATCTTTGTGCCCGGCTGAACGCGCTGATTTATCGAAATATCGCGAGCGACCGGTTCATCACGTTTTTCTATGGCCACCTGCAAGGCGCTTCACGCGAATTCCTCTACTGCGGAGCCGGCCATAATCCGCCGATCGTCGTCGGCCGGGACGGGGCGACTTCCCGCCTAGAGGAGGGCGGCGGTGTCCTCGGGGTCTTTCCCATGCTGTCGTATGCGATGGGCAGGAAGCGACTGAACCACGGCGACCGTGTGGTCATGTTCACCGACGGAATCTCCGAAGCGACAAACGGAGACGGCGAGCAATTCGGTGATGAAGGACTCTTGCGATTCGTGCAGGAAAACTGCCGACTCTCTGCACGCGAGCTACAAGACGCGATCTTGGGCAGGGTGGGAGAGTTCTGCAAGGGAAACTGGCACGACGACGCGACTCTGGTGGTCGTGGTCGCGGAGTGATAGGGGAGAGACAGCGTGATCAAGCTGACCGACGTTGAAAAGTTCTATGAATCGGGGGCGGGCAAGACTTGGGTGCTGCGGCGCATCAACCTTGAGATTCGCGAAGGTGATTTCGTCACTGTCATGGGCCCGTCAGGCGCGGGGAAATCGACACTCATGGGCGTCATCGGAATGCTGGACGGCGCTTGGAAGGGCGAATACCGCCTTCTTGAGCATGAGGTGCACAAGCTGGACAACCGCAAGAGAGTCGAGCTTCACAAGAAGTACATCGGCTTCGTCTTTCAGCAATACCACCTGCTCGATGATCTGACTGTCGCCGAAAATCTCGATCTACCTCTTTCTTATCGGGACATGAAGAAATCCGAGCGAGAAGGAATGGTGGCGGATGTGCTCGACCGCTTCCAAATCGTGGGAAAGAAATCTCTCTACCCGAGTCAGCTTTCCGGGGGGCAGCAGCAACTCGTGGCCGTGGCGCGCGCAGTGATCGGGCGGCCGAAGTTGATCCTGGCGGACGAGCCGACCGGGAGCCTTCATTCCAGTCAGGGAAAAATGATCATGGACATGCTGAAAAAATTAAACGAGGAGGGGACCACGATTATTCAGGTGACGCACAACGACGCGTGGGCCGCCTACGGAAACCGGATCATCCAGCTCGCCGACGGCTGGATCGTCGACGGCGCACGGAAGATGGGTGCATAACGTGGGAGCGCTATTGCAAGACTTCAAATTCAGCATTCGGATGCTGGCGAAAAAGCCAGGATTCACCTTCATCGCGGTCCTTACGTTGGCCCTTGGCATTGGCGCGAATGCGGCGATTTTTTCGTTGATGGACCAGGTGCTCTTGCGCGATTTGCCCGTGAAAAATCCAAAGGAGCTTGTAATCCTCCGCTCGCCCGGCCCGCATCCCGGTCATACGTGGAGCGACGGAGATGACGCCGCATATTTTTCCTATCCCGCATACAGAGAGATTCAAGATCAAGCGCATGTTTTTTCGGCTGTGCTGGCGCGGCATATAATCCCCGTAAGCATTGCTGGCTCGGGTGTCACAGAACGTGCTCGCGGTGAACTTGTGTCCGGAAATTATTTCGAATTACTCGGGGTGCAGCCCGCGCTCGGCCGTCTGCTGGGCGCCAATGATGAAACAGCGCCTGGCGCAAATCCCATCGCCATCCTGAGCTATGCATATTGGGTCCGTCAGTTTGGCCGCAATCCCGCCGTATTGAACAAATCTCTCACGGTCAACGGGACGCCTCTCGTGGTTGTAGGTGTGAGCCAAGCTGGCTTTACCGGCATTGAGGCCGGGCAGCTCCCTGACGTATTCATCCCGCTAACAATGGAACCGCAAATCCTTTCTAATTTTGAGGATTTGTCGAGCCGCAAGGACATTTGGCTGGCATTAATTGGCCGCTTGGCTCCTGGTCTCACGATCCCGCGGGCTGAGGTCGAGATCCAGCCGTCTTTCCACTCCATCCTTGCCAGTGACACGCAGACAATGAAGCTTTCAGGAAAGTCTGCAAGCGAGTACGCCAATAAGAGACTCTTTCTCGTACCAGGGGAGCACGGTTGGCTGAGCATGCAAAACAGCCTTCGCACTCCTCTTGTCTCTCTGATGGCTATGGTCTCTGTGATTTTGATGATTGCCTGCGCGAATCTCGCGGGCCTGCTTGTGGCTCAGGGAGAGGCAAGGCGAAAAGAAATTGCCGTGCGTCTCGCTTTGGGGGCAGGACGTTGGCGGCTCGCCAGGCAATTTCTCACCGAATCTCTCTTGCTCGGCGCTGCTGGAGGGCTTGCTGGGCTGGCCGTGGGCGAGTGGACGTTGAAGATTCTTGTGGGATCGGTTCCCGCAGGCGAGAGTTTAGCGCATTTGAAAACAAGCTTGGACGGCCGCGTGTGGTTGTTTGCTTCTGTCGTCACGCTTCTCACTTCTATCCTTTTCGGGCTGGCTCCCTCGATTCGTGCCTCGCGTGGAGGTTTGGAAGGGATACTGCGAGATCAGAACTCGACCACGTCGCCTGGCCGGACTGGTGTGCAATTCCGGAAATGGTTGGTTGCCTTCCAGGTAGGTTTGACAGTGGTCCTGCTCGCCGGCGCGGGCCTGTTTATCGAAAGTCTGATGCACCTGAATTCTTCAGCACTTGGGATTCGCCCGGACCATGTCGTCCAATTCGCAGTCGGTCCCGGAGACAGTGGTTACACGTCCGCGCAGACGCTCTCGTTTGTGAATCGGCTGAGAGATTCGATTTCTGCGCTTCCCGGTGTCCGTTCGGTGAGTGCCGCGGAAATTCCAGTTTTCGAAGACGATGATTCGAGCGGCAACGTCACAATCGAGGGATACCAACCGCCGCCGGACGTGGAAGTCGAACTCTACCGCAATCAAGTTGGACCGGACTATTTCTCAACCATGGGCATCCCGCTGCTGGCGGGCAGAGAATTCCAGGCAAGCGACACTTCGGATAGGCCTCACGTCGCCATCATCAATCAGGAAGCGGCACGGCTTTACTTTGCTGGTCGCAACCCCATCGGTTTGCATATTGTTGGAGGAGGCGGCAAGGACGTTCGTCCCAACATGGAAATTGTAGGTGTGGTGGCGAACAGCAAGGATGCGGATGTTCGCACGGGAGTCCGGCCCTTCCTGTATATCCCCTACATGCAGGATCCACGGCTTGAATCCGCCACGTTTTACGTGCGAACGCAACAGGATCCATCGTCGCTCGTAACGACCCTGAAAGAAATGGTCCAGCAAATCGACACCAACATTCCCATCTACGACGCGCGGACCCTGCAGGAACAAATCGACAACTCTGTTTATTCAGACCGTTTACTTACGTATTTCTCGATCTCCCTCGCGGTACTTGCCGCTCTTCTTGCCGCGATCGGTCTCTACGGTGTGCTGGCGTTCCTGGTTGTGGGGCGAACCCGTGAGATCGGCATCCGAATTGCCCTGGGAGCACCACGAGCCAGTATTTCCTGGCTGGTTCTTCGCGAGGTTGTCGAAATGTGCTTGGCGGGCGCCGTTTTTGGGCTCCTGGCGGCCTACATCGGGGCACACCTGATCCAGTCTTTGCTTTATGGTGTGGGCGTTACGAGCGCGCCAGCGTATCTCGCTGCAGCAGGTGTTCTTGGGATTATTGGGCTGTTGGCGAGTTGGTTGCCTGCACACCGCGCCGCGAAAGTGGACCCTATCGTGGCTTTGCGTTATGAGTAATCCGACCATCAAGGCGCCGGCTTTGCAGATGAAGAAGCGAAGGTTCCTGCGACTCGATTGCTGTTGATTGTGATGGAGTAGACAAAGGGTAAATTGAAAGTAGAATACCTCCGTTCGAATTTAGCGGAGGCGGGCTCTATGGCGAAGCTCTGGCAAGACATCCAATACTCGTTCCGGACCATGCGGCGAAATCCCGGTTTCGCGCTCGTCGCGATTTTGACTCTGGCCATCGGCATCGGCGCGAACGTCGCGATTTTCAGCGTGGTCAACGGTGTCCTCCTTGAACCGGTTCCCTTTCCTCATCCCGACCGGCTCGTCCTTATTTGGGAGACGGACATGAACCGCGGTGTCCTTCGAGGGACGATTGCCGCCACCGAACTCCTGGATTGGCGGAAGATGAACCGCAGTTTCGATGAACTCTCCGCATGGCGGGCGATGTTCTACACCATTACTGGGAACGGCGAGCCCGAGCAGGTCTGGGGATCGCAGGTGACAGGCAATTTCTTTCGTCTTTTGGGCGTGTCTCCTGTGTTAGGACGCGATTTTCAAGCGGACGACGAACAGCCGGGGCACGAGCAAGTTGCCATCCTTAGCTACCGTTTTTGGCAAGGCCATTTTGGCGGAGATCCTGCCGCCATTGGTCAGACAATTCGGGTCGATGACAAGCCTTACACGATTGTCGGCGTTCTCCCACGTGACTTTTCGCCTTATGGCATCAGTTCTGACCTCGACGTCTGGACGCCTTTCGCATTTGTGCGATCTCAGCTAGACCCGGAAGATCACGAGTTGATTGTTTTCGGCAGGATGAAGAAGGGCGTCACACTGGCGAAGGCTCAAGCCGAGATGGAGACGATCCTTGAGGCGCTGAAGAAGACCCATCCTGCATTCGATCAAAAAAACGGCATTCGCGTGGTGACTCTGCAAAGCGACTTGGTTCGTCGCCAGCGCCCTGCGCTGCTCTTGCTGATGGCAGCCGTGGGTTTTGTCCTGCTGATTGCCTGTGCAAATGTGGCCAACCTCACGCTGGCCCGCGCGGCAGACCGGGAACGGGAAATCGCTGTTCGCACTGCTCTGGGAGCGGGAAGGCGGCGAATCCTGCGGCAGCTTCTGACGGAAAGCGTTCTTTTGTCGCTCATTGGCGGTACGGCGGGCGTGGCCATCGCATACGGAGGGATTGTGGCATTGAAGGCGCTTGTACCACCACCAGGTGTTGGCCTGCAAATGCCGTTTCTCAATCGCGTTGGTATCAATGTTCCCGTTCTTGGGTTTACGCTGCTCATTTCCCTTGCCACAGGGATTATCTTCGGGCTCGCACCGGCCGTGCAAATTTCACGAGCCGGAGTGTACGAATCGCTGAAAGAAGGCAGCCGCGGCTCAACCGGCGGGCGGCGCAGCAAGATGGTTCGTTCGTTGCTGGTTGTTTCCGAAGTAGGGCTTTCCTTGATGCTTCTCGC
The DNA here is from genome assembly GCA_035524135.1 of Candidatus Acidiferrum sp. Taxonomy (GTDB): domain Bacteria; phylum Acidobacteriota; class Terriglobia; order Acidiferrales; family UBA7541; genus Palsa-295. The sequence goes on along the minus strand of DATKPM010000057.1, from coordinate 30,005 downwards.
AGGGGCGGGCTTGCTGATTCGCAGCTTCGTGAGAATGCTCAACGAAAAACTCGGTTTCGATCCGCAAGACCTTCTCACGATGCAAGTATACTTGCCGGTCTCGCACTACGAGACCGGGCCGCAGATCAACAACTTCTTCCAACAAGTGATTACGGGCATGTCCGTTTTGCCGGGCGTCCAATCAGCCAGCGCCGCGAATTATTTGCCCCTTACAGGTTGGAGCGGCTATTGCGACTTCGACATCGCGGGCCGCCCTCATCCCGAATCCGGCGAGCACTTTACCGGTCAATACCGCGTTATCGACTGGCGCTACATTCCTACGATGGGCATGTCCATCAAGGAGGGCCGGGATTTTGCGGAATCCGACGGGCCTGATTCTGAAGGCGTCGTCATGGTGACGGAAACTTTGGCGCGGAGGTATTGGCCCGACCACAGCCCCATTGGCGAGGAAATCCAATTGAACTTCAAGGGAGCGATCAACCCGTGGTCGCCGATTCCACGCGGGGGATGGCTGCGCATCGTCGGCGTCGTGGGAGATGTAAGGGACTGGCAGTGGGGTGAGGAAAGGATTGGACAGGTTTTCCTGCCTTCTACTCAGGATCCCTCGCGCATCATGCGATTGGTCGCAAAGTCGAAGAATGATCCCAGCCAACTCGTGTCAGCTGTTAGAAGCGTCGTGCACAAAGTGGATCCCAATCAGCCTGTGACGGATATTCGTTCGATGGACGAATATCTGGCTGCCGCGCTTTCTCAGAGGCGGATGAGCATGGTGCTGCTGGCGATCTTCGCCGTCGTGGCAACGCTTCTAGCTGCGATTGGGATCTACGGAGTGATGGCGTATGCAGTGGCGCAGCGCACCCACGAAATCGGAATACGCATGGCTTTAGGCGCGGCCCCAGAGGACATGAGGCGCATGGTAATAATGGATGGAATGAAGCTTGCGGCAATTGGGTTCGCGCTCGGAATTCTCGGCTCGTTCCTCGCCGCGCGCTACGTTTCCAGCCAGCTGTACGGAGTAAAATCAAACGATCCCTTTACATTCGCGCTCGTGCTCTGCGGACTCGCTTTGATCGCTCTGGCGGCGTGCTACGTTCCGGCCCAGCGGGCGACGCGAGTGGATCCGCTCGTGGCGCTGCGTCACGAATGACATTCGCGAGGGAGAGCGGGAGAATAAGAGAGTGCCGCAAATCGCCCAGCCGCCTGTAGACGGCAATACGAAGGAAAAGGACCGTTCCATGATGACGGCTCCCAAATCATCCAGGCCACGAATCCTCGTGGCCGATGACCAGCCCGACGTCCGCGAAGCGTTGCGTTTGCTTCTGAAGAGCGAGGGATTCGATGTCGAAACCGTCGGGTCGCCCGCCGCAGTTATCTCTTCGCTCGAGACGCGTGAATTCGACGCTGTCTTGATCGACCTGAATTATGCGCGCGACACAACCTCCGGCCAGGAAGGGCTCGACTTGCTTGCCAACATTCGCTCGAAAGAGAGCACTCTCCCCGTTGTCGTGATGACGGCATGGGGCAGCCTTGAGCTGGCTGTAGAAGCGATGCGCCGCGGCGCTAAAGACTTCGTCCAGAAGCCCTGGGAGAACGCTCGCCTGCTTGCCATATTGAGAACACAGATAGAAGTGGCAGGCCTGCTTCGCAAAAGCCAGCGGCTGGAAGCGGAAAATCGCTTGCTCCGCGCCGACGGCCGTCCAGCGTTGATTGCCGAATCTCCGGCGATGCAGCCCGTGCTGGAATTGATCGCGCGCGTCGGCCCTTCGGATGCCAACATTCTCATCACGGGTGAGCACGGCACGGGAAAAGATGTCGTGGCTCGCACACTGCACGCTCTCTCGCCGCGCTCAGGCCGGCCGATCGTAACGGTCAACGCCGGTGGGTTGCCGGAAGGCATCTTCGAGAGCGAGTTGTTCGGCCACATGAAGGGCGCCTTCACGGACGCGAAGTCAGACCGCGTCGGGCGGTTTGAGTTGGCCGACGGAGGGACGCTGTTCCTTGATGAGATTGCCAACGTCCCGATGAATCTGCAGGCCAAGCTGCTGCGCGTGCTTGAAACGGGAGATCTCGAACGCGTGGGTTCGTCGACAACGCGCCGCGTGGATGTTCGCGTGTTGTCGGCGACCAACGCCGACGTTCAAGCGGAAGTGGCCGCCGCAAGATTCCGCGAGGACTTGCTCTTTCGCCTGAATACGATCGAAATCCACCTGCCTCCGCTTCGTTCCCGCAAAGAAGACATTCCTTTGCTGGCGCAGTATTTTCTGCGGCAGTCTTCCCAAAGGTACCGCAAACCACTTGAAGGTTTTGAGCCGCTCGCCATGCAGGTTCTCCTCGAACATCCCTGGCCGGGAAATGTCCGCGAACTGGACCATGCCGTCGAACGCTCTGTGCTGCTCGCGGAGGGTCCACAGGTTCGCGCAAGCGATCTTGGCCTCCGCCCCGCGCGCGATGCCGCGCTGCGCATTGAAGACATGAGCATCGAGGAAGTGGAGCGCGTGTTGATTCAGAAAGCCCTTTCGCGTCACAGTGGCAACGTCAGCCATGCCAGTCAGGCATTGGGTCTCAGCCGGAGCGCGCTCTATCGTCGGCTGCAAAAGTACAACCTTTGAAACCTCTCGCTTACGAGCGGCGCATCTTGCTGCTTGCGCTGGCAGCCGGGCTGGGCAGCACGGTTGTGGCGTTAGCGCTCCTCTGGACTGGCGACCATTCTTCGAATCTTCGCTGGACGCTAACGGTCGTTCTAGTAGTTGCGTGGCTCAGCTTCGGGTTTTCCGCACAGAACCGCATCGTTTTTTCCCTTCGGACCCTCTCGAACCTTTTGGCCGCGCTTCGCGAAGGCGACTATTCGATTCGCGCTCGAGGCTCGAATCAGGACGATGTGCTCGGAGAGGTTCTGCGCGAAGTGAACTCTCTGGGCGAGACGCTGCGCCTGCAGCGGCTGGGGGCTGTGGAAGCCACCGCCTTGTTACGTAAAGTAATGGAAGAAATCGACGTCGCCGTGTTTGCCTTCGACGGACCCGGCCATCTGCGGCTCGTCAATCGCGCGGGAGAGCGCATTCTCAATTCTGTTGCGAAGAATCTCTTGGGCCGTTCTGCCGGCGAATTGGGCTTGGCAGAGTGTCTTCGCGGCGAAACACCGCGTATCGAGCAGATAGCGTTTCCCGGAAAATCGGGCCGCTGGGAAATTCACCGCGGCCTATTTCGCGAGGCGGGATTGCCTCACCAGTTGCTTGTAATTACGGATTTGAGCCGTGCCTTGCGCGAAGAGGAGCGCCTTGTCTGGCAACGATTGATTCGCGTACTCGGCCACGAGCTGAATAACTCACTCGCCCCCATCAAGTCGGTCGCGGAAAACCTGGCCACGATGATCAACAGAACCGAAAGAGCTCCCGATTGGGAGCAGGACATGCGCAGCGGTCTTCAGATTATCGCGGCCCGCTCCGACAGTCTGGCGCGTTTCATGAGTGCATATGCGCGGCTTGCGAAGTTGCCGCCACCCGTCTTGCAGCCCGTGGATGTGGGGGCTTCTATCCGTCGTGTGGTGGGTCTTGAACCGCGTCTCTCTGTCGAGTTGACGTTGGGACCGGAAATGCAGATCGAAGCCGATCCGGATCAACTGGAGCAACTGCTCATCAACCTTCTTCATAACGCCGTCGATGCGGCGCTCGAAACAGGTGGAGGGGTGCGCGTCGGTTGGGGCAGGGAAAACGGCAACGTGAACGTATGGATTCAGGACGATGGTCCGGGCATACAAAATGCTGGAAATCTCTTCGTCCCATTCTTTACGACGAAACCTGGTGGTTCAGGAATTGGCCTCGTCTTGTGTAGGCAGATTGCCGAGGGGCACGGAGGAACATTAACCCTCGAAAACCGTGCCGCTAGCCACGGGTGCGAAGCCCGCCTGCGCCTGCCGATTCTCCACTGAAATTCCGGAGAGGCTATTGCTGCGGCGCTTCCTGTGACGCATCCTTCTTCGCCACATCCGCCTTTGTTGCATCGGCGGAGACGCCCGAATGCGGCGCTTCGTAGCGCGTCAAGTAGGGCATGAAGGGCGTCACTTCAAAGGGCATTTTCTCACGATCTGAAAGCAGCGGCACCGGCTTTGCCTTCAGCAGTTCCGCGCGGTCGCTCCAGGGGTCCACCTTGATGCGCGCCCCGATTGGCAGCGCGGCAATCTGATCCAGCTTGGTTGGTTCCAGATTCGGAGCCGAGCTGATCAGTTGCGAGTAGAAATACACGCGGTTGCCGAGGCGTGGATTGATTAAAGCGGGCAGGGCCTTCGATTCTTGGTCCAGTTGCTTCAAGAAAAGTCCCGCATTCCCCAGCTTATCTTTGTAGGGAGAATTCTTTAGGAGCTCCAAAGCCTTCTGGCTGCTCAATTGGACATCGCCCGGCGTATCGCGGAAAGTGAAGTGCGAAAGAGCTTCGACCGTCGATACGTTTGTCGTGTCGTTGAAGCCCCACTGGTCGGTCGAAGGCTTCGTCACGATAATGTCGGCCAATTCCTGCGCAAGGATTGTTGCAAGGCTGGCTTCGTCAGGGAGAACATCCAGCAATCCCCGGCTCAGAACAATCGTGTGGCCAACTGAAAACGATTCAAGTGTCCCTGTTAGCAGAACTCGGCACCGGACCTCCGGTTCGATATCCAGATTGTTCGTCACTTCCAGGTTGTTGACCACTGTTTCGAGCACCTTGTCCACTTCTCCCGGAGGCGCCAGCAATCCGTCCCGCTGCAGCCGGTCCACAACGTTCTCTTCCGCCTGATGCTGCCACTCGCGCTCGGCCTCAATGGGTGACCGGTCCTCACTCTGCGCGGACTGATCCACCGCTGTCGGCGATTCGATGGTCAAGTCCGTAAATTCGGATTCGCGACCGATGTTCTTCAGGTCGTAGCCCCACAGCCGTGTTTGCGCGCGGAAACGAATCCGGTTGCCGAGGAAATCCTTCTCGTCGGATTCCTGGCTGAATATGTAGGCGGGCAGCCAGAGTCCGGGTTGCATGTTCAAGCGCCAGCTGTCGAAATGAAGACCGTAGCCGTTGATTCCGTCGAGCGGCGTATAGACGCCGTTGAAGCGCACGATCGTGTAATTCTGATCCTCGGCCCAAATACGGCCCTTGAACCGCCCCTTGCCGGATTTCGGAAGCGGCGTGACGTCGAAGACTAGGCAGCGAACGCTGCCGAGAAACTCACGGCGTACATAATCGAAATGATAGTGCTGGCGGTCGAAGCCGGTCGTGTCGATGTAGACCATCTGCAGAAAGCCTTCGGGCACATAAGTGGATCCGAAGATGTCACTAAGATGCGCGAGCGGGTTGAACTCGTCCAGCTTCCCTTTTTTCCTGCTCGACAACATCGACCGGTCGATAATTCCCTTGGAAAGATCCGCTTGTCCCAGGAAATAGTGGTCCTTCACGGGAACCGTGCCCATTTCCTTGTCGGGCTTCATGTCCTGAATGTATGTTTCCACAATCGGAGAATAGTGGCGAATGGTTGCGATTTCGTCATGCTCGCGCGCAATCACGTGATCGATCGCCTGGTTGACCGTCACCACTGCCGGCGAAGCGGCGTTCGCCTGCGGCGTCGTTTCGTGCACGTCTTGCGTTTGAGCCGACACCGTGACAGCGAAGGCCCCCGCCAGCGCCGTCAAGAAGATAACTCTATTCCACGTGCGCATTGCCTTCCCCCCTTAGTACGCCAACTCAAATGTGATTCGGACGTTGACCGTCGAGTCTACCGGCTGGCCATCCTGCTGGGCCGGGCGAAACCGGATTTGCCGTGCGGCCGCTTCTGCCGATTCGTCTAAACCATAACCCAATCCCTGCACGATTCGTTGCACCACGACCTGCCCGGAAGAAGTGAAAGTAACTTGCAAGACTACATCCCCTTCGATCCGCTTTGCCGTCGCTTCCGATGTGTAGGACGGCTTGGGCTTGAAAAGTATCTCGACGGGAAGCGTGCGCGGAGAAATGTCTGAAGCAGGCCGGACTCTCGGCGCTGCAACGGCATGTTCGTCGGCAAAGCCGGCGGATTGTACTACGCCGTGATTCCTGCTCGAATTTCCCGCCGCAACATCGTTCCCGAATCCCGCGCTCGCCACAACCCCTGCGGCACCCTTGGAACCCCCGGTCCCATTGCCCTTTCCTGGGCCGGTTGGCATATCGTATCCCCCAAGCTGAGCCGCATTGGGGGAGCGCTTGGTTTCGTTGTTCGCATGCAAACCGTCCGGATCTCCGAAGCCGCCCGTCTGGACAGCTTCTCGTGGTCTTTTCAAGGTAGGAATCGCCGAGCTCCCAAGCGACAGCGGCGATTCGTCAGGAAACACCTTCGCAACCTCGGGCATTTCGGGAGCAGGATTGACCGTCCGGATTTTCGGCTTGGCGACGGGAGCGCTCACAACAGGATTGTAGATTCTCGGCTTTGGCAGCTCCACCACTTCCGGTTTCGGAGCTTCCTTCAGGACAACGGGTTTCTTGACGACCTCAGGCTTCGGAGGCGGCTGCGGCTTCCAGGCCACGATGGGTAGCGCTGCAATCGGTGTCGTCCAATACCTTTGGATGGAATCCATTTTCTGCGGCAGGAGCAGCGGAATCACCAGAATTGCCGCCAGTGCAAGCAGCTCCAGGCCGAAACCAGCCCCAAACGAGCCGAGCCGCGATCGTCCTTGAGGGAGAAGAGCGTCGTTGAAGACAGCTCGGTTCGTCACCCTGGCCATTGTATTCACCTAAAGACCTCTAAGAGATTGTCAAAGCGGTTGATGAAAGAATGCTTTGCCATCCTCTAAGTACTAGAGCGCTTGGGCTGGGGTGAATAGGACGAAGGTACCATCATACTCCCGCCAGTGACCTAAGCGACAATGACGCGGGGCCGGAAGGGCGCGTCTAAACCACGCCGGAACCTATCATTTTAACCGTTTCAGTCCGGAGACATCTGAGCGAATCGTTCGATACTTTCCTGGGCGGAAACGCCGAGTGGCTGGAATCGCTAAGTAGGATTGGCAGGGAAGGTAAGGAGTTGCCTCGCTCCCTGACGCTACAAGAGAAACCTAGAAATGAGAAAGGGCACGGCGCTAAAGCCGTGCCCTTTCCTGCGTTTCGCTTACTTTGAGTTGGGTTCAACAACCATGTAGTTCGTGATGCCGCCGCGGTTGATCAAGAGCAAAACGGGTTGGTCTCCCGCTCCCTTGATGGCTTGGCGGAATTCGGACACGTTGGTGACAGGATGATGGTTCACTTCTGTAATTACATCCTGCCGCTGTAGCCCGGCGCTAGCCGCCGCGCTGGAGGGATCCACATTTGTCACCACTACGCCCTGCGTGGAAGAAGGCAAGTTGAGTTGCTGTGCGATGTCGGGCGTCAGCGTTTGCACGTCCACGCCATCGAGTGCGCTGCTCTCTCCCTCGCCGGCTGCCGCTCCTGCAGATTTCTCAGGAAGTTCGCCCAGCGTCACGTTGAATTCTTGCGATTTCCCGTCGCGCCAGACGTCGAGTTTCACGACGGTTCCCGGCGCCATCTGAGAAATCTGTGCGCGCAGGTCGCTGCTTGATTGAACCGGGCTGCCATTCAGCTTCAGGATAATGTCGCCCTTCTTCAATCCGGCCTTCGCGGCGGGTGTTCCCGCGGAAACATCTCCCACCAGCACACCGCCACCCTGATTCAATCCAAACTGCTTGGCCAGATCGGGTGTCGCGTCCTGAATGTAGACGCCCAGATAGCCGCGCACCACTTTCCCGTTGGTAAGAATCTGGTCCATGATCCGGCGGGCCATATTGATCGGAATCGCGAAGCCAATTCCCTGATTGCCTCCCGATCCGCCGGAAAGAATCGCGGTGTTGATGCCCATCAAGTTTCCATGAATGTCGATTAGCGCTCCGCCTGAATTTCCCGGATTGATCGAGGCATCGGTCTGGATGAAGTCTTCGTAGTCTTCGATTCCCAGCCCGCCGCGGCCCGTAGCGCTTACGATTCCCATCGTCGCCGTCTCTCCGATTCCGAAGGGATCGCCGATTGCGAAAACAAGGTCGCCCACGTGAATCTGTGATGAATCTCCCAGCGGCAGTGTTGGCAGACCTTTCGCGTCAATTTTTAGCACGGCAATGTCCGTCCGCCAATCTGTACCGATCACCTTGGCGCGAAATTCGCGCTTGTCGCTCAGTTGAACGTTGATATCCGTGGCACCATCGACCACGTGATTGTTAGTCAGGATGGTTCCATCGGATGATACGATGACGCCCGATCCAAGGCTCTGCTCGCGCTCCGGTTCCGGCTTCATCTGGCCGAATTGATCGCCGAAAAACTGGCGGAAAAATGGATCGTTGAAGAAAGGCGAAAGATTCCCGCCTTGAGGCTTTACAAGCTTAGAAGTATGAATGTTCACTACTGCCGGCAGCGCCGGCTTCAGCACGGAAGCAAATCCATTTGTGAAACTCCCTAAGGAAACGGGAGCGGCATTGCCGGAAACGGTGACGGGCAGCGCGGACGCGCCGTACACGGAATGTCCCGTCCAGTTCCGCCAACCGTTCGCCAGAAGCACGCCTCCGGCAATCGCCGCAAGCACCACGACCGTGGCCAGCCAGCGGCGGACTTGTAATACATCGTTTTTCATGACTTTCTCCTGTAGCAAAAATTTCTGGAACAATCGGAGTGGAATCCGACACGAACTATTGCGCGCAAAATGTTAGACGCACCTACGAGCATTTCGTATTCCAAACGAGGGCAAAGGAAGTATCGAGTCCGCCCCTTGCGAAATCGCTGCGACCTTGTTGGACTGCAAATGCGGAAGCTCGCCGCCTGTGGAATGCGCTGGCAGCGGCGCCGTATGCTCCTACTATAATAGATGCGGAATCCTTCGATTTGGGTAGGATTTCAGTTCGCAGGCTTCTGGGGGAATGGACAGAGACTAATTGAAATCGATTAGTTGCAAAACCAACTATGCCCTTGTCCGTCCAACAATCGGTGTTGTGGACCAGCGGTTCTGTGCGTATTCGTCCTTGTAAAAATTCAAATTGGGGGAAGGAGTCACCAGGAATGACTCGAAAAAATCTTGTTGCTGTATTCGTGCTTGCGGCTCTTTTGTTGGCTCCGCGTCTGGCTCGCGCAGGCTCCGGAACCGACTCGCCGGCGATCGATGAAGGAACGCTCAAGGGCCTTACGGCTGTGGCAGGCGAGGGCATGATGCAGAGCCACGCCTACGAGTACTTGGAGGAATTGAGCGACGACATCGGCGCGCGCGTCACCGGGTCCGAGCAGGATAAGCAAGCCGAGCAGTGGGGCCTCGCCAAAATGAAGGCAATAGGGCTCGAAAATGTCCATCTCGAACCATGGAACATTTCCCGAGGCTGGACCCGTGTATCTGCCGACGCCGAGTTGATCGCCCCGATCCAGCGCAAGCTGGATGTGGATTCGATGGGCTGGGTTGGTTCTACCCCGCCGGGAGGAGTCGAAGCGACGGTCATTCCCGTGAACGTCTACCAATTGGACGAAGAGATGAGCGACCATGCTGCGAATTGGCGCGGAAAGATTCTTCTCGCCGTGCGGCGAGGTGAAAAGCCCAAAGACAGCTTTTCCACCTTCCTGAAGTTTGGCGAATTCTTGCGAACCGCGCAGAAGGCGGGAGCCCTGGCCGTGATCGGAGGTCAAGGAGGTTCACAGCCGGCGGGAATGCACCTGACGCACACCGGTGCCCTTGGGTTCGACACCTATTTTGAAATTCCCGTTGTCAGCATGGCTGCGGAAGATCAAGCACAGCTAGAGCGCTACATCGACCGCGGAAAGACCATCGAGCTTCGCCTGAACGTCCAGAATCGTGTGACGGACCATCCCGTCGAAAGCGCCAACGTCATCGGCGAAATTCGCGGCGCGGAACATCCCGAACAGATCGTCGTAGTGGGTGGCCACCTCGACTCCTGGGACCTCGCCACCGGAACAACGGACAACGGTTGTGGAACCACAACGACTCTCGCCGCTGCCGAAGCAATTATCAAATCCGGAATCAAACCGAAGCGCACCATACGGTTTATCCTTTTCACCGGAGAAGAAGAAGGACTCCTGGGCTCGCAAGCCTATGTGCGGGATCACAAGAAGGAGATGGCGAATCATGTGGCTGCCGTAATTCTTGACGAAGGGCAAGGAGCCGTGAAGGGCCTTCAACTAGGCGGGAGAAACGATCTTGTTGACACTGTCACGCCGTTTGCGCAAGCCCTTCAGGCGTTCGGTGACTTGAAGGTCGACGATGCCACCGAGTTCGGCACGGACACGGGATCCTTCATACTTCAAGGCCTTCCAGGCATCAATCTCGACCAAGACACCACCGATTACCGCTTCACCCATCATTCTGCTGTCGACACATTCGACAAAGTCCAGGCGGACATCCTCGACCGCAACGCCACAATCATGGCTCTCACGGCTTTCTGGATTGCCGATCGTCCCGATCGCTTGGCGTCGCCGTGGCCTCCAGAGAAAACGGCGCAGATGCTCATCGACAAGCACGACGATACGTTCCTCAAGGCCTTCGGACTCTGGCCATTTGGCAACTTGGGCCAATCAAATTAAGTGAACAGGCGCGCAATCAGGAACGCGGCGGCCGCAGCCAGACCTCCCACGAGGACTGTCTGCGCGCCTCCGCGGGCGGGCCGTACGCCGGTGTAGTGCCCTTTGATCGATCCGAAGATAAAGAGTGCCAGCAACGTTACTCCGACGGATATCCACAGCGCCGGAGTAACTTCCTTCATAAAAATGTAAGGCGCCAGCGGGATCAATCCGCCGACGATGTATGATCCCGCAATGGTGCTGGCGCTACGAGAGGCTCGCGTCGGGTCTGGCGCTTCCAGCCCCAGCTCGAACCGCATCATAAAATCCACCCAGCGCTTCTGGTCCGCCGTGATGGCGGACACAACAGGAGAGATCTGTTCTTCCGTCAGTCCGTACTCACGAAAGACTTTTGCGACCTCTTCTGTTTCTACTTCCGGGAGTTCCATCGTCTCGCGGTATTCCCGGTTCAATTCTGAAGCGAAGTGTTCGGAATCCGTCTTTGCGGCGAGGTAGCCTCCTAATCCCATCGCAATCGACCCCGCGGCAATTTCGGCAAGCCCGGCCGTTACGATGATCCCAGTTCCTTTCGCCAATGTCGTGGCCGCGCTGGTGAGCCCCGCGGCCAGCGCAAACGGGACCGTCAGCCCGTCCGACATTCCAATCACGATGTCGCGCACGATCTCTTTGGCGGTGAAGTGCCTCTCGATGTGTTCGGCGGTTGGCACCTTTGCCTCCCTTTCCATCGGCGGAATTTCCCAAGCGCGTGCGGCGTTTTTCTTCCAGGCGCGTATAATTATGTCGTAAGCCCCGGCATAAAGGAGGTATTTCTACAATGCCAACTTCTGGACAAGGAGCTGCCCCGCAGATGAGCTACACTTTGCCAGCGTTGCCCTACGCCTTCGACGCCCTCGAACCCTATATCGACGCGAAGACCATGGAAATTCACCATGACAAGCATCATGGCGGCTACGTCAACAATCTCAACAAGGCCTTGGAAGGCCACACCGACTTGCAAAGCCTGAGCGTTGAGAATCTTCTCGCGCAGATCAACAAAGTTCCTGAAAACATCCGCACCGCGGTCCGCAATAATGGCGGCGGCCACATGAACCATTCCATGTTCTGGAAAATTATGAAGAAGGGTGGTGGTGGCGAGCCTGCCGGTGAACTGGCTTCTGCCATTAATTCTGCTTTCGGCAGCTTTGCCGATTTCAAGACCAAGTTCAATCAGGCGGCAACCACTCGCTTCGGTTCCGGATGGGCTTGGCTGCTTTTCCGCGACGGCAAGCTGGCCATCGAATCAACGCCGAATCAGGACAATCCGATCATCGACGGCGGAAAAGCCTTCTTTGGTCTGGACGTCTGGGAGCATGCCTACTACCTGAAATATCAGAACCGCCGCCCCGACTACATCGAGGCTTGGTGGAATGTCATCAACTGGCCGCAAGTTGCGGAGAATTTCGCGGCCGCAAAGAAGTAGCTCTAGCGTACCAGGCAGGGAGCGGGCTGTGGCCCGCTCCCGCATCTTCGTAGTCATCCCCTCAGCGGTTCTCATTCCCTTGCGCCATCGACTTGTCCCCGGATGTGATGGGAGCGATGTTTCAATGCGTCCAGACTTTCGAGGGATCTGTTTCAAACGGATAGACGTGCACCATCCAGTTGAAGACGATCGGTCGCCAACGGCCACCCGCTGCGTCGCAAGCCTCCTCTGTAGCAATCGAGCCGCGCGCGCCGAATTTCTTGAAGTCGATGTCCTGCAAGGGAGTTCCCTTCGGCGGAAGGCAGAAATTCACGTGCTCGTGCCATCGCGCCACGCTCAGCGGCACACGCTCATTGAGTTGCTCTTCCGTGTACGATTTCGGCGCCGTATACATCGCGCCGACCAGTTCGTATCCGCCAGCAGTTTTCTTATACAACAAAGACGTTGGACTCGCCGGATCGAAAACGAACTGCGCCTTCACCGCGTTGGCGAAACTCGTGAAGTGGTAAATGTCCTGGGGAACGTTTGGCAGAAAAATCCGGAATCCATCCGCCAGCGCCACGTGATAGTCCTGATATTTCTCAATCGCCGGGCGAAGCATCGCCACGATCTTGGCGGCTTTCGCTTCATCGGCGGCATTCGGAGGGCGAAGCAACGTCATATACATATGCGGACCCATGTCCATATGCGGGTTCGACATGCTGCCGTTTGCCGTATTCGCCGTCGCCGTGCTCGCGCTGTCCTCATCACCCATGTTCATGCCGGCCATCGATCCCGCTTTCGAGGCAGCCGGCGGATTCGATTGCTGTGCTCGAGCGCTCATCGGCACGCCGGCAAGGATCACGGCCACGACCAGCAATTCAAATCTTGTATGAGTTCGCATTCTGCACGCTCCTACTTAGAATAACGCAGCAGACCAAACCTATGTTTCTTCGAGGCAGTGAATACCCGGTGAGAAAAGTGTAAGGAATTGTCGGTTTGAATGCCTGGAAAGAAAGGAGGAGGCTCAGGGGCCCGAGCCTCCTCGTGAGGGTGCACTGGCTCTGTCTTAGCCGAAAGGCTTCCTAGCGCGAGTCCCGGCGCCCGAAGCCTTTCCTCTCTGTTGTTGAACCCGCATCATGCACGCAAGTTGCATTGGAAGAACTGATGCATCGAATGTGGATGTGGCTGAGATTCCCCCAAAAAATCCCTCACGGGCCCGCGACAGCGGCCTGCAAACTCGGTGGATTTATTGAGTTTATTCGGAAGAGATTTGGAGGCAGGATTGCTTGCGATTCCTGCAACCTTCATACCATTCACATCGTCAAATGTGGCTTGGTGGTCCTGAGTTGATTATTCTTCTTTTCGCTCCCTGGACTCTTGACGCCGGACGGAGAATCTGTAAACTGCGATTTCGCTGATGGCTACGCAACCCAACCCGATAGAAGACGTCCTGCAGGATTTTCAGTTCCCGCAGCGGGAGGCTGCTTTCTTTTATGGTCTGTTTCTTCGCGGGCATTCTGCCGAAGAGTTGCGGCGTGATATCGCCGTCCCCGCAGCTGTTTTAGCCAAGTGGGATCGCGATACGGCACACGAGCCGAGGCTTCGATCCGTGCTGGAACGCGTCGTTCGCTATCGGCAGAACGTTCTCGCAATTTTTGAAAACCTCGTCGGACTCGATACTTCCCGCCAAAAGATCCAATAAGCGCCGTGCGCGTCATAGGTGTTTTCGGCCGTCTCCAGGGTTTCTCGTGTGTTCGGCATACGAGCTTAGCGAAAGCCGGGCTTCGCTCAAATCCAGTTCGCGTTCGAGTCTCCGCAGCACCTCGTCGCTGATTTTGCCGTCATCTCGCAGTTGCACAGCCGTCCGCCTTTCCACTGTCAAGAGCTCTTTCGTCATCTCACGCGCCCTGCGACCCTCGCGCGAATTCTTTTTCTTCGGCCGCCTTCCTACTTGGTTCCAGTCCGCGCTCCCACCTCTTCGAGCACGGATTCGGGAATCCTGAGCGCTGCTGTGAGCACATTTTCTTCGAGGTGTTCCACGCTCGACGTTCCCGGAATTGGCAGTATCACAGGTGACCGCCAAAGCAGCCACGCGAGTGCCAGTTGGGACGAAGTGACGCCGACTTCCTCCGCCGTCTCAGCCAAACTCTGCCCATCTTTGCTGATCCGTCCCGAGGAGAGCGGAAACCATGGAATAAATCCGATGCTCTCTTTCGTACAGAAATCCAATACATCTTCGGACCCTCGATCCGCTACGCTGTAGCGGTTCTGCACGGTCACGATCGGCGCGATTGTCTGCGCATGTCGAATTTGCGCTATGCTCACTTCAGAAAGCCCGATATGCTTGATCTTTCCCTCGGCTTGCAGATCTTTCATCGTTCCGAGTTGTTCTTCGGCGGGAACCTTCGGGTCGATCCGGTGAAGCTGGTATAGATCTATCCGTTCGAGGCGCAAGCGGCGCAGGCTGCCATCGCAGGCTTCACGCAGATGTTCAGGCCGTCCGTTTTCTACCCACTGGTCGGGACCCGGCCTCTCGAATCCGCCTTTCGTTGCAATCACCAGGTCCGCAGGATAGGGATAGAGTGCCTCGGCGATGATTTCCTCGCTCACCGCCGGACCATAGGAATCAGCCGTGTCGATGAAGTTCACTCCCAGTTCCACGGCGCGCCTGACCACGCGAATCGCTTCCCCCCGATCCGCGGGTGGTCCCCAGATGCCTTTGCCCGTGATCCTCATCGCTCCGAATCCCAGACGATTTACGCGCAAAACGTTTCCGATTCGAAATTCGCCGCTTTTCGCTGCCGGCTTTTCGCTTGAAGGCTTACTTGCCTGTGCACTTTGCATGCTCTCCCTCCGTGTCTCCGCTCACTTCCGGACCTACCTTTTCCAAGAAAGAAAATAGTTCCTTGCTCCCTTTTTGTTGGATGTCAACCTTCGATCGCTTGGTTCATCTTTCCTCATAAGCAGATGCGTTTTGGGCTCTCTGTCCTATCCCTGCTCCCTTTTCCGTCGGATTTGAGATTCATGTTGCCTTCTCACAGCCGCTGGATATAGGTTATGAGGCGCAAAGCGATTTGCTTTGCGTTCGGCCCAGCGTTGATGGTGCCGATCTTAGTTTGTAACTGCAAAATTTCGTAAGCCTCATACGCCCCTTATTGCAGTCCTTATTCGTTTCTTTGAGGGTTGGCCGTAGTTCAACGGAACGGTGCAAAGAATTTGCCGGTCTTTCCGGCATTGTCAGGTTGCAAACATGAAGAACCCTCTTTCTCCCTTTCTCTGCCGCAGGCAGAGGGAGGGACGGAACTTCGACCAGGGATGGGAATCATGGCGCTCCCGTCTTCCATTTGAAGACAGGTGCTTCATCTTCTCTTCTGTAATGGGTGGTAAGGTGCTGTCGGCGACCCAGTTTCTTTCACCGGAATAGAACCTTCTCGGTCCGAGCTGTATCAAACGTTCGACGTAATATAACAGGGGCATTTCCAGGCCGGTCAGCTTGTTCAATAGCCTGGGTGCAGTCCTTAAATCCGAACGCACTTCAAACTTTCCGTTTAGCATCTTGGCTCGGCAAACAAAAGAGTGACCATGCGCCGGTTTCGCTCGTTTATCTCGAACCACCGATTCTGCGAGTTGCCTGGACGCCTCGCTTTGGCCCTCCTTTGGCTGCCTGGACACGGCCCGCAATCGACCCCCAGCATCATGGCGCCTGCTTCGACGCCCGCTCAGGAAATACACTCGCTCTCCTATTTCGTGCTTTCAATCACAGGGGGCATCTTCATTGTCGTCGCCGGATTGCTTCTCTACGCCATCATCAAATTTCGCGCCAAGGATTCGGACTCAGAACCAGCTCAGATTTATGGAAGCACACAGATCGAGCTCGCCTGGACCGTCGTCCCAGTTCTTATCGTCATCGTTTTGTTCTTGACCACGGCGCGCCTCATCTTCGCGATTCAGGACGCCGCAGAGCCTCCGTCGGCATTGAACGTCACCGTGATCGGCCATCAATTCTGGTGGGAGTTCCGTTATCCCAAATTCGGCATTGTGACGGCCAACGAACTCCACGTTCCTCTCAGCAGCAGCCAGGATCCTCAGCCAACTTTTCTTTCGCTTCTCTCCGCGGACGTCGATCACAGCTTCTGGGTGCCGCAGTTGGCGGGCAAGACGGACTTGATCCCGAATCATCCGAATTCGACGTGGATCAATCCTCTTCAACCGGGCATGTACGTCGGGCAGTGCGCCCAATTCTGCGGCGTCCAGCACGCCCTGATGCTCCTTCGCGTTTATGTCGATACGCCCGAGCAATTCGCTGCCTGGGTGAGGAACCAGCAACTCCCTGCGATGCAGGACCCTTCCGTGGCCGCGGGACGCCAAGTTTTTGAAACTCAGGCTTGCATCAATTGCCACACGATTCAGGGTACGGTTGCTACGGGCCGCTTCGGCCCCGATTTGACGCATCTGATGAGTCGCCAGACGCTCGCCGCGGGCGCCATGGCCAATACTCCGGCGAATCTCCGGCAATGGATCAAGGATCCGGACACGTTTAAGAGCGCTTGCCTGATGCCTGCCATGCAGTTGAGCGACCAGCAGCTCGATCAGGTCACCGCCTACTTGTTGACGCTTCGTTGAAATGACAGGACGCACGAATGGCTGAAAATTCAATTCCGCTTCCGGGCTCCATCGATCTCGCGCCCGCGCGCGAATCCGGCGGCACGCTCCTTGAGTGGCTGCACGAATGGATCGTCACGGTTGACCACAAGCGCCTTGGAATTCTCTACATCCTGTATGCCACCTTCTTCCTCCTCGTCGGAGGCGCGGAAGCCGTTGCCATCCGCATCCAGTTGGCGTTTCCGCTAAATCACTTCCTCAGCGCGCAGGTTTATAACCGCTTTTTCACGATGCACGGCACCACGATGGTTTTTCTGGTGGGAATGACGTTTGTTTTCGGATTTGCGAACTACATCATCCCGCTCCAGATTGGCGCCCGCGACATGGCCTTTCCGCGTCTTAACGCCTTTAGTTTCTGGGTCACGGCGTTCGGTGGCCTTCTCCTCTATTACAGTTTTCTGGGTGGCGGCGGTCTTTATGGCGTCGGCAACGCTCCCGACGTCGGTTGGTTCGCCTACGCGCCCCTGACGGCTCGCGCCTTCTCTCCCGGACACGCCATTGACTATTGGGCTCTCGCGCTCATCGTCAGCGGCTTCGGTACTGTTGGCACAGCCATCAACGTCATCGCTACGGTCATTTCCATGCGTTGCAAAGGAATGACGATGATGCGGTTGCCGCTGTTTTCCTGGTTGCTTCTTGTCGTCAGCGGGCTGACGCTTGTCACCATCACTCCTCTCACCGCCGCGCAGGTTATGTTGGTTATCGACCGCTATCTCGGCGGCCACTTCTTTGACACGCAGGCCGGCGGCTCGGCCGTCGTTTGGATGCACTTCTTCTGGATCTTCGGCCATCCCGAGGTTTACGTTCTCGTTCTTCCCGCCTTCGCCATCGCCAACGAAGTCATCCCTGTCTTCTCCCGCAAGGCGATCTTTGGATACCCGGCTATGGTGGCTGCTTCGGTAGGCATCGCCTTCGTCAGCTTGAGTGTTTGGGCTCACCATATGTTCACCATCGGCATGACGTCCTTTTCCAACACCTTCTTCGTCCTTTCCACCATGCTGGTTGGCATTCCCACCGGGATCAAAATCTTCAACTGGCTTGCGACGATCTGGGGCGGAAAGATACGTTTCGCCACTCCCATGCTTTTCTGCACCGCCTTTCTCTTCCAGTTTCTGATCGCCGGCCTCACCGGCATCATGCTCGCCGTCGCGCCGTGGAATTGGCAGCTTCACAACTCTTATTTCGTGATTGCCCACTTCCATTACGTTTTGGTCGGCGCCATCGTCTTCTGTATTTTTGCGGGTTTCTACTACTGGTATCCGAAGGCGACCGGCCGCATGTTGAGCGAGACGCTTGGAAAGTGGCACTTCTGGCTCTTCCTGATCGGATTCCACATTACGTTCGACACCATGCACTTCGTCGGAATCCTCGGAATGCCGCGCTCGATTTACACCTACGAGCCTGACCGCGGTTGGAACACTCTCAATTTCGTTGTTTCCTCGGGAGGAATTATTCAGGCCATCGCCGTTCTTATCTTTGGATTCAATCTGGTCTGGTCTTACTTCCACGGCCGTGTCGCTGGCAACGATCCTTGGGACGCCTGGACTCTCGAGTGGAACACAACCTCTCCTCCGCCTCCTTACAATTTCGTGCAGGAACCCGTCGTGCGCAGCCGCCGCCCGCTTTGGGACGAAAAGCATCCGGAAGATCCCGACTGGGGGTATGAGGAATGAGCGCGATTCCTGCAATCCCGCCCGCCTACGAGGGCGAATGGCGCACCCCCTATCGTGGCAAAGTGGCGATGTTCGGGCTCATCATCGGCGAGTCCGCCATCTTCACGATTTTCGTCGTTGCGTACATTTTCTACATTGGCAAGAGCCTATCGGGCCCGACGCCGCAACAGGTTCTGGAAGTTCCCATTTTCATCACCATCTGTCTTCTCTCCAGCAGCTTCACCATCATGCTGGCGGAACGCGCACTCGCGCGAAATCGCCTCAGCGGCTTCGCAGCGTGGCTTGGATCCACAATTTGCCTGGGCCTGATATTTCTCGGCGGAACGGCGATCGAATGGCACGAGCTGATTTTTCGCGACGGCCTGACCATCAGCACAAATCTGTTTGGCACCACTTACTACTCCTTGGTCGGTCTTCACGCCACGCACGTAATCATCGGCTTGGCCATGCTCTCGCTCGTTCTCGTTTTCGCTCTGGCTGGACGAATGGGCGAGCAGCACGCGGAGCGCTTCGCCGTCCTGGCTATGTACTGGCATTTTGTCGATGTGGTCTGGGTAGTCGTCTTCACGGTTGTTTACATCATTGGGCGGTGAGTTGAATATGGACGAGACAAAGCAAAGCGGCGCTCCCGACCAGCCGAAAGCTGTCGAGCTCCCCGCGCCGACTGCGTGGCCGATTGTCCTCGCCTTCGGCGTCACTCTCTCTTTCGCCAGCTTCGTGACGAATGCGGGCCTTGGTATCGCCGGAATCGTGTTGGTCCTCTGCGGTTGCGTTGGATGGTTTCGCGAAGTTCTCCCGCACGAGCGCCATGAGACGGTTCCTGTGCTCATATCTGTTGCAGAGCCCGTTTCGAAAAGGACTACGGTCGCTCGTCTCACCGTCAGCGACCTTCACCGCGCGCATCTCCCAGTCGAGAGCTATCCCGTTGCTTCCGGCCTCAAGGGCGGCATCGCTGGAGGAATCGCCATGATTTTCCCTGCGATCCTCTATGGCTACATTTCCCATCACAGCATCTGGTATCCCATTAATCTCCTGGGCGGCGCTGGCGTGGGCTATTGGAAAAATGCCACCACTGCCGATATCGTCGCATTCCACTGGAACGGCCTGCTGATCGCTTCCGTAATTCACATTGCCACTTCGCTTCTTGTCGGACTCCTCTACGGCGCGCTCCTCCCGATGTGGCCGAGCCGCCCCATCGTCCTCGGCGGAATCATTGCTCCTCTTTTGTGGACCGGTTTTCTGCACTCAACGCTTGGAATCATCAATCCCGCTTTCAACGCGCGCATCAACTGGTATTGGTTCGCCGTCTCGCAAATCTTCTTCGGCGTCGTTGCCGGCATCGTCGTCACGCATACCGGCCGCATTCGCACACACCAGTCCTTGCCGTTCACCTTACGCATGGGGTTGAAGACACAAGACCTGATTGGGCCCCAAGACGGGGGGAAGAACGGCTGATGCGCCTGGCCCTTGCCCTCTCGATCCTTTGTACCCTCGCTGCCCTTGGCTGCGCTGGGTGCGGTCGCATGGATGGCATCCCTCCTCGCACGGAAGAGGTCGTTCGTCCCGAAGACATTTTGGATTTCTGGACTCTGTATCATCAGAACTGTTCCGCTTGCCATGGTGAAAATGGTCAGGACGGACCAGCGATGGATCTCGCGAATCCCGTGTACCAGTCTCTTGTCGATGATTCATCGCTGAAGAAGTGGATCACCGGAGGAATGCCCGGCACGGAAATGCCTGCTTTCGGGGAATCTGCCGGTGGTTTTCTCACTGAAAGGCAGGTCGATGCTCTGGTCGCGGGCATGCGTCAAAACTGGGCCAAGTCTGGCGAAAATCTTTCGGGCATTCCTGTCTACGCCGCAGTTTCTTCGGGAGATGCCAAGGCCGGAGAGCAGGTTTACGCCTCCGCGTGTGAGTCCTGTCACAACAAGCCCGGTGCACAAATCACCAATCCCACTTATCTGGCTCTTGTCAGCGATCAAGCGCTGAGAACGATCACCATCGCCGGCCGTCCTGATCTCCGCCATCCGGATTGGCAGCACGCCCGGCAGGGACAGCCGTTGACGGATGCGGATGTAACAAACGTCGTTGCGTACCTTGCTTCTCTGCGCACCCCGACGCCCGGTCAGCCCTATCCCGGGCGGCCATAGTTTCAGGAATTATGCGAGGTCAGCCGTGAGCTCAGGCGAAAACAAAAATACCCAGCGTGGCGGAACTGCGGAAGGTGAGAAAGAAAATCGTCTCGAGGTTTCGCGCCGCTGGCTGCTCGTGAAAATCGGCGTTGCTCTCAATTCTCTGGTCGGCATCGCCATTGCGATTCCAGTCTTGAAATATTTTCTCTCGCCGATCAGGAGCGATCGCTCCTACGAATCTTGGGTGTCGCTCGGCGCGCTCGCCGAGTTTCCGATCGGTGAAACTCGCCTCGCCACCTTCACCAATCCGAGCCGTCATCCTTGGGACGGAGAAACCGACGGTGTTGCGTGCTGGGTTCGCCGCACCGCCGCTGAGCAATTCACTGTCTTCGCCATCAATTGCGCGCATCTTGGCTGCCCGGTCCGCTGGTTCCCGCAGTCGCAGCTTTTCATGTGCCCCTGTCACGGCGGCGTCTATTATGCCGATGGCTCCCGCGCTTCCGGGCCTCCCGAGCGCGGTCTTTTCACCTACGATTCGAGAGTCACCGGCGGCCAACTCGAAATCTTCGCGGGCGAATTGCCCACGCTCGCCACGTCCGCAAAGCTCGTTCGTCCCAAAAATTCGCCGGGAGGAACTTCGTGTCTCGGCTGAAGCGCATCTTCGACTGGTTCGACCAAAGGCTGCAGCTTGCCGCTCCCATCGCGGAATCGGCCACCCATCCTGTTCCGCGCAAGACCGCAAGTTGGTTCTACGTTTTCGGCAGTGCCGCATTCACGCTGCTGATGTTGCAGGTGGTCACCGGCGTTTTCCTCGCGATGGTCTACGTCCCCTCCGCCGGAGAGGCGTGGAACAGTCTAAACGTCTTGAACCATCAGATCCCGCTCGGCTGGTTCCTTCGCGGCATGCACGGCTGGGGCTCCAACTTCATGGTCGCCGTCGTGCTCGTGCACATGACGCAGGTGTTTCTCTTCGGCGCCTATAAATATCCACGCGAACTCACCTGGACGGTGGGCGTCTTTCTCCTTCTCATGACTCTCGGCATGGCTTTCACTGGTCAGATTCTCCGCTTCGACCAGGACGCGTATTGGGGCCTTGGCATCGGCGCATCGATTTCAAGCCGCATTCCGATCATCGGTGGTCCCATGGTTCACCTGCTTCTCGGCGGGCCCATCATTGCCGGTGCCACCCTATCGCGTTTCTTTGCCATTCACGTTTTTCTGATCCCTGGCGCACTCCTCGCCTTCGCCGGCCTTCACGTCTGGATGGTTCTGAAGCTCGGCATCAACGAATGGCCAATGCCTGGTCGCGTCGTCCGCCGCTCCACTTACCTTGCCGAATATCACGAGCTCACCAAAAAGGACGGAATTCCTTTCGTCCCCGGCGCTCTTTGGAAGGATATTTTCTTTTCGTGTGCCGTCGTCGCCGCTGTTGCCGTTTGTGCCGTCGTCTTCGGCCCGTACGGGCCCGGAGGCCAGCCAGACCCGACCATCATTCAAACTGCACCCAAGCCCGACTTTTTCTTTCTCTGGTTGTATGCCGTTCTTTCCTATCTGCCCCCAAGTCTGGAAACTCCCTTCGTTCTCGTTGCTCCTGTTGTTGGCATCGCCGCCTTGATTGCTCTTCCGTTCATTTCTTCCGAGGGAGAAAAAAGCTGGCATCGTCGCCCAGTCGCGATTTTGACTCTTGTGACCCTTGCGACTTCTTTCTCGGTCCTCACGCATCTCGGCACCATCACTCCCTGGAGCCCGAAAATGGATGCTTGGAGCGGTGGACCGGCCGTCCCCGCAGTCTATACGCGCGATGCCAGTCCTCTCGTCCGCCAGGGCGCAATCGTCTTCCAGGCCAAGCAATGCCGCAATTGCCATTCGATCGCCGGATTCGGCGGTGAACGTGGTCCTTCTCTCGATTCCGTGGCCACTCGCCTCACCGAAGATCAGTTGATTCGGCAAGTGCTTCAGGGTGGCGGCAATATGCCCGCGTACGGCAAGAACCTTTCGCCCGCGGAAGTCACTGCGCTCGTCGGCTTCCTTGAAACTCTTCACCCCGCAGGCCAGCCGCCCGCGCAGGACGCCTCGTTGAAGCAAGCCCCGCAGGGCTCGCGGAAACCGCAGCAATAAATAAAGACGGCTAGATGACTCATAATTTCAGCAGCTTGTTCACGCAGTGGGATGTTCCTCCCCTAATCACCTTCCTGCTGTTCCTCACTGCGCTCATTTATGTTCGCGGCTGGATTCGCATTCGTCGCACAAGGCCGCTGCAGTTTCCTGCCAGTCGGCTTGCCTGTTTTCTTGGCGGCATCGTGGCTCTTTTTGTTGCTGTTGCTTCTCCTCTCGACACCTTCAGCGAATCTCTCCTCATCATGCACATGGCGCAGCATTATGTTTTCCTCTCCATCGCGCCCCCGCTGATTCTTTTTGGCGCACCCGTAGTTCCCTTGCTCCGCGGGCTTCCTTCCTGGTTTCTTCGTCCCATTCTTGGCCCGCTTTTCCGCTCGCCTGCGATCCGTGGCATTGGCAGGTTCCTCATTCGCCCGCAAGTCGCCTGGCTGGCGATGAATCTCTCCTTCGTCGCCTGGCATATTCCCCGGGCATATGAATTCGCTCTCAGTTCGGAGTCCTGGCACAATTTCGAGCATTTCTGCTTTTTCTCCACCAGCCTCCTATTTTGGTGGCCCATCATCGAGCCGTGGCCTTCGCGTCCGTCCCATGCCCGCTGGATCATCGTCCCTTATCTTGTCCTCGCCGATTTTGTGAACACAGGAATCTCCGCGTTTCTCTGTTTTTCCGGCCGCTTGCTCTATCCAAGCTACGGCGAGATTCCTCGACCTTTTGGCTTCAGCGCCTTGAACGATCAAATTGCGGCGGGCGCCTTCATGTGGGTGTTAGGATCCATTGTTTTTTTGATTCCTGCTGTCCTCATCACCGCGCAACTCCTTTCCAGTCCCCCGCGCCGGTCATTGCACGCCGCAGAACTGCACAAGGTGGCTCTTTGAAGCATTTCCCCTCGCATCGCCAGGCCTCTCGCGCGACATCCAATTTGACCTCGGCATAAAATCCACTCCATACTGCTCGGTACTTTGTGCAAATCGTGATGCACCTGCCGCAACACGAAAGTAGGCATGTTGCGCTGCGTCGGCAAAAGCGCCGGGGATTGAATCAACCGAATGCCCTTCATATCCGACAACTTTCTTCTCTCCACCGCGGCCGCGCAGCGCTTATACCGCAGCCACGCCGCCGCCCTGCCGATCTGCGATTTTCACAATCATCTCCCGGCGCGGGATATCGCCTCCGACCGCCGTTTTACGAATCTCGCCGAAGCTTGGCTCGAAGGCGACCACTACAAGTGGCGTGCGATGCGTGCCAATGGCGTCCCGGAGCGTTACTGCACGGGCGATGCCCCTCCTTACGAGAAATTTCTCGCCTGGGCGCGCACCGTTCCTCAAACCCTTCGCAACCCGCTGTACCACTGGACGCATCTCGAACTTTCTCGCTATTTCGGAATCGTCGAACTGCTCGATGAGCAGAGCGCGCCTTCCATTTGGCAACGAGCCAATCAATTCCTCCAATCCGCAGATTTCTCGGCGCGGGGAATTCTCAAGAAATTCAACGTCACCGTTGTCGGCACAACAGACGATCCCGCGGACTCTCTCGAAGACCATCTGCGGATTCGCGATTCGGGATTTGCCACGCGCGTTCTGCCCGGGTTCCGCCCGGACAACGCTCTTCGCCTTCAACAGCCGCTTGAGTTCAACCGATGGGTCGAGCGCCTCGCCGCAGTTTCCAAGATTCGCATTCGCCGCTTTTCGGATTTCCTCCGCGCTCTCGAAAGCCGCCACGACTTTTTCCATGAGCACGGCTGCCGCCTTTCCGACCACGGCCTCGAACGCTGTCCGGTCGGCCCTTGCACAGAATCCGAAGCTGCGAAAGTCTTCGATCTCTCTCACCGGGGTAAATCGCCTTCCGCGGCTGCTGCTGAAAGATTTTCCGGCTTTATGATGCTGTTCTTGGGCCGGCTCGACGCCGAAAAGGGATGGACCAAGCAGCTTCACTTGGGGGCGTATCGCAATGCGAACTCGCGAATGCTCAGCCTGCTCGGGCGCGACACTGGATTCGACGCGATGGGCGACTTTCCTCAGGTAATCGCTCTCGCTCAATATCTCGACCGTCTGGATTGCAAGAACCAGTTGCCCAAGATGATCGTCTACAATCTGAATCCTGCGGACAATTACGCTTTCGCCTCGCTCATCGGAAGCTTTCAGGATGGTTCATCGGCCGGGAAAATCCAGCTTGGCAGCGCCTGGTGGTTTCTCGACAACAAAGAGGGAATCGAAGCGCAGCTCAACGCTCTTTCGAACTGCGGTCTTCTCTCTCGTTTTGTCGGCATGGTCACCGACTCGCGCTCTTTTCTCTCTTTTCCTCGCCACGAATACTTTCGCCGCGTCCTCTGCAACCTCCTGGGTGCAGAAATCGAATTCGGTGTGCTGCCAGACGACGAAGCGCTCATCAGCGGCATGATTCACGCTGCTTGCTACGGCAATGCCTCAGGATTGTTCGAGTCTTTTCCTGCCGCTTCGTCTATTCCCGCGGCGAAAAGCAAACGGAAGAAGTAAGCGCAGGATTTGTGTTCTTGAAGATAAATCGGAAAGTGGCAAAATTCGGCGGCCCTTCTGGGTTCCATACGTCTCAAGTCCAGCCAACAAATCAATCAAAGTCAAGCTAAGCTCCCTAGCCCTCTCGAATCCCCGTCGCGATTTCCTCAGAAAATGCTCGTCGACTGCGTTCGAATCTACCGCCCCGCACGCTCGTAGCCCTTTGAGCTCCTTCCACGCTCGAAATTTGGCTGGACCACGGCTTCTTTTTCTCCATTTGCCGCCCGATTCGCTCACTTGAGCCCGTTTTTCCCTCATTTTGCTGAAAAAGCGGCCCATTTTGCGATTTCCGTCTTGACACCACTTGGGAATTGCAGTCCAATACTCTTAGTCAGTTGACACCCAGTTGCAACTACTGTCGCAGATGGCGAAGGGAGGTTCCGGTAAACGATGGCAACACAAGTTGCGAAGGAGTCGCAATTAGGTAGATCCAAGCAGGACTCGTCGATTACCCGCCCTTCCCTCATGAAGAAGCTTGTCGAGCGCGGCGTCCGCATCACCTCGCAGCGCCGCGTCCTTGTAGGCATTATTCAGGACTCCGAGCGCCATCTGGATGCTGCCAAGCTCCTTGATCTCGCTAAGAAGCAGGATCGCTATATCGACCGGGCCACCGTCTACCGCACGATCGCTCTTCTCAAACGCCACGGCCTCATTGACGAGCTCGACCTGATGCACCTCGAAGGCGAGAAACACTATTACGAGGCCAAGACCAACCGCGACCACTGCCACATGGCCTGCTTCCGCTGCGGCGGCATCATCGAATATGTCAGCTCTTCATTCGAAAAGTTGAAGGCGGAGATGGCGCGGCAAAGCGGTTTTCAAATTCGCGTCGTGCGTTTGGAAGTCGGCGGCGTCTGCAAACACTGCCGCGCCACCACGGCTTGAGGGGCTTTTTTTGAGCTCTGCTGTTGCGATGGCTTCGCAATAGCTTTTTGGAGGCCCTGCCGCTGTTTAAAGGAGCGGTGGTTTCCGGTGCTAATCGTAGGGGAGTGGGATCTGCTTTCGTTGCGGATCTTTGGCAACCAGTTCAAGGCGCCTTTGGCAAAGGAGAAAGCTTCATTCATGTTTCATTCGGCTCTTATTTCGGTGCTGCTTTTCGGCGAGGTCGTCCCTCGATGAGAAGTGCCACCTGTCTTTCGGCTCCTGAGCAAGTTTCGGAAGGCACAAACGCCAAGTCGTTCTTTTTGGTCGCCTGCGCTCTGCTTGTTGCCAGTGTTCTGCTCTGGACGGCGTTCACCTCCTACGACAATCCGGATCCTCTCGGCCGGAGCGCCGGCCATTCTGCCGCCGTCCTCGATATCTCCGTTCTCGTTTTTCGAGAAGGCCTCGAATGCGTCCTGGTCCTCGCCGCCATCACCGCGGGCATTACGCGCAAGCGCGCATCCTATGGAACTCCCGTCGCCATAGGCGTCGCCATGGGCATGGTTGCCACACTCGCTACGTGGGCCGTGGCCGTCCGCATTTTGAACGACCTCAGCCGCAGTATCCCGGCGCTCGCCCTGCAGGCTGCCACAGGACTCCTTGCCGTCGTTGTCCTGCTCGTCGTCATGAATTGGTTCTTCCACCGTCTCTATTGGACCGGCTGGATCTCGTTTCACAACAGACGAAAGCAGGAACTGCTCGAATCTTCCGGCTCCGGGGAATCTTCCCGCCTCGGTTTCCTTTGGGGCATGGGGCTTCTTGGTTTCACGTCTCTCTACCGCGAGGGTTTCGAAGTCGTTCTCTTCCTTCAGAGTTACCGTCTGCGACTCGGCAATCAAATTGTTTTTTCCGGAGTCATTATTGGTCTTCTGCTCACTTCCGCCATTGCCGTGCTCACGTTTATCGCTCACCGCCGTTTGCCGTATCGCAAAATGCTCGTGCTCACGGGCATATTGCTCGGCATCGTCCTGGTGGTGATGGTCGGCGAACAAGCCCAGGAAATGCAGCTCGCTCGCTGGATTCCCGTGACACAAATTCACTTTCTCGACGGGAGGATTCCCGGCTGGATGAGCCTCTGGCTTTCCGTTTTCCCGACTGTGGAGACGCTCCTCGCCCAGGCCGCCGCTGCGGCCCTCGTCATTGGCTCTTATTTCATTGTAGGTGGGAGATCGAAGCCCGTCGGCCCGTCTTCCGCGGGAAGCCAGCCATTAGAGAGCCGGGTGAAGCCGCACCAGATTCCGTCTGCCTCGAGCGCTGGTTTCTGGAAGGGTGAAGCTCACACTCGATAAGAACTCGTACCCCACCGCAAGCCCTTTGAATTCCGCTGACGCCAGGATCGATTTCCCAGCGTGCAGACTCCTTCCCGCGGGCCACGCCTTGGTTCCGGCTCTTCGCTCGCGAAACATCCGGAGAAATCCTGCATCTTGTTTCCGGCTTCTGCGTCCTACATGGGGGAGGTTCTTTCGATGCGTATCCTCGTGGTAGGAGCGGGCGCGGTGGGCGGCTACTTTGGCGGGCGTCTGTCCCAGGCAGGGCGCGACGTCACGTTTCTCGTTCGGCCTCGCCGTGCGGAGGAGTTGGCCGCAAAAGGCCTCGAAATCCTCAGCCCGCATGGAGACGTCACGGTTCGTCCGAAGGCTCTCACGTCTCGCCAGATTCAAGACCCTTACGACACCATCCTTCTCTGCGTCAAAGGTTACGCGCTTCCCGCGGCGCTCGACGATTTCGCTGCCGCCATTGGCCCCTCCACGATGATTGTGCCCGCCCTCAACGGCATGAGGCACATCGATCTTCTCCCCGCTCGCTTTGGTGAAGCCGCTGTTTTGGGCGGCGTCTGCCTGGTCGCTACAGAATTGGACTCGAATGGCCGGATTCGCCAGCTCGCGGGCTTTCAGAAGCTTGTTTACGGAGAGCTCAACGGAACCATCACACCGCGCATCCAGGCTCTCGATGCCGCTCTCAGCGGCGCGGGCTTCGACGCCGCCATCTCCTCCAATATCCTCTCCGACATGTGGCGGAAATGGGTCCAGCTATCGAGCCTCGGAGCCGCCACGTGCCTGCTCCGCGGCAACGTGGGTGAGATCTCTTCCGTTCCTGGAGGTTCGGATTGCTCCGTTCATTTGCTTCAGGAGTGCTCCGCCATCGCAGCGGCCTGGGGCTATCCGCCCTCGGAAAGTTTTCTCCAGCAGCAGGCGGCGACGCTCCGCGATCCGAGTTCTCAAATGACCACTTCGATGTATCGCGATCTCGTCAACGGGGCTTCTGTTGAGGTGGATACGATTCTTGGAGATCTTCTCGAGCGTGGCCGCAAGCATTCCGTTCCGGCTCCGTTGCTGCAGGCGGCCTTCGTAAATCTCTCGATTTACCAGCGTTCTCTTGCCCGTTCCTCGCTTCAATCCGGCGCGCCCGCACGCCTCTAACGCTGCTGAGCGTGCAGGCTCCTGCCTGCACGCGCTCGTCTGCGCTAGAAATTCTCGCCTCTCATTTCAAATTTCCAACGGCTCTGTTGGCGTCGCGCGCCGCTCGCAGCATCTCAAATTGTCATTCTGGGTCTCCCCGCCGCCCGTCTGCCGTAGGCATGGCGGCCAGACCGCAACGGCGGGCGCCTCGAACATGCACATTCGCGACGAAATCAACAAATCCAGATGGGTTCTAGTTCGTCTCAGCAAAATCATCGATGGACTTGTTTCCATTCCTTGTCTCGTCGAGTGAACTGCCAGCGGTTGGTCCGTGTGGAAATATTTCTTGTACGCGTCGATCCAATTTTTCGAGATGTCCTGCTGCGCCGTCGCCAGGCTCACCTTTCCGTTGCAAACCATCTCGTGTAATTGATCTTCCAGTTGGTCCTTCACGTAAGAATTCCATTTCGTGTCGTAGTGCGGCTCCGGCCACAGGTTTCGTATGTCGTCCGCTCCGCCCAGACCGGGCGTAATCAGGTAGTCCACTTCGTAATTCGCCGGAGGGGCGCCGGCGATCCCATATTCTTTGAACACTTCCTCTTGCATTCCGCGCGAGACGCTCCGCTGCACTTCGTCATGCGGTTCAGCACAAATCTGCGCCAGCGACACTCGCCGCGCCAGTCCCGGCGTCAAATGTGACTTGGGCAACGTTTCCACTTGCCGAACTCTGCTCTCCTGCATCTGACTCCGCGACTCTTTCTGCATGTGCAGCCACACGCCTCCAAACGTCGCAAGCGCCAGCGCCAGCGCTGCCGCTGCTTCTCGCCAACTTGCTGCAAACTGCAAAAATCCTCGCCGCTCTGGCCGTCCCCGCTGCGCAAGGTCCGCCAGTTGCGCTCTCAGTAGCGCGCGTGGTCCTTCGATCGGCGGCAATGCCGTGTCCAATTCTTCGCGGCTTGCCGCAACGAAGCCTTGAATCGTCTTCTCGATCTCCTCTCGCCGTTCGCGGCAGGTCCAGCAGCATTCCAAATGCGCTCGCACTTCTGCTCTCCGGCGCTTCGAAAGCTCTCCGCTCGCCATTCGCAGCAGCTCTTCGTCAATCAGGTGCTGTTCCTTCGCGCTCATCGTCTTGCCGTTCATTCCCCGTCCGCTCGGATCATTCGCCTGATGGATCGCGTGAGCGACACCGAAACTCCTCCCAGCGATATCCCCACCACTTGCGCAATTTCCCGATACTTCAGCCCCTCAGCCCGCAATCGCAGGCACCAGCGGTCCTCTTCCGGCAGCGCGTCAAATATAGAAAGCAGCTTCCGCCGCCTCTGTGCCGCCGAAGCGTGCTCCTCTGGGTTCGGCGACGGGTCCGCTTGTCTTTCCGCCAGGCTCCAATCTGTTTCTCTCGCGCCGTGTCGGCAGCTGTTGGCCTCCCGCTGTTTTAGCGCCAGGTTGTGCGCCACCCGAAAAATCCACCCGCGAAGGTTGCGCCGCGATTTCCCCATTTGCAGGTGACGGAAGAGTGCCAGAAAGACTTCCTGGGTCACTTCCTCTCCGTCGTGCACCGTAATTCCAAACGAAAGCGTGTACCG